>CP070804.1:715201-742325 GCA_020343635.1 Candidatus Aenigmatarchaeota archaeon | reverse complement strand
ATGACTCGAATAATAACGGTCGCAAGCGGAAAAGGTGGTGTGGGGAAGACCACACTAGTCTCTAATCTTGCGAGCGCGCTTGCTAATTTCAAGAAATCCGTAATAGCTATCGACGGCAACCTTACAACCGCCAACCTTGGAATCCATCTGGGAATACCCCTTTACCCTGTTACCCTTCAGGACGTGCTTAACGGAGATGCCAGGCTTAACGATGCCCTTTACTACCACCCGGCGGGTTTCACGGTGCTGCCTTCTGACATATCTCTGAAGAAGCTGAGGGTAGCCAATTCCCATGAGCTCGTCGACATCTTCTACAAGCTCGTAGGCGGATGCGACTTCATAATTGTTGATTCCGCTGCAGGACTGGGCAAGGAAGCACTTTCAGCTATTGAGGCAGCAGACGAGATGATAACTGTTACAAATCCTGAATTGCCGGCACTGACAGATGCACTTAAACTCGGAAACCTTGCCGAGAAGTACGGAACTCATAATCTCGGGGTGATAGTTAACAGGTGCAGGGGAAAGAAGCATGAATTCTCACTGCCGGCAGTGGAAAACTTCCTTGAAGCTCCTATACTCGGAAAGGTTCCGGAAGATCCTGAGGTTCCCAAATCTGGAGCGAACAAGAAACCGCTTCTTGTCCACAAGCCCATGTCTCCTGCATCACAGCATATTATGAGCATAGCAGCCAGGCTTATCGGTGAGAATTACAGGCCGAGATCAGCAATAAGCCACAGACTCTTCGGCTGGCTAAGGTAATTATTTTCTTATTTCTGAAATTATAACAGCTATTCTCTTTATTGCAAGCACAGCCAATCCCCAGGCTAAAGGAAGCCATATAGGTATTCCGAGGAAAGTCGGATTTGCGTAACTCCATACACCGAAATAGACGCATATGATTTCTCCTATCGGTCCGAGTATTGCGGCAATAATAATATAGTAGACATCCCCTTTCCTGTAATCAAACTTGAGAAAAATCAAGAGTACGATGAAGAGTAAGAATGTTAGTGTGAGAACGTCCATAAAAAAGATGCTATCAGAGTAATAGCCACTAAGAAAAGTGCTGCATAAACCGGCATCTTGAAATATACATTTTTCATAAAATCTTGCCCAAATCTATTTCAAATGAGACCACGGGATTCTCAATATCCCAGCTGTTCAGTACTTTGGGGTGTATCTCGCCCAGTATGCCGACGGACTTCCTGTTATACCTTATCTCTGCGACCCTTCCTGTTATGAATGTCGGGTGTCTGGCAGGCACAAGTTGGTATTCCAGTCCTAGGGAAGAGAACAGTGCGTCAAGAACGCTCGCCATGTATTCATAGCCCGTTCTGGCCCCTGAAGATGATGCTGCAATCCTTCTGCGGTCTCTGGTTTTGGTCTCCATTGCGCGGTCGGGTGTGATGATGTCCCCGACCTCAAATATGTTCTGGGGGTATGTCCTGTGCTTGTTTTTGGCTAGAAACTCCATGTTAGCGGGAATCAGCCAGTTTCTGAAGACCGACCAGTTGGATGAAACTATGTTCTCTATCTCGACTACGTCTCCTTCAGGGAGGTTCATCCTGCCGAAAAGGGCATTCTTGTTTGTCAGCATGTATGAAAGCGTTTCCTGGAATCCGAGGCCTATCATCACGTCTGTCACTGCATCACTGAACTTCTCGATGTCACTGACACCCCCTGTTGTGACCAGTTTCGGGAAGACAGGCTTTATCCTGTTGTAGCCATAGGATATTATGACGTCCTCGATGACATCACGTGGGTGCATTATGTCCTGCCTGTAGGCGGAGTAAAGCAGCTCTATGGACTTGCCTTTGGGCCTGGTCTCGTACCTGGCCTCTTCAAGCAGTTCGCATATCTGGCCCCTGCTGAGTTTCAGCCCGGAAACCTCTTTGACATAATCTACATTGACCTTTGTCTTCTTCGGCCTCAGGTCCGGGGTGTGCCTGACACCATCCGGGTAGTCCACTCTGACGGATTGTATTTGCCCGCCCCTGTCTGCGAGTGCTGCCACTATTGTGTTGAGCGCAGGTACAAGGAACTTGAAGTTGAACCCCGAGCACTCGATGAAAATGTCCCCCGTGGCCGTGCTGATCTTTCCTGTGTGGTTGGAGTTTATTATTGGGGGTATGGAAAGTACCTCTCCCGCGGAATCTATGAATAGCGGATACTCCTTTAAACCTTTCAGTAAACCGCCATACTCCAATCCCTTCGGATGCTTTTTGAGTATCTCTGCTGGTGTCATCTTCTGGTTGAATTCCAGCGGGGCGAATCTTATGCCGTCAGGCTTCACCGAGGTGAACTTTATCGGGCCCTTTATCTTGTGAAGGTCGTAAACTCCTATCGCGACTTCTTTCCGGTTCCTGCCAAAGGTTACGGAGATCTTCTCCTGCAACTGTATCATCTGCGAGAGCACATCGGGGGTGATATTAAGCTTCTTCACCACCGCGCAGACCGTAAGAGGTCTTATGTTCTTCAGCTTGGGGCTTACCTTTACAGTCAGACCGGAGGGCTTCACCGCATATGCAGGCAGGCCCTTTTTCGTGCCGTATCTTCCCTGCAACTCTCTCGCTATCCCCTCTGCGCTCCACAGGTCCGGTCTGTTGGTGTCCTTTATGTCGACCTTTAGGACTTCTCCCTCAATCTCCTCTATCTCTCCCTTGGCGTACAAGATGCCCTCTTCCTGGAGCACGTCTAGCGGTATGTGCTCCCCCACAAGCGTCTGCAGGTCCTGGTAGTTTACCTCTATCGTTGGCATCAAACCGTCACCCTCTGTCTCCTTAACCAGTCTATGTCCTGGCTGAATAGATGTCTGATATCCTTAATCCCCAGCTTGCACATTGCCAGCCTGTCTATGCCAAGTCCCCATGCCAGTACAGGCTGTTTCACACCAAGCGGTTCTGTAAGCTCCGGTCTGAATATGCCTGCGCCTGCGAACTCTATCCAGCCTAGTTGCGGGTGCTTTGCCGAAAGCTGTACTGAAGGCTCCGTGAAGGGATAATAGTCAGGATAGAACCTCACCTCCACAGCCCCTGCAATCTCAATGGCAAACATCTTCAGTATGCCCAGCATCTTCTCGAAGTTCAGGCTCTCATCAATTATTATTCCCTCGCACTGGTTGAATTCAACACCATGCGTTGCATCTATGACATCCGGCCTGAAACACCTTTTAATGGCAAAGTACTTCCCTGGAACATCCACTCCCCTGGCAAGCTGTCTCGCAGAGCATGCGGTCCCGTGTGCCCTCGGCATGAGATTTGCGGCCTTCATGGGATCCCACTTGTATCCCCATCCGGTGCTCCCTGTCTTCCAGCCGTTCTCATGCGCAGCGCTGACCCTTTCCACAAGCTTTTTCGAAGGCAGGAATCCTTGTCTGGGCTTCTTCAGCGTGTAGGTCTGGGCCCAGTCCCTGCTGGGATGGCTCTGCGCCTGGAAGAGGGCATCGAAGTTCCAGAACTCGCTCTCTATTACTGGTCCTGTCATCTCCCTGAAACCCAGCTCCACCAGTTTCTGGCGGACCTGCAGAAGGAACCTGTTGTATGGCTGCCTTTTCCCGGGATATAGTTTCTCGCCGCGGACACTTACGTTGTAGGGCTTTATCTTCACATGCTTCCACATGCCTGTCTTTATCAGCTCCGGGCTGAGGGTGGTGACTTCCTTCCCAGCCATCTTCTTGATCTTTTTGTACGAGTCTTTCCTGACCTTTTCCACCAGCTTCCTGCTTATCAGAACACGGAGCATCCGTTCCCCTACCGGCTTCTTCAAGTCGATATTTCTGAGCGCTTCTCTCTCCTCTATCTTGGTTGGCTTTTTGACTATGACTATCTTTCCCTTTTCTATCCTGACCCATTTGTTCTTCTTGGCCCAAGACAGGGCTATGCTGAAGTCTGGTGTCTTCTTCCTGGCCTCGGCCACCGTCAACGGCTTCTTGACTATCTTTATGAGCCTTTCTTCCGGGAGACCCGTCTTGAGGTATTTCTTACCTTCCCCTGTCAGCCTGTAGATAAAATCACCCTGCGATGTTGTAATTATTGTTTTCAGCTTTTAACTTTTAACTCACCTTACGTTGCTTAATCTTTTGTGGCTGAGCTTTCCTGTGAGCTTCAGAATAACAAGTGATATGAAGTAATTAAAGAATATTCTTCTCAGTTTCTCCTTCTCAAACTTCCTTGGTGACGTCATTACAATATTGTCAACGAAGAACCGGAATTTGCCATAACGCCTTATCCTGCTTATCAGGTGTGAATCTTCCATCATCTGTACCTTGGGATCGAAGTAGCCTACGTGCTCTAACACGCGCTTCCTTACTATCATGTTCGCATCGGATATTCCCCAGGCTATCTTGAGCTTCACCAAAACGCGGTGGAAGATGCTGTAGTATTTCATTGTCCTCCTGTAGCTCTTGCCTGTGGAATGTACTGGACCGAAGCATGCAATGACATGCGGGTCATGGAATGCAGGAATGTACTTTTCTATCCAGTCATGAGGGACACAGCAGTCGGCCCCCGTGAAGGCTATCAGTTCTCCTGTAGCGGCTTTCGAGGCTGCGTTGAAGGCATGAGCAACTCCCTGTCTCTTCTCCCTGACGACCCTGTCTGCGTACCTGCTTGCTATCTGGTAAGTTCTGTCCCTGGAGTTGTTGTCACACACAACTATCTCGCATGGAACTGTCTGCTCTTTCAGGCAGCGCAGGCATGCACCTAGAACGCTTTCTTCGTTGTATGCCGGGACCGCAACAGAAACATTCATAAGAACACCCAGAGGCGTTAATATTATTACAGGGGAAAACGTTTAATAATTTAAAACAAAAGGTTAGAATCCGGTGGGAAAATGGTCAAGCTGAAGAATATTTTGTACAACAGCGTAACGGTTAGTCTTCCGAAGAACATAATACAGTTCTTCCTAGGCTTCGTGCTGTACTGGCTGGTTTTCGGTTCCTTTGATGTATTCACTCTTGGAATAGCACTTGCCGGCTTCCTGCTCGCATATTCCGCTGTGTACTTCTTCAATGACGTCATCGACTACGAGGAGGATAAACGCGACGAAGATAAGAGGGGATGGAAACTGGTAGCCTGCGGTATTCTTACAAAGAGAGGGGCCTGCATACTGGGGTGCTCTTTCGCGCTTGCGGGCCTCATACTCTCCTCCCTCGTTAACGGCTGGTTTCTGGGAATCATGCTCACACTGCTCTTCCTGAACTTCCTTCATTCATCGCCTTACACGAAGCTGAAGAGGAGGGTCATACCTACTACCATCAACATGACTGCCATAGAGTTTCTGAAGTATTCAATAGGATGGTTCGCTTTCACGGGTGACTTGCTGAGATTCCCGTTCTGGATAATAATGACCTTTTCGCTGGTTTACACCGGCATATACCTTATTTACAAGTTCAGGTTCAGGGGGAACATGATCAGGGACAATAAACTGCTCCTGGGTTCTATTGCATTCCTGACTGCGCTGTCTTATGCTCTTTCGGTTACACTTTACCCCTTCGCATTGCCGCTTATCATACTGCTTGCGGCCTCTGTCGTGCTAATAATGCTCAGCATGGGCGTTGGCAGAAAGTTCAGGTTCATGAACTGGCTGTGGATCGAATTCGTAATACTCCCGCTGGTTATAATAGCATTCCTTCTGCTCAGTGTTCCATTTGTAGATCAGGCAAACGCGGAACTGACAGAGACTATAGGGGAGTACAAGGAAACTGTGTACAAGAAACTTCCTGACGACGTGGTCACTGGGCTTGAGAATCTCTCGAAACCTGCATATGAATCGCTTGACGATGTGCAGGAAGACGTCATCAACATAACCGTGAATCTCAGCACCCTGACGGCTCCCGGCTCTTCAACTAATAAATAATTGAAACGGGTATGTTTAATTATGACTGTTAACGTTTTGGATATAGCGAAGAGACGTGGCTTTTTTTGGCCGTCTTTCGAGATATACGGGAGCTGTGCCGGATTCTACACATACGGCCCGCTCGGAGCGCTGCTGAAACTCAGGATAGAGGAGCTTCTCAGGGACCACTATGTCAACAAGGAGGGGTGCCTGCTTATTGAAGCCCCCATTCTCACTCCTGAGGATCCGTGGGTGGCGAGCGGCCATGTGGAGTCATTTACAGACATGAACGTCGAGTGTACCAAATGCGGAGAACCCCACAGGGCAGATCATCTTCTGGAGGATAAGACCAGAAAGACAGCCGAAGGGATGAGTCTCAATGAGATAATGGCCGCCATAAGTAAACACGACATAAAATGCACCAAATGCGGGGGGACGCTTGGTGAGCCTTATGACTACAACATGATGTTCAAGACATACATAGGGCCCGGCAAGAACAAGATAACCGGATGCCTGCGCCCTGAGACTGCCCAGACTACCTACATGCCGTTCAGAAGGCTTTTCGAGATAGGCAGGAAGAGACTGCCTCTGGGCGTTGTGCAGTTCGGCAAGGCCCACAGGAACGAGATATCCCCGAGACAGGGGCTAGTGAGGCTCAGGGAGTTCTCACAGGCAGAGGTGCAGTTCTTTATGGACCCGGCAAGCAGCGGTAAGCATCCAAAGTTTGGCAGTGTCAAGAGGAGGAAGTTCATGGTCCTCACCAAGGGCGACCAGAAGCCGGGTCGGAAGCCGGCCGAGATGACCCTTGAGGCGCTTGTGAAGAAGCATACGACAGAGTGGATTGCGTATCACCTGGCCACTGCCGTGCAACTCTTCGAAAGGATGGGGATACCCAAGAAGTATTTGCGAGTGAGGCAGCACAAGGACGATGAAAGGAGCTTCTATTCATCTGACACATGGGATGTCGAGTACATGTCCGATACGTTCGGGAAGATAGAGCTGGTGGGGATAGCCGCGAGGACTGATTACGATCTGAAGAGGCACCAGGAATTCAGCAAGCAGAAGATGCAAGTCAACCTGGACGGCAAGACATTCATACCGCATGTGATTGAAGTGGCCTACGGGATAGACAGGCCCCTTTATTCAGTGATGGAATCAAACGTCAAGGTTGACGGTGACCGGGTCTTCTTCTCGTTCCCCCCGAGCGTATCACCTTACCAGGTTGCGGTCTTCCCGCTTGTGAGAAAGGACGGCCTGCCGAAGCTGGCCAGGGATGTTTACGATACTCTGAACGGGGCCGGGTTCTATGCGCTCTACGACGAGGGATTCATAGGCAGGCTCTACTACAGGCAGGACGAGGCAGGCACGCCCTTCGGCGTCACTGTGGATTACGACACCAAGAAGGACAAGGCCGTCACGCTGAGGAACAGGGACAATCAGAAGCAGGTCCGCGTCAAGATAAAAGACCTTGTGGAAGTTCTGAGGAAGGTCATGAGCGGCCAGCTCAAGTTCGAGAAGGCAGGCAAACTCATAAAGTGAAAACTAGATAGTTTTTAAAAATATAATGTAAATTCTGTGAATGGGAAATTCTTCCGAGGGAATACTCACAGATAGGGAAATTGTGCAGTATATAATTGATAAAGGACTGCTTTTCCAAGAAGACGGTGTTGGAGAGCTAATTGATAGGGTTGGTCCTACCTGTCTTGATATGGAATTTTCTAACCATATAGGAAGAGTTGATATAAATAAAGGAAAGGCAGAAACGCTTCCTCTTGATGTGATAAAACGGCCTTTTCCTGCTGGTTTTAATGTTATTGATGATGGTAGAAGCAGCTTTGCGGGAAAACCCAATACTGCTGTTGAGGTAAGGGGTGAGGGGGGAGCAGAAGTAAACAGAGAATACGAAGGCCGACTTTATGCTGTTGTTAATCCGCTCACTTTTAATATAAGAGTCAGAGAAGGGACCTCCATACCCCATCTTAGATTTATGATTGGATACCCTGAGGAATGCAGGCTCAGACCCGAAGACGTTGTCAATTATGGAGAAGATGGTAACTACATAGGAAGAGAGCCTGTCATAAAAGACGGGAAGCTCGTAATGGGTTTGAGATTAAGGGCTGACAACAGATTTGGGCAAGATATTGCTTTAGGTCTTAGATCAATAGATACTGATGAGAGAGTAGATTATTCAAGAGTTAATCCCATCTGGAATTTCTGGACAGCTGTGGATCCGTGCGACAGGAGTGTTGCTGAAGATGGTTACCTGTATCTTTTCAGAACCTCTGATGCTTTCTTTGTCGGAGGTTATAAAGAACCCTTTGTTGCAGAAATGCTCAGTGTCAACAGTGAAGGTCTGCAGGTTAACGGCGCAAAATTCATTGAAAAGGACTCAGGAATGGCACAGCAGGTTGTTGAATTATATCCAAAGAAAAGATCTTGGGAACTGATGGACAGAGGAGATATTTGTGAACTAATATTCTACAGGCTCGTCAACGAACCATTGCGAACTTATCGTAACAGGGACGGCAGCAACTTATGGACACTTCAGGGAAAACTATTCGGCTTAACTCATCAACTGTGATCCTTCATCTTCTCTTCCTTCCTGTAAACTTCCCTCTCAAGCTTCCCGAGAACAAGCTTGGTCGCCTTCATGATGTCCCAGTCGTGGTCTTTCGCGAAGAACTCCCCAACATCTGTCCTTATACTGGCATGGGTGGAGTACTTCGTCCTTTTACCGCCCTCTTTATGCATCTTTATGTGCATAGAGAAATGAGAGACAGGCAGCATCTTCGTGAGCTTCTTCACACTGTCAACTACAACACTGTAAACCGCGTCCCTGACAAATGGGTCTTCCTCTTGTATGCCGGAAACCCTGAAATCTATACCTTCGACTTCCCTGGGTAAATCAGAATAATCCATGTCTATCCGCCCTGTTTCTTCGACCTTTCGACTTCCTTGGTTATGTATCCAGCAACTACGTTCCTGGTCTTCTTGCTCTCTATCTTTTTCACTTTGTCTATTATCTTCTTGTTCTTCTCAAAATCAGAACTGAACTTGTCCCCGTGCTCCTCAAGTATTTCTCTTGCGAGGACCTTTATGGCGGTTGTCTTTATCCTTCCCATATAATCACCAATATTATTAGGGCTTGAGCCTTAAAATTTCATAATATATCACGTTGTTCTCGCTGTCCACTACAGCCCATAGCATGCGGGCCCTTATTGAGTGGGCAAGGCGTACGGCCCTGCTCAGCTCATGGAACGAGCATGTGTAATCCTCAGGGACAACTGAAACTATCCACCTGGTGTGCTCTCCTGCCGCTTTCGGTCCCTTCTTGACTCCGACCCCTCGCCTGTAGACCCTGAAATCGCAGCCGAACTTGAATCCTGTCTTTACGGTGAGGCCCCTTTCACGCAGGTCATCGTAAACTATGTAGCGTTCATGTAGTCTCTTGTCCAGTTGCAGACCGGCAGCAAGCAGCTTGTTGAATGGAACCACCTTGTTGTCTTTCTTCACCTGAATCCTGCCGTTCTCGAGAAGGTATAGCGCCTCAACGAAAGAGAGCTCGAGGTTGCTTCCTGTGACCTTTCCGTAGGCCTTCTCAAGCAGCTCTTCATAGTCCTTGGCTACGACTATCTTGTTGACCAGAAATTCAGCTACCGGTACTGCTTCCTTCTTCTCCGCGGCTTTCCTAGGCATAATAACACCAAAAATGGGAAGGGAGGGAATTTCAGGCGGAAGCAGATGCAATCTGCTTCATGTGCCTTTTGAACCCCCGACAGCTCGATCTTCAGTCGAGTGCTTACGAGTATATAATTTTTAATTATATATCTCCCGGGCTGAGCTACCTTCCCACAAGGCGCCCCGGGAAGGATTTGAACCTTCGACCTTACGGTCTCTGCCCAATGGGTAACAGCTTCGCATTCCTTTTGGAATCGTGCGCTCTACCGCTGAGCTACCGGGGCACTGGTAAGAATATGTTGGCTATATTTTAATAAATGTATCTATGGAAGGAAGTCCTGTCTTCTTATCTTGTCCGGCAGGTACTTCTCAGAAATGAACTTTATGCCTTTGGAGGACAGCGCTTCCAGTTCCAGCTTGTATCCAGCCTTGAGCATGCGCCTGAGCTCCTGCTGCCAGTCCTTCGGCTTGAACCAGACATACTTCAGCATCTCCTTTATCCTCTTCTGATCTCCCTTGTTGAGCTTTATTGTCACGTTGCTGGATATGCCGTACTCTGTTACATCCTTCGTGGTGAGTCCTATGAACCTGGCTTCCGGTGTTCCCAGTCTGTCCGATAAGAAGGACAGGTTTATCGATCCCTGCTTTATGACAGAGTATATGTAATACCCCCAGGGGTCAGCGTCAGCCAGCACGTAGATGGGAAGATGCAGCTCGTTATGCAGCCTGTTTATCAGGCGCCTGCACCCCCTTGCAGGCTGCCCCTTCCCTGTTATTATCAGGCAGTGTTGTATCTTCCAGAACTTGTCCTCGTTAAGCCTCTGCCAGACCGCGTCCTTCTCTATCAGCAGGACGAACTTGGCATTGCACTCCAGGAACCTTATGATCCCGGGCTCCACATCGCTCGGGATTGCCCAGCCTGAAGAGCCCATCCTGGCACAGTTTATCCTGTCTCCTGTGTCCTCAAGAATCATGGGGCCTGCCATATATCCCTTCCTGTCTGCCTTGAGGTGAAGCTCTTCCCTCAGCAGGTTGAGCGCTGACTCAAGGTCTTCGAGCACGGGGTCGCTCTCCTCCTGTCCTTCAAAGGTGTTCTCCTTGGCGCCTTCTATGGTGCGCTTCAGGGCATAATACAGGTCCCTGATGCTTGTTGTAACGCCCTGATCTATTATCTTCTTGCATTCGGAGGCCACCAGCATGGTCTGCATGAACTTCCTTGTATGGCCCACGTTGAGGTAATGCCTCTGGCTCTTCTTGTCTCCTATCTTGATCAGCTTGTGCACTGGGTCGAAGTATATGTTCGAAAGGCTCCTAACCGGCAGAGCTATACTCGGGTTCTCCTTCCTCTGAATCTGACTCACCACTTCCTTCCCCAGAGTCCTGATCTTCTCCCTCGACTTCCTCGATGGTTTCTCCTCCATTCAATTCCTCCCATTTTTCATTTATTATCTGAAGCATTTTCTGCTTTATCTCCTCTTTCGGATACTCCGTCATTGTGCTTAGGGCATGTGCTGTCTCCCCTGCATAAAGCTCGAATATGGACTTCTTCTTGGAAAGCATGGCCCTCTTCCTTTTACCCGAGAGCCACACAGACAGCTTTCTTGCACATTCCTGCAGTGCCAGCTTTATCTCCTTGATTATGACGTCGTAATTGGCTATGGCCTCCTTGGACTCGGATGTGAACGGCACCCAGACGGACGCCATGTGCGCGAAGATTACGAGAGGCTCTTCTATGCTGCCCCTGTTGACTTCTATGCTGTACCTTCTCCAGTCAGTTTCGGCAACCGCTTTGGTTATTGCACATACACCTCCCTGATAAAGCAGAGGCACGCGGTTTGCGAACCTGAGAAGGTTGAATGCCTGCAGTGAACCGCCAAATGCCAGGCCAACCTCTATCTGGAAAGGCCAGCCCCTGTAGACCGCTGTTGGGCGGGTAACAGAAGCCACGAATTCGGGATTGAGTTCTTTCATAAGGCCCGAGTTTATCAGATTCATTCCGAGTGGCGACAGGCAGTCAGTCGGGGGTCTTATCAGTTTAACGTGCTTGACGGCGTGTATTATGTCCCTGGCCTGTTCGTCAGTCACCCTGGAAGGCCTCAGCCTGACGTCAGGAATGGGTCGTCCGTCGACTTGCTTGGTTATGCCTGCCTTCAGAAGGATGTCGTTGGCGCTCCGTTTACCGAGTCTGCTGAATTCAGTGGTGAAAAAGGTCTGAACAGTCCTTGCCTTGGTTTCCCCCAGCATCCTCATAAGAACACCGAGTTCAACACCTTCTATGTGAGGCATTATTTCCTTGGGCTCAGGGGGTAGCCTGTAAAGGCCGCGCTTGAACTCCACCCTGCCGTTGGGTGACTCAAAGACTATGTCCGCGTAGGGATTGGATATGGCTGTCTGCTTCAGGTATCCCAGTACGGATTGTTTGTTTTCCCTGTAGTTCGCCTCAGATGTGAACGTCACTTCGGTTCCGTGCCACCTCTCCTCACTGTCCTCGACGTTTGTCTCGACTATCATGGGCTTGTTCTTTGCGACGTCTATCCTGATCTGGTACTTGTGTGTCTTGCCGTCACCTGTACTAGAAACTATAGTCGTAGGCGAACCTGTAGTCAGCTGTGAATAGAGGACGGCGCACGATATTCCCAGACCCTGCTGACCTCTCGTCTGGCGCAGCCTGTGGAACTTGCTTCCGTAGAGAAGTCTCCCGAAGATTTTCGGGATCTGTTCCTTAACCACGCCTGGTCCGTTGTCCCGGATCTTTATCTCGAACTTCTCCTCCTCCAGCTGCTTTATGCCGACGAATATCTCAGGAAGTATCCTGGCCTCTTCACATGCATCAAGGCCGTTGTCAACCGCCTCCTTTACTATAATAAGCATGGCCTTGGCCTTGTTGTCATATCCCAGCAGGTGCCTGTTCTTTTCGAAGAATTGTGAGACTGATATTGCCCTCTGCTTACTTCCCATTTCCTCGGCGATGCCCATAGCAATCAATATGTCTATTCTAATTTTTAAATTTCAGGGAATCTACTTCTTGTGTTTGTTCATGTCTTTGTATGCATAAGCGTGAGTCTTTCCTGCCAGAAGATCAAGCAGGGCTTCTTCTGCGGGGGCGGTCTCTCCGGGTGTGCCTATTATCGAAACCGTCTTTCCCTTAATGGCTATGGAAGCGCCAGTCTCATTCTCAATTATTCTCTTGGACCTTCCCTTGTTTCCTATGACTCTGCCAAGCAGTCTGGTCCTTTTCTTGTAGGTTTCTCCGTTAAGTGAAATGACATGCAGATTGCAGTCATGCTCAATGAGCCTTTCGGCTTCTTCGGGACTAAAACCCCTGCCTATGGCCTTCACCATGTCCCTGGCCTTCACCAGCTTCAGCGGATCCTCACCAGTTATTTTGACCCAGTCAGAAACCTCTATAGAAGTTTCGGTGAGCTCCTCTATGGCCTTTTTAGTCCTGCCCTTCTTACCTATCAGAACAGGCAGTCTGTCTTCCGGTATCCTTAACTCTTCTATCACAGAAACACATCCAGTCAATCACTGATTAAGAAATCCGTTCCTGGTAAGCCAGCTGACCTGCGCCGGTTTGTATCTCCATACGATATCGCCTTTTTCATCTCCCTCGATTGACCACGGCTTCACAAGTATGACATCACCGATCTTCACGTACATCTTTCTTTTGGACCTTCCGGGGACCCTGCACATCCTTTTCCTTCCGTCGGCACATTCAACCCTGAATCTGCTGCCTCCAAGTACCTCTGTCACGGTTCCCAGTACCTCATCGCCCCTTGGCATCCTTACTCTCACGGTGCCTTCTTCCATAACCTTATACTGCAGAAAGAGTTTTTAAGCTTTAGAAATGGTAGCCCACGGTCAGCTCAATCAGCATGGGCTCATACATGCTGTTTACAGGCTGGTTAAGGATCTTCCGGAAGCTGGCAGTGGAGCTCTGGAACAGCAGTTCCTCCTTTACCACGTGCTCCTTTTCTGCCGTTGCCCACATGACAAGGGTCTGAAGAAGGTCGCCGTATGTATCATCCGTCAGGTCAGCCTCTGACATCCAGGCAGCCCGGCCGTTCCCGTAGACGTCCCAGTTTATGATAGCAAGAGGAATGGAACGGCCGTCATTCGGTGGTCCTGTGTATGTGTTTGTCTGCTTCAGAATTATCCTGCTCTCCTCGTTTGGAGGCAGGGGATATACCCTTTCAGTTCCGAAACTGGAAAATACCGTGCCCCCGTTCACCACGCTGTACAGCTTCTTTATGTCATATATCCTTGATGGCGGCACAGCCGTCTGGAACACTGCATTAGGGCTCGAAGACCTGCTTGAAGCTGTCCACCGGAAACCGAAAACATTCTGGTGCCATACAGTATCCGCCTGTGCCGGGGTGAGATTTGTATACTCCACGATGCCCCTGCCTCTGCTGAGGTAGTCGCTGAGGTTCTGTGCCTCTGCTGCGCTTATTGTGGGGAAGCCCATGAACAGCAGTGCATCATATCCGCTGAGGTGAGGTCCGTCAAGATCGAAGTCCAGCGGATATGTTTGGTCCACCTGGAAGTCCCTTGGAATGTTGTTGATTGTTATGTCAGTCAGCACATTGTTATTGATGAAAGTGTAATCACTTGGCGTGCATACACAGGCGACCTTCATCACAGGGGGTACGGCCTGTTTTGTCTTGACAGAGTATCCGATGGTCTCGGGTATACCGTAAAGCGTGTCGTTTATGTCATCCGCGTCAAACCAGTCGACATCCATCTCCTCCAGGACGTAAATCATGTCATGCGTCATTATCCTTAGTTTGTTTTCAGCCCACGCATGCTGGGGTCTGGGTATGGAGTAGAACTGCGATAGTACCACGAACACGAGCAGTATTACTATGACGGATTCTACGACGTGCAGGAAACCCTTCCTCATACATAAGTTTTTATGACGGAAGTTAAAGTGTTTTAGCATGAATGTGATGAACGTATACGAAATCCTGCTTAACCACTTCGGTCACCAGTGCTGGTGGCCGGTGTCGCATAAGTTCAGACCAAGGGAATTCGAGGTGTGCGCGGGGGCTATCCTGACGCAGAACACGAACTGGAAGAACGTGGAGAAGGCGCTTGAACTTCTCTATAAGAACGGCATGAGAACACCTGAAAAGATTGCCGTTGCAGACATAAAGAAGCTCGAGGAAGCCGTCGTTCCCAGCGGTTTCTACAGGCAGAAGGCCCAGCGTCTGAAAAACTTCTCAATGTTCGTGATGTCTTTCGGTGGGTTTGCCGAATTTGCCAAAGATGTCACCCGGCAAGACCTCCTTTCCTTGAGCGGCCTCGGACCCGAGACCGCGGATTCCATGCTTCTGTATGCATTAGGCAGGCGCGTGTTCGTCATAGATGCCTACACCAAAAGGACGTTCGTCCGTTTGGGCTTCAGGGCGTGTGAAGGGTATGAAGAATGGAGGCGCTTCTTCGAGGCGGAAGTAACGGAGGATGTCGATTTATACAAAGAGTTCCACGCACTGATAGTAGAACTTGCCAAGAATTTCTGCAGGACAAAACCCTTTTGCAGGAAATGTCCTCTGAATAAAATCTGCGCAAAGAAGATCTAAGGTTTTATTTACTTGCGACAATTATTCTAAGGTGTCTTCTATGGTTTCCACGGCAAGATTATGCATAATATGCAAGGGGGCGCGTATGCTCTGCGGTCTCAGGACATGCCCGCTGCTCAGCAGGTTCAATGTCAGGCCGAAAATCCAGAAAAACCTCAAGGAAGACTTCTTTGGTCCTTCGACTTCCGTGTTCATAGGAAGGTTCGGTTATCCCGATGTTTTCACGGGTCCTCTTGCCCCGATGACAACGGATCATACCGATATCATAGACAAGCCATCGACGTGGTTCGGGACCCCATACCAGGATCTGGTGGAGATGCGCTCGACCATTCTGAGGACAAAGGAGCCCACCAATATCTTTGCGAGAAACAGGACCGTGGACCAGTTGCAGGAGATTGCGCTGGCGAAGAAGGCGCCTGACGTCGAGATGACCCTTAAAGGCAAACCTGTTTACAGGGTCAGCTTCTCGGACGTCAGCCAACCCATGGGACCGAGCGCGAATCTGAAGACCCTGGACATTGCCGGGAACGTCAGAATAAGCAGGCACGTAGACAAGGCTGTCAGTGATGAACTGACCGCGAGAGAGTCCGGTTACATGCTCTACAGCAAAGGTGAGGATGTCTACAAGGTGAGCACCATACTCAGCTCAGGTTCGCTCGGAATGCCTGAAAGGCGAAAACTGGTTCCGACAAGATGGAGCATAACAGCCAGCCAGACCCTCGTCGCCAACGAGATAATAAAGGAGATAAAGGATTATCCCAGTGTAAATGATTATATGGTGTTCACGAGCGAATACCTGGATAATCACTACGAGGTTCTCCTCATGCCTGGTGCATGGGAGTTCGAGAACTTCGAGGCGTGGGCCCCCGGAACGCCATGGTCGATGAACGCCAAGAACACGGAAGTGCTGGCTGAATATGAGCCTTATCGCGGCCGGACCAAGTACGCTGACCTTCAGGGAGGCGGATTTTATGCCAGCCGGCTCGCTGTCACGGAAGGTCTGAAAGCTCTCAGAAGGCAGGCCAGGGTCGTGGTTTTCAGGGAAGTTCATGAGGGCTACGTCATCCCGCTTGGTGTCTGGCAGGTGCTCGAGAACGTGCGCAACGCCTTCCGCAGCGGGGGCAGCAAATTCGTGACCAAGGAGGAAGCCCTCAAGGACATTGAAACAAGGCTGCGCCTGCCTCTTACGGATTACGAGAGGCAGAGTGTGATACTCAGAAGAAAAACCCTAGCGGATTTCATAGCGCCTGCCTCTTAAAGCTTTTTATAAGGGATTGGACCATTTATTAATTATGATGAAAGGTGCCATCCAGGTAAGCATCGGATTTCTGATAGTAATGGTCATTTCTGCACTCGTCATGATATTCATGTTCGGATGGCTTGGAAGCATCTTCCCGCAGCTAACAGAGATATCCGAATACGCGACAGCACAGGCACAGGAGCAGATGATGAACAAGTTCGCCGAAGGCGGCGACACGGTACTTGCAACCATACCTACCCAGCAGACGTTCGCGCCGGGCTCTCTGGTGAGATTCAAGCTTGGGATCAGGAAGACTGCAGCTGTTGACGACAGCGAATACTTTACATTATGTGTAGGGAAAATGGCAGCAACGAACTGTGTCACCCCAGGAGATACTCCGAGTCCGGCACCTACTGATCAAACCGGAATAAAATTCCAGTTTCCCGGAGTTACGAAGATAGAAGAGAGGGGTCAAATATCCCTGATGTCAGGTGTGATGGAGATACCGTCTACTGTTCCTACCGGCACACATGGCTTCAGAATTTACGTTTGTGACAACCCCGGTTTAAGCGATCCTCCGACATCAGACTGCAGCGGTCTTAAAGGCAGCTATGGACAGTATGACTTCATAGTGGAAGTCGTATAAAGCGCTAGACATTTTTATTCTCGCGGTGTTCATTCATACTTATGAACATCGGTCTCGTCTTCGGCATGATTGTTGCGATAGTAATGATTGTCGCGATACTTGTTTTTGGTTATGACCAGATAACAAAGATGCAGCAGCTTCAGCGGGAGGCCGAATTCCTGAGGGTCATGCAGTCCTTTGAAGATGCCGTTGACAGTGTCTATAATCTCGGCGGCGAAAGCTCGAAGAGGTTCACCATGTCCTTGCCGAGTGGTTATGTTACCAGGACCTGCTTTGTGCCACTGTTCTCGATAGACTGCTATCCTGCGCCATGCACAAGGGAACATTATGATAAAGCTGAAGTTAGGTCAGATGTAAATAACATGCTTAGGAGTCAACTTGAATATGGATCTTTTGAAGCCAGTCAAATCAGTGATGTTATGTCACACGCGTGGGAATTGGAAAAACCCACAGTCCTCGTGTTCTACGTGGGGAAACGTGCACCCGTCTGGTTCAATATCCCTCACCTGGCTCCGAGCAAGAAGCCCGATGAAATACTGTGCGTAAACCCGGGCGAGCGCGTAGTACTCAGAAGGTATTTTGATGATGCGGGGGCATGGGTGGACATTGAGGAAATTTAAGTGCTGAAAATAACATCTTATTATGCTCAGCGCCTTCCAGATCTTCAAAATGCTCATGGGTGTCGTAGTCTTCATCTTCGTCATCATCTTCTTCTTCAGGGTTTCGAACATGTATGTGGGTGTGGAGGAAAGAGCCGATGACTTCGAAATACTGAGAGGTTTCGACCGGAGCGTGAGGCAGACGTTCACCAGCGGGAACCCGGGGACTTTCGTCAACTTCCGTTTCCTTGACTCACTGTATTACGATCCTCCAAGGCTGAAATCCAGGAATCAGAAAACCCTGACTGTCACGACATTCCTCATAGCGAGTACTTTCGAAAGCAATCTGATAAAGGAATGCGAAGAGTACGAATGGTTCAGCTTCTGCTGGGTTTATGCTTATCCGCAAAACTTCACGCTCATATTCACGCCCCTGGACGGTGACGGCCGGAAGGACCTCATAAAAGACATAGTCGAGGTCATGCCTGGGGACATAAGGTTCGCGCACTGCAATGACACCGATTTGTTGCGGGGAGACAGAAACGCCTTCCTGGCTTTCGTGGACAATGGTATGGACGATATTACGTACACACCATGCACTGTCAGCATCCCTGATGGTTACAGGCTTGTCACCATCACGACTGATGAAAGCATAGAGCCGAGGAGGAACGAAATAGTGCTTAACCCCCAGACCGGTGCATACATAGAATACCTGAGCGGTCTTCCAGAGCTTGTCAATGCACCGAGTCCCATAAGGACAGGTTCCTACGAAGATGCAAGGGACGTGTACTTCCTGCTCACAACAGGAAAGAGCGCGCTCGACTACAAGAATGAGATGTTCCTCAACGACCTGACAATCGCTGCCAAAATAATGGAGGAGCGCATGAAGCTGGTGAAGCGGAAGATGCTGGACCTGAATGTTCAGCAGTGTGTCGAATGCCCAACTCCTTTCCCGAAGGAATGCGGCTACACCAATGCATTAGGGGATGAATTCACGAGTGACCTCTACGATGCTATGGCAGGTCCTTCCGGTTCTCTTCGTCAGCTCAATGATGTGATAAGTGCCAACGACGACTACCTTACGGCGCTGGCTCGAACCGCAGCTGACTACAAAGAACTGATAGCAGGAGGGTGTGAATAATGAAAGGCCAAGTCGAGATCATGGAGTACATGGTATTCGTGCTTCTGACCATGTTCATCATAGCCTTCGTGCTGTTCATGATATTCGGGTTCCAGTTCCTGAGCCTTGGCGGTGAGCAGGCGGGGGAGATAGAGAGCAGATCGCTCTTCATACTGCAGTCTCTCCTGTCCTCAAAGACACTGAACAGCCCGCAGTACCAGAAAGGCTCGGTGCTCGATGATGCCGTTCTCACGGTCATGACATGCGATGACATAGTTGACATGTTCGGTGAAAGGGTGTATGTAGAGGTGAGGACATTCCTGGAGAAACCTGACTGTGATGATCCAGGACTGAGCTCCCTCGAAAGAAGCCGCTGTGAAAGTAGGATAGGAAAATTAATCTCCATGGAGAACATACAGTGCACGAGTGAGAAGTATCCGGAGTGCTTCGTCTGGAGATATCAGGGATGTGAAAAGCAGGATGAAATGGTGTTCAGGTCCGTGCCTGTCAATGTACTGAGAAAGATGAACAGCACTGTAGCAATGGGAGTCATCACAATAGGCATAAGGGGGAGTGAAACATGAAAGGCCAGACGAGCATAGCTGCCATAGTCATCGCGGTCATACTGGTAATTTTCCTGATGATATTCCTGTTCGCCACGACAATATCCCAGCAGATAGGAAGTGATTACAGGGACGAGTACAGGAATCTCTATGTCACCAACATGCTTCTCTCTCTTCTTAACACGGATACTGAGTGCGAAAAGTTCTCTGATATGGTGAAGGACCGCTATTTCGGGGGTGCCATCTGCACAGAAGAGGAGATCGTGTACAAATTGGGTAGCCATATCAACGACACGCTGAAAGCTACAGGAAACACCAACTACAGGTGGCTCCTTGAGGTGGAACCTAAGTTCCAGGGATCATTCATCACGCAGTGGGGCGACTCCAGCGTAACCGATGAGGATGGTTACTGGGATGCTAGGACCTTCCTTTCATCCGGACCTTACAGGCTGGAAGTCAAGTTATATATCATAGCCGATTAATAGTTAATTAGTGGTTCATGCTCAGGAAAGCTCAGACGGAAATTGCCCTTATTGTCGGCCTCATAATAATAGTTGTAGTAGTTGCAGTCTTCAGTTTCTATTCCCTGGTCCCGATTCCCGTCAGGCCCGCTTCTGTCGGTGAGGACCAGAAGGCCGTGGAGGCCTATGTCCGCGATACTCTCACAAAGGAGACTGTCAGAGCAATAGTCGAGATGTACAAACAGGGTGGGTACACAGATATAAGCGGTGTCAGGGCCGTCAAATTTTCCGGGAATGATGTTCCCTACTGGCAGATATGCGACGAGGTTACTATCCCCCCGCCTGCGGACGACCTCCTTGAGGACGAACTGGAAATTGCGCTAGCAAATTCCATCCCTGAAAGGGTCTCCATAGCCGGAAGACAGGTACTCATGGACAAAAACCAGATGAACACGGAAGTCAGTATCTTTGATAACAAGGTCGTTGTCACCCTCATGCTTCCCACAACCCTTGACGGTGCCCCGCTCCCGCAGCCTTATACTGTAGAAATAGACACGGATATGGGGAGGATACTGAGCTTCAGCGAGGATTTCTCGAAGACCATGAGAGATTACAGGATACTTGATATCAACCTTGTAAGAATAATAAGACGCTCCAACCCGTACGACAGTTGCTGGCTCCCGACAACGGGCGTGAGCCCTTCCTCGAGTTTCCGAAAGAGCTGGTCAACGCTGAGGAACTGCATGGAGGAAGTCATCTACCACACGCTGTCACACACATTTGAGTGGCAGAGGCCCATACTGAGGTTCGATGGCGGCATTTCAGACGAGATGCTCAGGCGCTCTTTCATACCCCAGGTATTCAAGTATGATGAAAATGACTGGGGCCAGTATGTGGACCTGGAGATTGACTTCCACTTTGCGCCCCAGGGCCGCAGCCTTTCCAAGACCGATCCTGAGCTCTTCTTCAATACCGATCCGGACCCAGTTAAATTCACCGGACACAACATACCCATAATACCCAGTGTTACACTCTATGAAGTCAACTACAGTGTTTCATTTCCTGTTGTTATGAGGGTGTGGGACAACTCTCTGAAGGCATACTTCCAATTTGCGACATTTGTTGATGTGGAGAATATGGCGCCCTCAACAGGCACCTGCGACATCGGCGAGCAGATTGAGGATGAATACACGAGAATCTGCGTGGATGAAGCCACAATCCTTGGTAAAATCCGGGTGAAAAATTTCGGCGGCAAATATCTCGAAGGCGTTTACGTGAGCCTTGACAGGTGCGAGCTTGGGAGAACAGGTGAGAGGGGCCTGCTGGAGAGGAACGTTCCGAGTGTTGAGAATTCCCCGCTCGAGTTGTACGATCCATTTGGGGATGTGCTTTATACAGAGTGTGTCGATATCACTGGCCCTTTCAGCAGAGTGTTTACCATGCCCATCAAAAAGAAATACGCTGTCGAATTCTACGGTGTTTACATAAACGACAATCCTTTTTTAGGTCCGTTTAGAGTGCTTCGTGTAAAACGGGACCTGTCCGAGGCCGAGACGAAGAACATAGATGTCAGCATGGCCATGAAGGTAAACGACTGCACCGAACCTGTCGAATACGCATTCAACAACTATTACAGGGTAACCGACACCGGTAATGTAGAGCAGGGATCTTTCGAGAAAATAGACAAAGATATCCCTGCGACGGCCGTATACAACGGCACGGTAATCATGGGCAGCCTCACTGTATACAACGAAACTGTGATAGATTACAACAAGAATGTAATTTACGTCTATGCACCAATTAAGATGGTTGGTGGAAACTATGAGGAGGATCCGAGGGTCATGCAGCTTTACAAAAAGTGCGGAATAAATCCGGTCTCAACCCAGCCTCCGTCAACAATCCCAATAGGATGTGTATTATGAGAAATGCTACGGTTTTCATCCATATAGTCGCCGTCTTCTGTTCAGTCCTGATACTAACCATTCCCCTAACTTCTGCCATGCAGGTGAGAACCTTCATGCCCGGCAGCAGGGAGGCGAGCGACACCTTCGAGGTTGATACAAAATCAAAGGTCGATATAGACGTTGAAGTGTACCACGACGTGCAGGATATCAGGTGGGAAAACGTGGAGATAAAGGTGGGGGTCGTAAGTACTGACGCCAGCTATGAAATAAAGAAGATTCACCTTTACAGGTGCCTGAACCTTGACCCCGACGAGTGCGTGGAGAGGAGGCTCCCCATTGTGGCGATAAACTACCTGTCGACAGAGAAAGGCTCTTTCCTCTGGAGAGACGTCTCCGAGGGGACAGTCGCGAATTTCCTTACCCTCGTGCAGATGGAGCATAACGAAAAGCTGCTGTGGCTGGGATTCTGGGACCAGCTAGAAAGAAAGGGGATGCAGAGCTTCGTAAGAAACGACTACGAACTTGATTCGCTTGATGTTTATGTGGATGCAAACGCCAGCTCTGAATGGATAAAGAACTACATGGAGAGGTACTTCATGGTTCCCTTCAAGTGGACCGAAAGGATCTCCCTGGGCACAGCTGCCGGCGAGGACGTTGAAAGTATCTACCTGCTCAACGCCAACATGAATCTTCCTGATCCCTTCTTCAGGACAGATGTTTATTCGACAAACAATCTAAGCTCCGTTCCTTCCTGGCACACTTTCGTGACCGGTTATGACAAAATAACGGATGCCCTCACCATATTCGCTGAACCTCCGACGACGTGCGGGGACGGCCGGTGTGAAAGTCTGTTCAACGAGAACGCGCAGACGTGCTGTGTCGACTGCGGCTGCACCGGAGAGGATCAGGAATGCCATGCGAACGCTGATTATCCGAACGGCTTATGTCATGTCTGCGGCGACGGAATATCTGATCCTGTGGAGGACTGGCTGAACTGCTGCGCTGATGCAGGCTGCCCTGTGAACGAATCCTGCGATACGGGGGTGAACCAGCCTTACGGAACCTGCATACTGCCTTCATGCGACGGTACAAGGTGCGACTCTCCCGTAGAGAATGTGACCAACTGCTGCACAGACTGCGGAGGTACAGATGCGTGCAGGACTATGGTGGGGAACACCTTCTACTGCGATACCCTGGTTAATATTGCCGAATGTGTAGTGCCCGTATGCGGAAACGATAGGTGTGAGCCGGGTGAAGAAAGCGGGGGTGTCCTCGCGTGCTGCAAAGACTGCCCGGATGTCTGCCCGGCAGACGAGTACTGCAACGAGACTATAAGCGATCTGGGAACATGCATTGGTCTTAACTGCGGCCTGGGAGGATGCGAGCCCACGGAAGATTATGATAATTGTTGCCTCGACTGCGGCTGTCCTGGCGGGCTTGTCTGCGAGGCCGGTGTCTGCCACCAGTGCGGAAATTACGTATTCGAAGCTCCTGCGGAAACGGAACAGAACTGCTGCATAGACACCGGATGCTCTGATGAGACCCAGTACTGCGCAAATGTTCAGGACTACAGATGCATCGATGAGGGGGGGATGGGGCTTAACGTCACCTTAAGCCCTGACACGATAAACTGCAACCTTGCGGACGACTCGGTAATGCAGCTCAGGATGGAGGTTATCAATATTCCCTACAGCTTCGTTGGTTTCGAAGAAGTATCCTACATATACGGCGGTGGGAAAACCCAGATTCAGGACTGCGAGGAACAGGGTGATTCGTTGACATGCGAGATATCCACGTCATCCGGTGACCCTGAAATATTCAGGGGATGCTTTGAAACAGGGGTGGTGGAATTTGACGTCAACGCTACAGTGGCGTTCTACAGGAATGCTAGCACCGGCTACACAACCAGAGAGCTCACAACAAATGTTTCGGTTACGGTCGGTGAGGCCAGGGAAAAGCAGTGCAACAAGATTGATTACTGCGAACCTTGGCTGGGAGAGGATCAGACCACCTGCTGCTATGACTGCAACTGCCCGGCCGGTGCATTATGCATCGAGGATTCCTGCTCAGATGCCGGCAGCATATCATTGGAGGTTGTCGAAAGCACGCTTCCCCAGCCTGAGGATATAGTCTGCAAGCTTGACCAGCAGCGCGTGGTGAATGAGGTCACGTTCACTGCGAATATTACAAGAAGGCCCAACTCATATGAAGATTCGCTGAGAATAGGCTCCTACGGAATAACCCACAATGGAATCTTCTATGATGAAAGCAGCCAAGTCATTTCATGCTGGGAGGAGCTGAATAATCTGGGGGCCTTCGCCGGTGAGATAGCATGCGAGATGCCTATAGACTACTTCCCTCCCTGCCCGCTTGACCCGAACCAGACCCTGACATTTGAGGTCAACATAACAGGGGGCGGCATCACCCGGCATTACGGATGGTTCGAGGTCTCTGACAGCTTCGAGATAAACTATACTAAGGGATATCCTCTATGCGGTAATGGTGATGTTGACGGTGGAGAAACGTCAGCCACATGCTGCATCGATGCAGGATGTCCTGAGGGAGAGTACTGTGCACTTGGCGTGGGATGTGTGAACGAGGCGGATATGGATATAACTGTACACGTAAGTCCTGAAAGTGATGTCAACTGCTCAAAGTATAACGAGGCTGGAAGTAACTTTGTGCGCTTCGTGGCAGAGGTGGACCCCAAACCCGTGGTAAGGCTGAATCATCCTGACAGCGCGGGAATGGTAGGGTTTGAGAAGACCTACATAAATCAGACCGAACTGGAGTGGCTGATGGAATGTGGTTTCGGAACCATTAACTCGGTCGAAAGCATGCATGTGCTTCAGTGCGACAAACCCATGATTAAGCTGCCTGCGTGCTGGGACTTGGGCCCGAAGACGTTCATATTCAACACGACTGTTCTCTATGAAAATATAACAGGAGACCTCCATGAGGTCGGATTCTCGAAAACCGTTGACTTCAATGTAATAGAGGTGATGCCCAGAGGCTGCTTACTGGATTATTACTGTGATTGGGACATTATCGGAGAGACTGTGGACCAGTGCTGTGCAGACTGCGGATGCACGGGGGGTGCAATATGCAATGTCAGTAACGCCTGCAACACTACAGACGTGGTTCTCGATGTAGGTGATATCGATGATATAGACTGTTCAGAATATAGTAGCACGGAATTTGATCTCACGATTGTCAACCAGCCGTACAGGCTGACTAATCTGAGATTCTTTGTAATGGGAGTAGTCGCTGGGCAGTCATACACAGCGGATCTGCCGTGTCAATACGAGGGTAACGGAAACGAGTACAGCTGCTCTATGCACAATGCGCTTGTTCCGCTGTGCTTTGTGGACGACCCCGGGGCAGGCAGCACAAGGACCCTGACTATACTTGCGAACATTACGCACCAAGACCCAGCAAACGGGGAACCCCTTCATCTTGAGGCCTACGGGGATGCAGAAGTGGAGGTGACCAACATACTTGGCTCATGCACGAACCCGTACACTGGTGGAAATCCCGCATGTGAGGTAAATCTTGGTGAAACGCAGCAGAACTGCTGCCAGGACTGCGGGTGCAGTGACTACGGAGATGACTACATATGCACCCTGGCCGGATGCCAGCGCATTGATGATATCATCCTTTCCATCTCGCCCCAGAATCTCAATGCGGAATGCATACTGATACCGACTGAAATGGACTGGGGGGATCTCACCAGCTTCCTCAGCTTTGGCGCCAGCGTGAAGAAGCTGACTGAAAGCAAACTCGTGAAATACATGTGTCAGTTCAAGAAAGAACTGGAAATGAGCGCCAATGTTCAGAACCTTCCTTACCACTACCAGCTATATGAAAGTTTCTACTACATCGATGGTGGAGAGCCGGAGGAATGCTTCAACTGCATGGAGATTAACCTAGAGTCCGGGGAGACAGAGCTTTGGCTGAGGCCCGTGGAATCTGAAACCAGGAATGTGCCAAAAGATCACAAGCTGAAGATAGAGCTTACAATGTTCACCCGGGACGCGACGACAGAAGCCAGAGAGCTTAAGCTTGTAAGCAACGAGATAGACCTTAAATACACCATAACCGAGAGCGAACATCTCATATCCGTGGAGAACAGGCTCAAGGATTTCGAGGGAACCGTCAAAATGATGCAGGGAATAATGATGATACTGGCTTTATACACTGGGTTCTGTCTGGGTTGTGCTAGTTCACTTCCAGGTCTTGGAGCTATTGAAAACGCTCTAGCCTTTAAATCGGCGTTCTTTTCTTTGCCACTCATAGGCTTGTTTTTCAGCCTCCATCTAGATTCTATGTGGAGTAAGATACTCTTAGCTGGCATGACCGGGGCTGGGCTGGGTTTAGGTGTATATCTTGCTACATGTCCATTTTGCGGAGTCATCTGTTCTACCCCCATCGTCAGGGGGCTCTGTGTAGTGAAAAATATTGCGATAGGTCTTATCATAGTTATACTCTTGGGACTGGACAAGGAACTCACGGCCGTAAAGGCCGACATAGATAATGACATAATGATGGCGGCTACAGAGGTCGGAATGGACATGAGGGGTTTCTACTAGGTGTTGTTATGAAATGGTTAACCTTTTCAATTGCGCTTTTCGTGGCTCTGGCAGGGTTCTCTGCAAATGCGGCAGCCGAGAATGTCGTATACCTTTCCATTTCCCAGGACCGCCCTTTTTGCCAGATGATAACACTGGGTGACGACCCTGTGACAGGCGAGTACAGCATCACATTCGTCGACCCGGAATTTCCTGACAGGCCGTGGGTCGACACGCACAGCGTCAGATTCGTGGCAGGGCCCGGAAACCCTATAGTGGTTCCCGTATGCTTCAGCGCTGACGGAAGGCCCAAAGGCACCAGAGTTTTCCTGGACTTTACACTCAGTTCTCCGCTTGCTAACAAAACGGCCAAGTACGGGATATGTGTCAGCGACTTCGAGGACATCGAGTTTTCGACAGTGGTGGGTGATCCGTGCAGGGAGTCCTATAAGACGGACATCTTCAGCTTCGACATGCTGCTGTCCAAGGTATACGCCTCCCCCGGAGAGAGCATCCATGCGTCACTATACCTGTCATCGGATTTAACACTGGACATTATCCTTGACAAGAAGAGCGGCCCTCCCATCGACATACCGACAACCAGGGTCAGCTTGCCGGGGGACCAGAAGATTGACATCAGTATCACGGCCCCTGGCAGCCCCGGAGATTACCCCTTTGAAATAACCGCAACAGCCGAGGGATGCCTTTATGACATATGTGAAAAGAGCGTGGCAGGCACTATCTATGTCAGTGATGATAAACCTGGGGCATTCACCATAGACCTGGCGCCAAAAAACAGGAACGTCATAGGCACAGAGAGCGTGAAATACTATCTTTCCATAACCAATGAAGGGGAAGCGCAGCCCTTCAAAATAAACGTCCAGAGCGGCATCGGCATAGAGTCAGATACCAGTCTGCTAACCCTGAATGT
>CP070804.1:699281-715101 GCA_020343635.1 Candidatus Aenigmatarchaeota archaeon | reverse complement strand
CTGAAGGCGAAGTCCACGGATCCCGTGTCCAGTTTCGGAAGCATCATATCCTTCAACAGGGAGGTGGATCTCGCAGTGGCGAAGGAGATCAACAAGTTCTTCGTCGAGGTCGTGGTAGCGCCTTCGTTCTCTAAGGATGCGCTCCTGGAACTGAAGTCCAAGAAGAACCT
Organism: Candidatus Aenigmatarchaeota archaeon; assembly: GCA_020343635.1. Classification (GTDB taxonomy): domain Archaea; phylum Aenigmatarchaeota; class Aenigmatarchaeia; order QMZP01; family JAFGSV01; genus JAFGFG01. The sequence continues at coordinate 714,931 of CP070804.1, read as the reverse complement.
GCGGCTGATAAGGATAAACAGGTTCCCAGACTACTCCAGGGAGATAGACTTCAAGAAGATAGCAGGGGGGCTGCTCGTCCAGAACATGGACACCAAAATCCCTCACAAACATGATATGAAGGTCGTGACAAAGAAGAATCCCACGGATGACCAGATAAAGGCCATGGTGTTCGGCTGGAAGGTCATGAAGCACGTGAAGAGCAACGCCATAATGTTCGTCGCCACGGACAGGACACTCGCGATAGGCGCAGGCCAGATGTCGAGGGTGGATTCTGTCAGGCTTGCGGCCATGAAGGCTGGGAATTTAGGCATATCGCTCAAGGACTCGGTTCTGACATCAGATGCCTTCTTCCCGTTCAGGGACGGGCTTGACGAGGCCATAAATGCGGGGGCGAGGGCAGTCATACAGCCGGGAGGCTCGATGAAGGACGACGAGGTGATAGCAGCCGCTGACGAGCACGGCATTCCGATGGTCTTCACAGGATTCAGGTGCTTCAGGCACTAGGTGTTTTAATGGGAAAGTTAAAGATAGGTGTACTGGGTTCCACCGCAGGGACAGACATGCAGGCTGTGATAGACGAGATAGAGAAGGGCGCTCTGGACGCTGAAATCTCTGTGGTTATATGCAACAAGCCTGATGCCTTCATACTGGAAAGGGCCAAGAAGCACGGACTGAAAGCCGTTTGCATCCCTTCCAAAAGCCGGGAGAGGGAGGACTTCGACCGGGAAGTCGCGTCCATACTTGAGGAGAACGGGGTCCAGCTCATACTTCTCATAGGCTACATGAGGTTCCTCTCCAAGTGGTTCGTTGACAGGTACGAGAACAGGATAATGAACATACATCCCTCGCTGCTTCCAGCATTCGCAGGGGGCATGGACCTCGACGTCCACCAGGCCATACTCGATCACGGGGCCAAGGTGACGGGTGCTACACTTCATTTCGTGGACGAAGGGGCTGACACAGGACCCATCATATTGCAGAAGGCCGTGGATATAGCAGGGGACGAGACCAAGGAGACGCTGAAGCCAAAGGTCCAGAAGGCCGAGCAGGAGATAATCTTGCGCGCCATACGCCTCTTCGCTGATGGAAAGCTCAAGGTCGAGGGACGCAAGGTCAAGATTCTGGGGTGATCCGCCGGGAATTCATTTTCTGGTCACTTTTACTGCAGTCCAAAATGCACAAGCAGCTACAATCCAGCCATAGACAAGAGCAAAGTCAGAAAGAACAACCCAAACAATAACCGAGGGTATCGAAACGAAGCTGAGCAGTATACCAAAATCCGATTTTATAAAGCCGACTATTTTATCCTTCGAAATTCCTGATTCCAGGCCTTTGTCCAATCTAACTGTGGCATTCACTTTTGATATCTCGTCCAAGGTTGGTTTTCTCTGCATAACTCTATAGTAATTTTTCATGTATTTTTTTACTGTTTTAACATGTCCACCGTCTTCCAGTCCCGGGACCAGCCTGGTACGGATTATCTCATCAAGTTCGAAAATTGGATTGGAATTAAATAAATGCAGGACCGAATCCCTCTCCACTTTTGAAAGTTTAATTACATTAAGAGCCTTAATCAGACTTTTCTTCGCATTGTTTATGTGCTTTTTTGACTTGTCCTTTTCGAACAAATCTAAAAATTCTATTGATTTGCCTATATAGCAAACGAATTTTTCATTCGGAGGGACATATTCAACAAACCTCTTTTTCTTCCAAATATAAACTGAAACGGGAAAGCCGATAAACCAAATTGCAAGAACGGACGGGACGATGATTCTGAATGTGGCATCTAAATTACTCCATAATACGGTCCATCCAAGGGTAAAGCTCCATTCTGTTGGGTCCAGAGCGCAAATAAAAATGACGAATATGAATAACGAGGCAACGTAAAGAAATACAGACTTGAAAAACCTCTTATATCTTACTATCCTATCATTGATTGAACTGATTTTCTTCAAGTTAACCGTATCCTTGACCATGGTGTAGTTTTGTTTTCCTGAATTAAATGTTTATGTTTACAAGCTCAAAGGCTTTAATAACGCCGAAATTACTATTCTTATGGATTATCATGAGGCCATGGACTACCTTGAAGGGCTGGGCTTCTTCGGGATGAAGCTGGGCCTGGAAAGGATAGAGCATCTGCTGCAAAAACTCGGGAACCCTGAAAAGAAGATGAAGGTCGTGCACGTTACAGGCACGAACGGCAAGGGTTCGGTCTCTGCGATGATAGGCTCGATTATGCGCCATGCTGGGTACAAGGTGGGGGTGTACACATCCCCCCATCTCACGGATTTCCGGGAGAGGATAACTGTAAACGGATCGAAGATAGGCGGCCAGCACCTGGCGAATATCATGGAGGAGATTATCCCCGTAGCAGAGGAGATGAAAAACAACAAGGATAGAGGAGGACCTACATACTTCGAGATAGCAACTGCCGCCGCATTAAGTCATTTCGAGAAGGAGGGGGTCGACTTAGCTGTCATCGAGGTTGGGATGGGCGGAAGGCTGGATGCAACCAACGTTGTTTCCCCCCTTGTTTCCGTAATAACCAACATAAGCTTCGAGCACACGCAGCACCTTGGGAATGACATAGAGAAGATTGCATCCGAAAAGGCGGCTATCATAAAGCCGGGATGCTCGGTCGTGACTGCAGCCAGCGGGGCAGCGCTCAATGTGATAGAGAAAACATGCATGGATATGAACTGTGAGCTTTCAGTCATCGGAAGGAACGTGACATTCCATGAGAATGAATCAGACCTTAAGGGCCAGCTTTTCGAGGTTTCTACCGGGCAGCGAGATTACAGTCTTGAGATGCCCCTTGTCGGAAAGTGTCAGCTAGCCAACGCCGCCTGTGCAGTCTCAGCTGCCGAGGCCCTTACTAAGAAGGGATGCAGGGTAGACAAGAAAGCCATCGTAAAGGGTATAAAGAACGTAAAGCTCAAGGGGAGATTCGAGATAGCCGGTAAATCGCCCTTTCTCGTCCTTGACGGGGCGCATAACCCGGCAGGCATACGGTGCGTAAGGGAAGCGGCTCAATCGCTTTTCAGCGGCCGGAAGATAGCGCTCGTCATTTCCATATGCTCCGATAAGGACATAACAGGCATGCTCAAGGAAATCGTGCATGCGGTGGACTCTGTCGTTGTCACAAGGCATGATTACAGCGAGAGAGTGGAGGAGCCGGAAAAGATTGCGGCAGAAGCCAGCAAACACTCAAAGCACGTGCACGTAGAACCGGATGTGAGGAAAGCCCTGGAACGGGCGAAAAGGCTCGCGGGCAACGTGGGCGTGGTGCTTGTCACGGGTTCCCTTTATCTGGTGGGCGACATCAAGAAGCTTGTGATTGCTTCTTCCCGCCGAGCCAGCGCACGCCGAGGTAGACGAAGGGCGTGTCGAACAAAGCGACGAGCACCTTGAGAATCCAGTACGGGATTATGAGAGCGAATATGAAATCCACGGTGTACTGGGGCGTAGCCATGTAGAACGCTATGAACATGAAGATCGTGCTGTCAATGAACTGCGAGACTATGGTGGAGACGTTGTTCCTGAACCACAGGAACCTGCCTCTGGTCTTGTTCTTCCAGAACTCGAAGGCGAAGACGTCATGGAACTGCGATATTGCGAAGGCTATCAGGCTTGCAGTGATTATCCTCAGCGACGGGTTGAAGACCTCGAGGAAGGCCTCGTTGCTCGTGTACCTTGCTGCCGGAGGGAGCCATATCGAGAGCAAAACCATCAGGAATATCATGATGTTCGCGACAAAACCCGCGATTATGAACCCCGTGACCTTCCTGCGCCCGAAGACGTCGGCCACGATGTCCGTGACCAGGAAGGTTATGGGATACATGAATATGCCTACGGATGCCACGAAAAAACCGAAATCCGCTATCTTGGTACCCAACAAGTTGGCAAGAACTATGGCTGCTATGAAGATGCCAAGAAGAATCTGTGTCTTCTGCTCTTTGTCTATTTCCATCTATTTAATTCGTGGTGTGGTTAAAAAGTCTTTTGCTTTTACGGCTGGATGAGCTTCCAGTAGTTGGGCGCTTCCTCTGTGATGAGGACGTCATGCGGATGCGATTCGACCACTCCCGCCTTGGTTATCTTCCTCAGCTTTGTGTTCTTTATCATGTCTTCTATGTTCTTGCAGCCGCAGTATCCCATTGAGGACTTGACTCCCCCGATGAGCTGGTATACTATCTCCCGTACGGTTCCCCTGTACGGGACTATGCCCTCGATGCCCTCAGGAACGAGCTTCTTGGAACCATCCTGGAAGTACCTCTCCGCTGAACCGAGCTTCATGGCGCTGACAGAGCCCATGCCCCTGTAGGTTTTGTACTTCCGGCCCTGTATGAAGACATGCCTTCCCGGAGATTCCTCTGTGCCTGCGAGCAATGAACCCAGCATCACCACGTGCGCCCCCGCGGCTATGGCCTTCGCTATATCTCCTGAGTATCTCGTGCCTCCGTCGGAAATCAGCGGCACTCCGTGACTGCCGGCAGCTTCGGCGCAGTGCATTATGGCGCTCAGCTGCGGGACTCCCACGCCGGCGATTATCCTAGATGTGCAGATGGAACCGGCTCCTATCCCCACCTTGACGGCATCGGCTCCTGCGCTTATCAGGTCTTCCGCACCCTCTGCAGTGGCGACGTTGCCTGCTATCACGTCTATGTCATTTCTCTTCTTTATGCTCTTCAGATAGTTGATTACATTCTTGGAGTGACCATGAGCCACATCTATAAGGATGACATCGACACCCTTATCAATAAGCGTCTCTAACCTCTTGTCATCGAAAGGTCCTATGGAAGCACCCACGAGAAGGTGACCTTCACTGTCCTTGCTCGCGTGTGGGTACTTCCTGTGCTTGTCAAGATCAGTAAGCGTTATCAGTCCCTTAAGGTTCCCCTTCTTATCAACTATGGGAATCTTCTCTATCTTGTGCCTGGACATTAACTCCGTAGCTTTTTCCATTGTGATGTCTTCGGACCCTGTGATGACATCCTTTGTCATCAGATCTGAGACCTTCCTCTTGGAATCTTCCTCAAACCGGACGTCCCTCTTTGACAGCATGCCAATCAGCTTGCCCTTCTGCATGACCGGGAAGCTTGATATATCGAACTCCTTGGATATCTTTTTCACATAATCAAGAGTGTGATTTGGACTGACGGTAAGCGGTTCCTTTACCATCCAGGATTCAGATTTCTTGACCCTTTTTACCTCTTCCCCCTGCTTCGCGACAGGCATGTTCTTGTGGATTATACCAACACCGCCTTCTCTTGCTATCGCTATAGCGAGGTCTGATTCAGTAACTGTATCCATGGAAGCGCTAATTATGGGTATGTTGATCTTGATGTTCTTTGTGAGCTTCGTGAGAGTATTGACATCAGCGGGTAACACTTCTGATTTAGAAGGTACAAGTAGCACGTCATCAAACGTGAGTGATTCTATACTTTCGATCTTTTCCTTTCCAGCCATGAGAAGAACATATTTGCTGGAGATTTAAAAAGGTTCCTTTTAGGTTTCTATTAATTTTCTAGCAACATAGTTGTGAAAATATCTTTTTAGCCAAATTAAAGAAGAAAGTTGCTGGCGGATAATATAGAAGCTAAATTTTTTGACATTTATTTTCAATACATTTAACATAAGAATCAATATAATCATATGTCACAATTTCACCTGACGGGTCATAAATTACTCCAATACATGCAAGACAAAATCCAGCTGGTCTTGGAAACGGACAGAATGGTCTCCATTCTTTATTAATTGCGATTATTTCACTATCATTCAGATTGAAATTTCTGCAACTTCCACAAATTCTACATTGACTCCATTCTGGGTGTGCATGCAACGTACAATCTGAATCAACTTTACAAGAAATATCCGGATTCTGAGGGAAAATATTATTTAATGAGTATAATAGAGAAAATGCGCCGAATAAGTCAAAAATATATATGAAAAATAGAATGAAAATGATAACAATTGTCCATAGTATGAATTTTTTCATACTTAATTTTTTCTTCATTTCTTATATAACTTGTTGAAAGTAAGTGTCCAAGTAATATTTCTCTGAACATGTGCCGTTATACGGAGTCTTCCTTCTTTTCTGGCTCGGATTCTGCAGCGCCTTCTTTTGGCTGCTGTTCTTCCTTCTCAGGCTCAGGTGCCGGTTTATTCTCTTCTTTAGGCTCGGCGGGTTCAGCAGCAGGGCCTCCTTCCTTCCGGAATTCTGTGTACCCGCATCTTCCGCAGTAGGACCTGTCTTTGTGCTCTGAAAGCGAAGTCCCAGGACCGCACCTTGGGCAGTGCTTCCTCTTCCTCGTAACTACGCCATCTTTAACCTCATAATATTCCCATACCTTCAGGGATTCGTGCTTGCGCCCCGTTCTCTCTCTCTTTCCTTTCCTCTTTGCTTCCTTCACTTTGGGTGAAGGGGCTGCTCCTTCCTCGTTCTCGGTCTTCTCGGCCATTAACCTTCCTCCTTCTTCTCCTCTTGTTCTTTCTTCTGCTCTGGTTCTTCTTTAGGCTCCTCGGCTGGAGTTTCCTCTTCTTTCTTATCTTCAGATTCACCTTCTTCAGGCTTCTTTTCCTCTTCTTCGGGTTTCTCTTCTTCACCTGCTTCAGGTTCTGCTTCTTCTTTTGGTTCCTTGGCGGGCGCTTCCTCCTCAGCAGGTTTCTCCTCAGCAGGTTTCTCTTCTTCCTTAGCAGGTGCTGCCGCTGCTGCCTGCTTCTTCTCGAGCAACTTCTTCGCCCTTCTCTCCTGCTTCTCAAGCTTTTCCCTGGGAACTTCCTTTTTGTCGCCGTAAACCATTACCTTAACCCTGCTTCTGGCGCTTCCCCTCTCGCTGAATATCTTCTCGATAACAGTCACATCTTCCTTTGACTTGAGGGCTTTCGCTACTAGGGGAAGCAGATCCTGTCTGGACGGAGTTTCCTTTCCTGCATGGTCTGCGCTAAGCCAGTACTCCTTTCTCTTCCTCAGCGGATTATCCTTTTCGCTCGTGATTTCAATCTTCATCCCGATCAACTATACTTTATCCAATTGGAATATTTTTATAACGATACCATATAAAAGGTTTGCCTGGACGTCATTAGTTGAAATTGCCAAGTAATTTTTCTTCTTAATATGGAAAATGTATGTTATGCTATTTCTTTACTTTTTCTGTTTTGGGTTTTATTACACCAGAAACATATAACAACCCACCTAGTCCTGAAAAGAACAAGGTCAATAACATCCATTCGGTCATTCTCCATCCAACATAACCGTTCTTTCTTGCATGATGTGGTACATATAATACAAGGAAAATCCATCCGAATAATAGAATTGCCCAAGATAATACACCAATTTCTGGTGCTATGAATGGTACCATATAAGCGGAGCTATAATTACTGTAAATTAATAAAAATGAAAGGATTACAGCGATTGAAACTATGAGAATTATCATCTTTCCTTTATCCATAATAAAAAAATGATCTTATTCATTAATAAGTTTATATCAAGGTGTACCCTTCTTTTACGGAATAAGACGTTTAAAGATATAATCCTATTTTCTAGAACATGGGAATAGAACCAAGCCGCAGATTCAGGCCTGAGGCCTGTGAGAAGTGTGGTGTTATCACAAATGAACTAAAGCAGGCCGAAATAGGCGGCAAGTGGTACTACGCATGTCCGGAATGCAGGGGTTTCAGGCCAGCTGAAACTGAGAAAGAGTCAAGAAGGGAGAAACTGAGAAAGATGCACTCCAAGGACCTTCCTGTGTCTTTTTAGCTATATCTTGATAGTCATTAAGTCCCTCGCAGCAACGGAGTTCTTGAATGTTTTCCTCGCCGCTTCTTCCAGTTCTTTCTCGTTGGTGTAGCGTCTTGAGAAGTGGGTCATCACGAGCTTCTTGACCTTCGCCTTCTTCGCTATCTCGGCAGCTTCCTTCGCGGATGTGTGCCTCCTGTCAACCAGTTCCTCAGAGAATGTGGACTCGTGTATGAGCACATCCGCAGAATCAGCGAGCCTTATTATGTTTTCTGACGGACTCGTGTCCCCGGTGTATACGACCTTTGAACCTCTCTTGGTATAACCGACATCCTTAAGAGTGATATTCTTGCCTTTGAACGTTATCTTTCCGTGTCTCTTCAGCTTGCCTACCATGGGTCCCTGTCTGAGTCCGTACAGCTTCTCGGCTTTCTTTATGTCGACGTTAACCCTGTCGTGCTCCTTGAAGCTATAGGCTACTGCAGGCACTGAATGCTCAGCGGGGGTAGATGTTATCTCGAAATCGTCTGTCTTCACGAGTTCGGTTATCTCGTCGCCTTCGTAAGGCACGTTCTTGGGTATCAGCCTGAATCCCACTCCCCAGTATCCGAGATCCAGTATGTCGCTCACGAAACGGTCCGCTTCGGGCCCGTATATGTAAAGCGGCTCTTTCCTCTTCTCCATGTTCATTGTCAGCAAGAGTCCTATGATGCCTGCCCAGTGGTCTGCATGCCAGTGGGTAACAAATATGCGCCTGAGCTTCATGAAGGGAAGCTTGGCCATCGTTATCTGTGTCTGTGTCCCCTCCCCACAGTCGAACAGTATGTTCTCGTTTTCGTACCTGAGCCATATGGCTGGGTGCTTCCTCTTCAGGGTGGGTATGCTTGAACCCGTACCAAGGAATATTATTTCTATCATGCTAACCTATTTGTTTCTCTAATTAAATATTTGTAAGGATCAGTAGAAAAGTAAAGAATTTAAGGTTTACCAGTAAATGTAAACAGTGCTTAGACCATGTTCAAACGGTGCAGTGAATGTGGTTCATTCGGAGCCACGACTACTTGTATAAAAGTTGGCAAACCCATATGTAGACCTTGCTGTGACGTCGACTGCGGTTATAACTTCAGCTGCTGGGGCAGATACTACTAGAGGGTTCAGTCCTTTTTCTCCTCTGCTGGGCTTTCTTCCTTCTTGGCAGGAGCCTGTACTTTCGCACCTGACTTGTAGGCATCCAGAAGCTCGTTGTTCTTTGCAACTACCTGGGCTGCCCTTGCAGAGAGGTTCACTGCGAATGAGCCGACAGGCTGCACCAGTCCAAGGTACTTGAAAAGATAGTACTCAAGCAACTCCTTCGCCTGGTTCAGGGTCTCCGGCGTTACCTCGCCGCCCATGTCCTCGCTCACTGACCTGAAAACCTTGTTCAGGAATGCCGGCTGCTCTGGCGTAGCGTGCTGTATGACGTATGCTATCACAGTTGAAAGTCTCTTCATAAGCTCGTTGAGCTTGTACCTCTTTCCCATTTCCTTGGAATATCCCTCCACCAGGGTGTCGAAGATGTCAGTGACTGTTATGTCGTTGAGGTTCTTGTTTATCAGCTTCCCCTCGAACTTCTCGCTGAAGGCTACTACCTTCTCGCTTCCTGCTGTCATCTCTTTCAGGATTCCCATCTCCACGAGGTTCCTCACGTCTCCCTCGGCGTCCGGAAATCTGGGGGTAATTATGTTGTTGGAGACAGAGCCACCCATCCTGAAAACGAACCATAGAATCTCTGAAAGCTCGTTGATTTTGGGAGAAAGTCTTATGAACTCTCCAAGGAATGCCTTTTCTGTAGTTTCTATGATTTTTTCCATGTCATCTTTATGACTTTAACAAATATAAGCATTATGGTGACGGTGAAATATCCGTTGAAATATAGGTATTTAAGTTTTAAGAAAAAAGGGCAGGAAGAGGGCTTAAAGCCCAGCTTCCTTCTTAAGCAATTCTGCCTTGTCTGTCTTCTCCCATGTGAAGTTGCTCCCTTCCCTTCCGAAGTGTCCGTAAGCTGCCGTTTCAGCGAACCTCGGCTTCTTCAGATCCAGCACCCTTATGATGTCAGCCGGCTTTACCGGGAAGTGCTTCCTGATTAGTTTGGTTATCTTCTCTGTGGGAATGTTGTTGGTGCCGAAGCAGTCGAGATGGATTGACACAGGCTCCGCGATGCCTATGGCGTATGCAAGCTGTATCTCGCACCTTTCAGCAAGTCCCGCCTTCACGATGTTCTTTGCTGCATAGCGTGCTGCATATGCCGCGGATCGGTCCACCTTGCTGGGGTCCTTTCCAGAGAAGCAGCCTCCTCCGTGCCGTCCTATGCCGCCGTAGCTGTCAACGATTATCTTCCTTCCTGTGAGTCCCGCGTCGGCATATGGTCCGCCTCTTACGAAAGCTCCTGTCGGGTTGACGTGGAACTTGGTCTTGTCGTCAATCCATCCCTTGCATACGGGCTTTATGATCTTCTCGATAACCTCTTCCCTTATCTGCTTGTATGTGACATCTTCGTCGTGCTGTGTAGAGACGACGACTGTATCGACCCTGACGGGCTTCCACACCTCGTCGTATTCGACTGACACCTGTGACTTTCCGTCAGGCCTCAGCCACTTTACCTCGCCCTTCTCCCTGGCCTCGGCGAGCCTTTTGGTGAGCTTGTGTGCGAGGCTTATCGGCAGGGGCATGAGCTCCGGGGTATCGAGGCATGCGAAGCCGTACATCATGCCCTGGTCACCTGCCCCCTGTTCCTTGTGAAGGCCCTTCTTGCTGCTCACTCCCTGGTCTATGTCTGGGGACTGTTCGGTAATCTGTGACCAAACCGTGCATGTCTCGTATTCTATGCCGTACTCGGCCTTCGTATATCCTATATTCTTTATCATCTCCCTTGTAATCCTCGGGACGTCTACGTATCCTTTTGTGGTCATTTCCCCGAAGATCATAACACCTCCGTTCTTGGTAGCGGTCTCTATGGCGACCCTGCTGTTGGGGTCCTGCCTCAGAGCCTCGTCAAGGATAGCATCACTTATCTGGTCGCAAAGCTTGTCAAGGATGCCCTGCGGTTACAGATTCCGACGAAATTATATGTTTTTCCGTCATAGGGACATCACACCTCCTTTGGCATCAAGTGCCTTTTTATATCCACAATAACTGTGAATACACAGAATTAGCGAAAGTCCTTTATATACTTTTTTATATTTGTTAGTACAATATTATAACTGTTGGTTATATGATAACTGGAAAGTATCTGAAGAGTTTGAGGGAGAGGGTCGGCATCTCCCAGACAGAGCTTGCCCGGCTTGCGAACATCTCCCAGGCGCACATAGCGAAGATAGAAACAGAGAAGGTGAATCCCAGACTCTCGACCGTTAATGTGCTCCTTTCTATACTCCAGAGAAAAGAGAAAGACAAGACATGCGGGGAGATAATGTCAAAGAAGGTCATCCCTGTAAAAACGACTGACAGCGCCAAGAAGGCGATATCCCTCATGAGGAGCTTCGACATCTCCCAGGTGCCGGTGATAGACAAGGGAAAGGTAATAGGGTCCGTGACGGAATCCACCATAATCAGGAACATGGGAAAGAACCCTGCTCATGTAAAGATTGGCGATATAATGGATGCCCCCTTCCCCATAGTCAGCGAAGAGGATTCGGTGGACATACTGCCTGAATTGCTGAACCTGCGCCAGGCCGTGCTCGTGAGCAGCCGCGGAAGGATTAAAGGCATAATAACGAAATTCAACCTGCTTTCGGTCAAATAGCTACTTCTTCTCCCCGCACAGTTCCAGCAACTTTTCCCATTCGGAATCAACGTCTTGCTGGATCATCTTGAGCACGTGTTCATTCCCTGGCAGGAAAAGATGCTTGAACCTTCTCTGTGGTTTGAGGTAGTCCAGGACAGGCAGTTTTTTTGAAGGCCTGTAGTTCAGCCTGTACGTGCCGTTCTCCACCTCGTAAAGCGGCCAGAAGCAGCTGTCCACTGCCATCTTGGCCATCGTTACCGTGTCCTTCGGCATGGTTCCCCAGAGAGTGGGGCATGTGGATAATACAACAAGTACTGCGGGACCTTCCACCTTGAATGCCTTCTCGGCCTTCATATAAAGATCCGTGACATTGCTCACGGACGCCTTTGCTACATATGGTATGTTATGTGCAGCCGCTATCTTTACAAGGTCCTTCTTGACCTCAAGCTTCCCTGGCCTCTTCTTTCCGGCAGGATCCGTTGTAGATGAGGCCCCAAGGGGTGTCGCCCCAGACCTCTGCCCGCCCGTGTTGCAATAGGCCTCGTTATCATAGCAGACGTAAACAAAATTTTCGCCCCTCTCAAGAGCACCGGAAAGCGACTGTATGCCAATGTCATAGCTGCTCCCGTCTCCCCCAAAGGCCACGAACTTCATCTCCTGCTTGAGTTTTCCCCGCTTTCTCAGGGAATTGTACGCAGCGACCGCTCCGGATATCGTGGGGGGCGCGTTCTCGAAGGCAGAGTGTATCCATGGGATGTCCCAGCTTGTGTACGGGTATATCGTACTCGCAACCTCAAGGCAGCCCGTGGCGTTTGAGGCTATAACCGGCTTGTCCGTTGAGGCCAGTATCGTTTTGATTATTATGGGTGCCGCACATCCGCCGCAGAGCCTGTGACCAGACGTGAATTTGGGGTTTTTGCTTATCTTCTCCGCAAGCTCTTTCGGATTCATTCTCTCTCCTCCCTCATTCCCAGGTACTTCTCCTCATCGCTCACCCTGCCGGCGAGCATCTCTGTGAAAGCGTGCTCCACGTGGCTCTCCAGCAAATCCCTGCCTCCAAGTCCGAAAACATAGCTCTGCAGGCCTGGCTTCTTTTTAAGCCTGTAGAGGGCGTTCATCACCTCTCCGTGGAGAGGGGCGTGCGCTCCGTAAGACATGGACCGGTCAAGCACAGCGACGTTCTTCGCGTGGCTGAGAGCCTTAGCCACTTCCGCGTAGGGGAACGGCCTGAAAAGCCTTATCTTCAGGAGCCCGACTTTCTTCCCGTGCTTCCTGAGCTCATCCACGACTGCCCTTGTCGTTCCTGCGGCAGAGCTCATGGTGACAACGACGGCCTCGGCATCCTTCGTATGATACTCCTCGAAGAATCCGTGCTCTGTCCCTGTTATCCTGGCCAGCTCCCTGGCTACCTGCCTGTAGACCCTGGGGACCCTGCCGGTTGCGTCCTGCTGCTGCCTCTTGGTCTCAAACAAGTAATCCTGCAGTTCGATAGCGCCAACGGTTATGGGATTCTTCAGGTCAAACAGCGAATGTATGGGCTTCCTTTCCCCGACGAACTTCTTCATCACTCCATCATCGTATATCCTTACGTTCTGCATGCAGTGGGATGTTACGAAACCGTCCTCGCAGACCATGACCGGCAGCTGTATGTAAGGATGCTCGGCAAGCTTCAGTGCAAGGAAGACATTCTCATAAGCCTCCTGCGCGGTCTCGTTGTAGATCTGGATCCAGCCCAGGTCGCGGGCCCCCATGCTGTCGGAGTGATCGCAGTGAATGTTTATAGGAGCCGATATCGCCCTGTTCGCTACAGGCATGACTATCGGGCATCTCAGCCCAGAGGCAACTCCTACGATTTCCCACATGAGGGCAAGCCCGGCAGAGCATGTGGCAGTCATGGCCCTGACACCCGCCATGGATGCGCCGACGCAGGCTGACATGGCGGAATGCTCGGATTCCACCCTGATCATCTCGGTGTCGACATAGCCGTTGTTGACGTATCCGGAGAACTTCTCAACTATCCCTGACTGGGGCGTGATCGGATAAGCAGCCACGACGTCCGGGTTTATCTGCCTCATGGCTTCAGCTATGGCATGGTTTCCTGTTAACGGAACGACCTTGTGTTTTGCCTTAGGCATTTTAATCACTTCTTGAATTCTGTCTCCTCTTCCATCTTTATGCATTTGACCGGACAGGTGACAGAGCAGATTCCGCACCCTTTGCAGTAGTCAAGATCCATCTTCCCCCGCTTCCCGTTCCTGAACGGTATCGCGTTGTCCGGGCAGTTCAGAACGCACAAGGCGCAGTTGATGCACCTCTTCTCGTCTATGACGGGCCTGAAAGCCCTCCAGGAACCGGTCTTGTTGTCAAGCGCGGAGGCTGCCCTGGTTATGACCCCTGCTATGGGTATTTCCTTCCAGCTGCACTTCACGGACAGCTGCTGCTTGTTCGGGAACCTGTCCTTTGTCATCATTTCACCTCATCGAATGCGCGCTTGATGGCGCTGATGTTGGCGTCTGTCTTCTCCTGGCCTATCTTCTTCAGGAACATCTCCTGAACCCTCTTCTCGACAAACCGCATCTCTATCACATTTGTGACCTTTATGAGCGCCCCTATCATGGGGGTGTTGGGAAGGTTCCTGCCGATAAGGTCTATGGAGATTCCTGTCGCGTCAACCGTATACACCTTCCCCCCGAAGCCTGTCTTCTTCCTTATGTCAGCAGAACTCCCGACCGTGTTGACTATCAGCACCCCATCTTTCTTCAGTCCCTCTGTCACGTCTATCTGGCCTATCAGGGTCGGGTCTATGACCAGAACCGTGTCAGGCTCAAGGACCGGCTCGTAGGTTGTTATGGGCCTGTCGGATATCCTCGCGTAGGTCTTCATGGGGGCGCCTGTCCTTTCGGGCCCGGACTCCGGGAACGCCTGTATCTGCTTCCCCTGGTCGAGAGCGGCCTCGACAATAAGCTGTGAAGCGGATTTCGCGCCCTGACCTCCGCGGCCGTGGATCCTGATTTCTATCATATTATTTTTGCTCCCTGATTTCTTGTTTTCATCCATAATAATCATTACGGGGGAAGATAAAATAAATTGATATGTAAATCTTAAATACATGCTTCAGCAAATTCGTCGTTAAACGTGCTTATCTTGTGTTCTTGTTTACGGCAGATATCCTAACACATCACATTGACCGTTCTCGACAAACCAGTGAGGATAAGCCTGTATTTACACAAACCGTTGCAGCTATGGGTTATCGTTGCGGTCTTCTGAGGCTGTATGATAACTGCTTTGCCCGCCAGGGCCTTAATCTCATCCTCGGAAAGGGCTTTGTTGTATACCTGTACATGGTCTATTGAGCCGTTGAAATTAATCTCCCCGGCATACCACCCCCTTCCAATTTGTAATTCATCAGCAATATAGTAAATACTTCCTTCAGTGACTATGTCATAATCCTTTAGTGCTGCATCGACATAAAGGGTTGCATTATTTTTGGATTGAGAATAGGTCCAAACGATTTGATGCCATTCTCCCTCTGTAATTGGCTGGTCTACAGAATTTTGGCCTAAACCATAATATGATGCCCAGTTAGTTTCATTGTGATAATTTACGAACACTCGTTTATTATCAACCTGTATGGTCCACCCTTCCGACGTTTCTGCCGGTCTCATCTCAATAACTCCAGTTCTTTCAGTTGCATTATCAGCCTTTATCCATATTTCAACTGATATCTCATGAGTGAGTATCTCCAAATCTGTGTTTTGTGCCTCTATATAGTCATCTGCTCCATCAAAGTCATATGCTCCTCCGCTGGCTCCGCTGCTTGTCCATGTTGGCTGAGCTGTGGGGTCTCCGCCTCCTAGTGTCCCGTTATTCCCAAAGCCGGAATAATCTCGAACTGCGTTCGTGTCATTCACGCTCACATTCGTGTCGAAGGGCATGTTCAGGACTGCTATGCTTGTGTCGTTGACCTTCCAGTTGTATATTAGAGTGACATAGTCCTGCGGGTTCTGGGGGTAAGCAGTCAAGTTATCTATAGTGTAGTTGTATGGTGTGGTGGCGTTTAGGAGGACTGAGTCTATAGTTGGAACTGGCACTGCTTGTACCGTAACTATATTGCTCTCCACCGTGTCCCCGTCCTGCGTGCCGTCGTT
>CP070804.1:693901-699181 GCA_020343635.1 Candidatus Aenigmatarchaeota archaeon | reverse complement strand
AGCGGCTTGAAAAGGGCGGGCTGGTATTCTCGGGCCACGATTCAACCGGGGAGATAATGCAGATACTCGAACTGCCCAAACACCCGTTCTTCATGGCGAGCCAGTTCCACCCCGAATTCACATCAAGGGTGCTGAGGCCAAACCCCCTGTTCTTGGGATTCATGAAGGCCGCCGCACACAAAAAGGCTTAAATAACCTCAATCTGAATAAGATTGCCGCCACAGAAACCTTTATAAAGTAAATTAACTATTAATTGGTAGTGATATTATGGATAGTAACTCTATAGAATCAATGGGAAAAAGCGAACTAAGAGAATACGCCCGTGAATTACAAGAAGAGATTGAAAGACTCCAGGGCGAAGTATCCACCGATGATCTTACAGGCGTATTGACAAGAAAATATTTTATCAGAGAACTTGGGGATCTAATTTACAGATCTCACCGTGAGGATAAAATGGCCTCAGCTGGTGTTATCGATATTGACTATTTCAAGCAATATAACAGGGACGGACACGAACTCGGTGACAGAGTATTGAAAGGGGTGGCTGAAGCGGGCCGAAGAGTCTTAAGGCAATACGACCTTATCGGAAGGTATGGTGGAGACAAAGGAGACGAGTTCCTTGCCGGAATTCTCGGATGGGAGATAAATGGAAAGAACATAATAGATAGATGGAGACGTGAGGTCGGGACAATTGAGGTGCCGCCGGGGTTCACAACAGTCACAATCACTGGCGGTGTTGCTGATCTAAACGACAGCCCTGAGATCCAACTGTTAAGAGGAAAAAGGGGAACGGATGCGATAATGAGCTATAAAGAAGGAGAGTTTGATAGAGCCAGAGAATACGTGGGTGTATTGGCCGACTGGCTCAAAACTGATGCAAAGGCAGATATTGACCCGATTGAATTGTATGGCGCTTTAAAACGGCTTGATAGAAGCGCCCGCGATTTCATGGAGTCCATGGGGGCCGAAGGGGACTTGGTTACATACCTGGAGGATCCTGATTTCAGGTACCCGCTAGCTGCAACCATTCTGACTAATTATGCAGACAGGGCCCTGATGGCCGGAAAGAGAAAGAAGAAGAACAGAATCTGGACGCCTATGGACATATCATCATTGTGAATAATAGAATAGGCTTTCAGCCTTCTTTCCCTTCATCATACTTCTCGTTGAGCAGGCACCATATCTCACTGGCCTTCTTCTTGCCGATGCCCTCGACCTTCATGAGCTTGTCTTCCTTTGCGCTGAACACCTTCTTCACGGTTCCGAACTCCTTCAGCAGGCGCCTGCTTATGACGCTGTTTATCTTCGGCAGGCCTGATACTATGAACTCCTGTTGATCCTTTGAATTCTTACTCTTCTTGCATACCCTTGCCTGCACGCGGTCGCTCTTCTTTATCTGCTCCCTGTGTCCGATCCAGTAGATCTGTGACGCTGTAACCTTCGGGTTCTGGGTCCAGATTATGGGTATCTTGTGGTCAAGGGTGATGAACGACAATATGCCGTGTATGGAGTTCGGATGAACATTCCTTGCCTCGAAGAGCATGTTGGGGTCTCCCTCTATTATGAGGAGAGGCTTCTCGAATGACTCGGCCATCTTCTCGAGCTGCTCGAAGAGGCGCTGGTTGAAGAAAGATGTCAGGAAATCATCGATCGTCTTCCTCTCTATGCCTATGCCATCAGATACGATGTAGTCCGCGACATCAAGCTGCTTTTCAGATATGTTCACGTTGAACGTTTTCAGCCATTCGTAAGTCTTGGTCTTCCTCTCCCTGTGGTCGGCTATTATCTCTACCTTCTTCTCGGGCATAAGATAATTAATAGACTTGAAAAATAAAAAACGAACCTTTTTAGGAAAAACGTTCACGAAAAAGATTACATGACCTTGGATCCGACGGAGGCGTCCTTGTCGAGGGTGAGCAGGCTTATTGTGGATCCGTCGAGCGCAGCGAGGAGCATTCCCTGGGATTCTATGCCCCTTATCTTTGCAGGGTCGAGGTTGGCCACCACGATTATCTTCTTGCCGACCATTTCGTCTGCGGTGTAGTGGCCCTTCAGTCCTGCCACGAGCTGGGCCTGACGTCCTCCGATGTCTACCTGCAGGACGAAAAGCTTGTCGCTTCCCTCGACCGGATCAGCGGAGATGACTTCTCCGACCCTCAGGTCAAGTTTCTGGAACTCGTTTATCGAAACCATATTATCTCTCTCTATCCATACAATATAAATTTATACCACTTCAGTTCTTACTCATTATGGCACTCTCAGATATGTTCAGCTTTATCGAAGCAAGAGACATACTAATTTCCATAGTTGTACTTTGCATCATTTTCTCTTACCCGGAAGTCATAACCAACCCCCTCTTCTTCGTGACCTCACTCCTGGTTGTGGGCGTGGCCTTCATGGGCCATGAACTCTCCCACAAGTTCGTGGCCATAAGGCAGGGATTCTGGTCTGAATACCGGATGTGGCCCCAGGGCCTTGTCATGGCGGTCCTGCTGGCTTTTGCCACGGGAGGAGCCCTCATATTCGCGGCACCCGGGGCAGTATATTTCAGGAGCGGGCTTTTCTCACGCTCACCCGGCGAGAAGGGACTGACGAAAATTGCGATGGCGGGCATATCCTTCAACATAGCTCTCATGTGGATTTCCCTCGCACTATACTACTTCAGCGGTTTCGCGATCCTGGCCTACATGGCCCTCATAAACGGCTGGTTGGCCATATTCAACCTGCTACCATTCGGCATGCTTGACGGACAGAAACTTTTCAGACTCAACAGGGATATCTGGGCACTACTTTTGGTGCTGGCTGTTATCGGTTTCATTCTCGTCCAGTTCTGATTTATTCCAACGGTAAGGTACAATATGTTTAAAAAAGTTACAACCAATTATTCCTTACTTTAATTAACTATACGAAAGTGGCGAAAGCATGAAAAAAGCAAGAATTGGTGTCATTGGTGTGGGTCTGATGGGTCAGCATCATGACAAAGGAGCGAGGAAATGATAGTCTACGGAAAGGGGAGGAAGGAAATAAGGGAGGCTTTCAGGAAGCATAACCTGAAGGTTTCCGTCTACGGCCTCGGCAAGATGGGACTTCCCCTTGCCGCAGTTTACGCTGAAAAGGGAGCTCTTGTTACCGGTGTTGACATAGACAAGCAAGTCATAGAAAACATAAACAAGGGCATAAACCACGTCAATGAACCGGAGCTTGATGAACTGGTCAAAAAGAACGTCAATGAAGGGCGGCTTTCAGCCACTGATGATCCTGTCCTTGCTTCCAAGGAGACCGACGTGAAGATAATCATTATACCAACCCTTCTTGATGGCGAAAAGAAACCAGACCTCAAGGACGTCATAGCAGTGTCCGAGAAGATAGCGAAAGGCATGAAGAAGGGCGACTTCATAATAGTCGAAACGACCATGCCTATTGGTGCAACCAACAAGAAGATAAGGCCTGCGCTCGAAACAACCGGACTGAAGGCAGGCATCGACTTCGGGCTTGCATACTGCCCGGAGAGAACCTCCTCCGGAAGGGCGATCAGGGACATACTGGGTGCCCACATCAAGGTCGTGGGGGGATTTGACAAAAAGAGCACCAAGACGGCCGAGGCCATATACACCGTGATAAACAGCAGGGGCGTGATAAAGACGGATTCCAGGGTCGCGGAGGCAGTGAAGGTCTTCGAGGGCATCTACAGGGACGTCAACATAGCGCTTTCAAACCAGCTGGCACTTGTAAGCTCGGAACTCGGATTTGACGCCGTCGAAGCCTTCAAGATAGCCAACACGCAGGTGTACTCGAACCTGCACATGCCGGGCACGGGCGTGGGAGGCCACTGCATACCTGTATATTCTTACTTCGTTACAAATGGCGGTATTACATCAGATACGAGCCTTCTCAAGCTGGCGAGAAAGGTCAATGATTCCATGGCAAAGCACACCGTAGACCTTACTGTGGATGTCCTGAACGGAAACGGCAGGAAAATGAAGGATTCCAACGTGCTGGTCCTTGGACTGGCTTTCAGAGGAGGCGTAAAGGAGGTAAGGAATTCCCCGTCTTTCCCC
Source organism: Candidatus Aenigmatarchaeota archaeon (assembly GCA_020343635.1). Lineage (GTDB taxonomy): Archaea > Aenigmatarchaeota > Aenigmatarchaeia > QMZP01 > JAFGSV01 > JAFGFG01. The sequence continues at coordinate 695,123 of CP070804.1, read as the reverse complement.
ATAATAAACATGTTGCAGGAACTCGGCGCGAACACGTTCGTTTACGATCCCCTGTTTGACAAAGATGAGACCAAGGCCTTCGGTTTCAGATACAAGAAGGATTTCAGGGACATCGACTGCATCGTCGTTGCCACGGACCATAACGAGTTTAAGAACTACGACTGGAAAAAGATAAAGGATACAATGAGAGGGATTGCCCTTGTAGACGGGAAGCAGTTGTTAAATCCCGCAAAAGCCAGGAGCATGGGGTTTGATTACAGGGGAATCGGCTATGTCTGAAGGTGTTTTTCATGGACGACGTCTATATCCTCATAGTGTTCTTCACGAGCCTTTTATCAGTCATGTACCTGGCTCCTAAGCTGATAAGGAAGCTGAGGGAGAAAGGCTACGTCGTAAACGATAACTACAAGCCCGGAAAGCCCAAAGTCGCGGACATGGGAGGTCTCGTCTTGCTGGGAGGGGTTCTCGCGTCTCTGATAGTCGCTCAGTTCTTCGTAGTCTCTGTAGAGACCCTGCTTATCTTCTACCTCGTGGGTATAAACTTCATGGTTTTCGGTCTTATAGACGACATCCTTGGGATTAACAGGTTCTGGAAGATGGTGCTGCCATTCTTCCTCGCACTTCCAATAGCACTGCTGAACGTCGATACAAGCCTGTGGATAGGCTTCACGCAGATTGAGCTCGGCATCCTGTATTCCCTCATCATAGCGCCACTCTACGTCATGGTGGTCGCCAACCTCGTCAACATGCACTCGGGCTACAACGGTCTGGCGAGCGGACTCACGCTCATACTCTTGTGTTTCGTCGAATTAAAGGTCTTCCTTGAAACAGGGATGGTTAACCTCATATACATAATGCCCATGCTGGGTGCCCTTGCCGGATTCTTCTACTTCGAGAAGTATCCATCGAAGATATTCCTCGGGAACTGCGGCTCCCTCTTCCTGGGCGCCATACTTGGAGGACTGCTGGTGCTGAACAACCTTGAGCTGTTCGGCGTCATCATACTAACACCACATATAATCAACTTCCTGATGTACGTGGTCTGGAAGCTGAAGAAGGTCGGGGAAATCAAGTTCGGCAAAATCCGCGCAGACGGCACCCTCGAGGTCCCAAACAACCTCACGCTCAAGTGGGTCCCCAATTACTATTTCAGGCTGACAGAGCAGCAGTCCACATTCATAATGTTCCTGTTAACTTCAATTTTTGGTGTCATGGGGCTGTT
>CP070804.1:691289-693801 GCA_020343635.1 Candidatus Aenigmatarchaeota archaeon | reverse complement strand
TATGCCAGGGAAGCCGTAAAGAGGGGAAGCACAGCAGCAGGCGTCAGGCTGAAGAACGCAGTCGTTCTGGGCTCAATGAAGACAACAGCACCTCTCGGGGTGCAGGAATCTGCAAAGAAGGTCTACGAGATAGACACTCACATCGGACTTGTTTGTTCAGGACTGCTCAGCGACGCCAGGGACCTTGTGGAAGCCAGCAGGGTCAAATCGCAGATAAACAAGATAACTTACGGCGAGCCAATCTCGGTTTCATCTCTAACAAGATATGTGTCGGACAGGAAGCACATGGTGACACAGTACGGCGGGGTAAGGCCGTATGGTGTGGGACTGCTTATCGGCGGAGTGAACAACAAGCCGGAGCTTTTCGAGACGGATCCGTCAGGCACCATGATAGAGTGGAAGGCCCAGGCAATCGGCCGGGGCGCTGAGAAGGCCAGAAAGGTTCTTGAAAGGGAATACAAGGAAGGCATGGACGTAAATGCCGGAATTAAGCTTCTTCTCAAGGCTCTTCGCGCAGGAGAGAAAGACGCAAGCGCGGACAACCTTGAGGTGGCAGTCATCACGGAAAAGAAGTACAAGAGGCTCACCCCCGAAGAGATCAAGAAGGCATAAAACAGGTGATGAGCATGGTTTCTGTAGAGGACGCGACTATAGCCAGGATGACGAGGGACGGCCTTCATTTCGAGGTGCTGGTAGACCCCGACCTTGCCTTAAGGTACAGGAAGGGGGAAGCCGTCAGCATCGAGAGCGTCCTGGCGTCACAGTTCATATACAGCGACTCCAAGAAAGGCGAGAAGGTTTCTGACCATGACTTGCAAAAGGTCTTCCATACGCCCGATATTTTCGCTATAGCTTCCAGCATACTGAAACACGGCGAGCTGCAGCTTACCACAGAGCAGAGAAGGAAGTTCGCGGAAGAGAAGAAGAGGCAGATCGCAGACATAATCTCCAAACAGGGCATAGACCCGAAGACAAAGCTGCCGCATCCTGCCCAGCGCATACTGAACGCGATGGAGCAGGCAAAAGTCCACATTGACCCGTTCAGGGAGGCCAAGGACCAGCTGAAGGAGGTGCTAGAGCACGTCCAGGAAGTGCTCCCCATCGCACTGGAGAGGGTCGAGGTGGCTATCAGGGTTCCGATGAGTTACGCCGGAAAGGCCAGTTCCGCTGTCAGGAGCATCACTCCTGTGAAGACCGAAGAGTGGAAGAGTGACGCCTGGATGGCCGTGATAGAGATACCGGCTGGGCTTCAGTCAGAGATTTATGACAAGCTCAACAGTCTCACCGGGGGAACAGTTGAGACTAAAATAATTAAGGAGCATAAGGTATAGGTGAGGAATATGACAGAATTGCTGAAGAAAGAGAGAGACTTCGTGACCCCAGGCGAAAAGCTTGTGGAGAGCATGGAGTTCCTTCCCGGCAGGAACTGCTTCAGGGAGGGGGACAACATCTTCGCGAAGAAGACCGGCCTCTTGCACGTATCCGGCCGGGTTTTGTCCGTTATTGCGCTTAATGGTGTCTACCTGCCGCAGAGAGACGACATGATCATAGGCGAGGTGCTGGACATACAGAGCAACGGATGGGTCATAGACATAGGAGCGCCCTACCAGGCGTATCTGCCGCTTTCGGGTGTCAGGGGATACCTCGACGCCGGTAAGCACGACCTGTCCAAGGTATACGACGTAGGCGATATGCTCTACGGAAAGATAAAGATGGTGTCTTCCACGCAGTCCATACACATATCGATGTTCGACAGGATGTGCAGGAAGTTCACTGGCGGGAGAATCGTCAAGGTGAACCCTGCAAAGGTTCCGCGGATAATAGGAAAGAGCGGTTCCATGATAGACATGATAAAGAACAAGACGGGCTGCAGGGTCGTCGTGGGCCAGAACGGCGTGATCTGGATGGAGGGAGACCGCAAAGAGACGGAGGAATTCGTCATGGAGCTGATCGACAAAATCCAGCATAATTCACACGTCGAGGGCCTTACGAACGAGATAGAGAAAATACTTGATAAGAGAGGTGCTAAGGATGAAAAGAAATGACGGAAGAAAGCCGGAAGACCTCAGAGAACTCGAGATAGAGGCAGGAGTCCTCGAAAACGCCACGGGTTCCGCGAGGGTCAGGATGGGAAAGACCATAGCCGTCGCAGGGGTTTACGGGCCCAGGGAGATGTTCCCGAGAAGGCTGCAGAATCCCGGCAGGGCCACGCTGCAGTTCAGGTACACCATGGCCCCCTTCTCTACGGACGAGAGGGTAAGGCCCGGACTGTCAAGAAGGAGCAAGGAGATATCGATGGTGGCCGGAAAGGCGCTGGATCCTGCGGTATTCCTTGACGAGTTCCCGAAGGCCGCGATAGACGTGTACGTGGACATAATCCAGGCTGACGCGGGCACCAGGACAGCTGCCATAAACGCCGCTGCCGTTGCGCTCGCCGATGCGGGTGTTCCGATGAGGGACATGGTCAGCTCGGTTGCCCTCGGGAAGATAAAGGGGGCATACGTGGTCGACC
>CP070804.1:683326-691189 GCA_020343635.1 Candidatus Aenigmatarchaeota archaeon | reverse complement strand
GGATGCGAAGGCTCTCAAGATAGAGTTCATACAGAACGGGGAGGTCATCGATTCCTCAGTTGCAAGCGAACTCAAGCCTACCAGGCACAAGACACTGAGGTTCTCGGGCTTCACTCTGGGCGAGGCCACGATCAGGATATCGTACCTGGACGAGAGCAACGAAGAGTTCACAAGCGACAACCTCGTAACCGTGAAGCGCACCACCTACGATACGGATGGAAGCGCAACCGACCTGTCTTCAGTTGTGGGAATTCTGCTCCTTCTCGTAATCGTAGAAGGCTACTACATATGGAGACTGAGGAAGAGGCTCAAGCGAAAGTAGGGCTTCTCCCCGGGGAGGCTTCAGCATGAAAGACGAAGTTATATTCGACCTCAGGGACGTGTGGAAGATTTACTATATGAAGGACGTCGAGACACACGCCCTCAGAGGCGTTAATCTTAAGGTGAAGAGGGGGGAATACGCCGCCATATCGGGCCCCTCGGGTTCGGGAAAGTCCACTCTCATGCACATAATGGGATGCCTCGATACGCCTACGAAGGGAAAGGTCATCATCGAGGGCCGGGACACATCCGAGATGGATGACAACGATCTTGCGCGCATACGAAGGGAAAAGATAGGATTCGTCTTCCAGGCGTACAACCTGATGCCCGGGCTTACGGCAGCCGAGAACATCTCACTTCCCATGAGGTTCAACGGGATAGGAAAGGGTGACGCCCAGAGGAGAGCAGCGGAGTTGCTGAAGAAGGTCGGCCTGGGTGACAGGCTGCATCACAATCCCGGCGAACTGTCGGGCGGCGAGCAGCAGAGGGTCGCGATCGCGAGGGCGCTGGTCAATGATCCCGACGTAATAATGGGGGACGAGCCTACTGGAAATCTGGACTCCAAAACAGGTGTGGAGATCATGGAGCTCATAGAGGACCTTCATGAGAAGACAGGAAAGACCGTGATAATAGTCACCCACGACAGGAAGCTTGCGAAGAGGGCGAAGAGGCAGATAAAGACGCTGGACGGGAAAGTTGTCAGATAATATTTATGCTTGACATAGCCGTTAGGGAACTTGCAGGGCACAAGGTCAGAACCATTCTTACAGCGCTTGGCATATTCATAGCCATAACGGCGATAGTTTCCCTGGGCTCCATTTCCACGGGGCTCAACGAGCTTGTAACATCTACTACCAGTCTCATAGGATCCGACACCATCTTCGTCATGAAGCATTTCGACTTCTCGCAAATGGGCGGTCCCGGCGGCGGTCCTCCAACGCTTGAGGACATGAAGGCGGATCAGGTCGAGGAAGTAATAAGCACCCCCGGAGTGAAGAGGGGCGTTCCTATCATAGCCAGACAGATCGGCGGTCTGTTCGAGGTCGACGGCCTTGACATAGAGCAGAAGGACATCTTCGGGGCGGAGGACCTGGAATTCAAGGAAGGTTCATGGCCGGAGAACGATGAGAAAGGCGCAGCCCTGGGATTCATTGTGGCCGAGAGCTTCGGGGTTGTCGTGGGGGATTACATAACACTCAACAAGAAGGAGGTCGAGGTCGTCGGAATATTCGAGGAAGGCTCAGGGGCGTATGACCTTGTGATAATCATGCCCTATGATTTCGCGGACGAGATATACGAAACAGACGGTGGTGCAACTCAGATCATGCTGGAACCTGTTGACATCTCGCTGGTGGAAGGCATAAAAGAGACCATAGAGGAGGATCACGACGACCTGGACGCCATGACTATGGAGGATGCGCTCTCGATGATGGAGGAAATGACCGTGACACTGAACATCATGACCTTCGGGATTGGCTTTGTCGCCTCCCTCGTTGCGGCCATAGGCATCATAATAACGATGTACACTTCCGTTCTGGAGAGGAAGCGCCAGATAGGCATAATGAAGGCCACGGGCGCCTTCGGCCGGACCATAATGATACAGATACTGGAAGAGGCACTGGTCCTTTCTGTGGTCAGCAGCATACTTGCGGTCGGCATTTCATTCTTCTTCGTCGGGCTGCTTAATGAGATGCTTCTCGGAGGAGTGAATCTCGCCATGATAACACCGGCGCTCGCTATAGGCGCCGTCATGTACGGTGTTATTCTCACGGTTATTTCGAGCCTCTACCCGGCGAGGATGGCGATAAAAGTAGACCCCATAGAGGCTATAAGGGAGGGCTGACATGATAAAGGTGGTTGCTGGATTGGTTAAAACCCGCTGGAGGTTTTGACATGATGTGGGAAATGATATTCAGGGAGTTCGAAAGGCACAAGCTCAGGACAGCCCTTACAGCGCTCGGGGTGACCATAGGCATATTCCTTGTGACGAGCATCTCGTCATTCTCTGAGGGGATAATGTATTACGTAAACGAGCAGATAGCAATAACTGCGGGGCTCATCATCGTGATAGAGGACGATATACCCCAGTACGCCATGCAGCAGAGCGAGATAGACCAGGACCTTGTCGAGGAGGTAAGGGCCCTCGTGGGAGTCGAGGATGCCATTCCGATAATGTTTGCGACCATTGACGGAATATCCATCACCGGCACGAATCCTGAGGATGAGAACATAATACGCGGCGTGAGCATAGAGCTCGCTGACGGCAGTGATTTCGAGGTTGACAAGGACGAACTCGTGCTGGGATATGACTATGCGCAGCGGAATGACCATTCAGTAGGCGACATCATAGAGATAGATGACGTCGACTTCGAGGTGGTCGGAATACTAGAGGAATCCGGGGATGACGGCATAGACGGAGGGGTCAATACCGGGCTCCTGAGACTGCAGAGGCTGACAGACAAGGAAGACATCGTATCAATGATAATGGTCAAGCCTGCTTCTGCGGCGGATGCCGACATCATAGAGCAGGCCATAAACGACGAGTTCGATGAGCTCAACGCAGCGAGCGACCAGAGCATAATGAGCAGTGTGAACGAGATGCTGTCGCAGCTTAACATGTTGACGTTCGCCCTCGGGAGCATAGCCGCGCTCATTTCAGGGATAGTCATAATGAACGTCATGATAATATCCGTGAGGGAGAGAAGGCGCGAGATAGGGACGATGAAGGCCATAGGCGCGACAAACAGGCATATTCTCCTGACGGTCCTGCTTGAGGCCGTAACCATAAGCGTATCAGGTGCTGTAGTCGGCGTGATTCTCGGCTTCGGGGGTGCCACTGCAGTCAATAGCATACTTCCACAGTCAATAGCTCTGGTAACACCCAGGCTCATAGTTCAGGGCATACTTTTTGCAGCCTTCATCGGAGCGGTCTCAGGATTCATTCCGGCGAGGCAGGCGGCAAAGCTGGACCCGATAGAAGCGATAAGGTACGAATGAACCCTTTTGAAAAAAGCGTTCACGGAAAAACGGCGGCAAAAAGTTCACGGAAAAGCTATTTCTGTATTTTAGTTTCTTCAGCTGGGGGAGCCTGCTTGGGGATGACCGGGAGTTCAGGCCTAGACCATTTCCTGTTCAGCAGGAACTTCTCCGCTTCCATGAATATGAACATCGCGAAAGCTGCAGCCAGGCAGATGGACCAGTCTCCGAGGCTAAGGGGCACAATCTTCAGAGCCGCCTGTGTTATGGGCGTGTACATGACTAATATGGTAGTCAGGGCGACAGTCACAGTAGCAGGAAGCATCCATTTGTTGTTGAAAAGTCCGATTTTGTGGACAGATTCCTCAAGAGCGCGGAAGCTGAACGGTATGAACATCACCATGCTGACTATGGTCGCGAACACCATAGTCCTTGCCCTGGTTATGTCTGTGAAGGGGTCCGAAATCATGAATATTGTCAGCGCCGTCAGAGCCATGAGCGCAGCCAAGGTGATTATCATGGTGGTGTTCCTCCTTGTAAGGAAACCTTCCTTCGGGTCCCTTGGCTTCCTCATCATTGTGCCCTTCCTGGCAGGCTCGTTTCCGAGAGCCATGGCAGGCATCACCTCGTCAAAGGAGTTTATGAACAGTATCTGAAGCCCGAGCAGCGGCAGCAGCTCGAAGTTGAAGAACGCTATGCCTATGAATATCAGTATCACTTCGGTGAAGTTCCTGGAAATAAGGTAGGTGGTGAACTTCCTTATGTTTCCGTAAATTGTCCGGCCGCCCTTGACGGCCTCCATTATCGTGGCGAAGTTGTCGTCAGCCAGGACCATGTCCGCAGATTCCTTCGTAACCTCTGTGCCCTTTATGCCCATAGCCACCCCTATGTTCGCCTTCTTGACCGCGGGGGCGTCGTTTATGCCGTCGCCTGTCATCGCGACTATATGGCCCTTTTTCTGCAACGCCTTGATTATCCTCATCTTGTGCTCGGGCCTTGTCCTAGCGTATATGGTTATCTCTTCGACTATCTTATCGAACTCTGACTCCTTCATCTCGTCCAGTTCGGTTCCGGTGATGATCTTCTGTTTCTCGTCCTCAAGCATGCCTATCTGCTTGGCTATGGCCTTTGCGGTGTGCTGGTTGTCACCTGTTATCATCACTGGCCTTATTCCTGCCCCCCTGCATGTGCTTATGGCGTCTTTCATCTCCTCCCTGGGAGGATCTATCATTCCGGTCAGACCGAGGAAAACAAGGTCCCTTTCGATGTTCTCAGGTGTCAGGGAGGAGACTATCTTCTTGTAGGCGAAACCGAGGACCCTGAGGGCGTCCCCTGCGAACTTGTCGTTCATCTTCATGATCACGTCCTTCTCTTTCTTGGTCATCTTCTGCCGCTTGCCGTTCTTCTCTATGTACTTGCACCTCTCCAGTATCGTTTCAGGAGCCCCCTTGGCGAACACGTGCTTAATCTTACCGGACTCGTAGACGCAGCTCATCATCCTCCTCTCGCTCGTGAAAATCAGTTCCTCTATCCTCTTGTTCCTTTCCTCAAGGCTATCCTTCCATTCCCCTGCCTTGGCTGCCATCACTATCAGCGCTATCTCGGTCGGGTCACCAACAGTCTCCCAGTCTTTCTCTCCCTTGAAAAGGTACGCGTTGTTGCAGAGCGCTGCCGCCTTCAGCATCGTAGAAGTGGTTCTGTCTTTCTTGGGATCTATTTGCTGCTCGCTGATTATGAATTCTCCTTCAGGCTTGTAGCCGACCCCTGTGACACCAACGGTCGTGTCGTTGACAAAAAGCCTCTCGACCGTCATCTCGTTCTTGGTCATCGTCCCCGTCTTGTCCGTGCAGACCACGGTGGTGGATCCCAGGGTCTCCACCGCGGCCATCCTTCTTATCACGGCATTCGACCTGGCCATCCTGTGCATGCCCAGAGAAAGCGTGACTGTAAGTGTGAGCGGAAGCCCCTCAGGAACGGCTGCCACCGCCAGCGCCAGCGCCACCACAAGCATCGATGCCAGCGGTGCACCTTTGACCATTCCAGTCATGAAGATCAGTATGCATACAGTCAAAGCCACTGCCGCGAGCAACTTTGCCAGCCATGAGACCTTCCTCTGGAGAGGCGTCACTTCCTTCTCTTCCTGTATCATCTCCGCGATCTTCCCGATTTCAGTGTCCATGCCTGTACTGAAAACGACAGCCGTGCACTTCCCCTGCACTATGTTGGTGCTTGCAAACAGCAGGTCCTCCCTTGACTTTCTGACAGGCTCGCTCTCACCTGTCAGGGAGGCCTCGTCGACCTTGAGTCCTATGTGGTTTAGAATCTTCAGGTCCGCCGGAACTTTGTCCCCTGTCTCCAGGAGAAGGATGTCTCCCGGAACAATGTCTTTTGTAATTATGTTTCTCACCCTCTTGTCTCTCACTACCTTGGTGGTGGTCTTCACTATCTTCTTGAGGGCGATCATGGCTCTCTCTGCCTTGAACTCCTGGGCAAAACCAAGTATCACTATGAAAGCCATGATGAAGCTTATCGCCCAGAAGCTGAGGACCTCGCCTATGAAATAGGATGTCACTGCCGCGGCGAACAGGACCCAGAACATGAGGTTGGTAAACTGCCTTGAAAAAATCTTGAGCGAAACGTTCCTCCTCTTTTCCTTCAGCTCGTTGGGCCCGTGCCTAAGCAGCCTTTTCTCAGCCTCCTTCTCTGTCAGGCCTGTCTTCTCATCAGAGCCAAGCTGTTTCAGTACGCTTGAAGACTTCATCTTGGCGTACTTGTTGTCCTTTTTCACCATATCTACCCAATTAATATTTCGGGTCAAGGAGAATATAAAGTGACTCAGCGCGGGCGGAGGTTTTTTCGGTCAAAACCGAAGCAAAGCGATAGCGCTTTATTAAATGTCAAGGTTATTATTTAGCATGAACGGCAAGATCCTGGCCATAGCGCCCGTACTTCTGGCACTCTTTGTTTCCGGCTGCACGACCCAGAGCGGTGGAATCGCTGATGCCGTCACCAGCTTCGAGGAGTGCGCGGCTGCCGGAAATCCCGTAATGGAAAGTTATCCCAGGCAATGCAGGACACCTGACGGAACCCTGTTCGTTGAAGAGATAGACGAACCGCTCATAGGCGGTGAGAGGGACGACCGCGGCTGCCTTGGTCCGGCAGGGTACAGATGGGACGATGTCGTGGAGGCGTGCACAAGGAGCTGGGAACTCGACGACGACCAGAGGGATGCGGCAAGCATCGCTGTGGAATATGCCGGTTCCGGCTATGCCACTACAATCATTGAGGTAACGGCTGGTGAGTGTGAGGGATGCTACACTGTTAAGATTGAGCAGGGAGAGGAGAGAACCCCAGTAACAGTGAACATAGTCGGCTGGGAAGTCGAAAGTGAAAACTGAAGCCGGACAACTATTGATAAAATATAAAAGTAAGACAGGTATATCTATCTTATTGTGATCTTATGGCCTGGGATATCAACAGGGATAAATGCCTGAGGTGCGGGGCATGCGTTTCCGTGTGCCCTGAGCTGGCTCTGGACCTGAAGGAAGGGGGCATTAAGAACGACGCAGAGAAGTGTACCCTGTGCGGTATATGCCAGAAGGTGTGCCCCCCGCATGCCATAGAGGTGAAAAAATGATAAAGGACAGCTATGATGTTGTTGTTGTCGGCGCAGGGCCCGGAGGATTGGCCACGGCCAAGAACCTGGCTGAGCTTGGACATCCCGTTCTGGTTCTCGAGAAAAGGCAGGAGATAGGTTCTCCGAAAAGATGCGGGGAAGGCCTTACGATGCACACCGTGGAGATACTCGGTGAGATACCCAAGAACTGCATAGCCCAGAAGATAGACGGTGCAACGCTTTATGCCCCTAACAGCAACGATGTGGGTGTGGATCTTGGTGCCGCTGGAGGCTACGTCGTCGAGAGGAAGGTCTTCGACAAGTGGCTCGCTTACAGGGCTTCGAGGGCAGGCGCAAAGATTGTTGCGCACTCAGAGGTCACTGACGTGCTAAAGGAGGGGAACCAGGTCGTCGGAGTCAGGGCTCTCATAGGCGGGGAAGAGGAGCATGAGATAAGGGCCAGGGTTGTCGTAGCCGCGGACGGCGTCGAGTCAACGGTAGCCAGAAAGGCAGGACTTGATACGGCCAACAAGCTCATAAATCTGGATTCCGGCTACCAGTACGAGATGTCGAACCTGAAGCTTGAGAATGACAGGAGGATCATGCTTTACTTCGGGACCGATATCGCGCCCAGAGGCTATCTGTGGATATTCCCGAAAGGCAATGACGTCGCGAACGTTGGTGTAGGAATTGGCGTTACAGACAAGTCCGCAAAGCATTATCTTGACACGTTCATAGAAGATCATCCCGAGATATTCGGAGATGCCAGCATAATAGAGGCGAACAGCGGGGGAATCCCTGTCGGGGGGTTCCTTAAGAACATGGTCACTGATGGTCTGGTGGTCGTGGGTGATGCCGCCCATCAGGTCAACCCGATACACGGCGGGGGAATGAAAGAGGCTACGATAGCCGGCAAGATTGCTGCCGAGGTTATCTCAAAGTGCATAAAG
>CP070804.1:677095-683226 GCA_020343635.1 Candidatus Aenigmatarchaeota archaeon | reverse complement strand
ACGGGCGGCACCATGGAAGCTGCCGGGAAGCTGATACGGAAGATGGGCGGAAAAGTCGTCGGATGCGCATTCGTCATAGAGCTTCCCGAGCTGAAAGGAAGGAAGAGGCTCGGCAGCTACGAACTATTCAAGCTTATCGATTTCGAGGGCGAGTGAATTCAGAGTTCGGGGCTACCTTGCAAGCTTGCTTGCAATCTCAGCTACGTACCTTCCCTGGTACCTTGCGCCGTCAAGCTCGTTCTTACTAGGCATCCTTTCAGCGCTTGGACCCGATATGGTTGAAGCTCCATAAGGAGAGCCACCTGTTATCTCGTCGAGTGTGGACTGTCCCTGGAATGAGTATGGCAGTCCTGCTATGATCATTCCCTGATGCAGCAGAGTGCTGTGGAAGCTCGTTATTGTAGTTTCCTGTCCTCCGTGCTGGGTTCCTGAGCCGGTGAATACGCTGCCGACCTTTCCTACCAGCGCTCCCTTAACCCAGAGGCCTCCTGTGGCGTCCAAGAATGCCCTCATCTGGGCAGTCATGTTGCCGAACCTTGTAGGCGTCCCGAATATGACTGCATCGGATTCAGCAAGGTCATCGTTCGTGCACACGGGATCCTCTGCGAACATCTTCTGCGGCTCCAGAGCGCCCATCTTCTCCAGCACTTCGTCCGGCATGGTCTCAGGCACCCTGCAGATCTTAACTTCAGATCCTTTGACGCTTTTTGCGCCTTCAGCTACTGCATCGGCCATCTTCTTGATGGCTCCGTGCATTGAATGATACGCTACTAACACTTTCATATCATTCACCTCCCTTTTCGTATAGAAGAGTATCAGGATGGAACGCGTACCAGGCGAACCAGAAGTCCCTTTCTTTGACTATCTCTTCGCCTGTGTCGAGGTTGGTTATGGTAACCTTTCCGGCATCGTCCCTGACCAGCCTCAGTGGCACGCCGTTAACAGTATCATCTATGGCTCCTGCTTCCTTCAGGTCATCTTCCCTGTAGGCCTTGAAGACCCCGTCCACCTCTATGGCGAACACGACGGTCTTTGGATGCACGCGGTTATCACTGTTTTCGACCGGGAATAAAATGAAGCTGTCCTCGTAATAGCTTCCGTAAGGATCAGTACCATAAGGCCTTATGTGTCCAGTGACCTGACTCAGGACCTCGGAATCGGGATGGGCCTTCTTCCAGTCCCTCCAGACCACTGTGTCTATTGAGACGGGCGTCAGCTCCATGCCTGTCAGTTCGCCCACGATTGCAAGACCGTCTATCTGACTCCAGTAGCTGTCGGTCTTCCTGTCATACATGACAAGATTTGAGTTGTACAGCTTTCCGGAAGTTCCGAATTCAACAGCTTCCCCGTTTATCGTCCTTTCATAAGCGATTCCTGATCCGCAAAGAGGACAGTATGTTATCAGTATGGGGTCTCCTGCGATCTCATCGTTGACGATCTCATGCCATACCATTATCTGCAGAGGATAAACCCTCTTTACCCCTTTATACTCTATAGCGAGTACCAACTCGTTGTCCTGTATCCATTTGTCGGCTTCCTCAACCGAGACATACTGAGGATTGTCTATGGAAGGTATACCATCTTTTGGAGGTCCGCCGGACTGTATTTTGGCGGGATCCACCAGATACTTTACGCCTTCAGCTGTCTGCATTATACCCATCTCCTCGTCTTCTTCAGTAAGTTCAGTCATCTGCAGCGTGCCGCCACTGTTCGCGAGTGCGCTGTATCCAGCTACAGCTACCAAAACGAGCAACAGTACTACGACAGGTATCCAAAAAATATTTTTCATAAATCATCACCCTGTACAGGGGTCAGCACCAAATAGATCGCATACTGATTAGATAGTATACTTTTGATACTAAGTACCTTTTATATATAAATGTACAGGTTTCAAAAAGTATACAAAGAGCTTATCCGAAGACCCTGAAGACGAATATGAGCTCGTAGAGTCCCAGTATTACCAGTAATGCTCCTGCTATCCTGTTTATAGGTTTATGATATTTCACGAAGTTCTTTATCAGCCAAGACCCGCGGGCGGCCGAAAGGAACGATATTATGAGCAGTGGAACTCCAAGTCCGAGCCCGAAGAACAGAAAAGGAAGGAAGCTGCCTATGAACCCCCCAATGCCTACGGAATAGGCGAATACTGCGAACACCAGCGGAGCATTGCAGGGTATGACTATGGGTCCGTACATGAACCCAAATGCCAATGCGGATGCGTAGGGATTCTTCATTACTTTTGTATTGGTTTTGGGCACAAGCTTACCAAGATCAATTCCTGCAAGCAGTATGATACCAAGTATAACAAGGACACCGAATGCTATCGGCGATGCGATTGAAACGAAACCCGTTATTGAAAGGCCCAGACTGGCCGTTATGAACCCCACTATGCTCATGAAAATCAGTACGCCTGCAAGCACCAAGAATCCGGAAACCCTGGTGAATCTTTTTTTATTCTCTATTCCGGGCTGGCTGGATATGTATGAAAGGAACCCAGGATAAAGAGGCAGAACACAGGGATTGAGATTGGCAGCGAAACCTAACCCGAAAGAAAGTGCCAGCTCAACTGGATCCATGTCTAACACCCTTTGGCCAGCTCATCCTGCAGTTGTGACTTGCTCTTTACACCGAAATCCAGAAGTCTCGTACTATGATCCTCACATATGAGTATCACCGGAGCCGAAGGCGCATTGACGACATTTATGCCGTACTGGTCCACCAGCTTCTGTCCGAAACCTTCAGTGTCGACAGCGAAGCGCCAGTCAAAACCGAATCTGCCCGTATGCTCAATCACCTTTGCCTCGTCCTCGCTTGGATCGACATCCAGAGAAACAGAAATCACAGAATCCCCTACCTCGTCATGGAGCGCTTTTATCTGCTCCTGCTGCTGCCTGCAGGTAGGACACCAAACAGCGAAAGTCTCGAGAAGAACAGGTTTCCCCCTGAAATCAGCAATGGTGAACTTCTCTCCAGTGTTTACATCGGTCAGCTCTATGTTTATCCAGTCTCCGGCCGCTTCCGCATTCATTTGTTCTGTCGTTGTGGAAACTGCCGGGACGCTGTTCATTGAAAGTAGCAGCACAACTGCTAAGACCGCTATTACCAAAACTCCAGCTGCAATGGGTTTAATCATTACTATCACCTAGTTTGCTCAGGATACCTTCTCTGGGATACTCTATCATATTCATGACGTTCTTCCAGTTCTTATCCATCTCTTACACAGGTATACAATTTATACTAACTATATAAAAAGCTTGGAGTTTCAAAAAACATACTATGGACAAAAGATGCCCCGTTTACAACACCGCAGGTTTCATAGGGAAACGCTGGACCATACTGATACTCACGGAGCTGTACAAGGGAAGGAAGAAGTGGAAGAGGTACTCGGAGGTAAAGGGCATGCTTCCGGGAATAACTCCGAAGATGCTCGCAATGAGGTTCAAGGAGCTGGAGAAGGAAGGCATGATAACCAGGAAGCTCAGCACAAAGTCTTTCCCTGTAAAATCGGAATACAGCCTCACGTCCATGGGGGAAGATTTCGTATCAGTAATAAAGCAGATGCGTAAATGGGCAATCAGGTGGAACGTCAAGAATTCTCACTGCGAGAGCGCAAGCTGCGCTGCCTGTGAAATCTAGATTATTTCAGAACCTTCCCGGTCTCACAGTACCATAAGTAAAGATCGAGTTCTGCCATGCTCATTCCCATTTCTCCGCCAAGCTTCTTCAGAACCTTCTCTATCTCCATGTACCTTTTTGGAGTCAGAGTTTTGGGCTTCTCTATCATGCCGTTTTTCACAAGGATGTCAACTATATGGAAATCTATAATGGCCAGATTCTCGAACCCGACGTTTCTGAGAAAATGGCTAGCTTCTTTGAATCCGAGGCCTTTCACATTCTTCACAAGCCATTCCCTCGCGCTTTCACCCGGCATTAACAGAACCTCATCAAGCGTCCATATGTGTTTTCTCGCTTCAACAATATATCCTGCCCTTGCTTCTGGAAATCTGTGTCCAAGCTCTTTTAAAATGATTGCCAGTTTTTCTTTCGGGAAGGTTATAAAACCATCTCCGATTTCATCCTGCATCCTCATGCCGCCCTCGGCGCTGTAGTTCGCAGTGAGCAGGCAGAAGCAGAGCTCCTTGAAAACCTCTTCTTTGATTTGCTTCCCAAGAGACTTGAATTCATTTAACCGGACATCTACTGTCTGTCTGAGTTCACTCTTCTTTAGATCACCGATCTTTACAATCAGCTTTTGCATTGAAACACCCTGTAAAATATCGTGCAGTTATTTTATTAAAGAGAAAGCCAGTTAATGTGTTATGAAAGTTTCGAAAGTCAAAGCCGCCCTTTCAGCGGTCGCCGGCAGTATTACAGCTGCACTGGGTGTTTTAGGAAGCACGAGCATATGCTTCTGCACGATTCCGCTGCTGGCGGCCATATTCGCTGTTCTGGGAATATCCGTACTGATTTTCGCGGACTATCACATCGCGTTCCTCATAATTGGCGTGCTCTTTATAGCACTCAGCGTTTTCATGGTAATAAGGCCGGGCAACAAAAGAACGTGCAAACATACACCTCAGAAGAAAAAGTGAGGTCTTTCCATGAGGGACAATTTCATCGAATATTTTGAGAATAAGGTAAAGAAGACCATCGATGACTATAAGCTCGTTAATAAGAAGGATCGGACCATCGTTGCCTGTTCAGGGGGCAAGGACTCGACGACGACGCTTTACCTGCTGAAAAAATTCGGCTACAACGTTGAGGGTCTGATAATAGACCTCAGGATAGGGGAGTGGTCTGAGAAGAACCTTAAGAACGTCAAGCATTTTTGCGAAGGACTGGGAGTGCCCCTGCACGTCCTGGACATGAGGAAGGAGTTCGGGTGCTCCATATGCTACATACGGTCAGGCATACAGTCCAAGGAGAAGCTCAACAACTGCGCGATCTGCGGCGTAATAAAGAGATGGATGCTCAACAAGAAGGCGCGCACCCTGAAAGGCGTCAGGCTGGCGACCGGGCACAACCTTGATGACGAGGCCGAAACCGTCCTGATGACGTTCTTCAAGGGCAAGCCGGAGATAATGCTGGGAGCCGGCCCGCACACGACAGGGATAATGGACGACAAGTTCGTGCCCAGGATAAAGCCCCTGTACTTCTGCTCAAACAAGGAAGTCGCTAGGTATTCCAAGTACAGGAAGTTCCCTGTGCTTTATGATCCTTGCCCGTGCTCCATAGGCACGTACAGAAGGGACATAAGAATGTGGCTGGCCGAGCTTGAGAGGCACTTCCCGGGAATAAAGGACAACATAGTCAACAACTTCCTCGCTCTTCTGCCTGCAATAAAGAAGAAATACAATCCGGACAGGAAGCTGAGATACTGCAGTGTCTGCGAGGAGCCCAGCAGGAACGAAATCTGCAAGAGGTGCGAAATGATAAAGATTCTGTTCAGTTAAGGGAATTTCCAAAAGTATACCAATTGATTTAAATAAATAATGGGTAAGTATGTAAAAAAGAGGTGAATGGATGCCCAAAAAAAGAGCCAAGGCGAAAACCGCACGAAAAGACACAGTGCTGATGTTACTGGTAGTTTTAGTGCTTGCTGTCTCGCTTGTCAACAGCTTATCCATATTCACCCTAACAAGCAAACTGGACAGCGCCATTTCAGGGGCTGTCTTGATGGATGCCCAGGAAGCAGGTGAAGGAACAGGTATGCCAACCGAAACCGGGGATGATATCACTGGGGCTGCCGCTGGGGCATTTGTTGACGGAGATTACGTCAAGGGCGATGAGAACGCTCCTGTTACAATAATAGAGTACAGCGATTTCGAGTGCCCGTTCTGTGCAAGGTTCTGGGAACAGACACTGCCGGAGATAGAGGAGAACTACATTAAGACCGGAAAGGTAAAGCTGATTTACAGGGACTTCCCGCTTGGTTTCCACGCCAACGCGCAGAAGGCCGCAGAGGCTTCTGAATGTGCGGGGGAGCAGGGCAAGTTCTGGGAGTACCACGACGTGCTTTATGACACCAGAGCGCTGAGCGTTTCGGACCTCAAGCAGCACGCGAAGGATCTGGGTCTGGACTCGACTAAGTTCGATTCGTGCCTCGATTCCGGCAAGTACGCTGAAGAGGT
>CP070804.1:665390-676995 GCA_020343635.1 Candidatus Aenigmatarchaeota archaeon | reverse complement strand
CTTCCTGGCAAAGCCTATTATGAACACCAGAAGGAATAATATTGCGACATAAGGCAGGAAGCTGTTTATCAGCTGGACAACGGAATAATTGACTATTCCGAAGAATGCGATTACAACGGCTATTATGGCCTTTACGGCCCTGTTCCTGAACAACCCTACAGTCTCGAGCGCCCCGTAAGCAACAGCCAGTATGAGCAGGAAGGGGAGCAGCGTTTCCAGGGTCATGAAGTTGAAAGGCAGTGACATTCAAACACCTCACGCGGCAGCAGGCTTCACCTGGCTCTGCAGATGCTGGAGCCTCTTTATGGCCTTGTCGATCTTGGCTTCAAACTGCCTGAATTTTCCGCCAATTCTGAAGCCTCCCGGACCTTTCAGAAGTGCTATATATTCCCTTCTCAGTGCATGCATCCTGTCTAGGGAACTCGCAATCATCCTGAATGCCTGCGAATCACCGCTCTTGACAGCGTTCTCTACTATCTTCATTTCTTCAAGAGCCATGTTTAACTCATTCTCAAGACGTTTCGTTTCTCCTGTCACATCACTTCTAATCCTCTTCAAGAGGCTACCCATGGCTCCTCCGCCACCTTCTACACCGGCGACTCTTGACCTGGCGCCTCCGCCGCTGGCTCCACCTACGAAGGTGTGTAATATGATCCAGAATACGCCCAATATGACAAGCACTAACAGCCACAGCTGTCCAAGTATGAGGAAGAAGTGGTACCATCCCTGCAAAATTATGAAAGCGAAGACCGCAACAGCTATAAGAATTCTGAATTTCTTGGTTTCTCTGAATGTTCCTACGGCAGAGGAAATTATGTAAATGAAAACCAGTATGAACACTATCGGAAAGAACACGAGATAGAATATGCCTTCTATTGGCTGATAGGCGTAGCTCTGGAATTCGCTGATACAGGAGGAATTCCCGTAACAGAGGAACTGCTGCAGTATCTCCAGAACAGTAGCCATATTGATATTATTGGTGAAAATAAACTTATATGTGTGAACAGTCATACCGCTAAAATTAAAGGTATTGAGCAACAGGATTAAGGTATCCGTCAGATCTGAAAGGAATCCCAGTAGGTCCGAAACCATAGGTGCTGTAATCTGTTTGTTCTGATATCACAGTACCACGAGCAATATTTCCAAGCATCCTCTGAAGTGGCTCACCACGGAATCTAGGCAAATCTTCAAGGCTAAGCGCGTTCAGAGGCATGTTACGTACAGAGTAACGTAGATCAAGTCTTAGAAGTGTTTTGAAATTCTCAATAGCCGTAGGCATACGGTACCTCACTATCTGACCTCCATTGGGTGTTGGAGAAAGCACTGACCTTTCGCCTTCATGCCCGGCAAGCCAGACTTGGTGTCTTGCATAAATATCAGTAAAAACTGTAGGATCCATTACCTTTTTAGAGTCCATGCTGGTAATTTCTCCCATTCCGTTTGCTTTTAGGAAATCACCATTTCTGTGTTCAACGTCAAGCATTGTTCTGACAGTAGTCCCACCGATTGTTTTCTCGTTTCCTGGTGTATTCTCACCTATATGAATAAGTCTTCCCAGACCAGGCTGAGGCATGTTCTGGCCTGCAAAAGCTATTGGAGTCTCTCTTCCAGTTGGATCTCTGTAAGTGTAGAACTCGTCGATATCAAGAAGTCCCTCTCCGAACTTCATGACTACTGGATAAAGGTTCTGGAAACCCAGAATATTGAATTTACCGACATCTAGACCATGACTGTGCTTGTACTGGTTTGCAGCCTCTATGATACCACCTCTTAAAGCAGTATAAGCTTCCTCAATGACGCCGTGACCCACCCACTCAGGGGTTGCCCTTACACCATTTTCCACCATTGCTGATAAAATATATTTACCCAGACCCCCGACTCTACCGGCATCTGGCTTTCCGTCTTTGTTGTCATTTTTGTGGGGATAGAAACCACTGTGCCTATTTCCTATTCCTTCATCGTAAAGCCAGTCTGCCCAACTCATATTATCACACAATAAACATTATCCTGATTAGTCATTCTCCTCAAGTTTTTTAAGGTCGATTTCCTCTGCCTCAAGCTGATAGAGCATGCTCTTTTTCCTCTCTTCAGAGAAGGGGTCCAGACCCTTCTGCGTGACGAGCGATATAAGCCTGTCTAGGTTTTTCTCGTACTTCCCTGCCTTCCTGGACTTTGCAGGCATCATATTAACGCCTCCGTCATGCAGCACGTCTTAAATCGTGTCTTACCGCGAAATCAACAGCTTCATCATGTTCTCTAAGATAATTAAGCCATCCTCTACCTGCTCTCTCTGCAAGCCTTTCACCTTCAGCATCGCCACCATATTTTTCGTTGTAATGTCCCCTTTCGTGGCCATCCGTAAGTATGCCCTCGACGAAATCTGCAGCATATTTTCTGGCTTTGTCCTTTGCGCCTTCCCAGTAATGCTCAAGATATCTCTTAGCTCTTTCAAACAGACCTTCGTCTATGTAGGTTCCCTCATGCTCGCTATCGTCAACAGAAGCGCCGTACACGTAATCGCGAATCTTTCCTGTTATCCACCTAAGCCATGACTGGCTGGCGGGCCTTGCTGTTATGTAATCTTCAATAGGAATTACGTCCGCATCAGAATAAACCCTTCCTGATTCTACATTAGCGCCCGCGCCTGTGTATGGCTCTGTTCTGGCCTTTCCTCTCTCAGCAACAGCTTTCGCTCCCTTGAAAACCGTTCTAATAGCTGTATCTGCAATATCACCAAGTAAGCTCCTAGAATGAGCTGCTTGACCTATAGGATCATCAGCATAGAGTCTATACTCAGGTCTAGTATCATCCTTTCTTCCTACCTCCGAACTTGTTTTTTCTGTCACTTTTAACACCTATACTTATTTTTTACTTTATAGTAGTTATTTTTGTATTTATAAAGGTTACGTCATATTATCCGTTTTTGGTTTCACCCATTTTAGGCGGCTTTTTGGAGTCTATGCATGGTTGGGCTACCGTAAAGATCAGCTATCTTTGTCCTGACGGCATTACCTGCGGTTGGACCACCATACCTTGTTGCTGTCCTTAGAGTACTCCTAAGGTCAAGCAGGTGATCGTCCTCTCTTGTAAGAGGCCCTGAGAGTGTGGGGTCGAGGGTTAGCACACCGGTAGTTGCGGGATCGAAGGCATTTCCTCCATTTATATCGAAGTGACCATATCCGTCTCTGGTGTGCACTTTATGAATACCATTGACTATCCTGTAAAGAGCTCCGGGCTTTCCTTCTCCCGCCATCTTTGAAGCCTCGCGCAGGTTTGTGGCCTTGCTGAGGTCAACGAAATCCTGACCATATGTACTACTGTCGATTCTCCACGCGTTCGGAGAAAATCCGGGTATTCTGGAAGCATGCTCAGAAGCGTCTATTCTTTCTTCTACCGTACGATCAGCATAAGGACCGTGGTTCCTGAATGTAGTCCTGTAGAATGTCTTTTGGACAGTGCCTGGACTAGTCCTGTAAGCAACGACCTCACCACCGTGACCGAGTTCAGTGTGGTCACTACCTAAGATCCTTCCTACCTGAGAACGATAAGTTTGTTTATGGGTCACCTTTATCACCTAATAATAGTTAAATTATGGGTTTATAAACCTTATTATTGGCCGCATGATATTGATTTGGCGCCGAAAAATAGCCATTTTTGGGGTTTTGAGGGGTGTCGGAAAAAGACATCATGCGAACCTTTTTAGACTTTTGAGAAATTCCTCTTCCGTGAAGTGCAGCTTGCCGGGAAGAATGAGAACCGCCGGCGGTTCCAGCGGGCGCTTTACGATTTCCAGAGCCTTGTTGTACATCACCTTGCTGTCCGCTGAACCGAGACCTGAAGCCGCTATGAAACGCCTGTCAGAGTCTATCAAACCCTTCTTTTTCTGCTGCTCTATCTGCATGAGTATCTGTATGCCCTCGCTGGTGTCCATGTCTATGTCCAGCAGGAAGAGCGTATGCATGCCCAGTTCGCTGTTCTTCACGGCTGTATCGTAGAAGGATGTGGGCGCGTAATCCTTTCCGGGCCTGACGATCGTGACTGTCTTGCCGAAGTTGTAAAGGCTCAGGCCTGTCTCGGCAACTGCGGTTAGTATAGAAGATGAATGGATGATCTCGGTTTTGACGCCCTGCTCCCTGGCCTCCATGAGAACGTTGAGGTGAGTCGTAGCCGTAAGAGGGTCCCCGGGAACCAGTATGGCGATGTTCTTGTTCTTACCGAGCTTAACCAGCTGCCTGACCTCCTCCTCGATATCCTTCCTCTTCAACAGCTTAATATCTTTCCCTATCCTTTTGCCGAGCTTCTTGAGGTCCCCCGGCCATCCGGCGGTATAGAGCTCAGCGTAGACTTCTTTCGCCTTTTCGCATGCTTGCAATCCTCTCAGCGAGATGTCGTGCTCGCCCCCTATGCCGAGCCCTATGAGGTAGATCATGAGTTAAATTCATCGCTTGGTTTTAAATTTTCATTTTGCTGCGCAGAATCAGGGTTTCGCATTCTTCCATAGGAATCTGAAGTACTTCCTGTAATCGTCAGCAATCTTCTTGTTATCCGTCATAAAGACTATCTTATCGTCCCAAAGGACCTGAGCAACATGATTCCCCAATATCCATATGACCATGGGACTGGAGAACTCTTTTGGCAGGTATCTCACTTTCAATTTCTTAAGGCGGCTGAAAGGTGTCCCTCTCGTCTCTTCTATGGCTAGATGGTGCCTGGTGATGCCTGCATTTACCCTTCTTTTCTCGAAATCCTCAAAAAAATCGGAAATCACAAAAGGCAGCCATCCATTAGCTCCTATGAGAAAAACATCCTCCCCTGTTCTGATCACTTCCTCACACATCTGCATTATGCCTTCTCTTCCTGTCAGTGTAACAGACTGCTGGTCCCAGAGAAGATTAAAATACTCCATAAATGTTTTTGCGACTTCCTTGCCCTCCATCTCTATTGCGATGGATTCGTCTCCCCATAGAACCAAGAAGACCGTGTTTTTGCATATAACCACCTGCATAGGTGAATTTATCTGGCCAGGCATCCGCTTCACTTCTGTGAACTTGAATTTATCATACGTCATCCCTATGTTCTTCTTGAAAGTCTCTTCATACTCGACGCTTATGAGAATCTTTAGACCGATCCCGAGTTTTGCCCTTTTTATATGGTGGTATTTGAACCAGTTCAGTTGACCCGGAACTTTCGCGACATACGTACTTGCACCTATGACATAATACTCTTCACCTCTCTTCAGATTTCTCAGTATGGTGTTGAAGCATCCCCTGACTGCCTTTATACCGACGTGAACCGTGGCTTCCTGCCTAACTTTCGCGCTTTCAACCTTGGCCAGAAGTGACGGTAGTATGCTTTCTAGCTTTTTCTCGTTCTCCTTGAGCATATCGACCAGGTTTTTGGGGTTCTCGGCCTGGAAGTGTCTCTTGCCGTCCTTAAGAACGAACGAGACGAGCGAGCGGTCTATGAGCCTCTGAAGTATCTCGTAAACGGTCGAGCGGTGCATCTTCGTCTTCTTTATGACGGTTCCAGCCAGCGTAGAACCTGTTTCCAGTAGAGTCAGATAAACCAAGGACTCATTCTCCGTAAGGCCTATGGATTCGAGGGTGTCCTTCTCTATTGCTAACTGTTCCATATACTGTTTTTCATAGTAATCTTTAAAAGTGTAGTCCGAAATCGAACTACATAATTTTATATTTCTAAACCCTCGTTATCATCATCAAGTGAGAAACTGAAGTGATAATATGTTTGATGCACTTCCACCACAAGAGGTAGAATTGGCAGATTCACTCAGACCAAAGGTTGAAGTAGTCGCAGAAGACACCACTAAGAGGGATTTGGATTTTGATCTTTCAGGCGCAATATTCATTGGCAGTAATGGTGCAGTCGTTCCCACGGTTACAAATAGTATCAGGTTAAATGGTGTCAGTGCCAGCACATTTGTGGATGCGGGCTTTATCGGAGACCCGAAAAGAGAAGGAATCCTTGGAGGAGGCGGTCCAGACCCCTACATGGAGAACTTCGTTGATTGGAATACCGGTATTCCGTTAAGACCCTCCATTCATACGCAGTTCTCACATTACGATCAAATCGGGAGAATTGGAGCCGGAACAGGTCCTTTAAGTTTAGGTCCCCTAAATCTTTCGGTCAATGCTTATCCGCTGTCTACAAAAAAGGATGAAGACGGCAGGATGGAAAGTGAAGTGATAGTAAGGAGTGGGATGAACATCGGCAATGGCTTTTCACTAAATGGAATGCTGAGAAGGTTTGATTACATTGGTGACGACAAAGGACCCAGACACCTCGGAATATTCGGCCTGGATTATGAACTGGATAGAAAAACGCGCTTGAAGGCGCAATACAGAAATTTCCCTACTAAGGGGAAAATGGGCATGAGAAACAGAGGATATCTGTTTTTAGGGTGCCAGAGACGATTCTAGTCACTTCGAGAAAATAATCTCCACGACATCGCCGTCTTTGAGTTCATGGTCGGCGCCCAACTTCTTCTTTCCGAGGTCAAGGCCGCCTATGAACTTGTCAGCCATGGTTGAGTGCACCTTGGCGGCGAACTCCTTCAGCTTTGTGCCTTTCTTTACCAGGTACGCATCCGGCAAGACGTTGCCCTTGCTGTCCGTAAGCCTGCCGATGCTTGCCACGGGATAGACCGTTATGTATTGGAGCTTGTCGAAAACCATGCCATTCAGCACTTTCTGGACGCCTGTGGAGCCATAATCCTTCAGCACGCCGTTCTTTATGAAATCAAGTGCGCTCTTCTGCTTTTCATTTAGCTCTTCGGAGATTATCCTGAAGTCGCTGTCCCCAGGCATGTATTCTATGAGGCCGTGCTCCGCAGCCTCGCGAAGAGCAAGCTCCAGGTCAGCTGACGTCGGTATCATATCTTCATGTTTGCTCTTAAGAGAATCGTAATTCTTCTTGGCGCTCTCCTTGTCTATCTTGTTGGCTGCGGTGATTATGGGCTTGGACTCGCGCCTGAGCATGGTGGCGAATTCCCTGCTCTTCATGTCTGTCTTGGCAGAGGCGCGCTTTATGTCGTCCTCTCCTATGCCCAGTCCTGAAAGCTTCTCTCCGAGAAGGCGCTCTATGGGCACCTTTTTCATCCTCGCGAGCGTCTCGACCTTCTCTATGTTTTTCTGGATGATGTCGCTGAGCCACTCATCGATCTCCCCTTCAAGGACGAGTATGTTCTTCCCGGGATCCCACAGGTCATCTTCGGTTCTTTGTTTGCCTTCTGAGTCCGTTAAACCGGAAGCATCCAAAACATGCACGAGTCCGTCCGCCTGCCTGAGGTCATCGAGAAACTTGTTTCCAAGACCCTTTCCTTCATGGGCGCCGGGGACCAGGCCTGCGACGTCCAGTATCTTCACCGGTATCCATCTCCTGCCGGAAACGCACTTGGAGTTCTGCGGATTGCACGTTACATTGAGCCTTTTGCAGGGGCAGTCAGTGATTACATAACCAACGGCCTGGTTCGGTTTTATTGTAGTGAATGGATAGCTCGCTATCTGTACGTCTGCCAGTGTGGCCGCCTTGAGCATTGTCGATTTGCCGCTGTTGGGAACTCCCACAAATCCGAGAAGCATAGTCTATCTTTTCCAGCAAGATATAAAAATCTAGGACAGCCATTTCTTGCGTTTGAACTGGAGGTATATTTCGGTGAGGTACTTGAGACCGTATGTCTTGGAAATGGATGTCCCCAGAACCATTATGATGAGCGCTATGCTGTACAGAGCTGGGGAAGCCTGGTATAGCTGGGCGTCTACTGTAAAATCCTGTGGTGAGAGATTGACGCCCGAATATAATGAATGCACTGCCATGGGAATTGAGAATGCACCCACTATCACAAGCGCGACAACGACGCTGAAAAGCCACGCAAAAAACACGCTTGGTATCCTGTTACGGAACGTCTTTGCGCTGGAGACTATTGATTCCCAGAATCCCTTATTGTCCACCATGATGTACTGGTTGACGAAGAGCAGTATGATAGCGGCTAAGAATATGCCTATGTACGGTATGACGAGAAACAGTAAGGTTATGAGGGAAACCACTATCAGGGCCAGTATTAGTGTGGGCAGCTTGTTGAAAGATAACCTCCAGCTTTCGGTGAATTCCTCAGGCTTCCTGGACTGATGTATGACAGCTCCAGTTATCCACAGGTTTACAACTATCAGGACACCAAGCAGAATCATTCCTGCTGCAAGCGAATAAAACATTTCCGTCGGTAAAATCTGTTCTGAAAGCACTGCCTGGATAAGTGAGAGGTTGGCAGTCACGGTAATCATGACTAGGATCGTCGTGGCAAGATCTGTAAAAAAGAACGGAAGAAACCTTTTCGGTTCGGATGCGAATCTCAGGCCTGGCTTTATGGGTTGTGCCCATCTGATCTCCTGGGTCTCTCTCAGTGAAGCCTTTACAGAATCCTTGGCAAGTCTTTCCATATTACTTGTTTTGCATGATTGCTTATAAATTGCTGGACGAACAGAAAAATATAAATCTTGGCGCAGAGGATTTGGTATGAAAGAAGTGGTTGCTGGATTAGTTAAAACTTGCTGGAGGTTTTAACATGAAGTCGCAGATATGCAGCATATGCCTTAAATCCGGCATACTGTGCCGCTCATGCGAGGATAAAGTCAAAAGCGGTGATGTGAGCGAGTCTGAGCTTAAGGTGGCAGGTATGCTGCTGAAACTTTCGGAAGACAGAAAGGTGCTGAAGAATGTCAGGCTCGTAAAGGTGGTAGAGCTTCCCAGCATACTGGTTGTGGTATGCGGTAAAGACGATGCCGCGAAGTTCGTAGGCGCAGGCGGGCATATTGTGAAGAAACTTGAGAAGGAGTTGGGGAAGCACCTGATGATAGCCGAGGAGGCTGCGGACGTCAAGGAGTTCGCAGGCAACCTGCTGAAACCGATCCCTGTGCTTTCTGTGAACACCCTGTACAAGGACGGGGAGGAGGTTATGAAAGTGGTGACAGGCAAGGGGATGCCGCACATATCGCAAGGAGATTTCAGTGATGTCATGAGGCTGCTTTACGGGAAGGGAGCCGAGATGGCTGAGGAGTGATTTTTCATGAGGAAAAGATTAGCTGTGATAGACAGGGAGGTATGCAAACCGACCATTTGCAATCATCTCTGCAAGAGAGTCTGTCCTGTCAACAGGTCGGGAGAAGATTGCATAACCATCAGCAGCGAGGACAACAAGCCCAACATAGACGAGTCCCTGTGCATCGGCTGCGGCATATGCGTCAGCAGGTGCCCGACCAATGCCATCGCTGTCATAAACCTCCCGGCTGAGCTGAAGGAAAATCCCGTCTACAGGTACGGCATGAACCAGTTCGAGCTCTACAGGCTGCCTGTCCCGAAGAACAGGATGGTCGTGGGCATGATAGGCCAGAACGGGGTCGGAAAGTCTACTGCCATAAAGATACTTTCCAAAAAGCTGAAGCCCAATCTGGGGATTCTTGACAAGGACATTCCCCTTTCGGAGGTCATGGAGATGTTCAGGGGCTCAGAGTTGCAGAACTACTTTACTCGGCTTGAGAAGGGAGATGTCAAAGTGGCGTACAAGCCCCAGAACGTGGACGATATACCGAAGATGTGGAGCGGCAGGGTCTCTGATCTTTTCAAGAAGATGAACAGGGGGGAAGGTCTTCAGGAACTGAGGAAGATACTGAGACTGGAAGGCATGCTCGATAAGGATGTCAAGACCCTTTCCGGAGGCGAACTGCAGCTCCTCGCAGTTACAGCGACGATGTTGAAGGATGCCGATCTGTACTTCTTTGACGAGCCCAGCTCTTATCTGGACGTCGAGCAGAGGCTGCGCGTGGCAGCTGCCATAAGGAGGTTGTCAAAGCACCATATGGTCATGGTGGTAGAGCACGACCTCGCTGTGGCAGACTACCTGGCCGACCAGGTGCACATGCTCTACGGAAAACCTGCTGTGTTCGGAATAATATCGAAGCCCGATGGAGTCCGCGTGGGCATAAACACGTACCTTGAAGGGTTCATAAGGGAAGAGAACATGCGCTTCAGGGACGAGAGCATAATCTTCAGCAAGAGTGCCGCGACTACAATGAAGACCAGGCACTTCATGGATTTCCCGCACTTCACCAAGAAGTTCGAAAGATTTTCCCTGCAAACCGAGGCCGGAAACATCTACAAGGGAGAGGTCGTCGGCATTTTAGGGCCGAATGCCACCGGAAAGAGCACGTTCATAAATATTCTCACGGGTAATGTCAAGCCCGACAGCGGCGAGCCTCCTGGGGATCTCAGACTGGCATATAAGCCCCAGAAGATAGAGTTGGAGGATGATGATAAAGAACTGACAGTGAGGCTTTATCTAAGCAAGGAAATGAAGGACAAGAGCATGAAGCAGAGGATCATTCACATGCTGGATCTGGAACGGCTGATGGAGAAGAAGCTCGATTCGCTTTCCGGCGGAGAGGTGCAGAGCGTCATGATAGCTGCTACCCTGGGAAAGCCGTTCGATATCCTGCTTTTGGACGAACCGACCGCCTTCCTTGACGTGGAGCAGCGCTTGAGGGCTTCTAAGCTCATCAGGGAAGTCGTCGAGAACAAGGAAGCGGCAGCGTTCGTTGTGGACCACGACCTGCAGATACTCGATTCCATATCCGACAGGCTCATGCTCTTCGAGGGCGAGCGGGGGGTTCATGGGCACGCCTGGGCACCCAGCGAGGCGAAGGAATGCATGAACGCCTTCCTGAAGAAGATCGGCATAACCTTCAGGAGGGATCCCCAGACAGGAAGAGCAAGAGCAAACAAGCCGGGCTCCCAGAAAGATTCCGAGCAGAAGGGAAAGGACCGGTATTTCTACGTGGAATAACTACATCTCCGATATCGCCCCGAAAAGCTCTTTTGCGGCTTCCTGGGGGCCCTTGGTCTCGAATCCCGGGATGCCGAGACGCGTCCTGAGCTGGCCCACGAATGTCCTTGATTTGAATATCTTCTTGAAGTATTTCTGCGCAAGCTTCTCGTACTCGTCCCTGTACTGCAACGGGCCGAACGGATTGGCGAAGAATGAATAGACCAGTCCCTCTTCGGCTGTGGTGCCCTTGGCCATTCTGGCCCCCTCCCTGAAAACTTCCAGCGCCTTCTCCGGCTTCTTTATCCTTTCCAGTATTTCGTGCTTGTCGTCGATCTTCTCGTAGTTGTTGGCGTAGAGGAGGAAGTCTATTTTCCTGCCCCTGGTGATCTCTTCGTGCGTCGTTATCGGTAATATCGCCCTGGCATTGATTCCCTGGGGGCTGTGTATGACCGCCCTGTCCACGTTCCCCAGGGCAAAGCCCGGCTGCAGGTCGTCTAAGCGGACAAAAGCGCCAGTCTCCGTTCCATAAGCCACGATCTTTCCTTTGGCGTCTATCTCAAGGGTTCCCATGTCGTCAAAGGTCACTACCATGTCACGTATGTATTTCCTCCCAAGCACGCGGAAGGCCTCCAGGGTCTCGGATTTTCCTGCGCCCGTGTCGCCCCATATCAGTACATTGGCCTTCCTGCCTGTCTTCATCTTTATCCTGACCATCGCGCCGTGGACCGGAAGCCGACCCCTCTTAATGGCCACGGAATTGTGAAGCGTAAG
>CP070804.1:656788-665290 GCA_020343635.1 Candidatus Aenigmatarchaeota archaeon | reverse complement strand
TGACACCTACATACCCAGACTTGGGCTGGGCGAGAACTTCACCACAGAGGTAAACATAAGTGTCGGAAACCTTTCTGAGGGAAGCTATACTGGTCACATATACGCGAATTCAACCAGTCCAAGGGTCAACGAGTTCGCGACGATAAACATACAGGTAATCCGCTCGAACGTAACAACGGTAATACCAGAGATTGTCATGGTCAAGGACCTGTTTGAGGAGAACCCTGAATGCATGGAACTCTTCGGGCTTATAGTAGAAGCTGAGAAATCCCTTGAACAAAATGACGTGGAGGAGGCAAGAAGGCTCACGCAGCTGGCAATGGAAAACTGCCAGGACATGATAGATTACGCGAAGCTTGAAAAAGAAGAGGATATAACGGCTGTGTCTGCACTTGTTGGGCAGATAATAGTCAATCCATTCTTCGTGATGGGATTCGTTCTGGCTGTTCTTGCGCTTGCGATGCTGGCCTACTGGTTCATGTCCAAGAGGGTGCCGAAGCTGGAACCAAAAAGAATAGAAGCCGGATGATTATTTCTTCCTGAGCTTCCTGATGGCATAGTTGACAGGATTCTTTATGGTCTTCTTGCTGCCGCCGCAAAGCTTGTCAGGGGTACATACCTTGAAGCTTTCGTAGTAACCGGGACTGATGCAGTTGGGAGGAGGCAGTGACTTCTTCCTGTTCATATGCCATCTTATCTGCCCTCTGATGTAGTTTTCCTTGAGCTGGGGTCTGTTCTTCTCATTCCATTTGAGCAGGGTTTCTGTTATGTCCTCCCACTTCCATCCCAGTGAAGACAGATAATTTATCATTATCAGCAAGCTCCTCTTCTTCCCGTCCGGAAGACCCTTCATTATGTTATGGACGCATGGAGGCGCAAGCTCCACCGGAACAGGCTTCTTAAACACAAACTCCCTCTTCGCTCTTTTCACAGCCTCTTTCCTGTTCTTCACGGACCAGTCCACCGCTTCGGTAATCAGCATGTCAGCTTCACCGGGCTCGCATTTTCCAAGGAAGGGCCTTATGAATCTCACCTTATCGGGGGAGGCGTCTTCCTTCCTGAAATGCTCTATTTCATCTCGCCTGAGAGGAAGGGATACAAGATGGCTTTTCTCATGAAGTGAATAGGGGAGTCTGAAGAGGTGCCTGGGGGAAATGAGAACAGGGTCTACATCGACTATCTTGAAAGGATCCACGCCATCCTCAGTCATTATCTCTCCCACAGGCTTGCCAGCATGCCCTGCAAGTTCCTCAACGGACCATTTCTTCAGCAGTTCCTTCTCAAAGTTCTGCCTTACGAATTCCCTCAGATAGCCCACTATATTCCTTGCGATATCAGGATACTGCTCGCTTATTGGCCTGTAGTCCACATCTTCTGCAAATGCTTCATATGGTATCCCGAGATGGAAACCTGTACCTCCTGTGAACTTGACAGAAACGTTCTTCACCCCGTGTTTTTTGAGCGCGTTTAGGAATACCCTGACCCCGACCTTGCCATGCTCCGTGCTTTCACAATCTAGATCAAGTATCAGGTCCCAGCCGGTCCTGCCTAACTCATAATTCTGGGAACCCACGGACATGGGGTTGGACCACCGTTCCAGTGAACCATGAAAAGCGACCGCCCCATTCTTGACGAGCGTACTTATGTCCTTCCTGTACACGAGGGTGTTGGGTCTGGTCGAAAATGCCCCATCTTTGAAGACCCCCACAACTTCCCTGTTTTTCGAGGCCCTGAGAAGCGCATCCTGAACGTCCTCCCTGCTGTAATATGCGTAAATATCCCTGAAACTCATGATATTCCTGTGGATTTCAGTTTTAAAAAACATGGATATAATTAACATTTGGATATCATGATAACCTACGAGACACTCAGGAAGATAGAGCAGGAGGAGAAGGCATCTGTAAAGCTTACAAAGCTTCCGCCGAACTTCCTTCAGGAGGCCATGGATTATCTGGAAAAGAAGGAAGCGATAGCGCATGAAAAGGACGACAAGTGGGAACATGAAACAGCAAAGCAGAGGGTCAACAACGTAATGCAGACGCGGGAGAGGAAGATAGTCAACTTCACGCTTTCTTTCGTCAGATCGGGGGCGATCCCTGAGAACATGACGCCAGAGGAAAGGGAGCTTTTCGACAGGATAGCGAAGAACTTGCAGGACTTCCAGGGACAGCGCAAGAAGGTCATGTCCGGTGAAAAATTCCCTATGAAAGTCGTGGCCTTCCTGCAGGACACGGCCCAGTTCGTAGGCATAGACATGGGCTACTACGGACCCTACAAGTCGGGTGACGTGGCGACGGTCCCCCTGGATAATGCCAAGGTCCTCATAGAAAAGGGCGTAGGCGAGCTTGTTGAGCCCGGTTAAGGGGCAAAGCTTTATAAAGCCATCTTTACATGATATCTCTTATAACACGCTTTTTCTGACATTTACAGAACAAAGTATGTGAAATGCAAATACATCAAAATCACAATAAGGAGTTGATTGAATGATAGATGCAAAGAAGATAGTTCCTGATACAAGTGTACTCATAGCTGGGACACTTTCGGAACTTATCTCGAAAGGAAAACTGCAAAAGACAAGGATAATAATACCGATGACTGTCATTGACGAGCTGCAGGCGCAGGCGTCAAGGCACATGGACATCGGTTTTCGTGGTCTCGATGAGATCAAGAAAATACGCGAAAGTGGTGAGAAGGCAGGGGTCAAGATAGACTTCGTGGGCCAGAGGCCTACGATGGAGGAGATAAACCTCGCCAGGAAGGGCAGGATAGACGCCCTCATACGTGACGTCGCCAAGAAAGAGCATGCGATGCTCGTCACGGGCGACTACGTACAGGCTCTCGTTGCAGAGGCCGAAAATGTCGACGTAGAATACGTACCCAAAGAGAAGATAACGAGGATGGATATTGAGAAGTTCTTCACAAAGGATACGCAGTCTGTTCATATGAAGACAGGCGTGCGGCCGCTCGCCAAGAAGGGAAAGCCGGGAAAGGTCGAGCTCGTTACTATAAGACCGAACAGATGCACGGAGAAGGAGATAAAAGGAATCATAGAGCAGGTGATGAGCAAGACAAGGATCGATCCCAACTCATTCATAGAGATAAGCAAACAGGGCGCGATTGTCATACAGATGGGAGACTACAGGATATCCATAACGAAGCCCCCCTTCTCGGACGCCCTTGAACTGACAGCAGTCAGACCCGTGTACAAGGCGAAGCTCAGCGACTACAGGCTCCACAAGGACCTTGAGAGGAACGTTGTCAGCAGGTCCAGCGGCGTTTTGATAGCAGGACCTCCGGGTTCGGGAAAATCCACATTCGCTGCAAGTCTCGCTGACTATCTCGTTGATCATGACAAGGTCGTCAAGACCTTCGAGCAGCCAAGGGACCTGCAGGTGGGCCCTGATGTAACCCAGTATGCCCCTCTTGAGGGCGACTGGGAGAAGACAGCTGAACTGCTGCTGCTCGTGAGACCGGATTACACCATATTCGACGAGATCAGGCGCACGCGTGATTTCCGTGTTTTCGGGGACATGCGCCTTGCAGGAGTCGGTATGGTCGGCGTGGTTCATTCGACAGGGCCTGTTGCTGCGATACAGCGTTTCGTGGGAAGGCTCGAATTAGGGGTCATACCGCATGTGATAGACACAGTGATATACATAAACGCAGGCAGAATAGAGAAGGTCTTCTCAATCTCGCTCACGGTGAAGGTTCCCCATGGCATGAAATCGGACGATCTGACCAGACCGGTTGTCGAAGTCAGGGATTTCGCGACAAAGGAGCTGGAATACGAGATATACACGTTCGGAGAAGAGAACGTGGTCATACCTGTTAAGGCTTCAGCTGTGAAGGAGAGCGGTACGGAGAAACTTGCCAAGGAGTCCTTGTACAACAAGCTCAGGAGATTCGACCCCTCGATGCGCATAGAGTTTGCAGGCAGCGACAGGATAACTCTGAAGGTAAGGAATGACGTCATCCCAAAGATTATAGGCAGGAAGGGACAGCGCATAGAGCAGATAGAGAAAGAGATAGGGATGAAGATAAACGTCGAGCCCAAGGAAGGGTCACTTAAAGGCGATATAGACTGGGGCTGGGAGGAGACCGGAGCCAATTTCTATCTGCTGGTGAATCAGAAGCTTAGTGGAAAGAGCGTCGATGTCTATGAAGGGGACAGCTTCCTCTTCTCAGCGATTGCCGGGAGAAACGGCAAGATAAAGGTCAGGAAGAACTCGGAGCAGGGCCAGATGGCTTTGCAGGCGTATCTTTCGAAGGGCCTCAGGGTTCTCGTTTAGCGACCTAATAACTTTAAAACTTACTCCTCAATAATAAATGTATGAAAAAAGCGCTCTCCGGTGCTGTATTAGTTGTCCTTGCCCTCCTTTTGTCAGCCCAGTTTTCATCTGCTGCTGACTACAGAAAATTCTTAAGGCCGCAGGAAGGGCTCCTAAGCTTCGTTATAGAAGATGATACCATTTCACTCAGGGCCATAAGGTTTCAGACAGAACAGAGGAGTGGTGTTACCCTAACTGTCCAGCAGATAGAGGCGGACGAAGAGTGGATTTACGATTACTTCATCATAGATGCCGCAGGTTTGCAGGATATGCCTGAGAACGTATTGATTGACTTAAGGGTAAGCAAGTACTGGATCAATGTGAATAACGTACAGGAGAGCACGCTGGGACTTAATATTTTCAGGGATGCCTGGGAAAGGCTGGAGATTGAAATGTACGATGAGGATGCGGATTTCTTCTATTACAGGGCCGACTCACCGGAACTTGAGGCGCTCTTTGCAGTCACAGGAGAACCGGTGCCGGTTGAATTTGAAACCATAAGCGAGTGCAATGGTAACGACATATGTGAACCTGCCGAAGGGGAAGATGCCGAGAACTGCGGTGACTGTCTCAAAAGAGTGATGACGGACGTATGCGTGCCCTTCCAGATTACGTGCGCCGGGGACTATGTCATGGAATGCGGCAGATCCGGAACCGATTACGAGCTTACTCTATGCGATTTCAGCTGCTCGGACGGTGCATGCGTAACACCGGCTCTGCTTCCTGCTGCAGGTATGTTCATCTCTCAGAACTCTGCATATTTGGCAGTCGTAGCTATCCTTTCATCCATAATAGCCTACCTGGTGTTCTCACTCAGAAGAACCAGGGAAGCCCTCATCAGGATAGAAAAGATAGCGTCAACACAGGACGATTTAAAAGTGCTCACTGAAGAAAGAAAGGATTAAGAGGAAAGTTCTCCCCTCTTCTCTATGTCAACGCTGTAATCCGCAAGCATGTTCAGGTTCTTCATCATCGAGGTCTTGATATCCTCTTTGGTGCAGAGGAATATACCCTTCACCTCATGTTTTCTGAGCTTGTTTATCAGTGAGTGCAGGAACTTGGAAACTATTTCCTCGCTGTGATAGGTCAGGAGGGTGGAAACGGAATCGAAGACGAGACCGAAATACTTCTTTGTCTTCAACGCCTTGTCAACAGCTATCATTATCTCCGTTATGTCGGCGGGTGTCCTTATCTTCTCAAAATTTTTCCCGCTCTGGGGCTCACCTTCCTCGGATGACGCGTCTATGAAGTACATACCTTCAGTCGGTATGTCATGCTTCTTCAGGGTCTGCAGGAGCGAGAAATACGGCTTGTTCACAGTAACGAAAATAAATTTGGGCACAGTCTCTGAGACCGCCTTCATAATAGACACGGAATCAGAAGGATAAAGCGAGTTAGGTATCACGAAAGTAAGCATCTGGTTCTTCTCGATCTCTGTCTTCAGTTCTATCGCGTGCCTTCTCACCAGGACCTTGAGGTCCCTGTAGGAGCCCAGCTTTACATCTTCCTTGTTCATGCCTTCATTCATCGCCGTGATTATATCGGTTGTCGTTATTATTCCTGAAAGCTTTCCCTTCTTCGTCACGGGAAGCTTCTTTATGTCGTTGACCTTCATAAGCTTGACGGCTTCAC
This sequence comes from Candidatus Aenigmatarchaeota archaeon, assembly GCA_020343635.1. GTDB lineage: Archaea > Aenigmatarchaeota > Aenigmatarchaeia > QMZP01 > JAFGSV01 > JAFGFG01. The sequence goes on along the minus strand of CP070804.1, from coordinate 659,330 downwards.
CGAGCTCCTTGTCCTCCTCTATAGTTATGACGTTCTTCGACATTATGTCGCTTATCTTGACTTTCCCAGGGTTCTTTCCCTTGACAACAACCTTGCTCAGAATATCCCTCTCAGTTATTATTCCCACAATGTTGTTGTTCTCCGTTATTACCACGGAACCCATCCAGTATTTTGTCATCTTCTCAGAAGCTTCCTTTACTGTGACAGCTGGAGAAAGGGTTTTGACATTCCTGTTCATTTCGTCCCTTACTTTTAACACCATAAGAAAAATACAGAATCATTTCTTTAAAAGTTGCGTTCAGGGATTCCGTCCAACAGCCTTTTTTATGATATTTTTGAGTTTTATCAGGGGCATGCTTTTCCGGGTTTTAAGAATAACAAGCAGGTCCCTCCTGGTCTTACCCTTTTTCGCAAGTATCTGGCTTCTTTCAAGCTTTTCAACCCTTCTTTCGGTGGACTTTCTCTGTTTCTCGAACTGAGCTATCAGGGCCCTCTCTTCCCTTATCTTGCTTTCAGCCTTCAGCCTGGCCCGTACCTCATCTTCTGCCCTCTCCTCGGCTTCTTCCCTTGACAGCATCTCCTTCCTTGCGTGCCCCTCCATTTCCTTGCGGGCCTTTGTCGCGGCTTCTATCTTCGATTTAATTTTCGAATATTCACGACTGCTCTTGCCCTCTCTCATCATAAGAGCAGCGGCTTCTTCGGCATGTTTCCTCCCCTCTTTCTCTTCCTGAGCCGTCTTTTCGGCTTTTATGCGCTTCTTCCTTTCATTATCCAGCCTTTTTTCAGCATCCTTCCTGGCTCTTCTTATGGAATCTATCTTCCTGTTCCTTGCAGCCTGCACCCTGGCAAGCTTTTCTTCTTCAATCTTTATTTCGGCTTCTGTTCTTGCCATAATCTCCTTTTCAGCGAGTGATTCTACCTTTTCCTGGCTTCTTAGTTCACTCTCAAATCTTTCCCTCACAGCCCTCTCTTCCGCGGCCCTTTGTTCCGTTTCCATTCTCAGCCTTCTCTCGTTCTCGGCCCTGGCATCAGCATCCTGTTTCAGCCTCGCCTCTTCTGCCACCCTTTTCTTGGCCTCTATCTCCTTCTGTATCTCATTTTTCACCTCTTCCTCGGCCTTTCTCCTGGCATCTTCCATTACATTCTTGTCTGTTTCAGCATTCGCTATTTCCTCAGCCCTTTCCCTCACACGCCTCTCTTCCTCGGTCCTTCTTTCGGCTTCTTCCCTCTTCCTCAACTCTTCCCTGATTTCCCGGTCAGCGTCTTCGATGGCCTGCCTCAGTTCCTCAATCTCTTCTTCATGTGCGCTTTCCTCGCCAGACGCAGAAACAATCCTGGACATAAGTCTGATATTAAAGACTTCAGGCATCTCAAAAACGGGCACAGTTATCATATTAATTATTACCCTCCCAGTTAAAAAAGAATTTATTTTATAATCTAGTGTCGAAATTTATAGAATTTTTTTCGACAGTTCAATTCTGACTCCAAAAGACCCTTGTTTTCCATTTCCTTCAGGTATTCACTGCATCTTGTGCGTGATAAGTTCAATAAATTGCACAGCTGAGGAGCGCTCAGCTGGCCGTGCTGCTGGAGCAGAAGTGTTATCATCTCCTTCACCCTCATTTTTCTGACGCTCGGACTTGTTTTTTGTCGACTGTTTGACTGGTACAAAAACATCAGTTGCTCAACCTTTTCAGCGATTTCTTCCAGTGTGAAGTTCATTTCCTTCATTCTTTCGTCGAGCCCCGTTTCCTTGAATTTTTTAAATATCAAGCTCTCTATACGCTGGTTTAGAGACTTCTCTTTTTCAAGTTCTCTGAGTTTTTCGGCCTTTGACAAAGAATCAAGTTTCTCTTTTTCCATTTTTCGTGAACCCAAGAACTCTATCATATAATATCCTATTGTCGATCGACAATTTAAACTTTTCTCTGTTAATTGTTCATAAAAGGGTCGACAGGTAGGTAGATTAATAGTTGCAGCTGCTAACCAATATAACCTGTCTGGGTGCGCCATCTTGGAGGAAAGCAATTCTGGGGCAAAGGAAAAAGGGCAAGCACAGCTTATAGCACTATTTCTGATACTGGCTCTCGTTCCTACGACCTTAATCGTCGCCCAGAACGTCACGAATTCCACCAGCGTTGACGGATTCGTCACAGACGTCAACCTCACAGAAGGGGTAACAGACGAGGAAATTCTGAACGAAACCGATACTGAAGTCCCCGAAGGATCTCCAGAAACTGCCGAAGAGAATGTAACTGAGGAAGAACCAGAAGAGAACGTGACAGTCGAAATACCTGAAACCAATATCACGGAACCGGAAGATAACGCTACCATCCCCGAAGAGAATGTGACGATTCCCGAGGAAAATGAAACCACATTCAATGAGAGGAACGTGACCTTACCTGAAGAGAATATAACAATCCCCGAAGAAAACGTAACCATACCAGAAGATAACCAGACCATAATAAACGAGACCAACGTGACGTTGCCAGAAGAGAATGCCACAGTGCCCGAAGAAGCCGCCTTGACGATAGAGCTGACG
>CP070804.1:640683-656688 GCA_020343635.1 Candidatus Aenigmatarchaeota archaeon | reverse complement strand
GGACTGGGATGCCCTTCTGTTCGGATCTCCCAGGCTCATCAGGAACCTCGCCTCAACAGGAAAGAGGAAGCTTCCGGGCAAGGAGAGCTACGTGAATGTCAACCCCGAGCTCATAGACCTCGGACAGACCCTTTCATCACTGGGCATAAGCCAGGAGCAGATGATAATCATAGGCATGCTTGTGGGCACTGACTACAATCCTGGGGGCGTCAAGGGTCTGGGCCCAAAGAAGGCACTGGAGCTCGTCAAGGAGAAAAAGACACTCGAAAACGTGATCGGGCAGAGCGGATGGGAATTCGATACCCCTGCGGAGAAGATATTCGAGTTTTTCAGGAAGCCTCCCGTAACGGACGTGCAGATAAGGGCAAGAACCCCTGACTCAGAAAAGGTGAAGAAGCTGCTGCTGGGGCACGATTTCTCCCTGGAAAGGATAGAGCGTACGCTGGAAAAGTTGCAGGGCGCTCAGGACAAGAAGAAGCAGTCAAGTCTCCAAAGCTTCATCTGAACGTTTTTAATCATTCAGCCAAATATTTAGCATGGCAGAAGGCCCCATATACGTAATACTGGACATGATAACGGTCGTCATACAGAACACCATAGGGACCGTTTTCTCTCTTTTTGGGCTCAGTGGAAACTTGCTGGAATCGCTCAGCCTGGTAAGTGCAGCAGGGGGCGGCCTTGGTCTTGCCATAGTCCTGATTATAATCGCGGGGGTTGGTTTCTTCGTTGTGAAGTTCCTGCTCAGGTCCATGAAACTGATAGGAATACTGGTTCTTGCAGGCCTGGGTATACTGGCATTCATTTTCGTCGGATCTGCCTTCGTCTGAATCCGATAAAAAGATTACTTGCTCTTGGGCGTTATCTTCGGCATCGGCATCGGAGGCGGCAGCTGAAGGTCATCTGCAAGTATCGAAGCCTTCAGCAAGCAGTGCCTGAACAGATAGTTGAGCACCTCAAGCGAAGTCTTTTCAGGAAGCCTCTTGTTCTTGGTGAATTCATCCACTATAGGCTTGTTCTTGTCTGTAAGGTACATAAGGCTGCCTCCGATTGTTATTGAAGCAAAACCAGGGTCGTACCTTGTGAGGAACTCGAATTCTATTGAAAGGGCCTTCTTGGTCAGGTTGGGAACTTCAACTTCCTTCACACCGGATATCACCGGTGTGCTGTTCACCTTCAGTTCCTGCATGACCGAAGCCTTCTCCTTCTTTGCATCTATTTTGTTAAAGCTTAGTCCAATTATAGGCATTTAGTTCACCTGTTACTAAACATTGGATTATAAGTATAAAAACTTATGCATGCAAGGTTTCGGCCGGAAAACGAAGGCATTTATATACCCTTTTCCAATGTTAAGTATCTGTGGTTTTTCCAAGGTGATAGAATGAACGTGCTTGTGCCTCTCGCTGAGGGATTCGAGGAAATTGAAGCGATGACAGTCGTCGATGTTCTGAGGAGAGCGGGGATAAAGGTGGTCACGGCCGGGCTTCCCGGAACCATTGTCCTGGGAAGCAGGAACGTCAAGGTCATCGCGGACACGAAACTCGATGATATTGTTGCGAAGGATTACGATGCTCTTGTCCTTGTGGGAGGCTCCCCGGGATATACGAACCTGTCCAAGTCCAACAAGATCCTCAAGGTCATAGGTGACTATCACAGGGATGGCAAGCTGGTGGCAGCCGTATGTGGTGCCCCCACAGTGCTCGCGGAAGCAGGTATATTAACCAATATCAAGGCAACGGTTTATCCGGGCCTTGAGAAGTATATCCCGAAGCCAAGGAGCGAGAGGGTGCTAGCAGAGGGCAATGTGATAACATCGCAGGGACCAGGAACCTCGATGGAATTCGCACTGAAACTGGTTGAGTACCTTGCAGGTAAGGAGACCATGAAGAACGTAAGCGAGCAGGTACTATTCAGGTTATGATATGATAACAGAAAGCGAAATTAAGGTACTGGAGTATATGAGCAGACAGTTACTGGCAAAACAGCATGAACTCGAGAGCGCTTTTGGTGAAGAAGACGGAGTTATGTCCACCCTGCAGAAGCTCGAGGCTATGGACTACGTCAAGGTCGTCGAGCCAATAGGCGAGAAGTGCTTCGTCATAACGCAGAAGGGAACACGCATACTCCGTGATGCAAAGAACCCTGAGAAAAGAGCAGCTGCTGCAAAGCAACAAGGTTTCCTGACGTCATAAGCAGCTTTAAATAAATCCCGGCGTTATTCTATTTATCAGAAAGAAATAGCCCCGTAGTCTAGGCACCCTTTTCTGGTTGAGTCATGCAAAAGCGTGCACGGAAATACGGGAAAGGGGTGGGACAACGGTCAAGGATACCGGTCTTTGGAGCTTTGCTCTGAAGATTTGATGCCTTCGGGCGATGAAAGCGGGGAAAACCGGTGACGGCGGTTCGAAGGCCCGCTTTTTCCGCGAGCTGACGCTTCGACAAAAAGCAGGCGCGCAAAAGAACGAGAAAGCGAGGTCGGAAGTCCGCCCGGGGCTATTCTTTTTAACCCTTTTTAAAATTGTGGCGCCAAGATAAAAGATGGAAGAATGGGTACACCAGCTGGAGAACAGGGTAAACACCCTGAAGAAGCTGAAAGAGTTCATTAACGTGACCCCTGACGAAGAAAAGGCTATAAAGAGCCTAAAGACCCGCTGGGGTACCACCCCTTATTTTGCTTCTCTGATGGACCCTAATGATCCCAAGTGCCCCATCCGGATGCAGGTGGTGCCTTCCATCAAGGAACTGGAAAATAAATACGGGATGAAAGACTACCTGGTGTGGAAGGAAAACAGGGAAGAAGACAGGCCTGACAGCATAGCGAGGCAGTACCATGACAGGATAGCATTCACGATAGTTGATGAATGTGCAAGCTACTGCAGGCATTGTTTCCGCAAGGAAGTCGTGACAGATCGTAGACTGAAACTGCGTTTTGATGTCGAAGAGGGTCTTGAATGGATAAGGGAGCACAAAGAAATCCGTGACGTCCTGATGACGGGCGGAGACCCTTTCATACTTTCGGACGACAAGATAAAGTACCTTGTCGACAGTCTGAGGGAAATACCCCACATAGAGATGATAAGATTCCATACGAGAATTCCTGTCACCTTGCCGCACAGAATTACACCGGGTCTGACAAAGGTGATGAAAGGTCATCACAGGGTTCCCATATGGGTAGTCATCCAATGCAACCATCCGAAAGAGATAACCGAAAGGGTGTCGAAAGCCGTGTACGACCTTCTCTCCTGCGGCATCAACGTGGGAAACCAGGGGGTTCTTCTCAAGGGAATCAATGATGACGTAAAGACCTTCAGGGAGCTGCACCAGAAGCTGCTGTCAATCAGGGTTCGGCCTTACTACATCTTCTACTGCGAGCCCGCCCCAGGAATCGACCACTTCCGTACGCCTGTTGAAAAAGGAGCGGAGCTCATCCGCGATGCAATCAGGGGCCACACGAGCGGACTTGCCCAGCCCATGTACGTCATAGCGACCAACATAGGCAAGATACCCTTGATGCCAGATTATTACATCCTTGAAAAGAATGAGAAAGAGTACAAACTCAGAAACTACGAAGGAAAGGAAACCACCATCCCCAACATCCCGGAATAGGGGAAAACAGATAAAATCAGAACTGTTTATATTATTATGGCAAAGAAGGCGTACAGGAACACCAGCATAAACATAATCAAGATATTCAAGGTTCTAAAGCAGGCCGCAGGCGAGCAGGAGGGTTTCATGACGGTTTCTGAAATAGCGAGAAGGACCAACATGCACAAGTGGACAGTGTCCCGAACCCTTGACCTCTACATGGGGCCCATAGTAGACCTCGTGCAGCCCCCGGAGTTGGAGGCTCTCGGTTTGCAGGTGAAGCTGGTGAAGCTGAACAACCCGGAACTGAAACCTGAGCAGGTTATCAGCTATTTAAAATTGAGGAGCAAAATTAACCCATGAAAATAGACAAGCAGGTCATATTCACCATCGCAGTTGGTGTGATGATGATAACCTGGGCCATCGGCATGGCCCTCAGCTACAACATACCGACAGGAGGCCAGCAGATCCAGATAGAGAACATCTACAGGGAGCCCATCTCAGGGCAGCAGAAAGTCGGGATACTCAGGGCAGGTTTTGTGATAATAGAGTACCAGTACATCCCGGGGGAGGAAAGCCTTGAGAGGATACCGGTTTACGAGAGCTTCATAAGCAGGTTCAGTGACTTCGCAGTCTTGCTGGAGCTCGATGTACAGTACGAGAACGAGACACTAAACCAGATGCTGACCCCCACAGGGGACGTCATACCGCTGGAAAACGTCACGGAATTCGAACTCGTGGACATCTTCTGCGAGAACACCTTCGTCCAGCCGAGAGAGTGCCTTCTCAGAAGCATATAGGCTCTGGGCTCTGGACACCAGTTAAAAATTAATAAAATTAAGGACTAATTATTATTATTATAGCAAAGAAAGTGAAATAGAGATGATCTATCTAGAAGGTCATAGGAGATTCTACGTAGCTGTTAATGGCGAGGATTATTTCAGTGATGGGGCTGGAAATATTGTGGGTTTTCCCACCGAAGACCTTGCAAGTCTTTTTGCTAATGGAAATGATGGAAAGATGTATAGAGCGGAATTAATGGATTCGGAAGAATTAAAAAAGAAAACAGGAAGAAAAGTAACGCTTTGGGACGCAGCCTTTTTGCCCGGAGACAGCATGGACTGAAATCCCTAGATATTTAGCTTCTTCAGTTTGGAGACATCTCTTATCTTTCCCTGCGCCAGGTTTCCTCTGGCGCCGCCCTTGCCTCCACACTTCGCTGCAACCTTTTCCATGACCTGCCCTGCATCCCTCACCTTGCTCATTACTATGACGTCTCCTGCGCTGTTCGCCAGGACGACAGTGAGCTTCGGATCTTTCGAGATGAGGACGGAGGCTATCTTTATCATGTCATTCCTGTCCCCTTTCACCATCTCGACCAGAAGACCGCCCCTGGCGTTCTGCAGCAACAGTTCTGACATCTCGTCCGCAGCTTTAGTCTTGGCATCGTCTATGGATTTCTTGGCATCTTTCCATGTCTCGAACAGGTATGACATCCCGGAGCTGATATCATTGAAGGTCATCGGTTTCACCGTCATTTTTGCATTCTTAAGATCCTTCGCGAACTTCTCAGCCGTGCCTGCAAGCATGTCAATTCCCACCGAGAAATCATGTGAGGCCTTCCTCAGGTCGGAGAGCATCTTGAATTCATCTTTTACTGAAATCTTTCCTGAAAACTTAATGAAACCGGTACCCTCCATTACATTCTTTAGTTTGGCTGCTTCCTTTGTTACACTACCCAGATATTTGTCAGCGGCTGCTCCGGAGACCATGGAAATTCTCACAATGCCGTCCTGCAGCCTCTCAGATGAAGTTATCGCGATCTTAACGGCATCCCCTGTGTTGCTCAGGTGTGTCCCTGCACATGCCTCCACATCCCAGCCGGGCGTGTTGACAATCCTGACCATCCTGTCGGGGATAGCGCCACCCTGATATATCCTCATCCCGTACGACTTCTCGGCCTCAGGCCTGGGCATGAATCTCTTGACAATCGGCACCTTCCTTTTCACTAGACCATTTGCCAGTTCCTCCAACTTTGCCAGGTCATCGAGGGTTAAAGCTTCTTAATGGGTTATGTCAAGATGGGCCTTCTCCAGAGACTTCGCAGCACCAGCCTGCCATACATGGTTTCCTAGAAGCTTCCTTGCGGCCCCGTTTATGAGATGAACCGCTGTATGATGCTGTGCATGCTGCATACGCCTGCCAAAGTCTATCTCCCCCTTAACCATTTGTCCGGCCTTGAAACCGCCAGCCTTCAGTCTGTGGGCAACCACTGGACCGAACTTCTGAACTTCCACAACGTCCTTCCCATCAAGTGTTCCGAGGTCATAGTCCTGGCCACCCCCTTCCGGATAAAAGAGGGTTCTGTCAAGTATCACCCAGTTACCTTTTTTGGCTTTTACGACCCTGAGGACCTTCGCATCAAATCTTGTCTGCTTCTCCTTCTCGTAGAACATGAGTTCTGTCGGTTGCAGGTTTCCCACACTGAGGGTTTCCTTCTTCTCTTCCCTGATATCTTCCTTCATATGCCTCCCTGAAAGCGTCTGGTAGAAGTCCTTGGGAATTTCAGCCTTAAGGCCTTCCTTCTCGGCGACGTTTTCAATAAGCTCCGGTGTTATTCCCTGGGACTCGTACATCTTTATGAGTTTCTCTGTGTCAAGCTTTGACCCTCTGCTCAGCATGCCTTTCACTATACCTGTGCTCTTCTTCATGGTCTTCCTGTATCTCAGCTTTTCTGTCTCGAGAATTTGTGCGAGTTCCGGCAACGATTTAAGCAGTTCCGGATTAAGAGGTCTCAGGTATCTGGCATGCTGCCTGCATACGTCGAAGAGGTCGATGTTCAGACCGTACTTCTCTATGAAGTTGAGCGCCCTCCTGAAGATTATCCTGAGGTTGTAACCGCCTCCCACGTTGCTCAGCAGCCCTCCGTCGTTGATCGCATAAAGCAGCGTCTTGGTATGATCTGCTATGCCATAAAGCGCCTGAAGCGGATCCACATGCTTGTTCAATTCAGGAAGGGTCACCTTCAGCTTCTTTGCTATCCGCGCTCGCAATTTTTCAACATCGCTTATCTCGTCTATGTTCAGGCCTCCTGCTATGCTGGCGTAACGGTCAAAAAGATCAACATCATAATCCCCCACCTTCTTTAGGTACTTCATCACCGGACCTTAGACTGCATCATATGCCGTTGGCGTTCCCTGGCTGAGCCACGTGAACCTCTCGAGTCCTGCGCCCATGTCTATCACGCGGTAGCCCATGTGCTTGTACTTCTCGGGAGTGCCGACGAATTCCGTGAACACGGCATTGCCTAATTCGAGACCCTCAGTGAAGTATTCCAAAGAATATCCGAATGCGTTCGGACCGACCCAGACATCTTCAAGGAATGAGACCTTTTCAGGCTTCACACCGAGAGCCTCCGTAAGCAGCCTGTAGTCCAGGTCTATGCAGGTGTCCTTCCAGTAGCCCTTCTGAACTCCATTAACCTTCTCGTAGATGGAGTGCTGCCCAATCATTATGAAGTTGGTCATGTGCCTTCCTGTCACCCCAACGTTCTCTATGTCAGAGAACCTCAGGCAGACCTGGGGGATTATTATCCTCTCGGCAGGCATCTCGAAAACGGTCTTTCCAGCTACAGATCTCTGGAACGCGACAATGCTGGCTACGGTGAAGAAAAGTCCAGGGAACCATCTGCATACGACAGTATAGGAGGGTACCGATTCGTGCTTGTTCTTCACAAAAAACTTCTCTATGACCCTCCAGGTCTCTATGTAGTCCATCTTCCGTATCGGCGGGTTCTCTATGAAGCTGTATTCCGTGCAGGGTGGATTCGGACAGATTTTGATGTCCTTGTCCAGAGTCCAGAAGTATGAGCCGCATTTTGGACACTTACGTCTCATAAAACCAAGCTCATCGAAGAGCTTGACCCTGTAGTACTTGTCCGGCGACTGGCTGAAATCGCGCTTGAGCTTCTCCTTTGCGTTCATAGTAATATATTCGGGAAATCCTGATTTAAATGTCCAGAAGTAATTTTTACAGGTAGAAAAACAACTAACCCTACCTGCCTAGGAAAATGAATATGGTGTCACCTTATCCGAAAAGGCTTGACAGTCCGCCAGCAGCTTCTTCGGCCTTCTTTTCCTGCTCTTCTTCGCTCTCTTTCTCTTCCTTCTTCTCCTCGGCAGGCTTCTCCTCTGCGCTTGCAGCCGCCGGTGCCGCCGGAGCTGCAGCTACCGCAGCGCCCTTGATTGCCTCGTCTATGTTGACATCCTTCAGGCTGCCGACAAGCGCCTTTATCTGTGCAGAGTCAGCCTTGACGCCGGCCGCCTCAGCAACCTTCTTCACACCTGCCTCGTCCACTGGCTTCTTAGCCGAGTGAAGCAGCAATGCCGCGTATACCAATTCCATGTCATTCCCTCCGTTTTTGATTGAAAAGAGTATATAACCTATACCTCTTTCAAATATAAACCTATTCCTTACCCTCCTTTTTCTGCACTTCTTCGGGCTGCTCAGGCGCAGGTTCTACTTCTTCCTTCTTTTTCTCAACCTCTTCCTTGGCCTCAGCAGCAGCTTCCTTTTCCTTCTCTTCAGCAGCTTCTTCCGTAGGCTTCTCCTTTACATGAACCTTAAGCGCGTCAGCCTGGGCGCTGGCCTTAGCGAGCACAATTCCGACTGTTTCCTTTGTTATTATCCCGGCCTCACTGACTAGCGCCTTTGCCTCTTGGTGGGCCTTCACCAGCAGCCCCGGAACGGTATCCTTCGTGAGATGTCCTATGTTTATGGCGAGGTTGAACGCACTGGCATAGCCACTCTGCAGTTGTCCAATGTAATGCTCCTTTGGTATGAACAGTATGTCCTTTCCGAATACCATCCCCTCGTCCCATATGGCAAGAAGGTTAAGGGATATCTCCATGGGCTCTATGTCAAGCTTGGAGAGCAGGTCTGCAAGATTAGCATCTATCACATCACCTTCCTTGGCTACTACAGAATCTTCCTTGACGACTATCTTGTCCCCCTCTACACCTGCCTTTATCTTGGCCCTCTGCAGCTCTCCTATGGCCGGTCCCGGAGGCAGGCTGGTAGGTCCTGCGCTTACAACGATTTCATAAGGCGCTATGTCTCCGGCCTTGGCCGGTGCCTTGGTCTTCGACCTGGCTATGAGCTGTGCGAGTTCGAAGGGGTTTCCCTCGCTGAAAAGCATGGCCGGCTGGTTCTGTATCTTCTCCTCGAGCTTACTGATATCCTCCTTCTTTGACGCTTCAAGGGCACGCATTATGACGCGCTTCTTGACCATCTTTATCACGGCCCTGCCCCTGAGCTGCTCCTTTATCTGATGGAGCTGTTTTGCCGGAAGCTTGTGCATGTCAAGCAGCCCGACTACCGGGTACTTGTCGATCTCTTCCACAAGGTTCTTCAGGTCCAGTTTCTTTTTTGCCGATACCATTATCGCACCTCCAGCTTCACGGGTTTTCCCATAGTCAGTTTGAGAGATACATTCCTAAGGTTGTTCTTGCCCTTGGGCAGGTTTTCCTCAACGAAATTAATCGCGGCCTCTATGTTCCTGATGACCTTGTCTTCAGGCATGGATTCGTTTCCGACAGCTATCTGTATTACAGGGGCGTTTAGAAGTCTTATCTTGACAGAACTCTTCGCCCTCTTGAGCAGTCCTTCGAGGTTTATCTTGGGAGGCACGGGCTTCGGCATCTTTCCCCTTGCTCCAAGAACAACGCCAAGCTCCTTGCCTATCATAGGCATGAGGGGAGCCTCGCCGAACCACCAGTCGTATTCACTGGCGAGTTTCTTCAGCTTCTTCTTGTCCTTTGCAAGCTTCGGTATCTCATCCTTGGTTATGGCGAGATCGGCATGCTTCTTTGCATCTGAAAAGAGTGAGTCCCCTATACCCAGGGTCTTGAGCTCCCTCCCCAGACCTTCCGGAAGGAACAATTCGAGGTTGAGCCTGTTCTCAGGCTTCTTCAGATCAAGCTCTCTGAGATTAAAAATCAGGTCCCAGGTCTGTGCAAACTTCCTGGGCTTTGAGTTTTCCTTCGCTTCCTTGATCTTTTCCTTTATGCTCATGGTGATTCCTCCTACCGAAGTAGTTTAGCGGAATTAACTAAATATGACATTTACTATATTTAAATCTTTTTCCTGTGCACCCTGAGCGTTCCCAGGTTGTGTGTATCCTTCCCCATCAGGTGAAGTACCCTGGGCTTGAGCTCATGCTCTACATTCGGAAGCCTGGCAAGGAAAGAGATCACTACGGACCCAATCCTTAGAAGTCTCGGGTCCTGAATGTCCTTTGCGAGATTCAGCCTGCCCTTGGCCTGCAAGCGCTGCCAGAAGTACCGGAACTCCTTCTTGTCAAGGAACCTCTCGCTTTTGGTGAGATCTGAACGTATCCTTATGCCGTTTTCTCCTATCTTGAGTATCCTGTTCTTGACGCCCCTAGAAAGGGTCTCTATGTACCCCTTATCATCGGCAATCTTTACTATCCTTCCCCATACATCATCAAAGAAGTCACTAACCTTCTCGGCAGGCTTTTCGACAACCTGCGTAATCACCTGGGGAGGCTGGGGAAGCATGACGTCCCTCTGTGACACTATAGCCTTGGATACGAGGTTGAGCCTATTCTCGACGTCTATTATCTTGCCCGCGAGCTCCCTGTAACCCTTGTCAAGCTTCTCATCAAGTGCTGCCTTCTTGCTATCCATCCTGTGGAACCTGTAATCGTGAAGGTCCTTTATACTCTGCGTAAGCTGGTACTGGTTATTGAGCCAGCTCTTCATGCGCTCGACATTCTCACTATTCTTGTCAAGTATGCCCGAATTATGCTTATGGAGCAGGTAGTCTCCGAACCTGGCAAGCGCGATAGCTATCAGCACGAATCCTACTATGATACCAATGGGTGTGAAGAACCATATATTGCCCAGAATAATCGCTACCTCTAGCAAAACAAAGAGCATCCAAAACGTCTTGTCCCACTTGTGCATGAATCTGTATTAATGATAAACAATTTAAACCTTTCGGCACCCAAAACCGGTAACTTCTATCGCATTTTCTGAACAAGAATCACTTCGATTCTTCAGCAACTTCTTCCTTCTTTTCATCAGTCTTCTGCTTCACCTCTGGTGAAGATTCTGCAGCTTCCGCTTTTTCACCGGTTTTCTCCTCTTCCTTGCCCTCAGCGGCGGCTTCCTCGGCTTCTGCCACTTCCTCACCTTCTGCCTTGGCCTCAGCAACCGCTTCCTTTTCCTTCTCTTCCTCAAGGACCTGCATCTTGTGCTCTTCAGCGACCTTTCTCTCCTCGGCCGGGACCTGTCCCTGTCCTATGGTCACGCCCATGCTCCTGCACGTGCCCTTTATCTGGTTTACATGTCTTGCCTCGTCTGAGCCGAATTTTGCACGGGCTATCTTCTTTACCTGCTCGTGTGTAAGGTCACCCACCCTGTCCTGGCCAGTGGTGGCAGAGCCTTTCTGCAGGTTAAGCTCCTTGAGAATAAGAGCAGAGGCAGGGGGTTTTCCCACCTCCAGCCTGAACGCCTTTGTCCGGGTATTGACTATGACCTTCACAGGAACCTTCATTCCGGCGAAGTCCTTGGTCTTCTCGTTGATGGCGTCAACGATTTCCTGTATGTTCACTCCAAGGGGGCCGAGTGCGGGTCCAAGAGGGGGAGCAGCACTTGCTTTCCCCCCTTCCACCACAGCGTCAACAGTCTGTTCAGCCATCGGCATCACTCTTGGCCTTCTTCATGACCTTTATGAACTCCGTGGCAATCGTGACAGGTATGGGTATGCTGGCCTCCATGAGCTCTATGGTAACCTCGTTCTTGGTCTTGTCGACCCTCTTGATCTTACCCTTCTCACCCTTGAATGGCCCGCCCATTATCTCGACGATATCACCCATATCGACCTTTATTTCAGCAACGTTGGTCTCCATGAAGTGCTCTATGTCCCCTATCTTGACGGGCTTCTCTATCAGACCCTTGGTGTGCATGACTCCCCTCAGAACCTTGTGTATGTCTGCGGTGTTGCCCTCTATGAAAATATATCCTTTCAGTTCGGTGGGATGTATCACAGCCTTCACGTCCAGCTTTTCTGCATTGATACGGCTGTTAATCATGTCCATCACTATATCTTCCCTTCCGCTTGTGGTTCTTAGGGTATATATCATTTCAATCCCCTAAACTCCCAAGAACGTGAACGCCAGGAACATGACGAAGCCTATCACGCCTATGAGAGCTATCCCGAGCAGGCATATCTTCGATGACGTTATGAACTCGTCCCTGTCCGGCTTCCGGGCTACCTGCAATATCCTCTTCCACTCTGAAAGCTTGGCCCTTATGTCTATTTTCATAGCTCAACCTACCTGATTGGATTATAATTAATACTGGGTTTGATATAAAAAAGAATTATCCAAAGCGCTTACTTGCTGACGAAGTCGATTCCAAGGACCTTCTCGATCTCCTTCTGCTTCTGCTGTGTGTATGTCTGCTCAGGCCCGTATATCTGGGATGACTTCACGCCAGTCACGATAAGCATCGTCCTGACGCTGTCGCCAAGTGCCTTGTCTATCTGGGCACCCCATATGATCTTCGCGTCCGGGTTTATCTTTGTGTTGACCCCCTCGACGATCTCCTGGCACTCCTTTATTGTCACGCCTTCTCCGCCAGAGACGTTTATGAGAGCTCCATTAGCCCCATCGATTGCTACGTCAAGCAGCGGGTTGGTGAGTGACTTCTCCACAGATTCGACTGCCCTGTTCTCGGAATCGGATTCGCCCATTCCTATCATGGCAAGTCCGCCTGAGCTCATTACAGCCCTTACGTCTGCGAAGTCAAGGTTAACCAGCCCTGGCTTGGTGATAAGCTCTGCTATTCCTTTGACAGCATTGACAAGGATCTCGTCTGCAACCTTGAATGCTGTAAGAATACTCACATCCGGGACTATTTCCAGCAGCTTATCGTTTGGTATTACGATGAGGGTGTCGACAACAGATTCGAGGTTCTCAAGCCCTTCCTGTGCGTTCTTCTGCCTCTGCTGCCCTTCCATACC
Organism: Candidatus Aenigmatarchaeota archaeon; assembly: GCA_020343635.1. Classification (GTDB taxonomy): domain Archaea; phylum Aenigmatarchaeota; class Aenigmatarchaeia; order QMZP01; family JAFGSV01; genus JAFGFG01. The sequence continues at coordinate 644,058 of CP070804.1, read as the reverse complement.
AAATGGCATTGTAACTATGCCAACGGTGAGGGCGCCGATCTTCTTTGCGATGTCTGCGATTACAGGACTTCCACCGGTTCCTGTACCGCCGCCAAGTCCGCAGTCGATGAAGACCATGTCAGCCCCCTCAAGGGCCTTCTTGATCTCTTCCTTGGATTCCTTCGCCGCCTCGTTTCCTATGTTCGGATCGGCCCCGGCTCCAAGTCCACCCGTTATGTCCTTTCCAATAAGAATTTTGGTGTCAGCGTCCGTGTAAAGTAGGTCCTGTGCATCAGTGTTGACTGCAACTGTTTCCGCACCCACAATACCTACCTGCATGAGTCTGGATATGGTATTGCCACCGGCACCCCCTATTCCAACAACCTTTATCTCAGCTTTCCTGGATTCAAGAATCCTTCTGAGTTCTTCATCCATCTCTCCGTCCCTTTCAACAACGGTCTCCCTGGCTTCTGGCACGATTGCTGACTCCAAAGGCGGAGCGGCTTCTGTCTCCAATGCGGAATTAATTATTGATTCTGCAGTCATCACGGCACCTCCATAACTTTTAGCTAATTATGCAATATCGGTTAAGACTTCAGGATTTTTAAAGTTAACCGTACTAGGGTCAATAGGTCAATAAGAATAAAATGGAAGTTAGATATTTAAGCCTTTGCTCGCCAGAACTCATAAGCACTTTTGAAAAGCAAACTACTGAAAAGGATTGATCTATTTCTTCTCAACAGTCTTCGCAGCTTTCGGCTTTTCCTTGGACTTGAACTCTACTTCGTCCACCCCATCGCACCATTTCTTCAGGGTCTCGGTGAGAAGCTTCTCTATGAAGCTGTTGGATTTGTCTTCAAGAGTGACGGTTGCTTTCTTACCGGTCAACGTGACATTTGCCGGGATACCGTAATACTCGAGCAGCGCTTGCACCTTCTCGTGCGGGGTCTTTACCTGTTCGACGATCTCCACTTCGTAATGGAGCTCCTTGCCTGCGAGGGGATGGTTGTAATCGACCCTCACCCTGCCGCCGGAGACCGCGAGGACCTTGCAGTGGCCCACGTCAGTCTGCAGCACAAGACCTGGGAAAGGTGATATGTTCTTCTTGGTGAATGTCATAGTCGAGACGACCTTTATCAGTTCGGGCTTCCTGGGGCCTGCCCCATCCGCAGGGCTGACATCGAAGGACCTATTTTCACCTATCTTCATTTCAAGAAGTTCCTTCTCCACACCTTTCATCACAGGTATGACTGTGCCTGCACCAACTATGACGAGAACTGGTCCGTACTTCTTCTTCTCATCGTAAATATCATGCCGCCTGGCATCCTCTTCCCTGGTGACGTCAAACACCTCATCAGTGGCTTTGACCTTTCCCACGAAGTTTATCTTTATCCAGTCCCGGTTTTTCATGAGAGAATACTTTATGAACCGAATTTAAAAAAGTGCTCTTTCTTCTTCAGTGAGAAGGATATCCCGTAGAACCAGGAGAAAACTATTCCCACTATTATGACAAGCAGGTAGTTGACGAATCTCCATACCAGGATGGCGCTGGTCGCAGGGGCGGTCGCCACACCGAGCAGGGTGAGTATGAATATGGTCGAGGATTCGTAAACCAGGACGCCTCCGGGAAGCAGGGGGAGACCTCCTGCGAATATTCCGACCCCGAGGGTTATGGCTACAACGAAGACGTCCACCTGAATACCCAGCGCAACGAAGATCATGTAGACCGTAAATATCTCCAGCATCCTCTCTGTTATCCCTATGGCCATACTCTTCACGAGGAGATCCTTTCTCCTGAGGGACTTCTTCAGGTTTTCCCTGAACTTAAGCATGTCCCCGGGAAGACCCTTGCCGGCACCAGGTCTTATCTTCGATGCTATCCGGCTGGCCTTTTTCGAGATGTAGATAAGTACCCTCTTGTCATAGACGAAGTACGTTCCAAGTGTAAGGGGGAGCAGAAGAACGCCCAGTATGGCCCAGAGAGTGAACCAGTTGAGTATGTTAAGGAATGAGAGACCCAGAGCTGAGAAGTATATGAGACCGATTAAGGTACTGAATGTTATCAGCGTGTCCATCGCGACACTTGCAAAGATCTTTCTCTTGTGGACCCTCACTTCCTTTGCAAGCATATACGCCTTCACGGGTTCACCCCCAAATCTAAGCATCGGAGTGATGTAGTTGAAGACCGCGCCTATCAAAGCGTAACGGAACACGGTATTGACATTGACATCCACGTCAACGCTTCTCAGCAGCAGCCTCCACCTGTAGCTGTAGACCATGAGGGTGACGAACGGCATGACAATTATGAAAGGCAGCAGAACAGGATTTATGGTCACAAGTATATTCCAGATGTCACCCAGTCCTACCCACTGCTGAAGCATGAAAACAAGTATAACCAGACTGCCCAGCAACAGCAAAAGAATCTTCTTCATATTTAATATAAGTGCCAGGATTCTATAATAGGATTATGCTGGGTTTGATACTTTCTATTGCAGCAGCTGTTTTGCTCGGTGTCTCTGCCACCCTGCAGAAATACAGCATGGGATATCTCAAGAAATTCTCAATCCTAAAACTTATTCGAAACTCTATGTGGCAGCTGTCAGTTCTGATAGGCCTAGCAGGTACACTGGTTTATCTGTTTGCCATGAGATTCAGCCCGATACATGTGGTCCAGCCAGTCATAGCGGTCTCGATGCTCATACCTGTAATCATAGGCAGCTTCATCTTCGGCGAGAAGATAGGATCGAAGTGGCTATACATAATCATCATATTCATAGGGGTGTGGTTTATATCGTTCTGAAGATTGAGGAAGCTGTCAGGGGAGGAATAGCCCTAGGTTTGTCAGGACTCTTCATAAGGGTCGCAAGCACAGGCCTGCCGCTGGACGCATCATTCATAATACAGTTCTTCTCCAATCCCTTTTCCATATTCGCACTGATCTTCGGGATATACGGATTCATAAATATTCAAGTGGCCCTCTATGAGGGCAAGATAGCATATGTCATTCCCACGGTTTCGGCAACATCCGTCGCTACGCCGGTAATCCTCGCCACCATATTTCTTGCCGAGTATGTGCCGGCAATAAGATGGTTGGGTATGCTGCTCATCCTGATAGGCACAATAGGAATAAGCGAACAGGAGCCCGAAGAGAGCGCTATAGAGAAGATGGTGCATTCTCTGAAAAGATAATCACAAGACTTCTATCCCAGGCTTACCGGGCATGGCCTTCATAGCCTTGGAGGATTTTGATTTCTCAGCCCACTCTACTGTTACGCTGCACCCGAACTCTTCGGACAGCATGGACTTTATCTCCTGAAGGAGCGCATATTCCGACTTCTGACCCAGCAACACCCCCGGTATCTTGTCGGGATTCTTTGCCAGTGCCGGAACCAGTCT
>CP070804.1:633768-640583 GCA_020343635.1 Candidatus Aenigmatarchaeota archaeon | reverse complement strand
TTCCTGCCTCTGGAAGACATGGCATCAGCCAGGAGCGCGAGGGGGGCAGTCCCGTAGCCGCCACCCACAAGCGCGACCTTCTTCCCATGCCCGGAGAATCCGCGCCCGTATGGCCCCTGGATGCCTACCCTGTCGCCCGCCTTCATCCTGAAGAGACGTTTCGTGAACTCGCCGACTTCCCTTATGGTCAGCGCGAACCTTCCTGACTCCTGATATGATATGCCGAAAGGCTTCTGTCCCGTTCCGGGTATCCATAGCATGACGAACTGCCCTGGCGCGGCGTTTATGTTTCCGGAAAACCAGAAGCTCCTGGTGTCCTGGGCCTCTTCAGCTATACTGTCTATCCTGTACATGACAGGCCTTTCATTCGTGAGCAATACCTATCATCTCCTTAACACTGGAGAAGCCCTCATCCTTCATGAGGGCGGAAAGCTCTTTCGCTATCTTACCAAAGACAGCCACATCCCTGTAATGTACGGCCGATCCTATACCGACCGCTGAAGCCCCGGCCATCAGCATCTCGGCCGCGTCCGTTCCTGTGGCTACTCCCCCCGTGCCTATTACAGGAATCTTCACGGCCTTGTAGACATCGTATACGCAGCGGACGGCAATGGCCTTTATCGCGGGCCCCGACAGCCCCCCAAAACCGAATGTGAGCACAGGCTTCCTGGCCTTGGGATCAATAAACATCCCAGGACCGACCGTGTTGCCCATGTTTATGGCGTCGGCGCCTGCCTTCTCGGCAGCTTTCGCGACATCCCCGAGCGCCTGTATGTTCGGGGAAAGCTTGACTATGACCGGCAACTTCGTTTGCTTCTTCACAACCTTTGTTATCTCGAGTGTGGCCCCTGGCGTTCCCTGTCCTGCGAGCATACCGTATCCGGGGGTATGGGGACACGAGAGCGGAAGCTCGACTGCAGAGAATTCTCCAGGAAGGAAGTTCTTTGCCATCCAGGCGAACTCACCTGCGTCTTTGCCGATTATGCTGGCTATCACGGGCACGCCAACTTCAGAGAGCCTTAGGAACTCCATTTTGGCTTCCTCAATCCCGGGATTGGAGTATCCGACCGCGTTTATCATGACGTCTCCCTCTGTTGCTATTATGGGAGGCTCGTGCCCTTTTCGGCGCTCCCTGCTTATGGACTTAATGGTAACGGCCCCCGCACCGCTGTCGGCTGCACTCTTAAGCGAGGCCTTGGTGACACCGATTATCCCGGATGCCAGAATAAGGGGATTCTTCAGCTTCATCCCGCAGAGGTTTGTTTTCAGTAACATAATAATTTTTTACTCCAATAATATAAAACCTAGGCCGGGTTCAAAGTTTTTTAAACTTCTTTTCAATAATTGTAACCCCTATGTCCAAAAAGAAAGAGCGCGATATTGAAGTGAAGCCGGATGCAGTCGAAAAGTTCAGGTTGTTTCTCAACGACGACTACGGCAAAGAGCTGTACAAGGCCGCCGAGGAGGAGAAGGCGCTCGTCGTGAACTTCAACAGGCTTGACAGGAGGTTCGACGAGCTGTCGCAGATGCTCCTCGAGGATCCCGATCAGATGCTGAAGGTCGCCAAGGAGGCGGTTGACGGCATAGACCTCCCGACACCCGTGAAGATACGCTTTTCCAGCCTCCCGGAAACGGGAACCGTTAACGTCAGGGATCTCAGGTCCAAACATATAGGGAATTTCATAGTCGTGGAGGGCATCGTGAGACGCGCCTCCGAGATAAGGCCGGAGATAGTCGCTGTGGACTGGAAGTGCCGCGAATGTGATAATGTAACGAGGCATCCGGTAAGCGGGACGTTCGTTTCCAAGCCCTTCAGGTGCGGCAATATCATCAGCGGCAAGTCGTGCGACGGGAAGTCTTTTGAGGAGCATGACAAGGTGATGATTGATGCCCGCTGGGTCACGATCGAGGAGCCCTTCGAGCTCACCGAGGGCGAGAAGCCTTCACAGGTCAACGTGTGGCTCAGCGAGGACCTGGTATCCCCTGACGGCAGGAGGATGACGGATCCAGGGAACAGGCTGAAGATGGTAGGCGTTCTGAGGGAAGTGCCAAAGGGCAAGATGGGTTCTGTAAAGCTGGACTTCTACATGGATGCCAATCACGTGGAGCCCACCGAGACAACCTGGGAGAGGCTCAAGATAAGCCCTAAAGAGGAGGAACAGATAAAGGAGTTTTCGAGAGACCCGATGATATTCGAGAAGCTTGTGGCTTCCATGGCTCCCTCGCTTTACGGGCTGGAGCATATCAAGGAGTCCATAATACTGCAGCTTTTCGGTGGTGTCCCGAGGCTGCTTCCTGACGGAACGCAGTTCAGGGGGGACATACACATACTCATAATAGGCGACCCATCGTCCGGTAAGTCTCAGTTGCTGAAGCTCGTGCCGAGCATCGTACCTCGCGGACGATACGTCTCAGGAAAGGGCGTAACTGGTGCAGGATTGACTGCAACCGTGACCAAGGACGAGCAGTTCATGGGGGGATGGGTGCTTGAGGCGGGCGCTCTGGTGCTCACCAACAAGGGGCTGCTCTCCATAGACGAGTTCGAGAAGATGAACGTGGATGACCAGATCGCGATGCACGAGGCATTGGAGCAGGGGAGCATAAGCATAGCCAAGGCGAGCATAGTGGCCACGTTGCCGGCCAAGACATCTGTGCTGGCAGGAGGCAACCCGAAGTTCTCGAGATTCGATCCCATGAGGAGCATAAGCGAGCAGATTGATGTTCCGCCGACGCTCCTAAGCAGGTTCGACCTGAAGTTCACCCTCAGGGACGTCCCTGAGGGCAAGACCGACAAGAAGATAGTCGAGCATGTCCTGAAGAGCAGACATGAAGAAGACACGATACAGCCTGCGATAGAACAGGAGATGGTCAGGAAGTATGTCGCCTACGCAAAGGAGAATTATTCCCCGCAGATGACCCCCGAGGTGAGCAAGCTTCTGAAGAACTTCTACGTAAAGACCAGGTCCAGGGCAGAAGGCGGCGGACCTGTGCCGATAACGCTCAGGCAGTTCGAGGCGCTCATGCGCCTTGCTGAAGCGTCGGCCAAGATAAGGCTCTCGAACGAGATAACCAAGGACGATGCGAACCGTGCCATAAGGCTAATGAAGTCCTCGCTGAAGGACCTTGGCTACGACACGGAAACGGGCGAGATAGACGTTGACAAGAGCGAAGGAGGCACCTCTTTCAGCGAGAGGTCCAAGATAACCAGGATACTGAACCTGATAGACCAGATCTCCGGAACTTCGAAGGATATAGTACCCGTGGCGAAGCTGAGGGATATGGCCGCGAAGGAAGGCATAGAATCCGGAGAGGTCGACGACATCGTCGAAAGGCTCAAGAGGGAAGGAGTTGTATTCGAGCCGAACCCGGGATACATCCAGAGACCGTGAGGGTCATTTTTAAGCATTTCCGGACAATAATTATTTATGAGCTGTCCAAAGTGTCAGGGCGGGTCTTATCTCGCAGATGAGGATCTCGTAAAGGTCGTCGAGACCACCACGCCGATGAAGGTTCTGATAAAGCAGACTTTCGTATGCAGGTCATGCGCAGACAGGTTCAGCAGGATAGTCAGCGATGACATGGAAGCAAGAAAGAAGGACCTCGAGAGCATGGCTTCAGGGGTACAGACTGTACCGCTCGGAAACACAACAACCCCGGACCAGGCGGCATCAGGTATCCAGTTCTTGGACAATGTCTAAACTTTAGGCAGGGCCCAGCAGACCCTGTACCAGTTCTCTGAATCACTATCAAAGAATCCCCTTCCGTCTACATCAGCGGGTGTATGAGCTCCAGAACTTTCAAGTTTATAAGGCGATTCACGATTTTTATCCTGTGCTATGAAGCCATGTGGAAAAGCTGTCAAAATGTCATCAGGATATTCCGGTGTTTTCACATCATCAAGGTCAGGAGGTAAAAATACCCTCAAACCATGCGTATATGCCGCAAATTCTATCTCTTGACCGGTCTCTTTCCTGACTATCCTGGCAGCACTTTCATAGAAAGGTCTTGTGCCCTCGTTCAGTTGCAGAGCAGTCGCTTTCATCCCATCAACTCCTGAAAAATGATTTAATAGAATTCATTGTCACGATATATTTATATACTTTATTATATGCAATCAGAATTAATTATAACTGTTAGGAATATGGGATTTTGGGTTTTCTTGCGATACATTTAAATATCTATTATGAGCAATAAATCATATGAAAAGAAGTTCATATAACAACTTTTTCATGAACTTTGCCACAGAGTCGAAGTTCGGGATAATCATGGCTCTCAAAGACGGGCCCCTCAGTGTGAACGAGATCGTAAACAGGGTCGGGGACGAACAGAGCGCAGTGTCTCACAGTCTCAGGAAGATGTCGGGATGCCACATCCTGAACGTCAGGAAGGATGGCAAGCAGAGGATATACTCGCTCAACGAGGACACGGTGTTACCCATGCTGAAGATAGTAGAGAAGCATGTGAAGAAATGCTGCTTAGGGAGGGATTATGATGGATAAGGTATACCTGGACAACGCTGCCACGACCAGGGTCGATTCGGAAGTTCTCAAGGCCATGGAACCGTATTTCACAAAGGATTTCGGGAACATGGCCAGCCTGCACTCGTGCGGCAGGGAGGCCGAGCATGCTGTGGAGAAGGCCAGAAGGGATATCTCCAAGAAGGTCAACGGAAAGGATCACAAGCTCGTTTTCACAAGCGGGGGGACGGAATCCAACAACTTCACCCTGAAGGGCGTCGCATTCGCCAACAGGGATAAGGGCAAGCACATAATCACAACCAAGATCGAGCACGAATGCATACTCAATGCGGCCAAGTGGCTCGAGAAGCAGGGATTCGATGTCACGTACTTGCCGGTGAACAAGGAAGGATTTGTCGAACTGGATGTTTTCAGTGATGCGATACGCAAGGACACCGTCCTGGCATCAATAATCCACGCGAACAACGAGATAGGAACCATAGAACCCATACGCGAACTCGGGAAGATCGCGCATGACCACAACGTGCTACTGCATACGGACGCGTGCCAGAGCTTCACAAAGGTGCCCATAGACCTCAAGAAGGACAACATAGACCTCATGACCATCAACTCCCCCAAGATACACGGTCCCAAGGGTGCCGGTGGCCTGTTCATAAGGCAGGGCGTAAAGATGGAGCCTCTACTCCACGGAGGCGGCCAGGAGTTCGGATACAGAAGCGGCACGGTGAACGTTTCCGGCATAGTGGGCTTCGCCAAGGCCGTGGACATAATGAAGGACAAGCACCTGAAGCACATGGAGAAGATCAGGGACATGCTCATAGACGGAGCCACTGACATCCCGGAATCATGGCTCAATGGACCCAGGGGAAAGGACAGGCTCGCCAACAACGCTCACTTCTCTTTCAGGCACATAGAAGGCGAATCACTGATAGTGCACCTTGACCTGAAGGGCATAGCAGCCTCGACAGGTTCAGCGTGCTCCTCGAAGTCCCTGGAACCCAGCCACGTTCTCATGGCGATAGGGCTTCAGCCTGAAGACGCGCATGGTTCCATAAGGTTCAGCGTGGGCAAGGAGAACACGAAAGAGGAAATAGAGTACACGCTGCGCTCTCTGCACGAGGCTGTCGAAACCTTAAGGAAGATGAGCCCCCTCAAGTGAGGTGTTTATTATGGGTCTGGGATATACCGAGAAGGTAATGGAGCATTTCAAGAGCCCGCACAACATGGGCGAGATTAAAAACCCCGATGGTGTTGGAAAAGTTGGCAATCCTGTGTGCGGAGACGTTATGAAGATATACATAAAGGTCAGGAGATACAAGGGAAAGGAAGTGATAGGAGACATCAAGTTCCAGACCTATGGATGCGTCTCTGCGATAGCGACTACCTCCATGATGACGAAGCTGGCGAAAGGCAAGGATCTGGATGCCGCCCTGAAGATAAGCAGGAACGACGTGGCTAATGCACTCGGAGGATTGCCTCCCATAAAGATGCACTGCTCGCATCTGGCAACCGAGGCCCTTGAAGCAGCCATCAAGGACTATCGGAAAACCGGGAAGAAAAAGGCAAAGTAATAAAAGTCATGATAAGAAAGAAATAAGATTTGGTGGTAAACATGCCGAAGATAACTGGAAAGACGACGCTCGAGAACGCCCTGAAGGTCAGAGGCGCGAATGATATACTTGAACGGTTCAATACACCCTGCGTGCACTGCCCGATGGCAGCCATGGAGATGAACAAGCTCAAGCTCGAAGAGATAGCATCCATGTACGGGATCGACCTCAAGGGCCTTCTGAAAGAGCTCAACAAGAAGGCAGGGGCGAAGAAATGAGGATACATCGTCTGTCAATAGGCACAGCGGTATTGATAATGATTTCAGGCTGCATAAGCGGCAGCGTCACGGAAGTTCCCGAAGACGAGGCGCAGAGCCCAGTCATCCAGCAGGTCACGGAACCTGTTGAGGAAGTGCAGGAAACTGTGGAGGAAACGGTGCAAGAAACCCAGGAGAAAACAGTGCCTACAGGTTTCGTGGCGAGCGTGAAGGAAATCGTCACGGACAGGGAAGTTTACCATTCAAGGGAGGTCATGAAGTTCAACGCGACCATAGAGGCGAATGACGATCTTTCCGGAGCCGTTGTGAAGGCCCGGGGGATCAGCGGGAAGATGAACATCGAGAGAATAGTCGATATTAATGAAGGAGAGAATAACATGGAATTTGAGATGCCTCTGCCAAGCTGCAACAGGTGCAGCGGAATAGGAGCAGGAATGCATACGATAAACGTTCAGCTGTATTACGGCGAACTTATAGCCGGGAATTCGGCTTCAGTGGAGATTCAGCAG
>CP070804.1:629784-633668 GCA_020343635.1 Candidatus Aenigmatarchaeota archaeon | reverse complement strand
CGGGTTTCCCAAGCTCATACCCCGACACTATCGTATGCAGCCTCGAGAGATAGTTCTCAACGGTCCCCTGCTTGTATATGCTCACGTCGTCTATCAGGACCTCGTAGCCGAAGCTGACAGGAACGGTTGCATTAAGCACCTCGCGCGTCAGGTTCTCTGCGCACTCGTTCAGTATCGTGGAGTTCTTTGCCCAGAGATGACCCAGGGCGTCCAGTATACTCTTGTTGAGATCCGGTTGTGTCAGGTTGCAGTCCTGCGAGAAGTTGGCCGGCATCAGCTCTATCACCGCAGATAGCTGTGCAGTTTGCAGCACGTTCATCACGTCCTTTCCCGTGTAGTACAGCCTCTGGTACTCGAGCTCTGGCGAGGAATAGGTGATTGAAAGCGTTGCGATGAAGGCCGCCATTACAAAAAGTATACCTACGGCGATGATCGCATCCATGGAGAGCAGAAAGGCCTTTTTCATTGATTAATATAATGGTTGTTCTCTGTTATATTGCTTCGTAAATGAGCGGTTATTGCACTAAATAAACTTATAAAAAGAAAAAACAAAAATCTAAAGGATAGCATGGACATCAGGAACTTCATAAAGAAGAAATTCGGGAAGAATGTTTTCTCACTCAGCCCCGAGGATCTCCTCAAGGAAAGGCTCAAAAGCGAGAAGAACGTGGAGAGGCTTTCAGCGGATATTAAGACCATCCAGGAGAAGATACAGAGGCTGATGATAGAGGCAAAGGGTCAGACCAGGACCCTCAAAATGCTCAATGTCCAGAAGATAAAGTCACTGAGGCTTGAGGCAGCGACAAAGCAGCAGGAGGCCAACCATTACCTCAGAGAGTTGCAGGTCATACTTCTTATAGAGGCGATGCACGAGCACGAGAAGTTCCAGAAGGAATCCGACTTCGTGGAGAGGATCATGAACACCGACATAGAGCAGCTGAGCAGCGCCATGGTCGACATAGACGTCAAGAAGGCCGTCGAGGAAGGCAGGCTCGACCTGGTCAAGGGCAAGCTCTCGAACATCTTCGGAAAGGAGGAATTGCCCGTTGACGATGAGTCGCAGGACATCATGAAGGCCATTGAGGACCTCGAGGCCGTTGACGAGGAGACTGCAATGAAGATGGCCGGGGAGAAGGCCAAGACCCTTGCCGAGAGCACTGAAAAGAAGAAGGAAACCGAAAGCGAATAGTTTTCTAAGAGTACTTTCCGTGAACGCTTTTCCCAAAAGGGTTCCAGCTTAACCTTCCACGGACGCTTGTGTTCTTCTTGTTCATCCGCGTCAGCGTAATTTCCGGCGCGCGCTTTTCCACGCATGCATGTGGAAAAGGGTGCCTACATGAAGTAATCACTGAGAGTCATGTACAGCAGTATCATGTCAAAGAGGAAGAGTACGCCTGCAATCGCAATACCAAAGATGAATTCTCCTGTTATATCGAGCAAGCGGCATTGAGTGCCATCAATCATCTCGTGGCAGTGGAAATAAGGCTCCACCATTGTAAAGAGGATGAAGACAAGAAGGAACGTAACTATGAATATGAGCACTATGTTCTTGATCGGAAGAGCGCTAATAAATATCTCTTCACTAGCATCGACCGCCTCTTCAACCAAAAAACAACACCCCTGTTTTATTCTTGGTGCATATAGTCTATAAATTAGACAACCACTTTCGGCTTCTTACCGTAGCTGATTTTCTTTATGCCGTGCGTCGGAATCAGGTCCTTCTCTATACCCTTCAGTCTTTCAGGAACAGTGGCGGACTTTATGCCGTCCCTGAGTGACAGCCCTTTATCCTTCTTGGCCTTCCAGATAGCGGAATTGACAGCCATTACATCGTCAAAGGCTGAAACCTTCTTCAGCAGCGCTTTGTCAGGTTCCGGGAATGGCTCGAAGTGTATGTCCTTTCTCCTGAGGTCCCTGTAGACAGAGTACGTGAAGAAGGGTATGACAGGCGCAAGCATGATCATTATCCTGTCCAGCACATAATGAAGCGTGTACCTCGCCGATTCTTCCTCTGTTTTGGTGAAGTGCCCCTTCTGATTGTATGCCCTCTGCTTCACAAGCTCCACGTAGTGCGAAGCGAAGGTCTCCCATATGAAGTTCTTTATCTTCGTTGCCGGGTTGTGGAAGTCGTATCTCTCGTATGATTTGGCAGCCCTGGAAACGATGCTCTCAATCTCGGACATTATCCACTCGTCCAGCACGCAGAGCTTCTTTGGCTTTGATTTCGGTGCCCGGAACATCGATATGAACCTGCACACGTTCCACAGCTTCGTGAGCGTCTTCCCCGCGCCCTCTATCCTCTCGAAGGAGCATCTGAAATCGGTCTTGTCGAGGTTCCCCTCAATTGCTGCCCACAGCCTGAAAGGCTCAGCGCCGAACTTCTCGAGGACATCATGCGGGTCTATCACATTGCCTTTGGACTTGCTCATCTTGTGACCCTTTTCATCAAGTACGTGGTAGTTTATCCACACGTCCCTGAATATGAGCTTCCCTGTAAGCAGCCAGTCCTTGAGAACGGTGTAGTACAGCCACGTCCTTATGATCTCCTTGCCCTGCGGCCTCAGGGTGCATGGCTGGTTCTTCTCAAAAAAGCCCTTCGGATCCTTGTGATACTTGAGTATGTACAGGGGGGAGATGCTGGAATCGAACCAGGTGTCGAACACCCTGTCCTCCCCGCGGAAATCAGAGCTGCCGCACCCGCACTTTCCTCCTTTAAGGCCTTCGCTCTCCTTGGGGGGAGACTCCTTCCACGGCCTGTAATATTCACCCTTGGGCGGTATTATAGTCTCTCCGCACTGCTTGCAGTACCAGAGCGGCACTTCAGTAGCGTAGAACCTTCTCCTGCTTATGGGCCAGTCTATCGAAATGGAATCTATCCAGTCTATCATTATCTGCCTTGACTTGGGGGCGAAGAAGTTCAGCTTCTTTGCGAGTCGCTTCATCTCATGCTTAAATTCGACCTGCTTAACGTAGTACTCTCGCATGGCTATGAACTCGATTGCATCTTTTGATCTCTCGCATATCGGAGTCCTGTGTTCCCCGGTAGGGATCTTCTCCACTATGAGATCCGCCTTCTCGAGCTCCTGAACGATTTTCTTCCTGGCCTGCTTGACGTTAAGGCCTTCCAGGAATCCCGCGTGCCTGTTCATCGTCCCATCCTTGTTTATTGCTATGATTTCCTTCAAGTGCTGCTCCCTGAAGAACCTTATGTCAGTGAGGTCACCGAAGGAGCACATCATCATCATCCCGGTGCCTCTCTCCATCTCTGCTGAAGGGTGCGCCTTTATGGGGACCTCCTTCCCGAATATAGGCGACACCGCGGTCTTGCCCTCGTAGTGCCTGTACCTCTTGTCGGCGGGATTGAATATCACCATGCCTACCGTGCATATCAGTTCGGGCCTTGTGGTGGCTATTATGATGTCCTCCCCCGTCTCCTTGACCCTGAACTTCACGTTGTAGTAGAAGCCCGCCCTGTTCTCGTAGTTCACTTCTGCGTCAGCCAGTGTCGTCTGGCAGCCGGGACAGAAGTTATTAACCCTGTTGTCCTCATAGATGAGGCCCTTCTTCAGCAGGTCTATGAAGGTCTCCTGGGTAAGCGCCCTGTAATCCGGGCTGTCGGTCTCGTAAAGCTCCCCGATGCCGGTGCCCTTCTTCCACGAGTTGAAACTGATACCGAGCCTGCGGAACGAATCCACGCTGACCATGCTGGCCTCCTCGAGTATCCTGTGGCACAGCCCTATGGCCTCCCTTCGCGGGAGCGATGTCAGCTTCTTCCCGAACCTCTTCTCGGCCGCCATCTCTATGGGAAGCCCGTTCCTGTCCAGGCCTAGTGGAAAGAGCACGTTGTGGCCGGTCATCCTCCTGAACCTCGCGAACATGTCCAT
>CP070804.1:620441-629684 GCA_020343635.1 Candidatus Aenigmatarchaeota archaeon | reverse complement strand
GTCAACTACCATTTTGACGTCATCGGCGCTGAACTTCTCCTTCGGTCTCTCTTCGGCGTCGCCAACTATCTGATAGGACTGCTGGCCCATGGCATTGACAAGCGTGACGTTCGGGTTGCTGATGACTATGTCCTTCTCCGGGGTCTTGATTATGACTTCCTCGGCATCTATCTGCTCGGACTTCATTCCCATCTGCTTCATGGCTTTCTCTATCTGGCGGGGGTTTATTCTCATGACAAAGAATTGTTGGTCTGGTTTAAAAATGCTTCTTCAGGCTGGAATTACTAGACTCGAAAAGAACCTTTACATTATATCCAACAAAGTGCACTTGTGTTTTTATTTGTTGACGTCAATTTCATATTCAGTGACTTTTTCATGGAGTTCCAGGTACTTGACGTAGATTACGTGATGGTCAATGAGAAGCCGGTAATAAGGATATTCGGAAAGGAGTCAGACGGCAAGAGCGTCTGCGGCTTTTATGAGGGATTCATGCCCTATTTCTATGCTGGTGATGATGATATAGAAGGGAAACTGGAGGGGATGCCCCATGTGGTCTCAGTTGAGAAGGTGAAGAGGATGTTGCCGGTAGGATTCCAGGAACCGAGAGACGTCCATAAGATAACTTTGCGGGACCCGGGAAAGACCGTAGAAGTGAGAGAGGCCCTCAGGTCAATGGGCGTAGAAATATACGAGGCTGATATTCTTTTCAAGTACAGGTGGATGAACGATTCCAATGTGGGCGGCATGAAATGGATAATGACCGAGCAGGAAAACGGTATAAACACGACAAGTGTCTCTGCCAAGAAACTGGTCCAGATAAAGGATTTCAAGGTGATGGATAAGTATGAGGACGCCCCGCTTAAGTATATCTCCTTTGACATAGAGACTGTCTCTTCAGAGAAGGGGGCTGTTCCCGATCCCGAGAAAGATCCTGTCATCATGATAGCTATGAACTTCAGGCCGAATTACAGGAAAATGCAGTCCATGGTTCTCTCTACAAGATCAGGTGACGGAGTCGAGGTACTGGGAGGCGAGAAAGAAATGCTCGAGAGGTTCATCGAGATAATAAAGGAGCATGATTCCGACGTCATAACAGGTTTCAATATAGTGGGCTATGACCTGCCCTACATACTGAAGAGGATGGAGAAGAACAAGGTGAGACCCGTTTTCGGACGCTGCGTGACAAAGAGCGTCAGGGACGACCTGTTCGCAGGAAGGCACAGAACAAGCATAACAGGGAGGGTAATAGCCGACACCTTCAGTCTCGTTAAGAAGGGCTGGAACCTGAAGCGGTACGGACTGGACTTCGTCGCGAAGGAATTGCTTGGGGAGGAGAAGCATGACGTTAAGAAGTCCGAAATAGCCGCGTTATGGAACGGTAATCAGGAACAGTTCATGAAGCTCGTCAATTATTGCAGAAGGGACAGCGAGCTCGCACTTAATCTTCTGCTGAAGCTAAACTTGCTGGACAAGTTCGTGGCGCTCTCCAAGATATCTGGTTCACTGCCCAATGACATACTCGAAGGGGGGGAAAGCCAGAGGATAGAGAACTACTTCCTCAGGGAGTTCAACAAGGAAGGTTATGTAATCCCTACCAAGAGCAACGAAAGGTACAATGAGAGCGGGAACGAAAAGAATGGTGTGGAGAGTGACCTGAAGGGTGGTCTGGTAATAGAGCCCAAGAAGGGTCTGCATTCAATGGTCCTGGTTTTCGACTTCAAGTCTATGTATCCGTCACTTATACGCACCTACAACATATGCCCGACGACGCTGCTCATGGACGGTGATAAAGTGGAGCACATAACCACCCCCTCAGGATCCAAGTTCGTGAAGAAGGAGGTGAGGTACGGCATAATACCGAGAATACTGGAGAATCTCATGAAAGAGAGGAGCATGGTAAAGAAGCAGCTTAAGGACGTTGAGGATGAGAAGATTAGGAATTCCCTCAACATGAAGCAGCTTGCCATAAAGATAATGGCCAATGCGTTTTACGGTTATTTCGGCTATTCAAGGGCCAAGATACACAACGTGGCGATAGCCAGCTCCGTAACCGCGCTGGGAAGGGACACCATTCACAAGACCGTTAAGATTATGGAGGATGAGTTCGGCTACGAAGTCGTTTACGGTGACACCGATTCCGTGATGATAAAGGTTCCTACAGATGACATGGATGAAGCCACGAAAATAGGCAAGGATGTCGCTGAGAAGATGACCGAAATGTTGCCGGGTGTAATGGAGCTGGAGTTCGAGAAGGTATTCAAAAGGTTCCTTCCGCTCACAAAGAAGAGGTACATGGGCTGGTCAATTCAGAAGGGCAGAGACGGGGAATGGCATGATGATATAGTAATGAAGGGCATAGAGACCGTGCGGAGAGACTGGTGCGAACTGACAGGTGAAACCATGAAGGATATAATAGAAATCATACTGAAGAAGAACGATGTGAAGGAGGCGGTGAACCACTTCAAGGCCGTCGTTAACGATCTACTGAAGGGTGACATAGACGTGGAAAAGCTCGTTATTACGAAGACCCTGACAAGGAGACCTGAGAACTATGCCGGCATACAGCCGCATGTCGAGGTCATAAAGAAGATGAAACAGAGGAACGAGATGGACATACCGGGAACAGGTGACAGGATAAGCTACGTGATAGTCAAGGGCATGGAGATGCTGTCCAAAAGGGCTGAAGATCCAGCATATGTTAAGGAGAAGGGCATAGGAATCGATTCGAGGTACTACATAGACAACCAGCTCCTTCCTCCGCTGGAAAGGATATTCGAAGCCATAGGCGTCAGCAAGGAAGAGCTGCTGGGGTTGGGGCGCCAGATGGGCCTCATGGATGCTATAAACAACCATAAAAAGCTTTCACCAGAGCCAAAAAGGGTGAACATGAACGAAGTTAATGGCTTTCTGTGTCCTACATGCAGCAGGCAGTACAGGATGCCTCCCTTGGTAGGTAAATGCGAGTGCGGTGGTTCACTGAGCTTCTCAACTGAGTCGGGACTGGCAGACATAGCCGTTTTCGCGTGATTCATCTTCACGTAAGTCCTCTTCTTGCTGTTTTCTCAGATTCTAAATATATCTTCACTTCTCGTTTATCAGGCTGGATGAATTTCCACATGAAACAAAGGGGTCAACCTGAATTCCCTGGCACCTTTTTCACCCCATGTTCATACAGGCTCTGTTCTTATCGCTTTTATTAACAGCGTGAAGGTTTCCACATGAAATAAGGGGGTAACATCGTCATATGAAGTTGTTCCGGGGAATGTTAACGTTTGCATGGTCACAGACCCAGCATGAAAAGCGCCCCCGTTGACAGTCCCGAGAAATAAAGCATCGCGGGAAGCATCAGGAAACCCATGAGATACATTCGCTTTATCCCTGCTACTGCACAGGATGCACCTATAACTGTTGCGAGCGCCGCCACGATTAGTCCTGTGACGCCCGAGAAGAATATGATAAGAGATGCCATCAGAATGAGCACCAGTACGTTCAGCGTCCTGTAGTCCATGCCGGTTATGAACCCGAGATACTTCTTGCCTATCCATAATGTGAAGACGGCGGAAACGAAGCAGGAAAGCAGGGCTATCATGGTTATGAAGTAGAGCTCGTTAATACCGAGGCCTCCGAGAATCTCGGATATGGCAGCAGAGGCACCCGACCTCGTCTTTGAGATTGCATGCAAGGCTATGAACGTGAACATTATGTTGGCGGTGTTTATTCCCCCGAGTGCAACCAGGAAGTCCCGGTCGTTTCCCCTGAGAAGCGTGTTGGCCATGACCCCCGCCTGCGCAGAACCTATGCCCGGAAGTATGCACACAAACATGCCTGCAAGCCAGCCCATTACCCCGCCTTTTATGACCTTATGTTGCTCCGGGAGCTTCGTTCTCTGCCTGGGTAAAGATACCGAGTGGGCCATGCTTGTTATGATGAATGAAAGTCCGAATAGGCCTGCCAGGGCAGGGAAAAGAACCTGGCGTGAAGGTAGTGTGGATAACAGCATGAAACCTGCAAAACCGGCCACAGCAAAGAATAACAGCGCATGCACTTTCCTGGCTCCCTTCTCCTGAATCACGAGCCCTGCGAGCACAGCCAGTAGAAGCCAGTGAATGTATGTGTGAACCATGCTGTATACGAAGGGGATGAACCACAGAAGAAAAGGAAACGCTACTGCAGTCAGTATCATTACAGAAACCCCGCCTACTACAGTCAGGAAGAGCGCCTCGTATCCGCGCCCTTCTAACAGGAATCTGTGGCCCGGAACTACGGAAAGTGATGTACTTGGTTCGGGGGCACCCACGAATATGCTCGGTATGAAGTTCACTATCGTATTTGAAACCGCCATTGCCGACACGAGCGCCAGAGAATAATAGAAGGGCGCTCCGTCCAGAAACCATGCAAAGGAAAGAATGACGACAAGCATGGTGTTCGGGTGCAGACCCGGAATAAGGCCTGTAACGACTCCCAGAGCCAGACCAAGAAGGAAAAATAGCAGTATTTCCAGAAACATGTCACTTTAGCTGAACTTCCCTTGTTTTTAGATTTATCAGGGACCTCTTGCCTATACCGAAGGATACTATCGTCACGCCCTTGTAGTTCTCAAACCAGGGGTCGTTCTTGCTTATTATCCACAGGACGTCCGGTATGTCCTCCATGACCCTGTCAATGTTGGCGAATGGACGGTTCTCCTGTCCGAGATATCTCTTCCTTAGCCAATTCTGTGCGGTCTTCCTGTCTACGGCGCCGCCGACCACGAAAACAAGCACGATGGTCTTCTTCCCCCCTTTCTCGAGGAAAATCCAGGCCGGATTGGGCATCCTTCTCTCCTTTCCCTGCCCGACAAGCGTATCCGGTGTTATGACTATGTCCGCCCCTTCCCTGGATATCTGATCTTCGCTTGTAAGCAGGATGGTTCCTTGCATTCTGCTTATCTTCCTGTTTAAAGGGACATCAGGATAGAGAATCTCTTCGGAAATAAGAACGTTGTCCCTCATCCATCCTCTCACGGCGATGACATCCCCCTCGTCTACTGCTTGGCCGGTGCCCACGCGGACCTCTCCTGTGCTGTCCTCGATGATGAAACCTTCACCCGTCTTTTCCTTGACTATGCCGACGACACATATCTTGGAGGTCGATTTGCCGGCATTGCTTATTGATACCGCGTCTGCCCTGGTGAGAAGGATCTTCTTCAGTTTCTCATATCTCATCATGCTTGTTTTTATGGCATCCTGGGGTGTCATTTCGGCCGGCCTTTCCGTATAGTGCACACTGCACTGAATCTTTTCAGCATCAACTTTATACTGCTGCAGAAATGATTCAAGCCCGAGTTCCTCTATCTTCTTCAGTGTCTCAGGTGTAACCATGATACCGCGGCTCAGGAGGTCCTTCACGACAGTCTGCTTTTCCATTAAAAAGAAATATCCTAAAAATTAATAAAGGCCTCAGGGAATTCCCCGCCGAGCGTCTTCGACATCACAGAGACCAGTTTTTCGTTGAGCTGTATGTTTATCTTCCTCGTCCTTCCGTATCTTCCCTTGGATATTACAGAAGCGTTTATGACGCCGAGCATGTCCAGTTCGGATATGAGGTCGGAAACCCTCCTCTGTGTGAGGGACTTCAGGCCGTTTTCCATTGCAATCCTGTCGTAAAGGGTGTAGACGTCGCCAGTCTGTACGGCTTTTCTCTCTTTCCTGTACAGCTGCAGCATTGCCAGAAGAACCATTTTGGACTGCTTGGGCTGTGCCCTTATGATCTCTATTATCCTGTCCTTGTCAAGCTTCTCCTGGGCCATGTTAACATGTCTTTCAGTGACCCTCTTGCCCCCTTCCCTTTCGCATAATTCTGCCGCCACACGAAGAAGGTCCAGTGCCTTCCTGGCGTCCCCATTTTCCTGTGCAGCAAGCGCTGCGCACTTCGTTATTGCCGCATACTCTATAGTACCCTCGTTGAATGCCGTCTTTGTCCTCTCCTCAAGTATGTCCTTTATCTCCCTGGCATCATATGGGGGGAACACCATCTCCTCCTCAGAGAGTGATGACTTTATCCTGGGGTCAAGGTTGTCTATGAACGTGGGTTTGTTCGATATGCCTATCATGGTTATCTTTGTCTTTTCTATCTCCTGGTTTATCCTTGTTATGTTGTAGAGGATGTCATCACCCATCTTGTCAAGGAGCGCGTCTATCTCGTCAAGAACCAGTATGACGTTTCCCCCGTTTTTGTCAAGTATGCCGAAGAGTTTATGATACAGCGTGTTAGTGGGAAGTCCTGTGAACGGTACGGACTCTCCGAAGAATGATATTATCTGCGCGAGGAGCCTGTACTCCGTGTCCGCTATATTTCTCATTTTGCAGTTGAGATAAATTATCTTAACGCCCTTGCCGCCTTTCTCTGCGGCCGACTCAAGTCCGTCGGTCACCTTATTTATGCACAGGCTCTTCCCGGTGCCTGTCTTGCCGTAGATGAATATGTTAGAGGGTTTCTCTCCCCTCAGAGCAGGAGCCATCATGTGGGCTAGCTGCTCTATCTGAGCTTGCCTGTGTGGTATGTTAGCCGGCGTAAAATCAGCGGAAAGGGTGTCCTTGTTCTTGAATACCCCGACTCCGTTCGTGTAATTGCTGAATATATCATCAAGCGAAACCTGTGTTTGCATGTAAAAAACCCGTATTGAAACTTGGAATTAAAATATGTCCGGGATGTTTAAAAAGCTTTATTTCGAGTCAAAATTTTTATAGCATAATCAGGAGAACTGGAGCGATTGCGGAAATAATAAAAGATAACTAATAAAACCTGGTGAAATCCTTCAATTTGGCGCCTTTCAGTATGGTTTTCAGCGATATTATCAGAAGGATCAAAAAGATTGCCAGTGACATGGATGCTATGAAAATGAGCTCATCGTTCTGCTTTATGAACCTGAGAATAGATTTCTCGACAATCGCGCTGACCGACTCCTCCTGAATATTGCCGCCCAACGAAAGGTAGCCGTCCAGCGAATCGAGCTCGGCCTCGTAATAATAGTATGTGCCGTCCTCGGTCAGGAATGTCGTTTCCAGGTCTTCCCATGAATTCAGGGCAGAGTCATACTTGGATATAATGACGTCGTCCTGTTCAAGGAGGTTGTCCGAAAGCCATGACTTTTCAACATTTATCATGACCTTAACGCTCTCAATGCCTGCCTCCAGGTTCTCTGTTATTATATCCAGGTGCCTGTAAATGATCTTGTCTCCCGGTGCTGTGACTGGACTGGGCCAGGCCTCGAACTTATCAACGTTCACCTTCACGCCCTGAACAACCTTGTTCACGTTTATGTGTATCTCTTCGAGCCCGGTTCCCAGACCTATGGCCGTGCCCTTTAGTACCGTGACAACCCCCGGAATTAAAGTCATGCCCTCCTGAAATTCCTCAGGCTCTTCAGGTGCAACAACAACTATACTTGGGCTTCCGGGTGTGCCGCCTCTGCCGCCGCCTCCGCCGCCATCACCATCAGGCGGAATTACCCCTCCGGATGATACAACAGCAATTGTCGTGTTGGTGTCGATTTCGTGTATTTCTCCCGCTGTGCTGTTTGAGAGAAGGACCTGCTCCAGCTTTATATCGCTGGTACCTTCCACCGGGGTATCAAAGTAAACGCTGGCAAGGATCCCGTCCCCGCCTATGCCCACCGAGCTGTACCTGAAAACTATGATATCGGATATCATTCCTGTGTCCGTGTCGACTGTTATTGTTGTCAGATTGGAATATGTTGTTGCACCATCACTGTTGAGAAAGGTCCCCTCCTCAGTTCTGGTATATGAAAGTACGCTGGGGTCGTAGGAAAGGTCTATCTGGAATCCTGAGAGGTCGGTAACGCCTGTCACTCTTATTCTCAGCACAAGCTCCTGACCAAGGTCTATGCTCCCTGCGGGTGTCAGGTAGACCTCCTGCGCGGCAACATTATGCGCACCTCCCAAAAGAATTAATGTTAGGACAGCTGTAAAAAGAACTATGGCTTTTATATTGCCCATTTTGATTAATGGCATTATATTATATATAAAATTATATTTCCTTCTCATTTCCTTCTCTTCCGGAAGTACAGGAAGCAGCAGAGGTTTATGGCTATCAGAACAAATTAGTAAAGAACGATTATACTGATAACCGGGGTTATAGCTTTAATAATAATAATTACTACTATCAGTTAAAAATGGGACCTAGTAGAGCCTTGTAATATCTCCCAGCGTGGCCCCTTTCAGTACGGTTTTCAGCGATATTATCAGAAGTATCAAAAAGATTGCCAGTGACATGGATGCTATGAAAATGAGCTCATCGTTCTGCTTTATGAACCTGAGAATAGATTTCTCGACAATCGCGCTGACCGACTCCTTCTGAACATTGCCGCCTATCGAAAGGTAGCCGTCCAGCGAATCGAACTCGGCCTCGTAGTAGTAGTATGAGCCGTCTTCATGCGTGTATTCCGTGGTGATGTCTTCCCACCGCTGGAGTGCTGTATCATACTTGGAGATTACTACGTCTTCAGGCTCGAGAAGATTATCAATAAACCATTCTTTTTCCACTTCAATTTTTACTGTGGCTGCATCCAGACTGCCCTCAAGATTTTCCGTATTTATCAGGAGGCGCCTGTATAATATCTTGCTGCTGGGGTCGCTGATCGGTTCCGGCCATGATTCATGTCTATCCACACTCACTATGACGTCCTCCACGGCTTTGATTACGCTGACAAGTATCTCGTGTATGCCTGTCCCCAAACCTATTCCCGGTCCCTTTAATACCGTAACGGTTCCCGGGACCATTGCCCTTCCTTCCTGGAAATCATAGGGGATTTCGTCGGTGACAACCGTCGTTGTGGGAGGATTGATGCTTGATGGTATGCCGCGGTCGCCGGACGGGTCACATGCTTTTCCTATTCCGTCGTTGTCGTCGTCTGCCTGATCGGCATTGCTGTTTAGGGGGCAGTTGTCGCTGCCGTCTAATACTCCGTCGTTGTCGTCGTCTGAATCACAGTCATTCCCCATTCCGTCGCCGTCAGTGTCGGTCTGGAGAGGGTTGAGCACCAGCGGGCAGTTGTCGCTGCCGTCTAATACTCCGTCGTTGTCGTCGTCGGTATCGCAGGCGTCTCCTATGCCGTCGCCGTCGGAGTCGGTCTGGAGAGGGTTGAGCACCAGCGGGCAGTTGTCGCTGCCGTCTAATACTCCGTCGTTGTCGTCGTCGGTATCGCAGGCGTCTCCTATGCCGTCGCCGTCGGAGTCGGTCTGG
>CP070804.1:591008-620341 GCA_020343635.1 Candidatus Aenigmatarchaeota archaeon | reverse complement strand
TAAGGCCTGCAGGCGCTGGGTGGAGAAGAAGTTCAGCATAGGCGCCATGACGGATGGTTATGAGAAGACGTACAGGAAGCTGGTTAAGTCCGGTTAAAAGTTCATACCTGATTGTCATCCAGATGTTTCATGGCTTCTCTCAGTTCCGCTGCAGCCTCTTCTGGTGTTTTTGTATTTACATTGAGTCCGAAGAACTCAAAACCTGCCTGTGTCATGAGCCTTGGGTATAAATGTACCTGGAAATGCCATAATTCAGACTTTGGAAAGTTGTGGTACATGATGTTCAGCGGAAGGTCTTCAAATATTTTTGAAAAGGCCATGAATACCTTTTTGATTATTCTGGCGAGATTCTCCAGTTCGCTGTCGTCCGCGTCCGTTATCTCAGAGAAATGCCTCTTGGGCATGAACTGTATCTGATACGGCCATGAGGAGGAATAAGGATTTATGCATATCCAGTCAGAATTATGCGTCACCACCCTCTCTTTGTATTTGAGTTCCTGTTCAACGACTGTGCAGATGCCACATTTCTTCTCTTTCTTGAAGAATGCCTCGGACTCGTCCATTTCCCTTGATATAATCTCAGGGAATAGGGGCGATGCTATAATCTGCATGTGTGTGTGCGGTATGCTGGCGCCTGCCGTCTTCCCCCTGTTTTTGAACACCGTGACGTAATTTATGTCCTTCATGCACATCAGTTCTTCGTAGCGTATCTTCAGTGCTTTGAAAACGAGTGAAAGGTCTTCAAGTTTCATGTCCTCGTATTCATGGTTATGGTCCCTTGTCTCGACCATAACCTCGTGCCTGCCCCTCGGGGCGAAGCACTTGTAAGGATGCCTGCTTATACTCTTGAAGCTGTTAGAGAAGACGACCGGAAACTTGTTGGGAAATATCCTCACTTTCCAGTTCTTCTTGTCCGGCAGCGCCAGCACGGTACTCCCCGTCAGTTTTTCGTTGCCAGGACAGAAGGGGCATTCCTCCTTCCTAGGTTTTTTTCTCTTTTTAACGCTGGCCCCGGGACGCTCGGAACGCTTGCCTGCAATTATGACTTCCCTTTCGAAAATGTCCCTTCGTATGTGATTCTGGGAAATCTTTTTTCTCATATATTTTATTTGTAGCGATATAATAAATTTGGAGGCAGGAAGAATATCATCTTATTGCCTTTCTGTACACCTTTTCTGTCTCCCTTCCCCCGGCCTTGACAGAGAAATGTTCTATAACCCTTTCCCTGCCGTGCTTTCCCTTCTTCCTGAGCCAGCAGTCGTCGTTTATCCTGTCCAGGACGGCGTTCGCTATGGCGCTGCCGGACTTGGATTCGACTGTTTCGCCTACATCTCTCGTAACTATCTCCGGTATGCCTCCCATCTTCGTCGCGATCACGGGAGTCTTTGAAGCCAGCGCCTCGACCGAGACCAGTCCGAAGGGCTCGTGCCATGTGGAAGGTGTCACAAATAGGTCAGCTGCCCCGTAAATCTTTATCAGGTCCTTCCTGGTAACCCATCCCAGTATCTTGGTGTTCTTAAGATCGTACTTCTCGATGAGTTTCTCCATTTCATGCTGATAGTCACCCTGTCCGGTTATCAATGTAACTATGTTCGGGTCTTTCTTCTCGTAGATGCTGGCAGCCTTGAGCAGGTACTGGAAGCCCTTTTCCTCTGTAAAGAAGCCCGATGAGAAGACGACCCTCTTACCAGTGCATCGATACTTCCTCTTTATGGCCTTCTTCACCCTTGGTGACGCAGGTTTGAAGACATCGGTATCGACCCCTGGATATATGACCTTTATCTTGTTCTTCTGTATCCCGAAATCCTTTATGAGATTGCTCTTTGTGAACTTGCTGTTAGCGATGACCTTTTCGGATTCTTCGAGGCCCATCTTGGCAATCTCGAAGTTCCTCTTGCTCTCAAGCGATGACAGCATGCCCGTCCCGTGAGCTGTCACTACGTAAGGGACGTGGTTTATCTTCTTGGCCAGAGATGCAGAGAACGGCAGTATGCTGACATGGTTGGCGTGGGTTATGTCAATGCCTGTTCTTTCGTTCATCTTAACTTCCCATTCAGCAAATCTGCGTATGAGGCTGAACAGCTGGGAATCGGGTATCCCTGAGATCTTGACGTTCTTCTTGACGTCTGCCCGGCCCTGATAGACCGGTATCTGGAAGGGGAAATGCACGTACTTGACGGCAATGCCTCTCAGAACCTTAAGCTGGGACCTCATCCCCTCCACAACGCATATACTGTGTCTCTTCGCCTTGAAATACGTAAGAAGCGACTGCATGTACCTGCCTGAGCCCCGTCCGGCCATTCTGTGCAGGTAGAGATAGCATATCTTCATTGCCCCACCAAAGACTTAGTTGTTTTCCTTACTTAAAAATAAAAGTTTAAACGTTGCGGCAAAAAACGAGTTTGTTTTTACTTAAAACAGATAGCTGTAACGTAATCTAAATTTTCGGTATACCTATGCCGGCTACTACTATACGTCCAGAGTTCTTTTCGTTCATCCCTTTCTTCCTGGCGTGGAAAGTTATGGTCATGTCGGGTTTCACGGCTTCCCCTAGAACCTCCCCTGTGTCACAGTCTATCCCTGAAGGATTGTCCAGAGACAGCTTTATGCCGTTCATTGAGTTGAATTCCCTTATTGCGCGCGCATATTCCTCGCTAACCCTGCCCTTTATGCCCGTACCGAGCATTGCATCGACAAGTATGTCAGCGTCTTCTGCTCTTTTGACAAAAACGACTTTCTCCTGCCTTCTGAGCGCTGAGTGGTGCTTTGACGGCAGTGGCTTAAGACTTCCGGTCCCGCACACGAAATAGACCTTCACGGAAGCTCCGTAAATGAGGGCATACCTCGCGAACACGAGACCGTCCCCAGCGTTGTTACCTGTGCCGCAGAATATCATAACCTCCTTGCCCTGAAGACGGAATTCACTGTCTGTGACACTGGCGGCATTCGCACCGGCTGTTTCCATCAGCAGCTCCTCGCTGATGCCCATGTTCACGGCTTTCCTCTCTATTTCGTGCATCTCAGAAACGGAAATCATACAAGCTCTACCTTTATGCCGGCGCTCTCAAGGGTCTCCTTCATAGACGTGACGGCCCCCTGCACGTCCTTTATGCTCTGGCATCCCGTGCATATCATCTTGTTCTCCAGTATAAGGAAGTCTGCCCGGGGATTGCTGGTCCTGTACAAGACCGCGGGCACTTTCTCTTTCTCGTACCTAGATCCTTTGAGCTTTCCTGAAGTCTCCTCAAGGTTTAGGGGATCCCTGAGACGGAAGGCTGCGACTATCTTCTCTATCTCAATGCCCGGTTCTGTTTTTATCTCGACTCCAAGATCCTTTATCTTCCCGACAACCTTTTTTATAGCGTCTTCGGCCTCACGTATGCTCTTCGCTCCTGTACAGACTATCTTTCCGTCGGAGAAGATGAGCGCGGTTGATCTCGGTTCCTCCATCTTGTAAACTACCCCCTTCGAGCCTTCCGCATCATAATCGGCGTTCTCCTCGGCCGAAACCATCTTCTCCAGGGGTATGTCCGTCTTCAGGTCCGTCCTTACTGTCACGTCCTCTATATGAACAGGCAAAATACTCATGCACACCAGCTTTTATTTTTTAGGTTCCTTATAGAATAATTATTATGGTGAAGAAAAAGCTTTATGCATACTCAAACCTGATCGCACTCGTTCTCGGCATATTGTTCTGCTTCATCACATACGGCCCGGCTGGCATACTTATAGCGATAGTAACGCAGATAGTTCTCGGGCTAACGTTGCTGCTGGGCATCATACCCGTTATAGGAGTCATACTGTACGCATGGGTCGCATGGTTCAGCTTCCTTCCGTGGGTAGTGACGGTTTTCGGTGTTGAATGGACGTGGTCACTCACGGCACTGTTCGTGCTCAACCTGATAGTGTCAATAGGCTTCACGGTACAGATGATAATAAGGATATTCACAGTTTACTGGAGACTGTGAATCACTTCTGGAACTTACCGACCTTGTCCGTAAGGTTGACGTGCGTCAGAAAAAGCGAACGGCAGCAGTACCTCACAAGGCCCATCCCGTCCAATATCTTCTTGGGGTCTTCCCCTTTTTTTCTTCTTGCCATGAACTCCTCCCAGAACTGGCCTACTGGCTTGCCGCATGTCATGCATCTTACCGGTATGATCATAAATCCACCCTGCAATCTCTTAATTATCCACTTTAACCTTTAAATTGTTTCCTTTCCGGGCTCACATGGTAACAGAATCACTTGATGTATTCAATCTCCTCTACTTCCTCCAGCAGGGACCTGCAGAAGGAGCAGTACTTGGCCACGGGTCTTATGTTTCCTATCCTGTCTATCCTTACCCTGAATCTGGAGCCGCAAATAGTGCAGTTACACTTACTTTCCTCAATTTTCTCTCCCATAGAAATCATACCGAATATTTTTTGTCTGTTTATTTTATAAGACTTTCGTCCGTTATGGTTAGTATTTCTTCAGTACCCTGACCAGGGTCTCCATGACCGTCTTGCCGTCAACTTCCCCGCGGACTTCCTTCATGACAAGCCCCATGTACACCTTCTCCCTCCTGGGGTTCTTCAGAAGTTCCTTCTTTGATTCTATTACTTTCACTATAAGCTTCTCCAGATCGGGTACATCCAGTGACTTGACGGTCCCTGCCAGCTCTTGCAAGGACTTAGCCGGGCTCTTGACGACCTTCCTTAGCATGGCAGACAGCGCCTCCTTTGCAATGGCCTTCTTTACGACGAGTCCGAATATGTCAGAAAGGTGCTTCTCCGTGATTACCCGCGTGTCAAGCCCTTCCTTTTCCATCTCCCTGAAACTCGAAAGAAGCACGTTGGACACGAGCTTCGGGTCGAACTTCTTACTTAGCCTTTCGAAGACTTCATCGTGACCTGCCTGCACGAGCTGTCTGGACATCTCATGTGAAATGGAATAGGACTTAGCTATGCGCTTTATCCGGTTGTCCCAAATCTCGGGAAGGTCTTCCCTTATCTCGGACAGCATGCCTGACGATATCCTGATGGAAGTTACGTCCGTCTCCGGGTACATCCTCTCCGCCCCGGGCATGGGCCTCATGTATTCCGTGTCCCCGTTATCGAGCGCCCTCCTGACCTCCCTGGGAACTCCTTCCATGAACTGGTTTATCCTCTCCTCTATCGCACCTGCCGTCTCCTTCGCGAGATCCTTTTCGGCAGCCATGATTATGACGGTGTCGCCCTTTTTTGCACCAAGTTTCTTTCCTATCTCGATGAACTCGTTATCAAGTCTGTACTTCTGCAGGTTCTCATCAGAGTGTATTATGCCAGGGATGCCCGCCTTCACTTTTACGTAGTTCGCTATCTCGTTACCCAATGTCCGGGTGTCTGTGATCTTCCTTGCGAGCATTCCTTCAAATCCGGGGACTAGTATGGCAAAGACCTGTTTGCCTTTCATGATCTTGTTCTCAGTCTTTCTGAACAGGGTTGCGACGTTCTTTATCTTCGAAACGACCTTCCTGAATCCCCTCTTCTTCAGCACCCGCCCGATCTCCAGAATGGAAAGCTGCCTCATCACCTCGTTCTGAACGAGCTTGGGTATGAGCCTCAGTTCCTGTGCACCCTTTATCTCTATCCTTGCGCCTCCCGCTATGGAGACGTTTATGTCCTGGCGTATCGTGCCGATGCCCCTCTTGGCCTTCCCAGTGGAACGCAGCAGCATGCCTATCTTCTCAGCTATGTATTTCGCGTCATCTGGCGTATGTATGTCGGGGGTCGTACCTATCTCTATCAGCGGTATTCCGAGCCTGTCAAGCCCGTAAACGGTCATGTCCCTGCCTTTCTCGAGTATCTGCGCTGAATCCTCCTCGAGGCAGACATTGGTGATACCGACCTGACAGTTACCCGCTTTGAGCCTTCCGTTCAGCCCTGCTATAAGTGTCCTCTGGAAGCCGCCCGTGTTCGAGCCGTCTATGACTGTCTTCCTCATCACGTGGACCTCGTCCGGTATCTCGCAGTTCAGCATCAGGGCGGCCTTCAGTGTCGTAATAAGCGCCTCCATGTTCAGGGAATGCGGGGGCTCGCTGTCCGTCTCCACGAGGCAGTTCTCGCTGTGATATATCCTGTAGAGGAACTCCCGGTCGCGCATGAACTCGTGCATCGCGGCCTCGTCTATCTTTCCCATCTCTCCTGTGACCGCGTGCATCTTCCTCTTCATCTCGCAGCAGTGTTCGCTCGCAGAAAAGCGCGCTGGACACGCGCAGAACAGCTTTTTGGCAGTATCCAGCTGCTGGTGTATCTCCATGCCGCATCTGAGTCCCAGCTTCCTGTAATCGAGTTTCATAGTTATAATTGGACAGGCGGGATTTATTTGTTTTTATACGTCTATGTCAGGGAAGTCATCAGAGAGTCCATCAATGTAATCAAGCTCACCTCTGTAGAACTTTCTTACCTCATCATGTACTGGTATTCTTGAAAAGTCAGAATCTACAGTATGTGTGCCCACTACATCGACGACAGGATATTCATCGCTTGAAATCAGGGCCCTTGCAGTAGAATGACCATCACGAGGGAGTACTGGATGGACACCTATTACATATATCCTATTTACGTTATGTATATTCTGGACTGATCCCTTTACTGTTGCAAAAGTAGCGAATATATCATCCACAATGGCTGCATCTCTTCCCTGCGCATCAATATATCCCTTGGTATCTGTAGCATCGGAGTCCAATCTTTGTTTCGTAAGATGATCTATTTCTAGATCTGCAGTTCTGGCGAATTCTAATGCTATGTCATATTTACCTTCTTTAGCTGGTTTCATGTCTGGATTCAGAACAAGGCAATCATCACTTATGCCTATCTCATCCCTTGCATAACGAACCATAGATGGTACCGCATCAAGACATACTACCTCAAGTCCTTCTACGTCTATTACTCCAGGTTCCCTATGGAAATGTGGATGAAAAGTAAGTAATCTATTAGCACCTGCAGCTTTGAACATTAGGGCATCGAACAAATACTCCATACCCCTCCCAGCATCACGTCTTCTAACAGACGGGTCTTTATCATGTTTGGGATTATGGTCAGCTCTTGCGTTGATCCAATAAGGCCAAAGAACATCAACCTGTTCAGCATCAAATGTATCTGGATTCGTCAGATTATATATAATCCTTGGATAGTTTGTAAGATGTCTTGCTACTGCATCCCTGTCTGGAAGTTGTCTTCTTCTATATGAAGTAAGAATCTTTCTTTGTTTAAAATCTGTATAATCTGTAAGTGTGTGATTAAGGTCTATCCTTGGAGCAGGTGCACCATCCGGGTGATATTCCCTCCTGAATGGAGCAATTTTAGTGTCAAGTGCTTCGGCCAGCATATAACCGAAAATGTCGTCATTCGTCAAAACAATATCAGGATTTCTTGCTGTGTAAGGCATGTGTTGATTATTGATAGAAAATAATAAAAAGTGATAGTATGGGCCTGGAGGGATTCGAACCCGCGACGCCCCGGTTGCTCCCTTTTGCTCAAGCTTTTTCTGAAAGCTTGGTTAAGAGCCGGGTGCTCTGAACAGACTGAGCTACAGGCCCACTTCAATGCATATAGATAATTTAAGTTTAATAAAACTTAGCCGGGTGCTCACTCACTTTCTTCTTGCGCCCGTGAACGTCTTCCACTGCCAAGAGAACTTCTTCATCCTGCTGCTTTTTCCGTAGCCGCATGCGGCGCAGACCTTGTCCCTGACATGGTAGCTGCGCTGTCCGCACCTTCTGCAGGCTATGTGGACCCGCTTGTTTCTCTTACCGAAAGAAGGCGTTCCCTTTACCATGGTTCAGCTCCGTTATTTCTCGGGCGAAATAAGCACGATGTTATCTCCCCTAACGAGGACTTTTCCTAGCTTCAGCGTATTCTCCTTGTCCTCTAAACTGGCGTCATCAAGCCACAAATTGATGTGGGAATCAAAGGCTCTTAAGGTGCCCGTGATCTTCGATCCTGACTTCAGCTGTATGATAACCTTCTTATCCTGCGAACTTCCTAGTACGTCCAAAGGTCTCTGCATCGAATCACCTTTCCTTTTTTTAAAATCAAGCGACACCGTCCTCGCTTGGTCTATATTAATTTTATGAAAATATATATAAAGATATCACCCAATATAAGTGAAGTGATTCTATGGCGCTGTGGCATCTGAGATCGAAAAGGAAGCCTTCAGGAGGAAGGCTCCACAAGGCGAGGAAGAAGAGAAGGGTTGACAGGGGAAACCTTCCAATAGAAACCAGAGTGGGCGCCAGGCAGGTGTCCCGGAAACGGGTGGAAGGCGGAAAGATAAAGCTCAAGCTTTCTGCGGTGGAGAAGATCAACGTCGCTGACCCCAAGACCGGGAAGATAACCAGGGTGAAGGTTCTTTCAGTCAAGGATAACAAGGCCAACGTGCACTACATAAGGCGAAACATAGTCACAAAGGGCGCGGTCGTGGAGACCGAGGCAGGCCTTGCCAGGGTAACCTCGAGACCGGGACAGCAGGGCATAGCCAATGCCGTTCTTATAGAAGCCAAGAAGTAATTATTTGTAAACTTCCTTCCTGTATTGCTTGTGATCGGTGTACCAGTTTAGTATGATAGTCAGAATTCGTATTTGGTCACCGGCTATAGTATAAATGAGTCTCCATTCACGGCTTAGTTTTAATTTCCAAAAATGTTCTGTACCATAAAGTTTGGAATATGTCTTAGATACCTGCTCTTTAGGAATCTTCTGTCCTGCCCTTCTGTTAACTTTAAGCTTATCAATAGCCTTTGTTATAGACTTGTGAAGAACAGGGTCAATCTTTTTCAGAGAATCGTATGCTTTTTCCAAATCCTTAGTGATGAACCTAACTTCGTATGTCATAATGGCCTCGTACCACTCCTTATGACTCTCTCTATGAGTTTTGGATTCCAAATCCATACGATGCTCCCATCTTTATCGATAAGAATCTTATGAGAATATTCGAGGTAGTCAAGTATAGTAAGGAGTGTCTGATACATAATTTTCTTTGGAAGAGACGTCCAGAGTTGTCTTTTATTCTTGAATTCGCCGGCCTTTTCAATTGTTTTTTCAACCATAAGGACAGTCTTAAGGCTGGGAAAATGGATAACTTCTCTTCTGATTTCCTCGAAGCCGCATCCTTCATGTTCATCTCTACCTCTAACTAGTACTCCGCCTTCATTTGTCATATGCTTTCCCCGATAATAATTGTAATAATGTTATATAAATATATATATTATATAGATATATACAATAAGTTTAAAAAGAGTTTGAAAGGCATTGATTAATCACCTGGTCGTCTGGGAGCCGCGCTTTCTTCTGTCTCCGAACCACAGCCTGGTTCCGCCCGAGGACTCGAACTTTCTCGTGTTGATTATCTCATCGATCTTGCTGTGCATGGAATCGAGCTTGGCCTTGGCCGGCTTGTTTGAGTAGTCAGTAAACATCGTGCTGACACTCTGGAGGCTGAAGTCGTCAGGGTACTTCTTGAAGATGGATTCTATCTCCTTCGTGTTGTTGCCGGCATCGCCGAGAAGTTCCTTCAGTTTCTTCAGTACCCACTGGCTCGCGTACATAATATCACCGCTTCTTCTTTATTATCTTCAGTCTAAAAAAGTTTTCTCTCTCAAGCTCTTCCAGCATGAAACGGATGTAGTTCTGGGTGTGCTTGAGATTGGGGATGAGAACGTACTCCAGGGCGTTCGTCCTGCGCTTAATTTTGGTTATCTCCTCGCCTATCCTGCGCAGCGACTCCTCGCTCTCTATGAGCACCAGCATCTTCTTGAACGCCTCGCCGAAGTCCCTGGCAGCCTCGTCAAGCTTTGATGAGGTGAAGGTTAAACCGTAGGGCATTTTGATGTCAGCTTCGGGGGCGCTTATCTCGGGTATCCTCACGCCCATGAGGTTCCGTATCTCGAGCTGAATGTCGCCGCCGGAACCAACAGAAGAAGCGGCGGACTCTATCTCACCGAAGGGGGACATGGCCTTCGCAATTGCGAGGTTCCGGCGCCCCTTGGCGAGGGATTCGTCCAGCTCCTGCCTTATCCCCCTGGCCTGTTCCATGACCTTGAAGAATTCAGACATGAGCGTATCGAGCTTTTCGCTGAGAAGCTGGTGCCCCCTTATGGCAAGGGTTATTCTCTTCTTTAACTTTATCAGGTTCATCCTCGTCGGATGAATCCCCTCGATGAGCTTAGGCATGGTGATCACTTCTTAAGGAACTTCTTGATGAACTCCGGATCTATCCTCTTCAGGTCCTTCTCAGCCAGAGTTTTTATTATGTCCCAGGCAATGGAAAGGGTATCGTTTATGGTCCTGTTCTCCTTCCTGTCCTGGCTCACGAATTCGCCCTCGAACCTGTCAGAGAACTCTATGAACTTCTTCTCCCTCTCGCCCAGTGCTTCCTCACCCACGACCGCGACAAGGTCCCTGAGGTCCCTGCCCTCTGCGTATCCGGAGTAAAGCTGGTTGGAAACATCTGAATGATCCTCCCTGGTTCTCTCCTTGCCTATGCCCTGCTGCATAAGCCTTGAGAGCGAGGGAAGGACGTCTATCGGCGGGTAGACCCCCTTCCTGTGCATTTCCCTGGAAAGCACGATCTGGCCCTCTGTGATGTATCCTGTAAGGTCCGGGACAGGATGCGTGATGTCATCGCTGGGCATGGTGAGTATCGGCAACTGGGTTATGCTTCCCTTCTTGCCCTTTATCCTGCCTGCCCTCTCGTAGTTCACCGCGAGGTCTGTGTACATGTAGCCCGGGTATCCCCTCCGGCCGGGAATCTCCTCCCTGGCCGCGGACACCTCTCTCAGCGCCTCGCAGTAGTTGGTCATGTCCGTAAGTATCACAAGAACGT
Source organism: Candidatus Aenigmatarchaeota archaeon (assembly GCA_020343635.1). Taxonomy (GTDB): domain Archaea; phylum Aenigmatarchaeota; class Aenigmatarchaeia; order QMZP01; family JAFGSV01; genus JAFGFG01. Next base: position 609,496 of record CP070804.1, on the reverse strand, counting down.
GCATGTCGTGCTTGAATGCCAGGAACTCTGCCGTCGTCAGAGCTGACCTTGGTGTTATTATCCTCTCTATCGTCGGGTCGTCCGCAAGGTTGAGGAACGTGACGATCCTCTCGATGGCCCCGCTCTTCTCGAAGTCCTCCCTGAAGAATCTCGCCTCTTCTGCGGTAATGCCTATGGCTGCGAAAACAACTGCGAAGTTCTCCTTGCCCTTCAGCACCGCGGCCTGCCTGGCTATCTGTGCCGCAAGTTCATTGTGCGGCAACCCTGCTGCGGAGAAAATCGGTATCTTCTGCCCCCTCACCACGGTGTTCATGCCGTCTATGGCGGAAATGCCGGTCTGTATGAACTCCCGCGGGAACTCCCTTGATGACGGGTTTATGGGGGCCCCGTTGATGTCCAGCCTGTCCTCTGGGACCAGCTTTCCAAGCCTGTCTATGGGCTTACCGGCTCCGCTGAATATCCTTCCGAGCATTCCCTTTCCGACTTCAAGCTTCATGCTGTCGCCCAGGAACTTGACCTTCGTTCCCTTGGTGTCAAGATCAGAAGTGCCCTCGAAGAGCTGAACCACTGCTTTGTCCTTCATCGCGTCAAGGACCTGTCCGTATCTCCTCTCTCCGCCGGATGTCTCTATCTCAACCATCTCGTTGTAGCTGACGTCCCTTATCTTGTCAACGATTATAAGGGGTCCGAAAACCCTTTCCACAGACTTGTATTCCTTTATCGCCATTATCAGCCACCCTTCATCTTTTCGATAGTTCTGGTGTACATCTGATTGAACTCCTTCTCTGCCAGGTGCTTCATCCTGGATATCTCCGTTACCATGTCCATGTCCATTATCTCCTTGACCGTCTTCCCTGAGTTGATGAGTTTGTTGGCGTACTTGTGGAACTCTAAGATTATATGCAGCATCTTGAACTGCTTGTCGGCGGAGCAGTATGAATCGACCTTGTGGTATGCATTCTGCTGCAGGAAGTCCTCTCTCAGCATCCTGGCGACCTCCAGAATCACCCTTTCTGAGACAGGAAGCGCGTCAGGTCCTACCAGCTGAACTATCTCCCTGAGCTCTGACTCCTTCTGCAAAAGAGACATAGCCTTTCCCCTGAGATGCGGCCACTCTCTGTTGACGTTCTCCCTGAACCAGTCGCCAAGCTTGTTCGTGTAAAGCGAGTATGACGTAAGCCAGTTGATGGACGGGAAGTGTCTCCTGTCAGCAAGCGTGGTATCGAGCGCCCAGAAAACCCTGGTAACCTTCAGCGTGTTCTGCGTGACTGGCTCCGAGAAGTCTCCGCCGGGGGGCGAAACAGCGCCTATGACGCTGATGCTTCCTGTCGAGCCGTTGAGGTTCTTGACCCTGCCGGATCTCTCGTAGAAGTCCGCCAGTCTTGAAGCAAGATAGGCCGGATACCCTTCCTCACCGGGAATCTCCTCCAGCTTGCTCGACATCTCCCTCATGGCCTCCGCCCATCTTGACGTGGAATCTGCCATTAAGGCTACGTCGTAACCCATGTCCCTGTAGTACTCTGCAAGCGTGATACCCGTGTAAATAGACGCCTCTCGGGCTGCTACGGGCATGTTTGATGTGTTTGCGATCATCGTGGTCCTCTCCATGAGAGGCAGTCCCGATTTCGGATCCTTGAGATGCGGGAACTCCTGCAGCACCTCTGTCATCTCGTTTCCCCTCTCTCCGCACCCAACATAGACTATGATGCTGGCGTCCGACCACTTGGCAAGCTGGTGCTGCGAAACCGTCTTGCCTGTCCCGAACCCCCCTGGTATGGCTGATGTCCCGCCCTTTGCAAGCGGGAAGAAGGTGTCGAATATCCTCTGTCCTGTGAGAAGCGGTATCTCAGGTCCCAGCTTCTCGTCCACGGGCCTGGGCTTCCTGATCGGCCATGTCTGCATCATCGGCACTTTATGGACCTTGCCGCCTGACTGGATGGCGCACACGGCGTCTTCTACCCTGAATCCTCCCTTCTCAATCTTCTGCACCTTTCCGGCAATGCCCTTTGGAACCATTATCCTGTGCTCGATGAGCCTTGTCTCCTGTACAGTCCCCAGTACATCTCCGTGCTTCACCTCGTCACCTTTCTTCACCCTGGGAACGAAGTGCCACTTGACCTTCTTGTCAATGGAGGGCACTGTTATGCCCCTGAGAATGAAATCCCCGTGCTCGCCCCTGATAATCTCGAGCGGCCTCTGTATGCCGTCGTAAATGGACCTGAGGATTCCGGGGCCGAGCTCTACAGAAAGCGGCTTCCCTGTTCCCCTGACCGGTTCGCCAGGAGTCAGGCCTGCTGTCTCCTCGTAAACCTGGATGAATGCCGTGTCTCCCTCCAGCCTGATTATCTCTCCAAGCAGTCCTTCCCTGCCTACGTGGACCATCTCGTACATCGTGTTTCCGCGCATGCCGTCCGCCTCAACGGCAGAACCTGTAACCCTTATGATATTACCCATCGGTCTTCACCTCGAATCCCACCACGCTCTTGACGAGGTCCCTCACCATGTCGCCCCCGCCCCCGGACGCGTCAGGGATTCTGACTGTTATCTTATGATCATCCAGGTCTTTTATAGATTCGAAGATTGTGTGCGTTATGGCCATGATGTCTGCTTCTTCCTTAACCCTGTTGTAAATCTCCTGCGCATTCTCAGGCGTGGCAGTGAAGCTGTTCTCAACTCCAGCGAGGCGCATTCCCAGCGCCGTCATCTCGTCGCCTATCACAGCTAGCCTGGCCATAGTGCATCAGCAACCTTGTGTCTCGAGTTCTCCTTTATCTCCTTCAGCTTGGATGAAAGCGTGTTGTCAACGGATATGTGTCCGCTAGTAACCTTAACGCCGAAGTCGCCTATGCTCGCGCGCTTGGCGCCCTTCAGCAGTGTCGCATATTTGCCGTCAGCAAAGACCTCGGGCCTGTCGAGCCCCTCTCTGGCTTCGTCAGCGAGGAACTTCATTATCTTCGCCTTCTCACGGCCGGTCATCCTGATAACACGGGCACCTGCCTCCTCAAAGACATGCTCAATAATCTCGTCCTTCTTCTTCTCGACCTGTTCCTTGATCCGGAGGTTCGCCTTGGCGAGTATCCTCTTCCTCTCGAGCTCTAGCTCGCTCCTGCCCCTCTCCTCGAGCTTCCTCATCTCGGATCCGGCCTTCTCGTCAATTTTCTTGCGCAGTGCCTCGAGCTGAGCGGACAAATCCTTTTTTATCTGTTCTATCTCCTTCTGTCCGCTTTCCCGGATTTCGCGCTCTATATCCTTCATTCCCATGAGCTATCTACCGACATCTGATGTGACAACAAATCCAGAATTTTTGGCCGCTTATATCTTTGTAACAAGCAGGAATGCTATAATCAGTCCGTAAAGCGCAATACCTTCTGCGAGAGCCACTATGATAAGGCCCCAGGTTGCAGTTTCCGATTTCTCTGCTATGGCACCCATGGCCGCAGAACCAGCCTTTCCGATTCCGTAACCCGCACCTATTGCACAAAGTCCCATCGCTATGCCGGCTCCGATGGCCAGCATGTCACCGCCGCCGGTCCCTGCTTCTTCTTGTGCATATGCACCGGTAGAAAGCGCCAGCGTTACAAACAAAAATGCGACAAACGCCAGATATTTTCCTTTCATGTTTTCTTCTTTTATCCTCCTGGATTTAAATATGTTTCAGCTTGTTTCCGTTTATCCTCCTCACGGTATAGCTTCTTTCAGCCCTGAAGGGGGCGAAACTCCTGCCACTCCCCCTGTAGAACTTTGAGACGAATTCATAATAGTGCAGCCTTGTGGTTTGCACGAGCGCTATCATGGCCTCCATCCCGAACACGACGACGTTGCCTCCTATGAATATTACGGTCGCCAGCACAGAACCAGCCAGTCCTGTAAGCCCGGATGTGACCATCTCCATTATCCTGATAACTATGAGCAGCAGGGCCCCGTGGACAACGGCTATTATCACTATCCTGACGTATGATATGGTGTTCACGAGGAAGGTCTGCCCGACCTCCATGATGCTGTACAGTCCCACTACCAGGGGCTTCTTTTCAACGAATATCTCTCCTAGAGGAACGAGGGCTAGGGGCACGACCAGCAGCACGAGACCGTTGAACACTGTACCCAGAGCTGCGCTGTCCCCGAGTATGCCCATGATCGTAAGCGGTATGAAGTCTATGCCGTGGGTGTAGAACAGGTTGGCCCCTGCAAGAAGCACCCAGAGCCCCAGGACTCCCCAAGGGTGGAAGAACGCGTGCTTAAGGGAATGCCGGCCCTGGTTGATGATGTTGAGTATGCACCCAAGGCTGAGCACGACAACAGCAATGGTTATGGAGAACCTTATGAAGGAGGTTATGTTCCTTCCCTCCTCTGCAAGGGGCTCCATCCACAGGGGCTCGAACATCCCTGGCGTGTTCTCATGCGTAAGCCCGAACGCGCTTCCGTAAAGGAAACCGAAGAATGTCGCAGCAACGCCGCAGACAATGAGGGTTTTACCAAGCCTGTTTGCACCATCGCCTGGGATCTTCCTTGACATCGCGAATCCCGCAATCATAAGCAGCACCCCGTGGCCGACATCGCCGAACATCATGCCGAATATGATAGGGAATGTCAGGGTTATGATCTTTGTCGGATCCAGCTCGTTGTAATCAGGCAGGCCGTAACTCTTTGTCAGTATCTCCAGCCCCCCTGCCGGTCCGGCATTGCGGACGAGCGTAGGCGGCGTCTCACCCTTCTGGGGAGGCCTGCTGGATATGCTGCAGGCGTTCCCTGCGGATTTCTTTACCACGCCTTGCAGGCTTTTAAGATTCCTGGCAGGCGTCCACCCGCTTATCATGACGGTGCGTTCAGTCGTTCCGAAAAGCATGCCCGATTCATCGGTGTTCTTCTCTATCCTGAGCATCTCCAGAAGAACCAGGAATTCCTTTTTCTCTTTCAGGAACTTGGCAACGCTCCCGAGCAGCCTGGCCTCTTTCACTTTTATGCTCTCGAACTCCGCTAATAGGTTATTCCTCGCATCCGTGATCTTGTATCCGGATATTTCCCCTGGTATCTTGAGGGGCTCGAAGCCGTTCATGTTGAGCGTCTTTGACACGCTTTCCTCAAGGCTGTTCGGGACAGCCGCGGCAAGCATGAGATTTCCCCCTTCAAGCGGCATGGTCTTTATGAATATCTTCTTTGAGTGAGGGCTGACTTCTTTTGCGAAGTTCTCGTGATCACGCTCTCCCATCTTTCCGATAAACACTGAAACGAAGGGGTGCCCTGTAAGGCTCTTTGGATCAACGTTCAGAGACTGAAGAAGAGAAGCGATCTTTTCTGTTTCATCAAGCTTTGCCTCCCTTTCCTTCAGGGACTTCAGCTCCCTCCTTATGGATATTATCTTCTCCAGGACGTGCCTCTTTTTCTCGAATTTCTTAAGAATGCTTGCGGCGTTCTCGTCACCGACCTCGACCCTCTCCTTGAATCCCCTCCCTTTCTTCTCGACTAACCTGAAGGTGTCAAGGGCCTCCTCTATCATACGGATGGCTTCGGATGTTCTGGGATACGTGTCAGAAAGCCGGGCATTATCTATGCCCTTCTCCTGGACCTCCATCAGCTCGAGGGTTCCGTTCTCCTTCAGCTCCCTGACTACATCATCCTTCCTGCTCTTAGGGATAAGAATGTTCACATGCATCATCTCTTTCGGATAAAAGCTCACGATATCATCTCCTCTATGTCTGATTTATCCAGGCCGTTTTCGAGCCCCAGCGCAATGGACCTGAGGTTGGTTATCTCTGTCTCCTTGAGCCTGAGGTATGCGAGGGGGACGCCTATGCCCAGGACATCCATTATGCCTTTCCTGTACACCCTGAGAACATGCCGGCTGAGAGCCTGCTCAAAGTGGAAGAGCGACTTGTCTTTATCGAATTTCTGTGCCACTTCTTCAAGGACCTTTCCGTAAGTTCCCTGAGAAATGACTGAAAGAACTCCGCTGACTCCGTCGGCCTTCAGGCTCTCGTGCACCCCGCCTCTTCCAAACCTGTGGTATACCGGGATTATGTCATGCTCTTGTCTTCCCAGAGCCTTGGAACGCAGTATGCTCATTATGTTTGCAGCGTCTATCTCGGTACCAATGAGCTTTTCGGCGGTTTCCCTGTAGTCTCCGGAAAGCTTCTCGGTCAGAGCCCACAGATTCTCGAAGTAGTATCTCTCAAGTTCGTGCGATATGTCCTTCTTCTCCTCGAGAGCCTTTTTCAGCAGGAAACCATAGTCTGTCCTTCCGAGTATGTCAGCCAGCGATTCGACTGTCTCGGCTTCAGCGAGCTTCTTCCCCCGGCTTTTCATGCCCCTCGAAAGGAACACCGCATACACGCCTGCATCCCTGCCGCTCTTCTTTGCACTGACTATGAACTTGAGCGCCTCAATCTCCTGGGAAGATGTCCTGGCGGCAAAGAATCCCTGAATGTCCTCGGGCATGAGCTTCATTATCTTCTCGTTCGTGTTTATCCATTCCCTGAACAGAGCGGTTTCTATATCAGAAATCCCCTTACCGGCGAGAACCGACTTGTAGGGGGTGCTTTCCATCCAGACTGCGAAGTCTTGGACCGCTTTCAGCTCAAGGGCTATCTTTATATCGTTCTGTTGCAGAAGTCTGCCCTTAAGACCCTTGATCCTCGCGTTTGCATACTCAAGATTTGTCATGCGTCAAATCCTCCAAGACCATCCTGACAGCCTTATCGAGGTTCTTCTCCGCTTTCTTCTCTATGTCCCTGATCGTTGCATCCGAGGCACTGAGCATCATGGAAGCCTCCTGTTCAGCTTCCTTCCTGTTCATTTCTGCATCTCTCTCAAGCTTTTTTATCGTATCCTGAAGCCGGGCCTCAATCAGCCTGTCCCTGTCGTTTTTCATGGCAGCTATCTTCTTTTCAGCGTTCTTTCTTGCCTTTTCTATCTTCCTTGAGACTTCATTCTCGACCCTTTTTATCTGTTCAAGCTCTTTCATGTGCTGTCACCATAGTGTTTATTGATGCATCATATTATAAAACTGCGTGCCTAGGAAGAATATTTTATATTGATGGGAACTTATTAATCTTATTATGATGCCCAAATACATGCAGGTGGTCTGGCTCTATCTCATAGGACTTCTCATTATCATCGTGGGCATAATCATGCTGGTCAACAGCCCCGGGCCCATGAGCTTCGTGGTAATGCTTGTAGGACTCGCTGTTGCTGCAATAGGTGCTGCCCACGGCCGGAAAATGAGGATGACGGGGCAGTTCGACATGGACCAGATGAAGGAGGAGGGCCCGCCAGAAGGAGTGGACGAGAAACCCCAGCCTGAAGATTTCCCTCAGGAAGAGGAAGCACCTCCGGAGGAAGAACCCGAAGAGCCCAAGCAGGTACCCTCTATGGGAGGCGGCTTCAGAAGGTTCCTCGCTTCATTCAGAAGGCGTCAGGATGAGCCGCTTTCAGAGGAAGAGATAATGCAGCTGGAGATAGATGACATAAAGGAAGGCAAGATAGTGCCCACAGAGGCCGACATCATCGAATTCATGTGCCCTGTATGCAGTGCGGCTAACGAGGAGAGGAACTACTTCTGCTTCAAATGCGGAAACAAGCTGAGAAGAAAGACTCCGGAAGAGGACGGGGAAGGAAGGACCCATCTCAAGGTCGAACCCGGTTCCATAGAGATAGTCAATGAGCAGAGGGTCGCCAAGGTTATCATGTGCCCGGATTGCAACACCCCCAACAAGGTGAGGAACAAGTTCTGCTGGAGCTGTGGCAAGAAGATAAGGTCAGACGCTCTCGAGGAAAAGAGGGCTAAGAGCGAGAAGGCCATAGCGCCGCGGACAAGGAAGAGGGGCAGAACCAGGTACTTCAAAGCAGAGAAGAAGGTAAAGCAATTTAAAAAATGATTCTTATTCTTTCTAATGTCTGTTTCAGAGAGAATCGGCGGGATAGGGGAATCTCCGACGCTCGCGCTCAACGCAAAGGCCAAGGAGATGAAGTCCGAGGGACTCGATGTTCTTAATTTCACTGCCTGAGAACCAGACTTCGACACCCCCAACAACATCAAGAAAGCCGCTGTCGAGGCCATAAAGTCCGGTTTCACCAAGTATACAGATCCCTCGGGAACCCCAGAACTGAGAAAGGCGATAGCAGAGAAGCTCAGGAAGGAGAACGGACTCGATTATGAACCGAAGCAGATAATAGCAAGCTGCGGAGGCAAGCACGCCCTTTATAATGCCGTAATGACCCTGTGCAGCCCGGGTGACGAAGTGTTGATACCCAGCCCGTACTGGGTCACGTATCCCGAGCAGGTGAAGCTTGCAGGAGCGAAGCCCGTGTTTGCTGAGCTGAAAAAAGAGAAGGGCTTCCGTCTGAAGGCTGGTGACATCGAGGACAAGGTGAGTGAAAAGACCAAGCTGCTTATCATCAACTCCCCCAACAATCCCACAGGGGCTGTCTATGAAAGGTCAGAACTGAAAAAGATAGCATCAATCGCTGTGGACAATGACTTTTACGTAATATCAGACGAGATATACGAGCATCTTCTGTACGAGGGAGAGCACGTTTCCATAGCTGGACTGGGTCCTGAGATAAAGGACAAGACCATAACCATAAACGGCGCTGCAAAGGCGTATTCCATGACAGGCTGGAGGATAGGGTGGGCAGCCGGCCCCGTTAATGTGATAAAGGGCATGACGGATTTCCAGTCGCATACGACATCCAATCCAAGTTCCATCGCACAGGCGGCATACTTGGAAGCGCTCGAGGGCAGCCAGAATTCCTTCAGGCACATGGCGGCGGAGTTCAGAAAGAGGAGAGACCTGATAGTCAAGAGACTGAATTCGATAGACGGGATATCATGCCCGAAACCCGGGGGTTCCTTCTACGTCTTCCCCAATGTCTCTGAGATCAGCAAGAATTCCATGACGTTCTCGGAAAGGCTTCTCGAGAAGGCTAAAGTCGCTTTAGTTCCGGGTGTTGCATTCGGCTGTGAGGGACATGTGAGAATGTCCTATGCATGTTCTGAAGAAACCATCAAAAAGGGCATGGAGAGGATAAAAGCAATAATATAAGAGGAAATATCCAATTAATTAACATGGCAACCGACCCGAGACTGGCTATATACATAAGAGACTCCTTTAGCAAAGGGTATTCTCGAGACGCGATAAGAGATGCGCTTATCAAAAAAGGGTGGGATGTCGCTGCTGTTGATGAGGCTCTTAAGGGTTTCGGTGAAGCGGCGCCCCCTGAAGCGATGGTTCCTCAGCCTGTCCGGCAGGCAGAAGTCGCTCAACCTGCGAAGCCCAAATCAGAGCTCCACGCCTCGAAATCCAACATTATAAGGGTTGTGTCCGTTACAGGAATCTCGCTTTCTGTCATACTGATCATAGGCGGTATAATCGACATAATGTTAGTTCAGTATCCGACTGCACTTGAGGAGCTCAGACTGCTGAACGAGACTGTGGACATAACCCAGCTGGAGCTGGGCGATGTCACGCTGGTTGGTGTCCTCGATTGGATGTCATTTGTACCCATCATTCTGGGATTAATGGGTCTCATCATGTTCTTCTCTATCCTCTTCAACACCACGAAACTGCTCATCGTGGTCGTAATAGCGATAGGAATAACATCCATAGTCGTGGGTATTCTGCAGTCGAACTACCTGATGCCCATAGTGTGGATAGTGGTCATAGGCCTGCTGCTGTACAACAGGGACCTGCTGACTAAGTGAGATGATCAAGAACTTCCCTGAGGTCCTTTTTCCTTATTATAACGTCACTGACTTTCGCTATCTTGTCCGTGGGATTGAAACCTATGGTAAAACCCGCCACTTCCATCACTTCAACGTCGTTATCAGAATCCCCTATGAAGACGCATTCATCCATGCTTATGCTTTCCTTCTCAGCGAGTCTCTTAAGAGAGTCGGCCTTGTTCCCAGACTTCCCGAAGTCTTGCGGAATCTCGGCTCCACTGAGCTTTCCGTCCTCGTCGAAAAGCAGCCTGTTTATGATTATATGATCGAACAGCTCGTGCGCATCCGGTAAGAAGTGGTACAGCACGAGATCCAGTCCTCCGGATATGATGGCAAGCACGTAGCCCCTTTTCCTGAGCTCAAGCAGCGTCTCCCTTGGACCTTTCATCAGCTTGATATTTTTCATGAGCCCGATGATGTCTTCTCTGCTAGTCTTCTTATCTACGAAAAGCTTTATGTCGATCTCGGCCCATTGCTTGTAGCTGATATCGCCTCTGTAGTACTTCTCCATGTATTCGTTCCTCTTGCCTCTGTCCGTATGCAGTTCGTCATGGATCAGTGTCCATATGTATTTCATTTCGTCAAGAAGTGTGCCGTCAAGGTCGAAGCAGACAAGCCTGTATTTCCTCTTTCCGAGCTTGGCAAGCACCAGCTTTATCTCCAGTAAAGACATCTGGCTTATCTTCTTGTCAAGCAGTTTCTTGGGTAAATCGATATCATCTATTTCATCCTTTGCCGTCCTTTTGGTCTTGCCTTTTCTTTTTATGATGGCTTCTCTCAGAGCGTTCTTCAGCTTCTTGTCATCCTGAAGGGCGATCTCCCTCAGGAAAACATCGTCGGGGCCCGGCTTCCTGGGCCTGATCCTGACAACCATGCTCATGGTATCCGGTCTTGGGTGCCATGCCTCTTTGTTCACCTTCAGGATGGTCTCTATACTGAAGAATGACTGGGCAAACATCGAGAGCTTCGAATAGTCCTCCTCTTCAGGGTTGGATGTAAGCCTCTCAACGAACCGCCACGGGAGGGTGAGCACCGCCGCCTCGAACCTGACCCCGAACAGAGCCTTTATCAGGGCCTCGCTTATGGAGTAAGGCGGATTTGCCACTATCTTGTCGAATCTGATCTTTCCCTTTTCGAGAACGTCCAACGCATTTCCCCAGACTATCTCAACGTTACCGATTTTGTCAAACGTCTTTTTGAGGCCCGGCTTCAGCCTCTCATCGATCTCTATGGTTATAACCTTTTTACACTTCTTCGCCAATGCCCCCGTGAGATTTCCGGGCCCTGTTCCTATCTCAAGGACCGTCTCACTCTTCTTCAGGTCAGCGGATTCTACTATCTTGTCAATGATCTCTGCATCTATCATGAAAACCTGATCGAGTTCAGGATCCTGCCATACTTCGCTTTGCATGAATCTAATTTGAGAAATTGAAATAAATTATTTCTTTCTTCGCTCTGTAAGCATGGTGTCCAGCCTGGCCACGGCCTTTATTATGTCGTTTCTGGTTACGATTCCCCTGACCTTTCCCTTCTCCACCACAGGTATCCTGTTGACTTTATAGGTGTCTATGATTCTGGCGGCTTCCATTATATCCACGTCCTCTTCTATGGTGACGGGATCCTGGGTCATGAAATCCTGGATTTGCAGTTTTGAGGCGGCCATTATCTTCTTCTTGAGCTCCGTCGCCTTCTTTCTGCTCTTCAGTCCCGCAAGCACAAGGAAGAAATGCGGCATTGATGTGAAATGCACCTTGGGGGTGTATATGTCTATGACCTTTATCACGTCGAGCTCTGTTATGAGCCCCGCAAGCTTCCCGTCCTTTACGACCGGGGCCCCGGAAATCCCCTTGCTGGTGAAAACCTGCAGAGCCTCGTGTAGCGTATCCTCAGGCTTGAATGTTATCAGTTTCGTGCTCATCACGTCTTTCACTTTCATGCTACTTCACCGCTGTTATGTAGTAGTACTCGGCAGAAATGCTGCTCGTTTTTTCTATGTTTATTTTTTTGAATCCCGCGCTATTAAATGTCTTCTTTATGCTTTCACGGGACTTCAGGTACTTGGCCTTCGGTATGAAAAGCGCCCTGCCGAAGTCCATAATGCTCACCCGGCCTCCCTTTCTCAGCACCCTCCTGAACTCATGCAGCAGCTTCCCCGGATCGGGCTGATATGAAAGGACACCGACGGATATTATCCTGTCGAATGTGCTTGACTCAAAGGGCACCAGCTCCCTGTCTTCTTTGACAAAGACTACGTTCGGGTGCCCGGGCAGTTTCTTGACCTTCTCTACGCTCCTCTCGAGCTGCTTTATGGAAATGTCCACCGCGACTATCTTTCCTTCGCGTCCTACCTTGTCAGCGAGCATGAGCACGTCCGCTCCAGTGGCGCATCCGTAGTCGAGGACTATGTCGCCCTTTTTTATGTTCGCCTTCAGTATCACCTTCTCCCTCCTGCCTTTTCCGTACCACATGGGCGACAATATGTCATAAAGGGGGGAGAACGTGTTGTAGAACTTCTCCAGGAACTTCCTGTCGTAGGTGACCCTTATCATAGTGTATATGGGTACGCCGAATGCTATGAGCATGAGCCCGGAAATCATGAGTTCGAAGGGTATCTGTGTGAAGAGTATTATGCATAATAGGAGCGCCATCATAGGCACGGCCACAGGAAGGTCTATCAGCCTGTCCACGGGCTTTTTCTTCAGCTTTATGACGGACAGCGCGGACAGTGCATATAATATGAGGGCATTGGCCATGAGCAGGAAGACTGCGCCTTCGTACGATCCTGTCAGCGTTATTATGAATGCTATCACGGCCTGCACAAGGAGTGACCTCGAGGGCGTGTTGTACTTCCTGTTTATGTTGCCGAAAGACCCCAGGAACAGCTTGTCCTTGGCCATCGCGTAGGGAAGCCTCGCGGTCGTCAGTATCCAGGCATTGAGGCACGCAAGGCTTACTATTATTGCCCCAGCCGTCATAATCGCCCCCATCCCGCTGCCGTAGGCCAGTGCCATCACGTCAGCCATGGGCGATATGGAATCCTTCAGCAGCTGCCAGGGCATCACGCCGAGGGTGACGAACACGACAAGGAGATAGAATGTCATTATGATTATCGTGGATATCACAAGTCCCAGAGGTATGTTCCTCTTGGTGTCCTTGACCTCGCCTGCTATGACGGTTGTAGTCTCCCATCCTATGAAGGGCTCGACTATGAGTACTGCCGTCATACCGAGCGCTGAAAGCCCCAGCGGGAACAGCGGATCGAAGTTAGTCATATCGACCTTGGGAAGTCCTAGTATTATGAATATGGCTAGGACGGAAAACGTGCCCAAAGTTAAGAATAATTGTGTCCGTCCTCCCTGCTTTACACCCGCGTAATTTATGAGCGTTATCACTCCTATGACCCCGGCATAGAGCACCGCGGCTTCGACGAACGTCATTTCATAGAAGAAGTCGAGATAGTAGCGTATCGCTATGGTGTGCGTGCCTATGTATATGCAGGCCATGAGCCAGGCGGTCCATCCCGTTATGAAACCCCAGAAATCGCCCATGGCCTCCCTTATGTAGACGTAGGGTCCTCCGGTCACGTTGTAGCTTGACGCCAGCTCTATGAAGCAGAGGCTTATGGGAATTGTGAGAAGCCCTATAAGCACCCACAGTATTATGGAACCGGGGCCCATCAGACCACCTGCAACGCCGGGTATGATGAATATCCCTGTGCCCATTATGGCGCCGGTGCACAGCATTACTACGTGTATAAGTCCCAGTTCTTTCTTGAGCTCGGTCCCCATGAAATATATTTCTCCAAGGAATCATTTATAGGTTTCAGGCAGCCCTTCTCATTGAATACGAGCCGACATCAAAGGCCTTTTTGTCGGGTCTGCCGCATATGCTAATGTGAAACGTACCTTCTTTGTCATAAGACGAAATAACCGTATACAAGCCTGAAACTTCATCTGGCCTGTGAAATTTAAAAAGCCCTCTTTCTGCCTGTTCCTCTGTAAGCCCTACATCCACCCATTCTTGGATTGCCTCTTCACGGTCTATGGTTGTCTCTAGTGGGATTCCACAGGGATAGTACCATAATTTGGTATCTTTTCGAGGGACTATTATACCACCTTCCGGCACCAATGTAAAGTTTACAATTGTGTATTCAGAACGCACTTTCTCCCATCCATCATTTGTTTCCTTAAGGTCTTTTATTTCTTGGTAGTACATTGCAGGGTCACGATTTTCGTTACTGAATTGCCACATCCCTTCGGTTGCATACACCCTTGGCAAAAACTCGATTACGTCACTGTGGCATGCGGCATAGCCTTTCTTAATTTCCTGTTCGTAAATACCGGCTTGCCTTACGGCCTCTCTTACATGCTCGGGAACTAATTTTGCATGTCGGGTACCACGCTCAAGGTCCAACCTTGCCAACTGAAGCAGGAGTCTCCTTTCCAACGGCGCAGATTCCCTGATGAGCCTGTATGCCGGCTTCCCATCACTGAACCAGTCACCCAGATTATCTATCAGCGGCAGAGACAACTCCGACTCTGGAATATAGAGGCCTCTGTGCCTAGATTCAGGTATAATCAATTTTTCCGATGCATTCGACCTCATATGGATTAACATAACAGAAAATTTTATAAATCTTTTGAGGACTCTTAAGTGGTTAATATGAATTATATCTCGGTTTTATTGCTTTCATCTTAACATCGGAATTTAACGAATAGCTTCTGCTTCTTTTGCAGCTTATGTTGCTGCTTCTTTGTAGGTCATGGAATATGCCTTAAGCTTTAATATAAATATCAATATATTGATTATTTATCACGCGCCAAGAGGAGATAAAGAAGATAGAAGAGGAGCTTGAGAAGACGAAGTACAACAAGCACACCCAGGGCCACATAGGGATGCTGAAGGCGAAGCTTGCGAAGCTACGCGCTGAGGTCGAGAAGGGCTCCGGCACCAGCTACGGCCCGGGTTTCAGCGTTAAGAAGTCCGGTGATGCCACAGTCCTTCTGGTGGGCTTCCCCTCGGTGGGAAAATCCACGCTCCTGAACAGGCTTACCAATGCCGATTCGAAGACGGGTCATTACGATTTCACCACGCTCGACGTCATACCGGGGATGATGGTGTACAAGGGAGCGAAGATACAGATTCTTGACATTCCCGGGCTGATTGCTGATGCTGCCAAGGGTACGGGAAAGGGGAAGCGGGTGCTTTCTGCTCTGAGGAGCGCCGATCTCATAATCTTTCTTTTGGATGATGTGTACCAGCTGGAGCCTATGAGAAAGGAATTATACAACGGAGGGTTCCGGTTAGACCGGCAGCCGCCTGACGTAAAGATAGTGAAAAAGGATACAGGCGGCCTCAAGATAAACATAGCCGTAAGGAAACCGATACTCTCCAAAGCGAGTGTAAAGCGGGTGCTCGGTGAATTCAGGATCCACAACGCCGATGTACTGATAAGGGAGAACATCGACGAGGAGCAGCTGATAGACTCTCTGATGAAGAACAGGGCATACGTTCCGTCGCTTGTCGTGCTGAACAAGATAGACATTATGCTTGATTTCAGCAGGGTGACCAAAGACATCGTGAAGGTATCAGCGGAAAGGGACGAGAACCTGGATGACCTCAGGGAAGCCATATGGAAGAAGCTGGGTCTGATAAGGCTGTACATGAAGCGCATAGGCCATGACCCTGACATGAAGGAACCTCTAATAATGAAAGATGGCTGCACCGTAATGGGTGTCGCAAAGAAGATTCTTCGCGGTCAGGAGAAGTACTTCAAGCATGCGCGCATATGGGGACCTTCAGCAAGGTTCCCTGAGCAGAAGGTCGGTCCGTACCATAAGCTTAGGGATAAAGACATAGTCGAACTGCACGCCTGACCGAAAACGCTATAAATATCCGGGACATATTCTACGTATGCCAATGCAGAGACAGACCGCAAAGAAAGTCCGGATAGTGGATGTCGTCAGCGGTGAATGGGTGAAGAAGGAAGGCATGGAGCCAAGCTACATCATCACCCCCCTCAAGGAGAACATATCCCGCATGAAGATAGCCGGGACCGTTGTCGGAAAGTTCACATCCGAAGACGGCAACTTTTCTTCAGTGACCATTGATGATTCAACAGCGACCATCCGGGCCAAGCTCTGGAGGGAGATCGCGCTTCTCAACGATGTCAACATGGGAGACATCGTCAGCCTCATAGGCAAGGTCCGGGAATATGAGGGAGAGATATACGTCGTTCCGGAGATGATAAGGAAAATCACGCCCGACGAGGAAGCCCTGGCCAGGCTGGACATACTGCGTGGTCTGAAGGGCCAGAGACAGCCCCAGCCAAGGCATGCAGGAGGCCATCTGCAGCAACCCCCGCCTGAAGAGCCAAGGCCTGAGGAAAGCGACTTGAGGAAGAACATCCTTACGGTGATAGAGCAGAACGAGGATGGGATAAAATACGGAGACCTGATTGCGCAGGTCGGCGCCCCCGAGGAGGGCATGGAGGCCGTCATAAACGAGCTTCTGGGAGAAGGCGTCTGCTATGAGCCTACACCGGGCAAGATAAAGAAGATCTGACTACTTCTTAAGCTTCTCGAGCTGCACGGAACCGCACTTCGGGCACACCTTTGTGACAGGCTCCATTAGAATGGGTTTCCCTTCCCATCCGCACTTGACGCACGCGTATTTAGCCATATGAACACCCCTCGCAGGTATTAATATAATTTTTTCGGTTCTTTATTTAATTATGACTATGTTTGACTGGCTCTCAAAAAAGCCCCCGGATGCCTCGATAAAGAAGAAAGACTACGAAAAGATGTCCGTAAAGCTGCTGAAGAAGGGGGAAAGCAGTGCGAAGAAGGGGGACCTTGCCAACGCAGCCTACGTTTACCACATGCTTTCTGTACTTGCAAGAAGAGCCGGAGAATGGGACGACGGCATAAAGTACGCCCTGCAGGCGGCGTCATACAGCGAGACAGAGAAGAAGACCTTTAATGCCGGGTGGTCCTACAGGTCCGCGTCACTGGCCGCGATGAAGAAGGGCGACCACAAGAGCACCGTGGAGTATGCCCTGAGAGGCGCGGAGAAGTTCCTGGAATCGAAGAGCGTCTACGCAGCCCAATGGTGCTACAAGACCGCGGCACTTGCAAGCAAGAATGACGGAATAACTGACAAGGCCATAAAATTCTACGAGAAGGCCTGCAGCATAGAGCATGATGATGACCTGAAGAACGAGGTCTACAAGCTCAAGCATACCATCTCCCACCCGCGTGTGGACCAGTACGCGGAAAAGGAGGAAGTGGTGGAAGGGGAGCACGTCAGGTTTGAAGTGGTGGTCGAGAATCACAGCAAAGAGACCCTGAACAGAATATCCATAGGTGACAGGAATGCGTGCATAAGCCATGATGTGGATAAGCTCAAGCCGGGCGAGGTGAGGATATTCTCCTATGAGACCTCGGGCAAGGTGGGCAGGCTCCATTCTCCCTACAACTTCATAACATGGGAGAGTGAGAAAGGTGACACCCTGGACTTCGAGATAGCCCCCATATCGGTTCTGGTAAGGCCGAAGATACAGATAACCCCCCACATACACCCGGATCCCGTTGTAAGCAAGGTCAGCAAGATCGTGCTGCTCGTAAAGAACCTCTCATCAAACACGCTCTATGACATAAAGGTTGACATAGACTTCGATGAGAATGTGCAGGCACCCCATAGCAATCCCAAGGAATTCGACAAGCTCTTGCCCGGTGACGAGTATGGAGCCTCATGGAGCATGAAGATGGGAATTCCGGGGAAGCACAGGATAGCAAGGGGAAGTGTCACCATGCATGACGATAAGGGTGTGAAATATGAGGAGTATATAAGACCCGTAATAGCGAATGTCGCTGACTCCGCTGGTCCGCCGAAAAAGGCATTCGAGGGTGATGAACACTTCAGGACAGAAAAGGCCCATCTTGACCGCAGCATAACCGCGTACCCGGTAGCCCAAAGCCTGTACTATGAGCTGGAGAAGCAATTCTTCCACCAGCAGAGGGGATACACGTTCAGGAACATAAAGGGGAGCATACTGATGAAGCACGTCACGGATAACTGCAAGGACATGGAGCTTGTATCTGAGCACAAATTCGAAGGCGAGGTGATGCTCAGGTACTCGTTCAGGCTTGAGAACGTGCACCACCTGCTGACGGTTGTAATAAAGGAGGACGAGGACTTCGTCCATCTCATACTGAAACTCTACTCCGAAAGCCGTGAGCACCTCGATGAGAACCTGGACAGGATAGCCGGCATAATAAGGCATACCATAACCACCGGAACGGACGCGCATGAGGTGGAGAAGGTCGAGATAAAGAAGGTAATAAACATCATAGATTCTGTTGTCCAGAGGTCCAAGATAGGGAGCGGGGAAGAAGGGGAAGTCGTTGAGAAGGATATCAATGTACACGACTCCGTGGTGCAGAGGACCAAAGCCTGAATTTTTAAGTTACGCGACAAAATGATAAAGATGGCCAAGAAGTGGGAGAGATCGGAGGCTGTTGTGGCCCAGAGAATCAGTGTCTCACAGATTGGCGGATTCACAGGCAAGAAGATAGAGCTTTCTGAGGGCGAAACCGCCATACTTGAAAAGGAGGGGGAACCCCTGCAGACCTTCGAGAAGGGAAAACATAAGGTCTCGGGCATGTTCTCCGGGGGCGGGATGAATGTTGTTCTGATAGACAAAAACCCGAAGGTCATACGCAGGGACGCCAGGGACATGTGGACCGGTGATGACAAAAAGGTCAACGCT
>CP070804.1:583139-590908 GCA_020343635.1 Candidatus Aenigmatarchaeota archaeon | reverse complement strand
TTTAAGTAGTCGCGAAGGCAAATGATATAGTATGAACAAATCCGGTTTTATAGCAGCGTTTGTACTGTTTTTTCTCTTTGCGGGCAGCGTTCAGGCGGCCAACTTGTGCGATCTGACGAAGCTGCCCCCTCACCCCCCGGCCAACGCGAGCATGATTTTCATAATACCGAAACAACATGTCAATTCCAACGCGACCGGCCTGTACACGCTTTCCGACCCGATAAGAATCTCTTGGGATCTCTGGACACCGAGTTGGATTTTCCTCGGAAAGAGCGGATCCATGCATAAATACGGTGAGTGCTGGATATGCGAGTTCTCGGGCAAGACTGCGGACTTCGAGGGGAGCTGCGGCCCGACGCCATTCGATTCCAGTGGTATCTATCTGATGAATTTCCTTGCCCAGGACATCGATAGCAGCGTGAAGTTCAACAGAACCAACATAGTCATACATTCGGAGACAATAACCATTGGCGCCAAGAAGGGAAAAGGAGGCGTTAATATAACGGCTGCCACACAGCCTGATGTCGTGGATCCTCCTACCATAACCATGTATGACGCCGTAACCGGAGAGAGTCTGAGCCTCTCTGGCTACGGTGATGATCCTTCTGTTGAAATGGAAGAGGGGACACACCCCGGGACTTTCTATTACACCTTAGAAGATCTTGATCCGGGAATATACTATCTATCTTTCCGTTTCACAAGAATCGGAGGCCAGTCAGGAGGAGATCTCCTGAAAATTGAGATAAGCAAGGAGGACATAGAACTCACCGTGGCAACAGACAAGGGCTCTTACCTCGTCGGCGAAACCGTCGAGATAACCGGCCGAACCATATATCCGAGCGTCTCTGCCACAGTGGAGAACCCCAGTGGTATTACATATAGACTGGATCCAGTTGAACCGAATGTAGATGATCAGTATCTGCTTCTGTTCCACATAACAGACGAGGATGAGGGCGATTATGAGGTCAAAGTGACGGCCGGCGGTAAGTCTGAAACCACAAACTTCAAAGTTACAGGAAAGGCGCTCGATGTGGGCCCGACTTCACTGGTCTTCGATCTTGTTGACGTCTCAGAAGACAGGACTGTGCTCATCAACAACACCGGCACCAGTTCGGTTACCCTCACAATAATCGAGGAGGGGGACATCTCTGAGCATGTGACAACCGATCTCGGGGATAACGTCCTCCAGGCAGGTTCCGGGACCACCCTTACGGTCACGGCGGATCCCTTAAAGCTGACAGAGACAAGGACCACGGGGAAGGTCAACGTAATGGCAGGGGACGTGACGATACCGGTCGATGTCAGTATAAACTATGACATTTCCGTAATCTCGCGCGCGGGCGAATACCTGCAGGTCGTACCTTCGTTCTGGAATGTCAAGGAGTGCATGGTCGGAGAGTCTGTAAGGAAGACATTTACGCTTAAGAACATCGGAACTGGCCAGATAGAGAATTTCGGTTACACGGAAGGCGGTCAGATAGAGGTCACGGATGCCGAATTGCCTGACTCCCTGGGAGATACGTCAAAAAGCATGGATCTGACTATATCAGCCAAAAGCGCGACGGCCGACGGGTATGTTGAAGTGACCAGCAGCGGGGGAACGGCCAAAATATATGTGTCCATGGACTGTATCAGCCAGGACTTCGGGGAAGATGTATCGGACCTGGAAGAAAGCATGAACCTACTCATGTTGGAGTTTGAGGACAAAAATTATGATTCCGAGACCATAGATGACCTGTTCTTCACGGTCAATGATAAGATAAACGATGCGAAGAGCAGCCTTGATTCGGGAGATTACGCGTATGCCATGCAGAGTTATGCCAGCGCCAGGGCCAAGCTCGAAACGCTGCAGGAAGTTTCCACGTTTACAGAAGCTCCTGCCGGCGAGGTCGACTTGACATGGGTATACATCATAGTGATCATAGTTGTTATCGGGGTTGTTGGCTTGTTCCTTTACTCCAGGTTCGGTTCCAGGCTCTTAAAGAGGGGCGGGGAAGAAGAGACCGACGAAGACGAAGACCTGTACTAAACACTTTTAAACGTTGACAGCAAAATGTTCTACCATGATATGCGAAAGATGCGGTAACGATCTGGAAGAGGGATGGAGGTTCTGCCCCAGATGCGGGCTTCAAAAAGGCGGCTCCCCTCTTGATGCTTTCGGCAGAGACCTTTTCAGCAAGATGTTCAAGAGGATGGACAAGATGTTTGAGAGCGACATGCAGGCCATAGACCTTTCCCCCCTGTTCAGGCTCAGGGACACGGGTGACAAACCGGTAAAGAGGGGCTTAACAATCCATGTGAAGAGAGGAACCGGAATGAAGCCCAAGGTTGACATAGAGACCTTCGGAAACGTCAGCAGGGAAATGGTCGAGAAGGAAGTCCAGAACAGGTTCGGAATTCCGGGAAAGGACCCTGAAGAAAGGAAAGAGAAGCGAAGGATACCGATAATATCAAGGATGAGCGGGCCAAAGGTCACTGAGGAGCCAAAGGCTGATGTGAGAAGAACGGACAGCGGCTTTGCCGTTGACGTCCAGATACCCGAAGTGAAAGACGAACACGACATAGAAGTGAGGGAGCTAGGGTCTTCTGTGGAGATAAAGGCGGTGGCAGGAGACAAGGCCTATTTCAAGATAATAACAAAGCCTGAGAATCTCAAGCTTTCAGGGAAGTCTTTCAGACACGGAACCCTACACCTCGAGTTATCCTGAGAAATAATACTGCCAGCAAAAAGAAAGGCCGGCGGATTATCTTTTCCTTCTGCGTGTTGCTCTTTTTCTGGGCGCTTTGGATGCCACGGCTTTTTTGACAGCCTCGTCGCTGGTCTTGAACTCCTCACTGAGTTCTTTTCCGGCCTTGAGCTCATCTGCCTCGAGCCACACTATGAACAGGCCTATCAGTATCAGCAGCGGCGGTATGAAGCCCGTTACAACGACCTTGAAGTTATTCCACCAGTTTATGTTCACGCCTGTCCATCTGTTGCCATAGACAGAATCAACGAAAAGGCCGAATCCTACTACTATTATGAAAAGACCAATAATAATCTTAACAGCAGCGTGCATGCAAACCCTCCTTTTTTAAACCTATAAGTCGTATCAAGAGATAAATATATTTTATATCTAAGATTTATAAGCTTTGCAACACAAGAGTGATTTTCTGTATAAGGAGGGGAGATCGGTGTGGAAAAAGCCCGCAGAGAACCTGGGGGAAATCCAGAAGAAGCGCCTCGTTAGATGGAGGGTCGAGCCCGTGGTTAACAGGGCAGACAGGCCCACCAGGCCTGACAGGGCAAGGAGCCTCGGATACAAGGCAAAACAGGGCTTTTGTGTCATCAGAGTGAGGATCAACAAGGGCGGAAGAAAGGTCCCGGATTTTGCAGGAGGAAGAAGGCCCAAAAGGGCCGGCCGGTTCTTCACGCTCAACAAGTCAAAGCAGCTCGTCGCAGAGGAGAAGGCGGCCGCGAAGTACCGGAACATGGAGGTCCTGAACTCCTACTGGGTGGGCGAGGACGGAAAGAGCATCTGGTACGAGGTCATACTTGCTGACCCGTCACACCCCTCGGTAAAGAAAAGTGATACGAAATGGGTGGCTTCAGTAAAGCATAAATCCAGGGCCAACCGGGGGCTGACCTCTTCGGGAAAGAAAACCAGGGGTCTGCTTCACAAGGGCAGGAAATGATTCACTTTCCGGTGTAGGAATACCTGAAATCCTTTGCGTCCCCGGGATCCCTGCCTGTAATTTTCTTGACGATTTTCCTCTTCAGCTTCTGCCTGTTCGCCAGCACGAACGTGAGGACTATGCCGAGCAGTATGCCGCCTATGAACATTCCCGGCAACTGGGTCCCGACGAGTGCCCCCGTAAGCTCGTTGAGCTGCCTGTTCGACTCTTCTGTCTCATCGTACTCTGTCTGCAGGTTCTGGTAGCTCGTCTCAAGGGCGTTCTTCTCCTTTTCAAGTGCATCGAGGTTCTTCTGGTACTGGTATATCTCCTCTACCTTTTCCGATACATCGTGCTCCAGCAACGCGATCTGGTTTCTGAGTTCTTGGATGTCTTCAGTCAGCTTGAAGACCCTATCACCGAGTGCTCCCACTTCCTCACCCATGTCGGAAAGCGTTTCGTGGGCTATCACGTCACTGAACTTAGGAATGACCTTGACTGTTATGTATGACAGCGTTTTCCCGTCGGCTGTTATCTCACCGTCATATTCGCCCAGTTCAGCTTTAGCAGGAACAGATATCGTGACAAGGATATACGGAAGTCCTGGGAATATCTGCCTTTCAGAATCACCCCAGATTCCTATCCAGTCATCGATATCCCCTTCGGTCGTTACGTTAGTTATCTTATCGACGTCCTGCAGCAAAAGGGGGAAATCATAATCGGCACCCTGTTCAAGTATAAGCGTTATGTCCTCCTGACTCTCATCCAGCACGTCGATTGCGCCTGCAGGGGATGAAAACAGGAACAGCACAAAGAAAGACGCAAGACAGGCGCTTATTTTCGCAGACATAAGAGAATATTCATCCTTAAGTTATAAATCCTTTTCCATCTTGAATCGTTTGACCTCATAACCCATCTTCTCGTACAGCGATACGGCTTTGTTGCCCCTGGTAACGGTCAGCTTGACCTTCTTTATTCCATGCCTCCTGAAGTATTCCTCCCCGCTCTCCATCAGCATCCTTCCCACTCCCCGTTTCCTGTACCTTTCATCAACAAAGAGATGTTCCATCCGGCCGAACACCCCGACTGTGCTCTCTATAACCTTGAACCATATGTATCCGATGAGCTTTCCGTCATCCTCGGCGACCTTCACCCAGTCAGGGCACTTCTTTGAGCTCTTGAGAATAAGCCTCTTGAACAGTTTCGGGTTGAACTCGCATCCCGGGAAGTTCACCTTTGCGCTCTCCCTCTTGAAGCCGGCCACGGTATCAGCATCTTCCGGCCGAAAATTTCGAATTCTGATCATAAAAACTTATTGTAGCCCAATCATTAAATTTGTTTCAGGAATCAGGACTAGTCGGTGAAATACTGTGTTATCTTTGTCATGGGCCTTATCGCGTTCACTATGTCCAGCACCATGTCAGAGGCATGGTGGGGATACCACTGGTTCAGGAAGCCGTTCAGCTCTATGCTTATCACATTCCTTCTCCTTGAAACCACCTTGGCCTGGCTCCTGGCATGGCTTCCCCTGAATATGGACTCTATGGTGACCTTGGGTGTCCCCGCGTTCTTCAGTGCAGATTTCACAGCAAGCATGAAGTTTATCGAGTTGAACTGCTTCTTCAGCGCACCAACCCTTCTCTTGTCTGCATACTTTCTGATTATCCTCAGGTCCCCCATCAAGTTGGTCTTGTACTCGACCTTCGAGGTGCTGGTATCGAAAGACCCGTATATCTCTGCTATCCTCCTTGATATCCGTTTCTCCTGGAGTATTATCGCATGCTTGTAATTTTCTGAAATGGAGTGCAGGAAGCCCGAATATTTCCTGTTTATGTTCCTTATTATGGGAGCCAGTATGTCCCTGCTGAAGCCGTAGTCCTCGTAGGCGATGATATCCATTATGCTGGGGAAGTTCTTCAGCCTTGTGAACTTTGTATGCAAGAAGACAACGGTCTTTCCCTTACCCCTGAGTGCTGACCAGAAATCATTGTATATCTTAAGCCTTTTGGCATGGTCCCTGCTGTCGCTGGCGCACCACGCGTATTTTTCCCTGTACCCCGCAAGCTTCTCCGGATATATGTCCTTCATGAACAACGGATAATATTCCAGGGATTTCTTCAGAGGGGGAGGGTCCCTGTTGAAGTCTATGCCAAGTGCCCTCTTTCTGGGCATCGTCGACAGTATGTACTTTCCCCCCGCCTTCAGCCAGCAGAGGCTGGCGACTGTATCAGAGTTCTGGTCCCTTGACGTGGGAGTCTCCAGGGCAGGACCGGAATGGGGAGTCACCCATATTATCTCGTCACCGTTCTCCAGAACCATGAATCCAGGACCGAATGTTACGCCCATGAGAATTATATTGTCCCGGTTTCTATTTGTTTTTAACCCTTTCCCGTCTTCTCGACCGCTTCCCTGCTGAATTTGCTGTTGGGGACTATGAACACGGATTTGCCGTTCTTCAGTTTTGTCACCAGCTGCCCGGTCTCCTCTATCACCCCTGTACGGCCGGCAACCTTTACCCTGTCCCCCGGCCTGAAGTTGCTTCTCACATGCAACCCTGCCGTTATCTCAGGGATGACATCCTTTATGCCGAAGGTGGTTATCACTATAACCATTACGAGCAGCGAGGAAAGCAGTATCGCGAGCGCGGCCGTATCGACCCCCAGCAACGCCAGGGACATTATGAGCACCACCATTCCTATGGTGTACCTGACAAGCCCCCCTATGAACTTCCCCAGCCCCTCGCCCCCGAGCATCTTCCCGCTGGCTTCCTGGAAGACCTTGCCGAAGAAGTCTGCTATTATGAAGCCGACAGCTATCAGGAGGATGGCGCCTATGAACCTCGGTACGAAAGTCGCCACCTGATTGAAGATGTCCGTTACGCCTGAAAGCCCCACGGTCTGCAGTATGAACGTGAAGAAGAGTATGTATATCAGCCACTTCACCAGGTCTGCGATGAGCTCCACTATGCTGCCCCTGTATCCCGTTATCCTGAGCACGCTTTCGGCCCATGATTTCTCGGTGAGCCTGCTGAGCCCGACTATATTCAGCAATCTCCTGGTGAGGACCTTCCCCACCTTACCCACTATGTAAGCCACCGCGAGAATCAGTATGACCTGCAATATTATGGTTAGATTAGGTATTATGTACTCGGGTATGATCCTGGCCGACATTCCATTAATCCATGTCATGGCCGGCTGCAGGGCAGCATTGATGTCCATGGTCATATTTTACTTCCTATTTATAAAAAGGCATCATTTTCCCTTCAGTATATCCTTCACAACGGATTTTGCGTCCTCGAAGAAGCGCATAAGAACGGGCTTGTCCTTGTGCTGCGTGTAGTCCTGATGCACGCATTTCATTATCTCCCTGGGTATGTTGACCCCCGTGACCTTGCTGGGCTCTATAAGGTTGGGGTTCAACTCGATGTTTACCACGTAAGGGCGCTTTCCCGGGGACATGTCTACCCTTACCACGTGCGTGTCTATCGCATTTGAGGTCTCCATCGCAAGGTGCTTCTCCTCGAAGCTCAGCTTGTGCTTCTTCAGGGTTCCCTCGCCGAAAATCACGTCCTGGTCCTTGGTGACCTTCTTCACGGCAGCCAGAACCCCGGGGCCTGCGACGTACACAGAGATCACGTTCTTTACCACGTTCTCTATAAGAACCGGCTGCTGCAGGGAACCAAGCGCCTCCACTATGCTCTTGGCCTCAGTGCCCCCCTTCACAGTGACCCCTGTCTTCTGGGTCGGGACCCTGAGTATCACAGGGAACCTTATCCTCTCGAATATCCTCTCTGCGGCCTTGACAGACCTCACCTGATGCAGTTCCAGCGTGTCGATCCCCCTCTTCCTGAGAACTGTCAGCAGGAAGAACCGTTCCGATGCCAGTAAGAATGCTATCGGGGGGATGGGCATGAAGGTCTTCGGCGGGAAAAGAGAAAGCAGCTGATAGGCGTAGGAGTGTAACCTTGCCGGTATTCTGGGGAATACAGCGCCAAACTTCAGCAGGTCGCTGGTTCTGTACGTTATGCTGAAATCTGTATTAAGACCGACCCCTATACTGTTTATGGGGACAAAGAATACCGAATTGAAGAGCCTCTTGGCCTCATGCAACAGTCT
>CP070804.1:578145-583039 GCA_020343635.1 Candidatus Aenigmatarchaeota archaeon | reverse complement strand
GACTAGAACAACTTGAAGCCGCTCGCGGGCTTTATGCCCTCGTTGACTATCTCGAACTTGACGCTCTTTCCCTCGGGTATCGACCTGTGCTTTATCATGGTGGCGCTCCTCTCTGCCATCTTTCCCGTCCTCTCAAGGAAGACCATGGCCTTGGCCCAGTACTTCACAGCGTCTCCGCCTACTATCTCATGCTTATCTGTGTCCCAGTTCTTGTAGGTGTGTGAGGTGACTATTATCGGGATGTCTCTTTCCCTCGCCAGACTGGAAAGGACGGACATCTGCTTCGACAGCTCCCTGTTGGCAGGCAGCGCCTCCTTTTCCGGGTCGGAGTACTCCAGCCTGTAAAGGGCCACCGCGGAATCGATGATTATCATGTCAGCCTGTTTTGCAGGCATTTCCCTTATCATCTTTCCCTGCTCCTTGAAGTTCTTGGGTTCGAGCAGGAAGATGTTCTTAAGTGGGCCCTCAGCATTCGGATAAAGCTGTGAGAGCCTTTCATGCGAGAACCCCCCTTCGGTGTCTATGAAAATAACCTTTCCGCCGTTCTTTATGATCTCGAGAGCCGTGAGCATGCATAGATTCGTCTTACCTGTTCCCGGGGCGCCGTAGAAGTTCGTCAGAGCGCCGTGCTCTATGCCTTGCATGAGTGACTGGAGCGGCTGCGGAAGATTGAGCTTTTTGGCCATGAGAATAATTTACTGGGTAATTTTTAAATTGAAATAATTTAACAGAGTGAACCAAAAAGATATTATGGTAGCAAAGTCTGTTGGCATATCTGTAGTGGTTCCCTGCTATATGAAGGCCAGGCAGGTCCAGAGATGCGTGAACTCTCTTCTCGCTAGCAGGGGTCTCGGCAAAAACTTCTCGCTGGAGATCGTCGTGGTCGACGACTCTCCGGACAGTTCGGTACAAAATGAAATAAAAAGTCTTTCTGCTATCGCGCCTAAAGGAGTAACTTACAAATACAACAAACCCAAAAGAAACGCAGGAATTGCGGAATCCAGGAACATAGGCGTATCGCTGTCGAAAAATGAAATTGTGATAGCGCTTGACAGTGACATACTGGCTGAAAGTGATGCCGTTCTGGAAATCCTTAACACTTTCATGAGGGTAAGGACGGCCTCCATGGTGATGGGGAACATTTACTGGAAAGGGGGGGCAATGGAAGGCAAGCTTGACAGGCCAAGAAAGCATGACAGACGCATCAGAATAGACGGGGTCGAGTATCTTGAGATGACCCACGGAAGATGTATAGCATTCAGGAGGAGCGCATTTCTCGAGGCGGGAGGATACGATTCCGTGCTATTTCCCATGCAGGGGGAAGGCCCTGACCTGAGCATAAGGTTCTGGAGGGCCGGTCATCCCATAGTCTATAACCCAAAGATAAGGGTTTACCATATCAGTGGATTCATGGGCAAACAGAAGCCTACATCTCCATACCTTTACCATAGATGGGACGGGGAGAGAACGGCCCTGATGTTCAGGTCAATAGTGCTCTACTTTTACAAATATGGCCAGCTGGATGCTGACAAATCAAACTGGATGAAAACAATAGCACTGGAATCAGATAAGAACTTCGGGAAGAAGACCGGCTATTTGATACTGTCCTCGCTTGCCGGGGAACTGCACTGGATAGCGAATAATGGCAGTAAGATAGAAGATTCCAGGAAGAAGGTGCCGAACAAGTATAACTTCAAGCCGTACGATGTTTTCACGGACAGAAAGTTGCTCCTGGAATGCATAAAGGCGGCCGGGAAGTAGATCATATCTTCCCGTATATCTTCATCAGGGAATCAACCGTCCTTTCCCATGTGAAGTTTTTGACAACGTGACTTCTTGCCTTTTCGCCCATCCTGACAAGGTCGCTCTCTGCGGCCTGGAGAATCTTCTTTGCAAGGTCTGCGGAAGATCTCGGGGCTGCCAGAAAACCCGTGCCTCTGGCTGCTATCTCCTTCGGACCTGCATTGTTGATGGCTATTATCGGCTTGCCGCACGCCATAGCCTCGACGAAGGTTATGCCGAATGGCTCTTCGGGAGAGGCGGATACGAAGGCGTCGCAGCTGTTGTATAGCCTTATAACTTCACTCTGAGGTATGTATCCCAGCATCCTAGTGTTTTGCAGGCCAAGCCGCTTTATGATACCCTTTATCTTGTCGGCGTCGTTGCCCATGCCCGCTATCCACAGTTCTATGTTCTTGTTCTTCTTCTGGACGGTCTCCATGGCCCTTAGAAGGTAATCGAATCCCTTCCACATCAGCAATGCTCCAAGGTACAGGAGCACAGTCTTCCCGTCCTTTCTCTTAACCTGCATGGGTCTGAAGTATTCCGGGTCCACGCCGTCGTAAACCACTTGCACCTTCTTCTTTATGGTTCTCGCTGCCCAGTCGGCGATGAATCTGGAGCATGCGCAGTAAGCGTCTGCGTCCACTGTATTGAGTAAATCCTTGTATGAAACTATTGATCCGCCGCCGTGGAAGTTCATGAGTATGGGGTCGCGCGTCACGGATTTGAGCATCAGGTTTATGGGGAGGTGTATGTGTATGGCATCGTACCTGTGCCTCTTCATGTGGGAGGCGACATTGAGATAGAATGTGCAGCATTCGGCTGCATATTGCTGTTCTCTGGGGATCTCGTGTGGAAGCTGACTCCTCATGAGGTACGGAAACTTGAAGGTCTTCAGGTTTTTCCCCCTGACCGTTCCCTTCCCGTTTCCTGCGATGAGGTGCACCTCGCAGCGTTTGGAAATCTCTGAGCTTATACTCTTGACGAATGTTTCGGTGCCCCTGGAGACATTAAAAACAGACTGACAGTATTGCGCAATCCTCAAAAAAATCCCCCTAACTAATTTATTGTATGCAATGAATAAATAATATATTATGGTGAAAATGAATATCGCACAGCTATGCCCTCCTATTCTCGCCACACCTCCTCTCAAGTACGGCGGTACAGAGAGGGTGGCCAGCATGCTGACGGAGGAGCTCGTGAGGAGGGGCCACAGGGTAACGCTTTATGCGACCGGAAACTCCAAAACCAAGGCGAAGCTGAAATACTTCTACAGGAAGAACATAGGAATAGATTACTTCAGACTGCAAAACGGCATCCTGCAGGCGTCGCTGGTATTTGACGATCAGGATGACTACGAAATCGTCCACAGCCATACCGGAGGGTACGGCCTGATAGTCGCAAAATATATGAAAACGCCCGTGGTTACGACCATGCACAACGACTACATAAGGCCGGGGACAATAGAGTTTGAACAGTACAGGAATTCCGGTCATTTCGTGTGCATCTCGAAGAAGCAGGAGAAGAGACTTAAGGGGCTCAGGTCGGCGGGGGTCGTGTACAATGCCACGGACACGGATAAATACAGATTTTGTGATGAAAAGAGGGACTACTTCTTCTTCATAGGAAACATCAACAACAACAAGGGACCTGACCTGGCAATAAAGACCGCGAAAGAGCTTAAAACAAGGCTTATACTGGCGGCAAAGGTTGATAAAAATCAGCTTCCGTTCTTCGAAACCAAGGTAAAGCCGTTCGTAGACGGAAAGAGAATCATGATGTATTCGACCATAAATATGGAGAAGAAGATAAAGCTGTACCAGCAGGCGAGATGCTTGCTGTTCCCCATACGCTGGGAGGAACCCTTCGGGCTTGTCATGATCGAGGCGATGTCTTGCGGGACTCCTGTGGTGGCCATGAACAGGGGTTCGGTTCCCGAGGTGATAAAGCACGGGGAGACCGGATACGTCGCGGATAATTACAGGGAGTTCGTCAGTTATGTCAGGAAGATAGACGAGATAGATCCTAAGGCATGCAGGCGCTGGGTGGAGAAGAAGTTCAGCATAGGCGCCATGACGGATGGTTATGAGAAGACGTACAAGAGGATAATAAAGGGATGATTTTATGAGAATAGCCCAGGTTGTTCCCCCCGTCGTGCCGACCCCGCCAAAGCTCTATGGCGGTACAGAGAGGGTGGCCAGCATGCTGACGGAGGAGCTCGTGAGGAGGGGCCACAGGGTAACGCTTTACGCTACAGGAGACTCCAAAACCAAGGCGAAGCTGAAATACCTTGTGAAAGAGGCGACGGGTATAGGAAACTGCAGCACACTCCTTAACATGGCGCAGGTGAATCTAGCTTTCAGGGAAAGTGATAAGTTCGACATTATACACAACCATGCAGGATTTTTTTCAATAGCCAGCTCAAAATATATGGACAGACCGACGCTTACAACCATGCACAACGACTACCTGTCCCCGAAACTGAAAGAGTTTGAATACTTCAAAAAGGCTACACATTTCGTGTGCATCTCGAAGAAGCAGGAGAAGAGACTGAAGGGGCTCAGGTCGGCGGGGGTCGTGTACAATGCCACGGACACGGATAAATACAGATTTTGTGATGAAAAGAGGGACTACTTCCTTTTCCTGGGGAACATATACAAACACAAGGGTCCTGACATAGCTATAAGGGCTGCGAAGAAGCTGGGTAAGAAGATGGTAATTTCAGGCAAGTATGACAAAGGGAGGCAGGAGTTATGGTTCAACAAGTTCATAAAGCCTCATATAAACAGGAAAGATGTGGTGTTCTATCCTCTGATACCGTTCGAGAAGAAGCTGGACCTTTACCAGCATGCGAGATGCCTGCTGTTCCCCATACGCTGGGAGGAACCCTTCGGGCTTGTCATGATCGAGGCCATGTCCTGCGGGACTCCTGTGGTGGCCATGAACAGGGGTTCGGTTCCAGAAATCATAAAGCACGGGGAGACAGGATTCGTTGCTGACAATTACAACGACTTCCTGAAGTATACAAAGAAAGTGGACGAGATAGACCCTAAGGACTGCAGGCGCTGGGTGGAGAAGAAGTTCAGCATAGGCGCCATGACGGATGGTTATG
>CP070804.1:565031-578045 GCA_020343635.1 Candidatus Aenigmatarchaeota archaeon | reverse complement strand
TAGAGGACATGTCCGGAGCGCGCCTTGACACGTAAAGCCTCGACGAGCTGAGGACCGAGATAAGGCGTAACCTGGACACGGCCGTCTCCAGCATCGAGAGGGACGCCTTGCAGACCCTGACGGAATCCGTCGAGGAAGCCCAGCAGCTCCTCGGGGAGCTGGAGAGCACGGTCAGCGGCTTCGAGTTCTTCAGGATGCTGTCCGAAGAAAGATGGAGCATAGCCTTCGGGGCGATAGTGTGCATAATCTCGATGTACCTCGTGACCCAGGTTCTCTGGCCGTTCTTCAAGCTAGGAAGGGAGATCGTGAGCCTTACGAAGAAGGAGAAGGAGCTCGTCGAAACCAGGAAGAGGGCGGAGAAGCAGTACTTCACGCGAAAGATCGACGAAAAGACCTTCAATGCCCTCATGATCAACAAGCAGGAAGAGGTGCTTCACACGAGGAGCAGGCTCGGCGAGAAGAGGAAGGAGAGGAGCTCGCTTCTCAGGACTCAGCTTTCCCCGGTGTCGCTTGCCAAATGGGTCTCGGGAGGACCGAAGAAGGCGCTGAACGTCGCCAGGAAGAAGAAAGATAAATAAAAATCAATTTCTCATTACTTCTCGATCTTCCTCAGGAACGCCAGCAGGTCCGTCATTGTCACGATGCCGATCAGCTTGCCGTTCTCGACTATGGGTATTTTCTTGATCCCCCTTTTCTCCATAAGATCGACGGCCTCCTCGACGGTCTTTTTCCTGTCCATGGTTATAACGTTATCGGACATGATGTCTCTAACACATGTGTTATTTATATCAAGACCATTTGACACCACTTTCTGCACGATGTCCCTTTCCGTCAGGATACCTGAAATCTTTTCCCTGTCCACGACAACCAGACATCCTATGTCGACAGCCTTCAGAATCTGGCCTGCATATCTCACGGACTTGTCCGGATGGATCAGGGTAACGTTCCTGTTCATCACCTTTTCAAGCAAGTGGGTAATGTTTACACCTCAATCTATATTTTAGATTCTGTTTTATAAATAAAATCACGGGCTCAGAAACTCATCGATTCGGGCTCGTAGTATTCCTTCGGGTGCTTGCAGGACGGGCATTTCTCAGGAGGCTCCCTGCCCTCGTGTATGTAGCCGCACTTTGAGCACTTCCACTTTATCGGTTTGTCCCTCTTGAAGACGGTTCCCTTCTCTACCATCTCGAGAAGCTTCTTGTACCTGTCCCTGTGCTCTGCCTCGACCCTCGCGATCATCGTGAAAAGAGCAGCGGCTTCCCTGTTGCCTTCTTGCTTGGCCTGTCGCGCGAATTCCGGGTACATCTGCGTGGTCTCGTAGTTCTCGCCCCGTATGGCTTCCTTCAGGTTCGCCCTGGTGTCTCCTATGCCCTTGAGCAGCTTGAACTCGTCCTTGGCGTGCTGCATCTCGTTGAGCGCGGTCTCCTCGAAGATCTTCGCTATGTAGTGGTAGCCCTGCTTCCTCGCAACCTTGGCGAAGTAGTCGTACTTGTTCCTCGCCTGGCTCTCTCCCGCGAATGCAGCTTTCAGGTTTTCCTCGGTCTTGTTCATCTCTTCTCCTCCTTATTTTATCACGCTTCTTATTCTTGTAACCTGAAATAAAAAGGATTTCTCCGGCTGTTATATATAAAAAGTTAATCGCATAGCATGCTTCCTTTTTAAAAAACTATCTGGGGGTTAATATCTACTATTGTTCATAAATGGAGGATTTATATGAAGTCAAGTTTCGCTACTTTCGCAATAGCTTTTCTTGTGCTTTCAGTGGGCTATGCTTCCGCTACACCCCCATGTCCTGACGGTATGACCGAGATTACATTCGATGATGACCTTTGGGTTGTCGGTGACGGCTGTCATCACAGTGGTCGTGTCGTTGACTCAGCTGTGATCAGTGTCGAATTCGCAGGGCCTTACGATGTTTATGTGTATGCAATCAGAGCTGCATGTCAGCCTCAAGAGGACTACTATGTCAGCGTGAATGGTGTTGACGGTCCTGTAAGCCTGGACGATGCGGTCGCATGCACTGACAGCGAAAGGCTGGATTACGTTGGCGAGTTCCCATTCAACAGCGGTAACAACACGTTATACCTTAACACCGCTTCAGAATGCCCACCTGACGAGACCCCGAACAGTGTCCACACACACAGAATCTGCCTGGATTACGACCCACCCGGGGCACCTGAGTTCCCCATAACAGGTCTCTCGGTTCTTGTGATGGCTTTCATTCCGGGAATAGCCTACATTGCGCGTAAAAAGTGAACCCGTTCCTTTGGGTTCACTGATCTTTAATTTTCATTCTTTTCGGTATACTTTCTGAAAGCGCTCCGTATTTAAGGGCGAATAATTACCAATGCCACTGGAAGGGTGTTGAAGTAGGATAAACTATTCCATGAAAAGCAGCAGGTACATCACGAAGATGCCAAGCATTATCCCTATGAGCTGGAGTGTCGATCTTCTCGCGCTGCATTCCTTGTGCATCTCCGGTATGAGGTCCGAGCCGGCTATGTAGATGAATCCCCCTGCCGTTATCGGGATTACGATCAGCGCAAAGGACTCTACAGAGGAGCCCAGCGCAAGTCCCACCATGGCACCTATCACGGCCAGGAGCGCAGTCAGGAAGTTGAGCAGCACGGCCTTCTTCTTCTTGAAGCCCCCGTGTATCAGTACCCCGAAGTCGCCGATCTCCTGGGGGATCTCGTGGAATATCACAGCGAGCGTAGTGGCTATTCCGAGCGGTATGCTCACGATGTAAGCCACGCCTATCATCAGTCCGTCTATGAAGTTATGTAGAGCATCTCCCACCAGATTCATGTACGCGAACGGGTGCGGATGGTCGGATGTCGTGGGCAGGTGGCAGTGTCTCCACTGGACGAACTTCTCGAGCACGAAGAATATCATGAGCCCGAAGAGCATGTAGAAGCCCACTGCACCGGCATCCCCAATCTCTTCCAGCGCCTCGGGAAGCAGGTGCAGGAACGCGCCGCCGAAGAGCGATCCCGCAGCGAAGCTTATAAGGAACAGGAGCATCGCTGTCATCCTTTTCTTCCCGACGAGAAATGAAGCCAGTCCTACCAGAGAAAGCAGGCTGATGAAAAATACGCTCAGCAGCGCATAAACCCAGGGCAGGTAGAGTGCAGGAATCATACGCTATCTTTGGAAAGGTTAATTATATTGTTTTGCTTAGAATCAGACGGCTGCCGCAATCAGGTCGGGTATTATGTCTATCACGCCGTTTATCATGAACTGTATGGCTATGGCCATCACGAGGAGCCCCATCAGCCTCGTTATTACGTGGCGCCCGCCCTCTTTCACGATATCATCGATTCTCTGGGAGTTGACCATCATCAGGTATGATATAACCACGACCGTCAGGATCCCCGCGTAAACGCCGAACACGGACAGGAGGCCGCTCATGAACCCGACAGTGCTCATCATGTTGAGGGCTTCTGAAGAGAGCAGCACGACAGTAACAATCGTCCCCGGTCCGGCCGTGAAGGGCACGGACAGCGGCATCAGCGATATTTCGTTGTAGTCAAGCTCTGTCGCCTCTGTATGCCTCTGCTTGTGATTCATCATGTGCACGGCCATGGTGAACAGCAAAATGCCCCCCGCGATCCT
Organism: Candidatus Aenigmatarchaeota archaeon; assembly: GCA_020343635.1. Taxonomy (GTDB): domain Archaea; phylum Aenigmatarchaeota; class Aenigmatarchaeia; order QMZP01; family JAFGSV01; genus JAFGFG01. The sequence goes on along the minus strand of CP070804.1, from coordinate 574,427 downwards.
GAAAGCGCCTATGCTGAATCCGAAGAGCTGGAAGAGGTAGAATCCTGTAAGCGCGAAGAACACGAGTATGACCAGCGAGAATTTGACGGACCTTTTCGCTATCTCAACCTTGTCCTTTCTCTTCATACCCTCGGTAAGCGAAACGAATACAGCCGATGTCGAAATGGGATTGGATATGACTATTATAGAAACAATGGCGCCGAGTATGAACCCGCTTACCAGCGCAAAGTCTATCATAATAATCAGTTGTCTGACCACTTAAATAAAAGTACGTTTGGTACTACACAATATATGGTGGATGCAAACCTGGTCATTTTCGCATTCTCACTGACGCTATTCGCAGGCCTGTCTACAGGCATAGGCAGCGCCCTGGCCTTCTTCACCAGGCACACCAACACGAAGTTCCTGGCCGTTGCGCTCGGATTCTCCGCGGGCGTGATGATATACGTATCGCTCGTGGAGATATTCTTCAAGGGCAGGGCGGCCCTCATGGAATCTGTTTGAATCGTGCCTGGAAGCTGGATCACGGTGGGCGCATTCTTCGGTGGCGTGGCGATAGCGGCTTCCCTGGACAAGATCCTGCCCTCTGTGGAGAACCCGCACGACTACAAGAGGGTGGAGGACGTCAGGGGAAGCGACGAGCTGAGGAGGAACAGGAAGCTAATACGGATGGGCATGTTCGCAGCACTTGCCCTGGCCATACACAACTTCCCTGAGGGTCTCGCCACCTTTGCGGGCGCTCTTTCCGATCCCGCCCTGGGTATCGCCATCGCGGTAGCCATCGCGATACACAACATCCCGGAGGGGATAGCCGTCTCGGTGCCGATCTACTATGCCACAGGGAACAGGAGGAAGGCCTTCGGCTACTCCTTCCTGTCAGGCATCGCAGAGCCCATAGGCGCGGCAGTGGGCTTCGGCTTGCTGTGGGCGTTCTTCAGCGACATGGTATTCGGCATACTCTTCGCGACAGTAGCGGGGATAATGGTGTTCATCTCGCTTGACCAGCTCTTGCCCGCGGCAAGGGAATACGGAGAGCATCATTTATCAATTTACGGACTTTTCGCAGGCATGCTCGTCATGGCCATAAGCCTGCTGCTGTTCCTGTAATTTAAGTGAACTGAACCAATTATCAACATGGCTGATAAACCGCCACTCAAACTGAAAATACTTTTCTGGGTCATACTCGGCGCCTTCTCCAGTTTCTTCGCAGAAGTCTTCGCAGGTTCCGACATGTTCCCTTTCTTTCATGCCTGGGGAGTGGGGGTCGTGTTCCCTCTTTACATGCTCCACACGCTGGTATTGGCTACCATAGTCTTCAGGCTGGGAAAGCCGAAGTTTTACACACTTTACCTGGCAGGACTTATATTCGGACTTTACGAGGCCTACATGACCAAGATACTGTGGTTCCCGACATGGAATCCCCAGCCCCTCAGTATAGGCGGTGTGGCAGTGATAGAGTTCATAGTTCTGGTCATGTTCTGGCACGCCATCCTGGCTTTCGTAACACCCCTCTTCGTTGGTGAGACGCTCCTGACGAAATCAAGGACGATAGCCAACGGTCTTCCGAGACGTCTGCAGTCAGTCTTCGCGAAAGAGGGCGCCTTCTGGTACCTGGCGATATCTGCCGTATTTTTCGGAATTTTCCAGTCCATAAACTCACAATCTCCGCTGCATTCCTTGGCTTCTGGCGTCTCAACGGCAGCGGTCCTCATGGCACTCATCTGTATATGGAGGAACCTCACCAGCGGCAGGAACTACGACATGAAGTCTCTGCTGCCAGGGAGAAAGGCGTTCGTAATCCTCTTCATAGCGCTCATTGTAATGTACGTGGCTCTCGGAACTGTTCTGAGGATAGAAGCGCTTCCCGGAATCGAATCCCAGGCGACCATATGGCTGGCATACCTGATAGCTGCAGTTCTGCTTTACACCAGCCTTAAAAAGTCCAGGAAGGTGAATCTGGACGTCCCGTTCAGGTCCGGCCTGAAATTCTCCTGGAAGAAAATAATAATCCTCGCCCTTCTTTTCACTTTCGCGAGCACCATTTCGAAGCTCCTCCTGGCTGGTAATTCGCTTCTCTTCGTTATCATAGGCTGGCCGGTTATAGTGTTCGCAGGCATCGTGATCTTTATACTTGCCCTGAAGGACACGTTATTTAAGTAATATTAGGAACTGCCGACAATATATGTTAATGGCAAAGAAAAAGAAGAAGAAAACCATAAAGATCGAGATTCCTGTCCCAGAAATGCCGTCTGCTTCTGAGATAACCAAATCCATGGATCCGGAAAAGGTCCACAAGACCATAAAGGAGAAGATACCCAAGGAGGAGATTGAGAAGACCGCCAAATTCATAGAGAAGTACATACCCAAGGAGGAAATAGAGAAAGCAAGAATGTTCGCGGAGAAGAACATCAAGCCGCTGGCGGTCGTTGTCGTGGCAATAATAGCGGTAATCGTGGTTGCCTTTTCCCAGTCTTCCCAGCCACAGCAGGGGACGGTAACGGGTCCAGTGTACCAGACCATCACAGTTGAGGTTCCGGTCGAGATAACGTTCGACGAGTACCTGCAGAACTACCAGAGCTACGCGGGTCAGGAGGTCACCGTTGTTGGCTTCTTGCTGAACAGGCTGGAGCAGGGAGGAGGAGCGGGAACCCTGGGAATCTACGCTTATTACATGGTCGATGATCTGAACGGCGAGATTCACCTTACAGGTTTGGACGCCATCGAGAAGGCACTCTTCACCAAGGGCAACCTGACCAAGGGACTCTACGAAGTGAGCGGAGTAATCAAGACCAAGTACGGGGGCTTCGATCTTGAGGTGACTTCCATAACACCAACAGAAAGACCGACAAGACCGGTCGAGAGGACAGTTCAGGTCGGATCCTGAGCAGGTTAAAGCTATCCGACAAGTGAATTAAGCTTGTCAAGCAGCCTGGGTTCTATGTAGTGGTGTATGGTTACGCTGTAGCTCTCCTTCCACTCGTGATCCTTCTTGACGAAGCGCTTGTGGCCCAGCTTCGCTGCAAGGAACCTGTAGAAATCCAGCAGCTCCTTCTTCGTTACCTTGTCGTGCATGCTTAAGAACTCCTTAGCCTTCTCCGTGGCATAGAATGATCTCACTATGTGAGGATAGAACTCGTGGTCGCAGTATCTTCCGAACGCGTGCTTGAAGTGCGTATCGCTGAGCGGGTGCCCTGTCTTCCGATTCACGAAAACGAAGTCCTCGGGCTTTTTACCTGCCATGAGTTTCTTCACTCGTTTGATGTAATTCTCAGGGAACTCCTCGGTGAACTCTCTCGGGACGCCTCCCTTGGAGAGGTACTTGAATGTGACGCTGCTCCCCTTTATGTGGATGTCCTTCTTCTTCAGCGTCGTCAGGCCTTTGCTCCCATGCGCCTTGTAGTACATTTCATTTCCCACTCGCATGTACGTCTTAAGGAGCGTGTACATGGGTATCGCCATGTCGTCGTCCCGGTCGTCGAGCGCTTTCGTGACCTCTGCGTCTATGTTCGGATACAGCTGCTCGAAATGCTCCACTTCCCTGTACTTCTTCCTCCTGGACTGCTCCTTCTTGTCGAGCGTGTAGACGTAAGAATACGTCCCGCCGGGATTCCTGTATATGACGTCCCAGTGCGTGTTCGAAGCCTCGTCGTGTATGGCGAGCTGATCTGCAAACAGCGAGTACGCTTTATCAAGCTTCCGTCCGTCCGGGAGTATGGTAATCCTGGCTCCCTGTGTTTTCCCGTCAGGAGAGAGCTGTCCCTTCAGGAAGTTCATGTCCCTGGCGTCTATGAGGGCGCTGAAGTCCTTCTGCGCCTTGAAAAGCTCCACGACGTGCATCAGTTCCGGGAACTCGCGCCTGGACCTCTTCCAGCCCGTTCTGGTCTTCTCGTAAGGTCTGAGATCCTCCACCTTTATGCGTATGGTCCCTGTAGGAATGGTCCTGGCTTTTTTGGCGGCTTTTTTCCTTGTCACGATTAATTCTTTGTTCAGAAAATAAATAAGTCTTCACCCGCAGGGGAAATGAAGAAGTGACTTTTTAATAAGGGAGTGGTATTCTATTCATGGCATTTGACCTATCACTTGTCGTAATTGTCGGTGTTTTAACAGTCATTTTTACCATTCTCGTAAAGCTCTTTGGTTTCCCGGACCAGGTGAGAAAAAATTACATAAACAAGTCAACCAAAGGAGTATCAACAACACTCATGATTATTTTGTGGACTTCATATTTACTGTGGACAATATATGGTTTTTTGAGAAATGATATTGTACTGATAATTGGGCACGGATTAGGAGTCGCAACAACAGGAATGATCTTATTACAAATTATACATTATAGAAAAAATAAATGATTCCAAGGAAGAAGCGACTTTTGCCGTAAACAGACCCGATAAACTTTTTTAACAGTTTCCATAATAAATAGGGCATGGATAAGCTTGTGTATTTTTTCGGAGAGGGAGACACCAAGAATAAGAGGCTTCTTGGAGGCAAGGGCGCCAATCTCGGATCCATGACGAAGATAGGGCTCCCGGTCCCCCCGGGGTTTACAGTGACTGCAGAGGTCTGCATAGATGTGAACAAAACAAAGAAGTGGCCGTCAGGGCTGCTCAGGCAGATAGAGAACAATGTGGCAAAGCTGGAGAGAAAGATGGGAAAGAAGTTCGATGATATCGACGACCCGCTTCTCGTTTCTGTACGTTCGGGCGCAGCTGTTTCAATGCCGGGGATGATGGACACGGTTCTCAACCTGGGACTGAACGACCAGGCCGTCGAGGGACTCTCGAAGCAGTCTGGTGACGCCAGGTTCGCCTGGGACTCCTACAGGAGATTCATACAGATGTTCGGCAATGTCGTCATGGGAGTGGAACACGCGGAATTCGAGGCAGAGCTTGATGCCGTGAAGAAGGGAAGGCAGGACACAGACCTCTCCGTGGAGGATCTCAGGAGGGTCGTCGACGGGTACAAGAAGGCCATAAAGAAGAAGACAGGAAAGCTGTTCCCCCAGGAACCAATGGAACAGCTGAAGATGTCCGTGGATGCCGTCTTCAACTCATGGGACAACAAGAGGGCGAGGGCATACAGGAGGCTGAACAACATACCTGATGATCTCGGGACTGCGGTGAACGTGCAGACCATGGTTTTCGGTAACCTGGGATTGGATTCCGGAACAGGCGTCGGATTCACGAGGAACCCCGCCACGGGAGAGAACAAGCTTTACGGGGAGTACCTGATGAACGCCCAGGGAGAGGACGTCGTCGCGGGCATAAGGACTCCAAAGCATTTCGAGGATATGAAGAAGGAGATTCCCAAGAGCTACAGGGAGCTGCAGAAGATTAGGGGGATACTTGAGAAGAGCTACAGGGACATGCAGGACTTCGAGTTCACCATAGAGAAGGGCAAGATGTACGTCCTGCAGACCAGGGACGGCAAGAGGACCGCCGCGGCCGCGGTCAAGATAGCCGTGGATATGGTCAGCGAGGGACTGCTCACTGAGGAGAAGGCCATCATGAAGATGAAGGCAGAGCAGCTGGATCAGCTTCTTCACAAGCAGATAGACCCCAAGGCCAAGGAGAAGGAGCATGCCATAGCCAAGGGATTGCCGGCATCCCCTGGTGCAGCCGTAGGGAAGGCGGTGTTTACAGCCGACGAGGCCACGAGGATGAAGGAGAAGGATCCGAAGACGAAGCTCGTCCTTGTCAGGACCGAGACGAGCCCCGAGGACATAGAGGGCATGAACGCCGCCGAGGGCATCCTCACGGCCAGAGGCGGGATGACCAGCCATGCCGCAGTCGTAGCAAGAGGCATGGGCAAGTGCTGCGTCGCGGGCTGCGAGTCCATAATCGTTGACGAGAAGGCAGGCCAGTTCAAAGTGCCCTCAAAGAAGATTATTGTCAAGAAAGGCGACATAATAAGCCTGGACGGATCTGCCGGGGAAGTGTTCAAGGGGGAGCTGCCCCTGATAGAGCCGGAGATAGGAGGCGATTTCGCAGCCCTGATGAAGTGGGTCGACAAGAGGAAGAGGCTTTCTGTGAAGACCAACGCTGACACGCCCAAGGATGCGGAAATCGCCAGGAAGTTCGGTGCAGAGGGCATAGGTCTCTGCAGGACCGAGCACATGTTCTTCAAGCCGGAGAGGATAACGGCCATGAGGGAGATGATACTTTCTGAGACCCCCGAGGAGAGGAAGAAGGCGCTGAACAAGCTGCTACCCATGCAGAGGGGGGACTTCAAGGGATTGTACAAGGTGATGAGTGGCATGCCCATAGTGATAAGGTTGCTTGACCCGCCTTTGCACGAGTTCCTTCCGCACGAGGATGAAGAGATACATGAGCTTGCAAAGGACATGAAGGTCCCGGCCGCAAAGATAAAGGAGACAGTCGAGTCCCTGAAGGAGCTCAACCCCATGCTCGGATTCAGGGGATGCAGGCTGGGGGTCAAGTATCCCGAGATAAACGAGATGCAGGTCAGGGCCATATTCGAGGCGGCATTCGAGGCCAAGAAGGAAGGCGCGGTTCCCGTCCCTTACATCGAGGTTCCCTTAATCGGACATGTGCATGAGTTCACCATGATAAGGGAGATCATCGAGAAGGTGGCTGCCGAGCTTAAGGTCAAGGGCAGGGTAAAGTACAAGGTCGGGACGATGATGGAGGTCCCGAGGGCAGCCATCACTGCGGACGAGATCGCGAAGGAGGCAGACTTCATGTCCTTCGGAACGAATGACCTAACACAGATGGCCTGTGGTTTCTCGAGGGACGACGCAGGCAAGTTCCTGGTCACTTATGTGGACAAGGGCGTCTATGGAAGAGACCCGTTCGAAAGCATAGACCAGACGGGCGTCGGCAAGCTGATGCAGTACTGCGTCAGCGGAGCCAGGAAGGTGAAGAAGAACATAGAAATCGGGATATGCGGGGAACACGGGGGAGACCCCGATTCAGTCAAGTTCTGTCATAAAATAGGCCTGGACGAGGTGAGCTGCTCACCCTACAGGGTCCCTATAGCCAGGCTCGCGGCTGCGCAGGCTGTTATTGAAGAAAACAACAAATAAAAAGAATCAACCGTAATTTAGAGCATTAACTGTCAGTCTGAAAATTAGAGGCGAATGGATGGGAATGCACTTTGTCTTTTTTGGGCCACCTGGCGTAGGTAAATCTACCTATGCCTCTAGGGCAGGACCTATACTGGGCATAACGCACATCTAAACAGGAGACATATTCAGAGAGGAAGTCAGGAAGGGAACCGAGCTCGGAAAAAAGGTAAAGCCGATAATGGAATCGGGGGCTCTTGTGCCCGACGACATAGTAATAGACATATTCAAGAAAAGGGTAGCCGAGCCGGATGCAGAGAAGGGCTTCATACTCGACGGTTTCCCCAGGACAGTGCCTCAGGCAGAAGCCCTTGACAGCGTGAGAAAGGTGGACGCCGTCCTGAACATAGAGCTTCCCGAGGACATACTCATAGAGAAGATATCCGCAAGGAGGGTATGCAGGAAATGCGGGGACATATACAATGTCGCTAACATAGACCGCGAGGGCATAAAGATGCCTTCGATGCCCCCTAAGGTCGAAGGTAAATGCGATAAATGCGGAGGAGGGCTTTACCAGAGGGACGACGACAAGGTCGAGGTCATAAAGGAAAGGCTCCAGGCTTACCACGCACAGACGAGCCCGCTAATAGAATACTACAAGAAGAAGGGCGATCCCATCCTCACTTTCAAGCCGACCGCAGGACCGGACGAGATGGTGCCCAAGATTGTTGAATTGCTCAGGAAGTACGCATGAGAGGAAAGCTTATAGTCTTTGAGGGAATAGACGGTTCAGGGACAGAGACCCAGTCCAAGCTGTTGCTCAAGCACATGCTTTCTAAGGGAATCAAGGCAGAGAGGATAGAGTATCCTGACTACGAAGGAGACCTTGGTAAGCTCATCCGCCTTTTCCTTGACAGGAAGCATGAGCTGTCGGCCGAGATGCAGTTCCTTCTCTACGCCGGAGACATGGTCAAGGACAGGGAGAAGATTAACGCATGGCTGAACAAAGGCAGGAACGTCATATGCGACAGATACTTCCTTTCGACTATCGTTTATCAGGGCATCCGGGGATTCAGGCGCGACAAAGCGCTCAGGTTCGCTAAGGACTTCGGGGTCCCAAAACCGGACATAGTGTTCTTTCTGAATATCACGCCCGATGAGTCAGCCAAGCGCAAGATGGACGAGAGCGGCAAGCTCGACAGGAACGAGGCCGACCTGGCATTCCTGGGAAGGGTCAACGCGTCCTACGAGGAGATGTCGAGAAGCAATGTTTTCGGCCAGTGGTTCGTTCTGGACGGAGAAAAGCCGAAGGAAGAGATAGCGAGGGAAGTCCTGAACGTCCTGGAGAAGACCAGTTAATCACCAGGGTTCTTTCTTTATCTTAAGCAAATAGCCAATAACGCACGCTGCATAGTGGAATACCGGCGTGAGTATCGCCATCAGTATCACCCACTCCAGCTTTATCGTGACTGCGAGCGAAGCGAACAGGAAGGCTCCGAAAAGGAAGTCAAGCTGATCCAGAATGGGCGCGGACCCCCCGCTCCTGATGTTGAACCTCCTCTTTATGAATGACGCAGCTGAATCGCCCGCCATGGCCCCGAAACCCAGCAGGAAGCCGAGAACCGGTCCCATAGGTATTATCGTAAGCGGCCTGTCCGACAGCCCCCAGGGCAGGACCGGGAAGAATATCATCTGTATGAGCGCTATTATGATGCCTATCACAGAGCCTATAACGAGCCCTTCCAGCGTCTTTCCTTTGCCCAGTATTGGACGCCCATCTAGGAAATTCCGGCCGAAATCGAGCCGTTTTTTGCCTTTAAACAGAGGTACGAGGCCATTCGCAGCATAGGCAGGAAGAACGAGCCACAGGGCTTCAACAAAGGTATAGATGGTGAATATCTCAGCGACCATTTTTATTATAGTGGGGAATTCGTTAAAAAGGGTTAAACGTTTTAAGCCCCAATCACATCTGGATTTCTACATATGTATTTTTTCGCGTCAGTGACATATTTCCTCAATCTATCCAATACATCGCGAAATTTAGTTCCGTACTCTCCTCGCAATTGGGTAACCAAACTTCCATATTCTGCAACTAATCTTTCGGTATCATGAATAGGAATATTCAGATAACCGGCTTCTTCAATTTTTTGAGGTGCATGCTCTTCAAAATCAGTATTCATATCGTGTTGAACTGCTACGAGAGCTCGGTATGTGGGAACAATTCTCTTCTCTATAATTCTAGATAATCTACCCGCTTTAGGTGAATCGGTATTGATTAGAGTTTTAAGCGGTTCAACTTCCGTACCCATCTTTAACGTTCTATCCAAGTTAATTGCCCGACTCAAAACAGAAGCAATAGAAGCAAAACCGCTCCC
>CP070804.1:559957-564931 GCA_020343635.1 Candidatus Aenigmatarchaeota archaeon | reverse complement strand
GTCCCTCGCCAACCCGACTTGGCCCACTTACGCCTTCAATTAAAGTGGGTCTCAATTCTCCTCACTCTGACAAGCTTCAGTGGTTCAGGCAGCATTTTCGACCGCACTTCGACTCCTGGGTTTTTGACCCAATTGACAGACTTGTTCCATCTCAAGATGCACTGATTGGTTTCATTGTGATGGCTTGCGCAAAAGGATCTGGAGAAGGCGAGGGAAGACCTCAAGAAGACGCATGAGACCAGCAGAAAAGAAGCAGAGGACCTGGCCACAGAGGTCAAGGCACTGAACACGAGGTTCGACTCCCTTGAGAAATCCGCCAAGGACATTAAGACCGAGGGCGTCATCGGAGTGATGAGGGACCTCGAGATACTGAAGACCAAGGCCGACTGGCTCGAGAGCACCATACACAAGCTTGACATGAGCCATGTATACCAGAAGATAGATGAGCTAGAGGAAAAGGTGCAGAGCCAGAAGAGCTATTCTCCCTACGTAATAGAGTAACTACAGCTTTTTCTTCAGAACAGCGGGTATCCTTCCCAGCACGTCTGTTGCCAGCATACCCGGACCCATGTCCTCCGCGGCCATGTCGCCGGCTTCACCGCAGACGTATGCGGCACACGCGGCAGCGCTGAGGGACTTCATTCCCATGGCCAGGAACGCCCCGCATATTCCGGAAAGGACATCCCCCGTACCGCCTACGGTCATGTAAGGGTTTCCTGTCGAGTTTACCAGCACATTCTGGCCCTCTGCTATGACATCCTTGTAGCCTTTCAGGAGTACCGTGCATTTGAACTCCTTGCTGAAACGTATGACTTCCTTTACCCGGCTTTCCACGTTCTTCTGCACCCTGTGTCCGCTCAGGTTGTAGAATTCACTCGCATGGGGGGTTATCACCCACCCCTTTCTCAGCAACTTCTTGTCCTCGCTTATGAGATGGAGCGCGTCGGCGTCGATAACGCAGGGTTGCCGGATGTAGCTCAGCAGTTCGTGGACTGCGTCCTTCGTCTCCACCATCCTTCCCAGGCCGTTCCCGATGACTACCGCATCGAACTTCGAGGCAAGATGTTCGAGAGTATGGACGTTATCCACGCTTATGTAATCCCCCATAAGCGGCTCTGTTATCAGGTTGGGGGAAAATGACGCTATTATGTCTGCGGATGTTTCGGGGGCAGCGACAGTGACGAGGTCGGCCCCTGCCCGCAACGCGGAAAGGCCGCACATGGCCGGGGCTCCCTTGTACCTCCTGCTGCCCCCTATGACCAGCACTTTCCCGTGATCCCCCTTTCTGTCCCACTGATGTCTCTTTGGGTATGACTTTCTCAGCACCTCGTCGGTTACCGTTCCAATCATGAATAATTTATTAAGCCCAGCTACTAAAAAAGAAATAAGATGATTCCATGAAATACGATCTTCAGGGCACGACGATGCAGCTTCTGAACATGCAGCTTGCGCAGGGAGAGACAGTCTATTCTGAGTCAGGCAGGCTCGTCTACATGAGCGACAACGTCAAGATGGAGACGCAGGCAAAAGGCGGGTTATGGGCGGGCATAAAGAGGAAGTTCGCGGGTGAATCATTCTTCCTTGTCAACTTCACGCCGGCAAGCGGTGTGGGCATAGTGGGCTTCGGGTCAGAGTTCCCGGGTAAGATAATTCCCATGCAGCTGGGTCCTAACGACGAGCTTATAGCGCAGAAGGACGCATTCCTCGTATCTGAGGAATCCGTTAGCATGGATGCGACCTTCACAAAGAAGATAGGAGCAGGTTTCCTTGGAGGAGAGGGGCTGATACTCATAAAAATAAAGGGCCCTGGAATGGTATTTTTCAATGTGGGGGGAGAGATAAGCGAGGTAAAACTCCAGCCTGGCCAGAAGATAAGGGTCGATACCAGCAATCTTGCCATGTTCGATGCCTCTGTCGAATACAGCGTAGAAAGGGTAAAAGGCATCAAGAATATCATATGGGGCGGAGAAGGACTCTTCCTCGCCACATGCACGGGTCCCGGCAGGGTCTGGGTCCAGAGCCTTCCGGTAGCCGAACTCGCAGGGAAGCTCGCTGAGTACCTGCCTCACCACGGGGGCGGCGGTTCAATGGCAGCAGGGGTCGTCCTTGGTTCAATGATGAGGAGATGACATGCCTGAAAGAGGTTACTTCATGAGGCTGACCGGGGCTTTCCTTATAGGCGTTGTTGCACTGATCATAGCTGTAGCGGCAGTTTTCCTTCTGGCACCTTACATTCTACCGTTAATCGCATCCCTCCTTCCTTTCGTGCTGGGCACGTTGCTTGTGATCGTGGCTGTCATAATAATATGGATTCTCATATACCTGTTCGCCATGATAGGGGTAGCCATATACTATGCGATAAAGCATCCGGCAGAGGTCAGCAGGGAATCCAAAGGCTATGATCTGGACAAGGTCAAAGAATCCGGAAGACGTGAGAAGGGAGACACAGACGAAGAAGACGAGTGATCACTTCCAGTAAGGGTTCTTCAGGTATTTATATGCAGAATACACGGCTTTCTCTCCTGTAGCCAGGGCCTGGGGTATCCTCTTTATGTCAGTAACTATGTCGCCTGCTGCGAATATCCCCGGAATGCTGGTCATGCCTTCTTTGTCTACTTCCACGCATACCTTTTCAATCTTAATTCCAAGCTTCTGCAAGCAGTCGGCTGCGGGTATGGAGCCTATGCATATGACGGCTGCGTCCAGATTCAGGGACATTTTCTCGTCAGTCTTGTTGTTGAACAGCGTCGCGCTTTCCAGCTTCCCCCCGCCGGAGAACTTCTCAACTTCGTGGTTCCACAACATCTTTATGCCGGACTTGGCTATCTTCTCCCTGTTGTCGTCAGTGGCCCTGAGCTTATCTTTCCTGTGGGCCATCCACACCCTGGCTCCCGCCCCGTCAAGCCCGAGTGCGCAGTCTGCCGCGAAATCGCCGCCGCCCACCACCAGGACTTTCTTCCCCTTGAACTTCTTAGGATCGCTGACAGAATGCACTATCCCATCAAGGCTTTCGCCTTCCACGGAAAGCTTTCTGGGAACCCCCCTGATGCCTGTTGCGAATATGACGGCCCTGGCTTCATATTCATTCTTGTCTGTCTTGACCCTGAAGGTCTTACCCCTCTTAACTTCCAGCACGGTCTCCATTTCGTGGATTTCAGCACCCATGGATTTTGCGTGGCTGACCACCCTGTCGGCAACTTCCTTGCCCTTCATGTCTTTAAAGCCGAGATACGAATCAACACCCTTCCAGGGATAGCTCTGTATGAGTGCTCCCCCGGCTTTCCCGGCTTCCAGAATCAGTGTTTTGAGCTTGAGGTACTCGGCGTCCAGTGCTGCAGCCAGTCCTGCCGGCCCCGCACCTATGATTATAACATCATAGACCATAGCTATGCACCAATAGTTCTCTTATCGGGACAATGCTTAAAAACATAACGAATAAGGCAACGGCTATCTGTATATGAGAAATCACTTCTTCTTGCTTTCCAGCTTCACCGCATTAACAGGGATTCCAAGCTCTTCAAGGTTCTTCTTGAATTTGGCCAGGGCGGTGTGGATCTCCTCCTCCTTCCTCGCCCCGGTACAGATTATCTTCCCTGTCCCGAAAAGCAAGAACGCTACCCTGGGATCGGATATCCTGTACACAAGCCCCGGGAACTGCTCAGGCTCGTATTCAGCATTCTCCAGGTTGTACGCTATGTGCTCGAGATTGAGCTTCTCCTTGGCTTCTATCTGTGTGGAAGCGACTATGTTCTCTACACCCGTGTGATATTCCGTGGGCAGGTCTATATTGAGCGCCCTCATGTCATCGACGACCTTGTCGACTGCAGTCCTGGCAAAATCCGGACTCCTCGCGCCCGTGCACACGATCTTGCCTGAGGAGAATATAAGCGCAGCTGTCTTCGGGTCTTTAACCCTGTAAACCACGCCGGGAAAGGATTCAGGCTTGTACTCAGCATCGACAAGCTCTTTCGATATCTTGTCCAAGGGAATGTCCTTGCCGAGCGTGGTGAAAACAACTACATTCTCTATTTTTACATCAAATTCGCTCTTCGGCTTACCTTCGTTCAAAGAACCACCAATATATATTATATTAGTGGACCTTCTTTTAAAAAGGATATAAAAAGGATAACGGTTTTACTGTTAGCATGCGCCCTCCCTTCTTTTCCCTGCGCAGCAGTTTAAACGTTCGATTTATAAAACAATATGAGAATTCTGTTACATGAGGATGATAGTTCCCGTATTGTCGATTTTAGTTATTATTATTTCAAGCGGATGTACACAGACTCCGCCGTCAGGTACGTTTATGGGTGCTGCACCAGTCGGCATCAATATCACAGGCACGCCATCACTCGGAAACGAGTTTGAAGCAACGTTCCACTACTATGGGTATGTGGATCCAGATACTGACGTCCTGTTCCGAATAGGAATTCCAGAGGCATTCGAAATACTCAGCGGAAATAACACCCAGCGGATAGGAAACACCATTAAATGGACAGGAAAACAGGATAAAGACATGACCATGAACTTCCGCCTAAGAGCCACGGAAACTGGCGTTTTTCAGATTGCATCGATAACATGCCCAAACTGGAGGGAGAATGAATATGGTGGATACAATTGCGAGGGCGGTTCAATGGGTGATATTTACATAAAAGTCGAGGAAGGGAGCGGTGCTGTTAGTCACGAACCTTTCGATAAAAGTTTTCCAGTGGACATTAACCCAGGTATCTGGTCTTCGGTTAAATAATCAGGTGATACTTTATAGAAAGAGTTAAATTTTTCTCATTCATATTGGGTGTCTTGACATTCTTAACGATATCTGGCAGCGTGCAATCATTTTCTACTTACGCACCAGTCGGCATCAATATCACAGGCACGCCATCACTCGGAAACGAGTTTGAAGCAACGTTCCACTACTATGGGTATGTGGATCCAGATACTGACGTCCTGTTCCGAATAGGAATTCCAGAGGCATTC
>CP070804.1:556597-559857 GCA_020343635.1 Candidatus Aenigmatarchaeota archaeon | reverse complement strand
TGACGCAAGGCTCTTTGAAGAGGCCCTCGATTCTGTGACCACAGGATGGAGACTCCTTGACAGGGCGAGAGAGCTTCTGAGGGACGCGCCTCCTATGAAGCCGGTAACGATACTCTTCATACCTGACTGGATACTCATGATTATACTGATACTCATAATAGTTATTCTGGTCGTTCTGATAGTATTCGGAAGGTACAAGAAGAAGCTCAACGCGATGTTCGAGTTCAGGAAGAGGGCTGTGAAAGGACCAGAGATAACAGAGGTGATAGGAGCAGGACCCCCCACGAGCAGGGTCAAGGAGGATATTGAAGGCGCGGCCAGAAGGCAGGCCGAACGTAAGAAGATAGAGAAGGTCCTCGATCTTCTGGAAAGGGAATACAAGGAAGGCATAATATCAGAGAAGGCCTACAACGAGCTGAGAAAGCGGAACCTTGAAAAACTCAAGGAAATGGGAACTTAGCGGCACATTGTATATTTGTAATATTAAACCATCTATTATAGGTTTATACTATTTTTTTGAAAGAATAAAAAACAAAACAAGCAAACACCGCCGAGCCCGTGGAGGGGATGGCCGGGCAAGAAGGGGGAACCAGACGAAAAATATTTATAGGTTTGTACAATAATTATATACAGGAATAAATGGGCAGAATAAAATCCAAGCTGACGGACTATAAGAACTTCTGGCTCATCTGGATAAGCGCTGCAGGCCAGCAAGGCGGTATTTCTCTATTCAGGATACAGACTACCTGGGACATAAAGACGAACTACCTGTATCACAACGAAGCGGGACTGGGAAAGCCCCTCTTCAAGCTCATGGAAGAGCAAAGATACATAGACATAGTTGGAAACAAAATAATCCCAAAGTTCGAATGGATCCCTGAATATGTTTACGGGATATTCAGCAAGGAGAAGCCCGTCGGCGGCTTCTGGTCGCCCGAACTGGTGATCAAGGAGAAGTGGAAGTCCGTTCAGCCTTTCATGGTAGCCTACAAGAAGCACTTCTTCGACCTGTCCAATCTGAGAACACTCTACAGGGAGGACAGGGACACCCTTGGAATATACGGGAGATACATATTCCTCCACATATTCCTTTACGTGCTCTTTTCCAACATAATAGCATTTTCGAAGAAGTACAGCGCCGAGATAGTCTCGAAGATGATAGCAACATCATTATCGATAGGAACCGGAGCGGATCTGCTCAATTATATGTACGAACTTCACTCAACAATAGGAGGTTCACCAGACTTCCCGCTGCTGTTCCAGAACGAACAGGAACTGACAAAATTACTCTGCAATCTCAAGTGGTGACGCACGTGAAGTTTAATTAATCAAAAAAGGGAAAAATAATACAGGTTTGATATAAATGGCAAGGATTATAGGAATCCTCTCAGGAAAGGGTGGGGTCGGAAAGACCACAACTGTTGCAAACCTGGGCACAGCACTGGCATCCCAGTACAAAAAGAATGTCATAATCGTCGACTGCAACATCACGACTTCGCATTTAAGCCTCTACCTGGGCATGTATTATTCTCCTGTCACACTGAACCAGGTTCTGAACGGAAAGGCCAAGATACAGGAGGCCATATACGACTATCACGTTCCCGGACTCAGGGTCATACCCGCTTCATTGTCTCTGAAGGATTTGAGAGGAGTGGATGTCAGCAGACTGACCAGGGTCATAACAAAGCTTTCTGACGAAGCTGACATAGTTCTTCTTGATGGCGCTCCCGGGATGGGAAGAGAAGCCATGTCAACCATGAGAGCCAGTGACGAGGTTCTGTTCATATCGACACCATTCGTTCCCTCGACCATGGACATAATAAAGTGCCACCAGGTCGCGCTCGAGATGGGCACCAAGCCGCTTGGGATACTTCTAAACATGGTCGGAAAGGAACGCTACGAGCTCACTCTCGAGGAAGTCGAGCAGCTGTCCGAACTCAGCGTGATAACCACAGTTCCGATGGACAAGAATGTACTGAGAAGTCTTGCACTGAAGACGCCGGTGGTCTCTTTCGATCCCAACTCACCTGCCAGTAAGGCTTTCCTGGAGCTTGCAGGAAAGCTTATCGGAGAGAAATACGTACCTGACAGTTTCATGAAGAGATTCATGAGATTATTGGGTTTGGCCAGAAAGAAGTGATTTTAGTCCCCTTAATTTTATTTAAGTCCACAGACCAAATTATAACTAAGATAACCATGATAGAGGTAGCTGTATCAGTCCTGCTTATAGCGTCCGTCATCTTTCTCGTATACGAACTTCGAAAGTTCAGGCTTCTCCATTCCAAGAAATACGAGCTTCCCACTGAAAAGATCTGGGAGAAATTCGTGGGAATAAGACCCGAGGAAATGACGGATTCCGACCTGACGAGTAAATTTCAGCATCTGGAAAAGAAGATGGATGATCTGCACGAGGACTTCAGGAAGCAGAGGAAGCTGACCAAAAAGCTTATTGAGGAGTTGGGCAAGTAATGTTCGGCCAGGGCGAAGACGACAAAAAGAAGGACGATGAGAAGAAGAAGCTCGAGGAAGAACTGAAGAGGATGGAGAGCGAGGCAATTGGAGAAAAGCCCCCTGAGGAGGGAGGCCTTGGGGGTCTTAAGAACATAGGCTCGGAACCTTCGTCTGAAAAACCGGACAAATCGCAGCAAAAGGCAGGAGCTGCAGAACCTGCAGAATCTGCGCCTGAACAGAAAGGTAAAGCGCAGCAAAAGGCAGAACCTCCACCTGCGAAATCGGAGGAAGTGAAGCAGAAGGCAGGAGATGAGGTCAAACCACCAGAGACGCCACCTGAAGAGAAGCCTCCCGAAGAAAAAGAAAAGAAAAAGGAAAGCCCAAGCGAGGTGGAGAAGCTGAAGAAGCAGATAGAAAGGCAGAAAGAAAGCATGAAGGACCTTGAGAAGGAAAGGGAAGAAGCGCTGAAGAAGGGTGACGAGCTTGCAGGACTTGTTGAGGATATTTCTGCTGAAGCGAAACCCAGCAAAGAAGCGGGGGCGGCACAGCCCGCGCAACCAGTGCAGCCAAAGATGCCTGATCTGGAGCCCAGGCTGAAAGAGATAGAGGAAAAGACCTCTTCTCAGATAAAGGCGCTCCAGAAGACTTTGGAAGAGAGTACCGCGAAGAAGGAAGAGGAAGAGAAGGGCGAAGAGGAAGTCGCAGTCACCATGAAGAAGATGTTTGACAAGCGTTTGAAGGAGCTGAGCGAGAAACTCGAGGAAGCCAAGGCGAAGCCCGCTACGCCCGGAGGTCCCCCAGGTCAGCCT
>CP070804.1:551879-556497 GCA_020343635.1 Candidatus Aenigmatarchaeota archaeon | reverse complement strand
TCCACTCCCGCATCTCCTGTCCTCAGTTCTTTCTCGGAACCATCCAGAAGAAGAAGCTTCGAATCGGTGGAGCTCTTCTTTCTTATCCTTGTAACCCTGTACTTCCTGCCGTGGCTGGTGAATACGACCTCGACATACATCTGCTCGTGCCCCCTTCTGACGAGGTCTTCTACGTTTCCTGCATACTCCTTGAACAGTGCGAATGAAACTGCTTCCAGCACGCTCGTCTTCCCGGCACCGTTCTCACCGAGAATGACGTTTATGCCCGAACCGAAGTCTATCCTGGTGTCCTCGTGGGACTTGAAGTTCTTCATCCGCACGGAGTTTATTATCATGTGCCTCCCCCCATGCTTTTATAGAAGGATTCCGCCTCTTTTGACGCCTGCTCTTCGTTGCCGGCTGAAAGCGAGCGGAAGAGCATGCCTGCAAGCTTTGCGTGCTTCTCGTCATGCAAAAGCTCCTTAAGGATCTCGTTTATCTGCGGAAGATCGAAAGATCGCTCGATCCGCGCCCTGTCAGGCCGGTCCTGCTCAGTGACATACGAAACCCTGAAGCTGAGTACATGATCCGAAAGTTTGGCCGTAATCAGCTCGTGGAGTCCGGATTTATCGAATCCCCCCTCCTTTACATCCAGGTAAAGCAGGGGCTTTTTCCGCATTTTCTGGAATTCTTCCCTCAGCTGCCTTATCTTCGCTTCAGCGGCTCCTGCGTTAACAGTTTCTCTTATCAGCTCCCTCTCCGGCTCTATGTTAACGTGCTGAACTTCAGGCACATTTCCGTCAAGATCCACAAGTGTGAATCCCCGCCCCTTCCTTTTGTAGTCTTCGTACTCGTTTAGGCTCCAGAGCTCGGCCGGACCTGGATACACGATCTTGCCCTTCCCGAAGCTCTCTGTTATCCTGGCATGCAGGTGGCCCATGGCGTAATAGCTGAAGTTCTTCGGGATTTCGCTTATTTCGAGCTCGAATGCCTTTGGCATGTGCCTGTCCGTCGCCTGGTGTATCATTATGATGGATTTCGCGTGCTTTGAGGCCTTGCTGGAAAGCACCCTGAGACTTTCCCTGAGGGATTCGGAGTAATGCTTTGAATGGTACGGAACGCCTCCTATGAAGATATCCTTGTGCATCAGGAATGGTTCCTCCTCTGTAAGCATGCGGACTCCCATGTCCTTGTAAAGAACCTGGGGAGGCATCGACCCCCTCCTGAATAGCATGTCGTGGTTCCCTGTTATCGCGGACACGGGGATGCCCGTCTCCTTCAGCTTTGCGAATGACCGCTGGGCCACCCAGAGCGCCCTGGGCGGGGGCTTCGGGGCGTCAAAGAGGTCGCCGCAGTGGAGCACGAAATCCGGCCGCTCCTCTGCTATTTTCGCTATGGTCTTCTCGAAAGCCCTGTAGAAGTCCATTTCGCGCTCATACAGCCCGTACTGCCTGAAGCCAAGGTGCGTGTCCGAAAAGTGTGCAAACCTCACTCTAACCACCAAAACCGTGGTTTCTTTTTGTCAGCCAGATTAATAAGGGTTCGTCCAATTATTATCATGAAATTCGATCTGACGAACACCGCGATAATAGTGCTTGTGGCTATAGTCATAGTCATACCCGCATCGCTTTACGCCTATTATTACATAGAGCAGAGACAGCCACCCAGCATTTCGGATTACTGCGGGGCGAACGGCTTCAGGGAGGTCTTCCCGTGCACAGACGGCTCGTTCCAGTCCATAAGGGACGTGTACGCTGAGGGCTTCCGCATAGTGAAGACCGACGGCAGCTACATAGACTGCCCGTTCACGCTCCCGCAGTACCAGGAAGGTGAATGCAGGACCTACACGACGCAGCAGTTATGCGGGGGCGACGACCTCTGCGCAATAGAGGGCTCCTGCGTTTCGGATCTGGACTGCGCCGGAGAATGTGCGGACTGGGCTTGTTCTTAAAATCTCCCCGCAAAAATAAAGTATGAAGAAGACAGGAACCGCTGATCTGCCCCTGCATCCCGGGAAGGCGCCAAGATGGCTCTTCGGCCGGATGGTGAAGCTTTCGGGGGCAATAACAGAGGCCATAGTCAGCGAATTCTCCCATGAAGAGTTCATACGCAGGCTTGCCGACCCTTACTGGTTCCAGGCGTTCACCTGCGTCATTGGCTTCGACTGGCACTCATCCGGAACCACCACCGTGGCTTCCGGGGCCCTCAAGGAAGCCATGAAGGAGCGGAACATAGGCATAGGGGTTGCTGGAGGCAAAGGGAAGGTATCGAGGAGGGCGCCTGCGGAGATAGCCGATATTTCCGGTGCGTTTTCCCTGACCACCAAAAAGACGGAATCCCTCAGGTACGCCAGCAGGATGTCAGCGAAGGTCGACAACACGGCGTTGCAGGACGGCTACCAGCTTTACCACCACATTCTCGTCTTCTCTGAGAAGGGAGACTGGGCCGTAGTGCAGCAGGGCATGAGCGATGTGCAGAAGTACGCGAGAAGGTATCACTGGATGTCCGAAAATCTGGAGAACTTCGTCGAGGAGCCTCACACCGGTATATGTACCCAGAGGACCGAAGAAAAGGTCCTTGACATGACAGCGAAGGCCAGCAGGGAATGCAGGAGGATATCCGTAGACATAGTGAAAGACAATCCTGTGAAGATAAGGAAGATGCTGGACGGGCAGTCAAGCATACTCGATTTCCGGGAGCCGAAAACGCTCCGTATGCCTGGGCATCATCACATAATCGACATGCAGAGAGTAAACCTGGAAACGCTGCAGAAAGCATACGAGATACAGCCGAAGAACTACGAGGAGCTGTTATCTGTTCCGGGCATGGGGCCGAAGAGCGTGAGGGCGCTGGCGCTTGTCGCTGACGTCATATACGGGAAGGAGCCAAGCTGGAAGGACCCGGCTAGGTTCAGCTTCGCGCACGGGGGCAAGGACGGCGTACCTTACCCTGTAGACAGGGAGACGTACGACAGGAGCATACACGTGCTTGACAGCGCTGTCAGAAACGCGAAGATAGGCAGCAGGGACAGGATGCAGGCGGTAAGGAGGCTGCAGAATTTCGTCTGACTGCATTCGGCAGGTAACCGTTAAATATATTAATCATTTAAGACCAAAGGGTGTTTTATGACAAAGATTGACGTTACGGACCATGACTTCCAGGAGAAGGTGGTTGAGCAGTCCAGGAAGATCCCTGTGATAGTGGACTTCTGGGCATCATGGTGCGGACTGTGCATGATGCTGAAGCCCGTCCTAGAGAAGGTAGCTGATGATTTGAACGGAAAGATGATTCTCGCCGGGGTCAATGTCGACGAACACCAGGAGAAGGCAAGGGAGTATGGTGTAAGCTCGATTCCCGATGTCAGGCTCTTCAGGGACGGCAGGGCCGTTGCGGGGTTTGTCGGCGCCCGGCCCGAGGCTACAGTGAAGGAGTGGCTGAAAAAGCACATGCTGTGACATCTTCGGTGTAGACATGTACGAAGAATTCCTCAACAAGAAGAACAGGATAGCCGTAGTGGGGGCTTCTAGGAACAAAGAGAAATGGGGCTACAGGGTCTTCAGGAAACTGAAGGACCTCGGTTTCATAGTGTTTCCTGTAAATCCCGGGGTAAATGAGATAGAGGGGGAGCGCTGCTATGCTGACCTGGGATCTCTCCCCGAGAAGCCTGACCTCGTGATAACCGTGGTCAAGCCTGAGATAACAGAGAAGGTCGTCGAGGAGTGCAGGGGTGCAGGCGTCCGCAGGGTCTGGATGCAGCCTGGATCGGAATCCAGAAAGGCTGTTCTATACTGCAAGAACAACGGCATAGAGGTTGTCTATGATTCATGCTACGTCGTCGACGGGCTCAAGACAGACTGGTAAGTTATATATAAAAGTGGATAATATTAAGAAAAGGTGTTTAAAATTCCGTGCGGAAGGAAGCGTAAAAGAGGGAAGATGAAGGCACACAAACTGAAGAAGCGCCAGAAGAAGATGAGGTACAAGAAGAGGTGATATTATGAAAAGGATTGCTAAGAAAGTCCTTGACAAGACGAGCATAGATGATAAGATTGCCAGGAAGGCCAAGACTCTGGCAGACAAGACTAGCATTGACGAGAAGGTCATCAGCCTTTCGAAAAGGGTCCAGAGCGATGTTAAGAAGAGCATCGCCACAGCAATTCTTGCCGCTTTCGGATTCATGATAGCCCTTGTGTGGAGGGACGTCGTCAAGGAGGGCGTCAACAAGCTCATAGAGATGTTCAGCATGACAGGAGATGGTTTCTCCTTCACCATCATAACGGCCTTCGTGACCACCGTCATATGCGTCATCGGCATTATATACTTCTCCAGATGGAGCGAGAAGAAATGACAGCGAAAGAAGACCTTAAGAAGCAGAGGATTTCAGTAACCATACACGCAGTCGCGGCCCTGATAATAGGCATGATTTCTCCTTTCATAGGAAGACCACTGTACGCGCTCGGAGCTGCATTGTTAGTCGGTGTGATTGTGGGGCACGTGACACAGAGGATAGTGGGGAAGCAGAAGTTCTCCTGGTGGCTTGGAAACGGCCTTATCATTTATCTGCTGCTGTGGTTCGATGTCTGGATTTTCAATGTGAACCATTTTTAAATACTAAATCCATTTTTTTGAATAATATGAG
>CP070804.1:542625-551779 GCA_020343635.1 Candidatus Aenigmatarchaeota archaeon | reverse complement strand
TGCCACTCGTGGTATTCCAAGGGCAGCAAGATACCCTGGGAAGGGCTCATGCCCCCCAGGCAGGTGGCCAAGGTAGTCAAACGAAGAGGTTTTGGCGGATTCGCCATCAATGATCACGACAGCATAGAGTGCTGGAAGGACGCCAGAAATGCAGCGAAGAAGTACGGACTCATCTTCATTCCCTCTCTTGAAGTTTCGACGTCTTCCGGGCATCTTATAGGACTGGGAGTCGGGGGTGCCGTGAAGAGTGGTATGTCAATTGAAGAGACCATAGAACATGTGCATGACCTTGGAGGCATAACCGTGGCCCCACATCCTTTCGACCTCAGGAGCGAGGGAATTGGATGGGATTTCAGAAAGTGCGACGCGGCTGAAATCTTCAATTCTCTCAACCTCTCAAGGATAGAAAACATGTTGTCCGAAAAGCGGGTAAAAAGGATCGGTATGCCTGCTGTCGGTGGTTCGGACGCCCACTGCCCGGGCATGATAGGATTGACAGCGAACCACATAGACGCGGATGACACAGACGGGGTTATACGCGAGATAAAGAAGGGAAGAGTGAGGGTTTCCGGAAGGTATGCACCAATACCAGTGGTCGTCTCATGGATCAGGGAAAGGATGAGATGGTCGTACGACGACGTCCTAAAGTACGTAGACAGAAATTATTCCCCCCTGAAGGCCGCTGTCTCGAAGTTTTTCCTGAAGAGGTTTGTCAACTCTGAATCAGTATTCTGGAACGGTTTGGGCTATTTCACTATAGGCACTTCGGTAGTTTACAGTGCTCTAAAAACAGTGATTTGAGCGCTTATCTCATCATTATAACGAATCTGAGAACAAGTACGAAAACGACCGCTACAGCCAGTATGCTTATCATCATTATCTGTGACCACGGCTTTCCGTTTTCCACTTCCTCCACTCCTGTGACCACCTCGCCTGTCGGTATGCCTATGTCAACTTCAATCTCTTCCTCTGTCAGTGTGAAGTTGGAAACAACGACAATCTCGAGATCCACAGAGTCTTCTTCATTCTCTCCGACTGCGCTGATCTTCACGGGGTAGCTTCTCTCTTCCACTTCGTACACAGGAGCCGCATAAGCGTAGAAGACCTTCTCTGCATCGGGAGGAACAGATAACTCTTCCTCAGATATGTGAACCCAGGCCGGGCCATCAACCGACAGCTCGTAACGCTGCTCGAACCTGCCGTTGTTCATCAACACGATTTCGAATATCTCTGACTCACCGACACTGACGCTCATGGTTTTTCCGGCGCCTTTGCTGGAAAGATGAACATTATAGCACTGATCTGAGGTCAGCACGCCTACGGTCACTTCCGAACTTACAGGGTCGTTGGAGTCTATCTCTATCTCCACTGGATAATCTCCCTTCTCCTTATCGCAGGGAACTTCTATGGAGAACGCTATCTTCCCGGTGCCGTTACTCACTATGGACATCTGGCTGCTCTGGCCGCCGTATCTGATGGTGTATTCATCTTCAAGCAGACCTGCGTTCCTTATCTCGATATCGAAATCCGCGCTTTCGCATGGACACGCATCGCGCCTTTCAGGCTCCACGCTTAATAGAGTTGTGTAGCAGTCCCTGACCGTGGCCTCTATCAGCTTCCTGTTCTTTACGTAGGAAAGCTCTGAATCGAGATAAAGCATGATTTCTACATCGCCTTCGACTCCCTCAGGAGGCATCAGGCTGAACTCGACTGTCTTTTCCTCGCCTGGTGCGATCTCAATGACATCTACTGAGGGTGTCGCCCACTCCTCACTGGTGTAAAGCCTTACCTCCTCGTCCTTGGTACCCTCATTCACAAAAGTGAAATCAACGATGGTTTCCTTGTCCTGGCACAGATCATATGCTCCTGTCTCGACTTCGACCCACCTGCACTTCAGCACCTCTACAGCGAACTCTTCAGCACTCACCTCTCCGGTTGATTTCGACGTGACCTTCACTCCCACCTGGTATATGCCTGGGCTCACCCAGCATGATGGTGTAATAAAGGCAGATATCTTCTTCATCTCGTTTGGTGCCAGTGTCTCTTCCGGAACTATGAATCCTGACCAGAGCACTTTGTCGGGAAGGATCAGCTGAATCAGGTATTCCTGGTCCGATTCATCCGCATTCTTCAGTGAAACCTCGAAGTTGTCGCTGGTGAGCGTCGAACACGGACAAACGGAATTATCAGTCACTTCGACTGTCAGCTCGGCCGCGGCAGGAGCTGCTGCAAAAAGCATTGAGATAATTAATGTGACAAATAGATATCTCATAAAAAGAATTAATGGGCAGTTAATTTTTTAAGTGTATGCTAATCTTTCCAGAATCTTTTCGTTTTTGCGTATTTCCTTTCAGCTTCCAGAATCATCCTGTATAGCTCCTCGTCGTCTCGCGCCCCCGCAAGTATGCGTTTTGCCGTGGTCCAGCCAACTCCGCGGCCTGCAAGGGCCTTTAGAGCGGGTTCGCCATAGTTCATGACGAGCGTCCCTGTGTTGTGCAGGTGCTGTATGTACTTCTTCTCCATGGGTGTGAGCTTCTTTTTCTTCAGGTACTTTGCAAGCACCTTCTCGCTTTCTGTATCCCTGTGATGGGTTACTGCTATGATCCTTGCCCCGCACCTGGGGCATCTCAGTCTCGGTTCCTCGCTGACCCTGGCCGTGAGAGCCCATCTTCCGCAGTCGGCGCAGACCAGCCTCAGCTTAGTGTTGAGTATCCTGTTCCTGAAGGCTTCCCTTATCTCCTTCTCCGGTTTTTCCGGAGCTACGATCTCGTATTTCCTCTCCAGTCCGAATTTGCCGAAAGGTGAAAGACCTTCCTTAACGACTATCTTTGTTTTCCCTTCCTGAATCTCATGCAGCATCCTTTTCGAGGCCCCTATGTCAAGCTTCTCGCGCTTTATCTCGTTGAGCGCTTCCTCGTATGCCGGCGTTCCCAGATAGGCGTCCACTACCTTGTTCAGGTATCCCTTCCCAAAGTCCGCATTCCTGTCTATTATGCCCAGCCTGTTCGCCACGTGAAGGAACCTCCAGGTGAAGAGTTCCGTCTTGGGAACGGATATATCTATTATATTATCCAGTGAGCCGGGCTCCATGTAACGGAAGGTCTCTATGACGTCCTTCCACCTGGGGCTCTGTATCTTTATCATTATCCTGTAAGGGTCCGTCTGGAGCCCTACCGATCCCATTCTGTTGCTGAGAAGTACCGTAAGCACCCTTCCAAGCGTTTCGTTCACAAGAGACCCGCGACATGAATGTATGACCACGTGGTATCCGTCCTCTGCCCTGGCGTACTCTATAAGTATTTCCTTGTCATCAGGCACGTGGCCAAACCTCTTCTGACCCTTCACAGCGGAGATCATCTTCTTGGCGGCACCGGTTTCTACAGGATACTTGCTCTTCAGGAACTGTACAGTGGGTGCCTGGCCCTTGGAAAGCTTTGACGATATCTCTCTTCGAAGCGCCCCCACTTTCTGGGCGACATCAAAGGGTACGGGCATGAGCTCTCCCTCCCATGCGGGTATGGCGGCCTCCACGCCCTTTTCAGGTTCAACTACGATACTGCTCTTCCTGACATCTAGTATCCTCCAGGCCTGGCCTTTGACTATGAATGACGTACCCGGGGACCCGTGGAGGGCTACGAACTCTGCGTCGAGCGTCCCCACAGGCGTGTTGGTGACTATGTCTATTATCTTGTACTGCTTGACGTCCGGGATGGTGGACAGATTCGTGTAGTAGTACTGGAAGGACCCCCTCCTGCGTTTTATGACGACTTCCTTCTCGAAGCGCTCGTCGAGCCATACCAGCCTCAGCCTCTGCAAGAGGGCACACACCTCAAGGAACTTCTCATAAGTAAGCTTCTTGTACGGCAACGCCATCCTGACAATCTCAAAAGCCTTCTTCGCAGGAATCTTGTACTCTTCAAGAGAAAGACCTACTATCTGGTGAGCGAGGACGTCGAGGGCCATGCTGTATATCTCGGATTCCTCTATCTCTCCGTGCAGCGCCTTCCTGGCTATGACGGCAGACTCGAATATGTCGTCGGGGTCCGATGTCATTATGATACCCTGGGATGTCCTGTCTATGGAATGGCCCGCCCTGCCTATCCTCTGGAGAAGCTTTGCCACCTGCCTCGGAGACATGTACTGCAGCGTCAGGTCTATCTCGCCTATGTCTATGCCCAGCTCCAGCGAGCTTGTGCATACAAGGGCCTTCATCCCGCCGTCCTTCAGCCTCTTCTCGGCTTCTATCCTCACTTGCTTAGACAGCGAAGAGTGGTGGGTCTCTATAGGCAGCTCGGGGTAAAGGGTACGGAGCCTTGATGAAAGGACCTCGGCGAACTGCCTGGTGTTGGTGAATATGAGGGCGGTCCTGACTTTGTTTAGGACGTCGCGTATACTCCTCAGCCTCGCGGCAATCTCCGGGGAAACGAATATGCTGTCTGCAGTCCTGCTGTCATCCTTATCCGGCAGGGGATGCTCGACCCTGAGGTCTATCTCCTTCACGTGCGTGGTGTCCACTATGTCGCATTTCTCCCCCGCAAGGAACCTCGCAACCTCTTGGGGGGTGCCTACGGTGGCTGAAAGCCCGACGAACTGGGGTGCAGGATTGCCTCCTGACTCTGCCAGCGCCCTCAGCCGCTCTATTGCCACGGAAAGCTGGATTCCCCTCTTGTTCCCTACCAGCTCGTGTATCTCGTCAACAACGACATAACGCACCTTCGAAAGGTGCCCCCTCATTCTCTTCCCGGTAAGCATCGCCTGCAGCGTCTCGGGGGTCGATATCATCATATCGGGGGGATTTGCAACCTGCATGCTGCGCTCGTACGTGCTGGTGTCCCCATGCCGGACGGAAACCTCCATGTCAAGGTGGTTGGCCCACCAGGATATGCGCTTCTCAAGATCCCTGTTCAGTGACTTCAGCGGAGTTATGTACAGTATGGATATCTTCTTGGGCCTGTCCCTGAGCCACTTGTCAAATAAAGGCAAAAGCACGCTCTCTGTCTTGCCGGTTCCGGTAGAAGCTATGACAAGCGTATTCCTGCCGCGATGTATTGGGGGTATGCCCTTCTCCTGAACTTCCGTAGGCTTATGGAACCTCTTCTCCACGAGCTTCCGCAGCTCTTCGCTGAACATCCCGAACGCCATAATAACACCTGAAACAATATTAACCGAGCAAAACAATAATCAATAAAGTGGTTTAAATGTTTAACCCGCTTGGCTTCATCTTTGGGCACGGAAGGAAGATAAGGAAGCTGAGGAAGCGCTGGGACAGGCTGAGGGAAAAGACGCTGAAGAAGGACCAGTCCCTGAGGGCTCATCTCCTGCCCAAGGAAGACCAGGTGGAACAGAACCTGAGGATGCTCGAGGAGAGGCGCCTGAACCGGGGGGAGCGCGCCAGACTCATAAAGGAGCTTGAGCTGGACCTCGCCGAAATAAAGGGCATCCTAGAGTCCAAACCAGAGGAGCAGCCCCCTGCAGAACAAATGGTGCAGAAGCAAAAGGCACAGCAGCAGGCTTACTAGAACTTCTTGAAAATCGGTGCTGGTTCTTTTATCTTGTGATTCGGCTTTACTGCCAGGTCTGCTGCGCTGTCCCATTTCTGCTTGTGTACCGATCCGGGGAGGTTGAGGTACTCCCATATCTTCTCTGCACTTTCCGGGATGAAAGGTGACAGCATTATAGCCAGGGTGCGGAGCAGATTGGCCCCTACGTACAGGCAGTTGGAGTAGTCCTTCTTCCAGGGCTCCTTCTGCTGGAAGTATTCGTTGCCTTCCTTGGCGAGGTACATGACCTCGTCGAGGGCGCTCTGCAGGTCGAATCTGTCCATCTTTTCCGAGACGCTCCTGCTGTACTTCCTGGTGCTTTCGATAAGCTGTTTGTCCAGCTTGTCCAGTGTCCCTGGCTTTGTTACCTTTCCACCGTTCTTGTTGTATATGAAGGTGAGTATCCGGTTGGCCAGGTTGCCCAGGTTGTTGAGCAGTTCGTCGTTGTTCCTGGTGACAAGGGATTCGACAGTGAAGTCACCGTCTTCGCCGAATGGTATCTCGCTTATGAGGAAGTATCTGAGGGGGTCTGCGCCGTACTTGTCCGCCAGTTCTATGGGGTCGACGGGCGTTCCCTTCGACTTGCTGATCTTCTCCCCCTTTATGTTCACGAAACCATGGACGAAGACCGTCTTCGGCGGGGCTATGCCGGCAGCCAGGAGTATGCTTCCCCATATGACGGTGTGGTGCCATACTATGTCTTTGCCTATTATATGGACTGCAGTCGGCCAGAACTCCTTGGACTTACCCCTAGGCCATCCTATAGTGGAAAGATAGTTTATGAGCGCGTCCATCCACACGTACTGAACGTGCTTCTTGTCTATAGGGACAGGCACGCCCCAGTTGAAGCTCGTTCTCGACACCGACAGGTCCTTCAGTGGTATCTGGAGCCTGTTCAGTATCTCCTTGCGCTTTGACTCTGGCCTTATGAAATCATGGTTCTTCTCTATGTGCTTTGTCAGAGCTTCCCTGTACTTGCCCATCTGGAAGAAATAGCTCTCTTCACTTACGCTGTCCGGTTCTTTGCCATGCACCGGGCACTTCCCGTCACTGAGGTCCTTTTCTGTGTAGTAGGTCTCGCAGTCGACGCAGTAAAGGCCTTCGTAGGTGCCCTTGTATATCTCTCCCTTCTTGTTTATGATGCTGAATATCTCCTGCGCCGTCTTCACGTGTCTGGGCTCTGTAGTCCGGATGAAATCGTCATAGGAGATGTTTAGCACATCACAGAGCTCCCTGAAGTACTTCACCATGTCATCTACGTACTGTTTCGGGCTCTTCTTCTCCTTCTCGGCGCACCTCTGTATCTTCATCCCATGCTCATCGGTTCCTGTGGAGAAGTGCACGTCGAAGCCCTTCAGCCGCTTGTAGCGCGCAATTACATCTGTGCATATCTTCTCGTAAGCGTGACCCATGTGGGGTTTACCACTGGGGTAGTCTATCGCGGTAGTTATCAAAAATTTCGGCAAAGCTATCGCCCCCTGATTTCTTTTATTTATGCCGGTTTTCTTTAAAAGGTTTCACTCTTCATTCGGGCGTTGCTGCAGCTCCTCCCTGATTTCATCGTCTTCCATATTAGACGTGTTACTCAACTCTCCAAGTACATCCCACATATAGTCGCGAATATTGCATGTGTCTCCCCTTTCCAAATATTCTGCTGCAATATCCATGACACGACTCCCATTATAGACCTTCCTACTAATTCGAGCTGATATGTTATCAAACTCCATATCTGAAATCTTGCCTTGGTAATACGAGTGTGTACCAAATCCCCCCAAAATTGCACTCGTGACAGTCAAACCTAATACTGGTAGCAATCCTGCTTTTTTACCATAATTTTCATTTGGCATGACAAAACCTCCTCGAGATGAGATTCGTGAGTTACTATTTAAAACAATGTCGTACTTTTAAGTGCGACATATTTAAAGGATTGAACCATAATTTTAAGCATGTATGAAGAGCGGCTGAAAGAACTGGGTATGACACCAAACGAAGTAAGCATATACGTGCTGTTGCTTAAGCAGGACGCTATGGGTCCCTCTGAAATAGCTGAGAAACTGGGCCTTCACAGGGGTTATGTTTACGATGCTTTGGAAAGGATGCAAGAGAAGGGTGTTGTAAACAGCATACTGAAGAACAATAGGAAATTCTTCCAGGTAACAAGCCCGGAAAACCTTGTGGAGTTGCTAAAGCTACGACTGGAGAACTTTGAGAGGATAATTCCTGATCTGATGAAAATGAGGGAAGCGAAGAAAGAGGATACGCGGGTGGAGCTACATAAGGGAAAAAGGGTATACAGGACGCTCCTGAAGGACATAATATCCACTCTCAGGCAAGACGACGAGGTATATCTGATAGGAATCGACGAGAATGTGTTGCTAACAGAAGTGGAGCCACTCTATCTGAGACAGTACCTGAATATAATAAAGAAGCGGAACATAAAGGAAAGGATCATAGTAAGGAGCGGGTCCAAGAAGATAAGAAACCCTAATCTCCAGTACAGGGAGCTTGATGAGCGGTACATAGGAAAGACTGCACAGATCATATACGGAAACAAAGTCGCCAATGTAATTCTAGGATCTCCATATTATCTGGTAATGATTGAGAACAAAGAGGTTGCTGAGACCAACAGGAAGCAGTTCGAATTGCTCTGGAAAGTTGCGCACTGATCAGTCGACGCCCTTTATCTTCAGAATCACCTTGTTCTCGCGTCCGGAAATGGGTTCTGTATCAACGACCCCCCTCTCCTTCAGGTTCTTTATCAGCCTTGAGACCTTCGCCTTGCTGTAGTCGGATTCCTTAACCAGCATATTCTGGCGCGCTTCTCCGTCTTCCCTGGCCAGTATGTCTACTATCCTCTTCTCGTCCTTGTTCAGCAGAGGCAGCACCTTCACCTCGGTTTTGATGTCCCTGCCTGAAGTTCTCTTCATGTATATGCCTATAGAGATCATTATTATCACGACTATCGATGTCATTATGATGACCGTCAGGTCCCAGAAGATGCCACCCCCGCCGACAATCTCAAAAAGCACCGAGAACGATGGTTTGTCGGCCGTATCCAAATCCTTCTCCTCCCATGTCAGTATGATGCTCCTTCCATCCGTCAGTATGTCTCCGCCTGAGGGGAAGTAAGACTGGTTGACTATGTCTTCCGAAAGAACAGCCTTCGGAGGCAGCTTTATTATAGTGAACATTCTGTCAGCGGGCAGCACCACAGGGAAGCTGGTACGGAACTCGTAAGTGTCCTCTATGCGCTTCACGACGTCGCGCGTATAGAACGTCATGGTTATCGTCGTCCTGTTCTCTTGCATGTCATAAAAATCGCATGATATTGAGCTTGTTCTTACGGCATTCTCAAAGTCGCATCTGGAGGTCCCTGTCTGCGTGTCGACTGTGAGGTTGTATATCCTGAACTCGGGGTTATACTCCAGCTGGTTTATGGCAGTCCCTGGTATCATCGTTATCTTCATCATCGTGACCAGATTATTCTCAATTTCCGCGTTTATACCGTAATAGTTAAGTCTCTGTGCGGACGCATGGGGTGACACCAACACGAGCGAAAATACAATTACTGTAAAAACGATAACATGCTTCATAAGTTTATACTTGGAATCATC
>CP070804.1:532843-542525 GCA_020343635.1 Candidatus Aenigmatarchaeota archaeon | reverse complement strand
TTTACGGCACCCTCCTATGCCTTCAGGTAGTAATCGCTAGTCTTAACCATGGACGAGAAGATGGCGGGGGGCTGGACATCGAAGCCTATCGAACGGATGCCCTTTTGTTTGCATGCCAGCATGGTCGTTCCCACGCCGCAGAACGGATCGAGAACCGTGTCCCCATGCCCGATTCTGAACCTGTCTATGAGCCTGAAAACCAAATCCCTGCTGTAACCTTCCTTGTAGTAGAACCAGTTGTATATTGGCAGCTTCTTGTTCGGTATGAACGTTGCCAGGGAACCCCACCCCGGCTTCTCTTTCATTATCATAATCATTGGCTGCCGACTTTCATGAACTGCGCAAGCATGGCTTCCAGCTGCACTTCGGGTGTCGCTCCCTGGTTCAGCCTGAACTCGTATTCACCTAGTATCTCAACAAGCGAGAGCTTCTTCTTCTCGTCAAGGTCTGTTTTGAATACGTGTGAATGCACGGCCTTCAGTATGTCCTCCCCCGAGAGCGCCTTGCTTATGAGGAGGTCGTACAACTTCTTCCTGGCCCCGCTGAAGTCTCCGTCAAGGGCAAGCCTGATCATCTGGTCAACGTCCTCGGGCCTAACCTGGGATACTATCTGATAGACCCCCTCCCTGTCTATCTTGTCCAGTGTCGAGCATGCCTGCAGTATGTTGGTCGCCTTTCTTAGGTCACCCTCGCTTAAATCGTGTATCGTTGCGTAAACGTCATCCTTAATCTTGAGGCTCTCCTTTGAGACTATGTGCTTCAGGTACTTCTCCACGTCGTTGCTGCCTAGCCTCTTGAACCTGAAAACCGAACATCTGGACTGTATGGCTTCTATGATTCTGCTCGAATAGTTGCAGCTTAGTATGAATCTGCAGACATCAGAGAACTTCTCCATGGTCCTCCTGAGCGCCTGCTGCGCCTCTGGCGTGAGCGAGTCCGACTCGTCCAGGAATATTATCTTGAAATCGCTTCCGAGCGGCTTTGTCATTGCGAAGTTCTTTATCTTTCCCCGGACGACGTCTATGCCCCTCTGGTCTGATGCGTTGGTCTCCTGGAAGTTCTCCCTCCAGTGCTCGCCGAATATCTCCCTGGCGAGGCAGAGCGCCGCAGTCGTCTTGCCAACGCCCGCAGGCCCTGCAAAGAGCATGTTAGGCACGCTTCCCTCTTTAACCCATGACCTGAGTCTTTCAACTACATGAGACTGGTTGATTATTTCATTAAGCTTTTCCGGTCTGTATTTTTCGGTCCAAACCTGTGAAGACATAAGAAGAAATGGCAAAGATTATTTAAATTTTCACGGTTTTTAAGTTTGGTTTATCATTAATTATATATGAGAAAACACGTCTGGATTTTCATCGCATTTTTCATGGTTGCTCTCCTGCCGCCTTTGTCATCCGGTCAGTTAAACGATCCTGAAAACTTAACGTACGTAAAGGCTGAGATCATTCAGTCGGGCCACCTGAGGCTTAACTCAGAATCGTCCTTCGCCACGGCAGAGGACCTGAGTATCAGGCTCTATGTTCCCCAGAACGATTCCAGGCAGAACACGATGCTGACAAAGGTCATAGGTCCGGAAAGGTACTTCTTTTCCGAGGATGGCTACGGGAATACCCAGATAGTGATTGTCTGGGAAAATCCCCCCCTGGACATCGATGTAGACTATCTGATCGAAACCCTCGTGCACGTTGAGGCCAGGTCCAGCGGTGTATCCAAGAATTTCCCTGTTACGAGTGTCATTGAACCCTCCCAGGAGATCATAGAAACCGCATATATCTTTGGCGGTGTCGGAAAGAGTCTCGAAAACATACTGTTGCTCAGCAAATGGGTAAACGAGAATGTCGAGTATGACCTCTCATGCGAGAGGGAGGCCTTCCCGGCAAAATGGGTTTACGAGCACGGAATAGGCACATGCGATGAATTTTCGAACCTCCTGCTGTCCATGCTGAGGACACTCGATTATCAGGCGTGGTACGTTGCCGGATACGCATACCTGGGCGGTAAGCAGGAGGGAGCGACTGCCTTCGGCTCACACGCGTGGATAGAGGCAAGGCTGGACGGACAGACATACGGCATGGATCCCACGTGGGCTGAAGCGCCCCTTGACGCGACACATATCACGTTCGCAAGACTGCCGGATTCGAACTTCACAGAGCAGACTGCGGTGAAGAGCAGGGACGTCTCTCTGAGATGGGAAAAGGAAGAGACAGTAGTGCAGCTGCTGGAGTACAGGGAGAAGCCAAGGATAGAAACGACTCTTCGTGCCGTTCCTGAATCTGTGGGCGGGGACAAGAACGTGATGATACTGGCTGAGATGGAGGCAGACGGCTGCGTCGCGACCAAAATGCGCATTGCTAGCTGTATAGATAAAAACGGAAACAACATGATAGGCATAGAAAAGGAGAGCAGCGCCATAGCCTTCTGTGATAATACGAAGTTCTACTGGTTCGGAGAGGTCCCCAGAGTAGGGCATGGAATAAAGTATATATGCCCTGTCAACGTTGGTGCCGGAGGGGCCATAAACAAGGTTAAAATCACCATCATGCCTGACTCAGAGAAAGATGTATTTATATCAACGGCCACCCAGAAGATCCTTGTACCGGGTCAGGATATGGACCTTGGAGTTTCAGTAATGAATTCGGGGTATAGCTCGGCTGACCTGAGGGTTTTCGCCATACTTGAGGGTGACATAAAGGAAAGAAGCATGAGCCTTCTGGGCAGGGAAAGCAAAGAGCTGAGCTTCAGCTTCACTGCACCCAAGATACCCGGAAACTACCAGCTGCACGTGTTTTCAGACAGCGGTGACCTGCAAACAGAGACGATACAGGTCATAAGCGACAGGGACCTGAAGATAAGCGAAATAGCAATACCGAAATCCCTGGTGGCGGGGAGCACCGGGACCATCAACGTGACTGTCATCAATTCAGGCGAGCCCTCTTCTGTGACCGTGAAACTGCAGGCAGGAGGCCATTCCGAGACAAAGACCGTCAGCATAGACAAAGATGGCAGCAGCGTTGTCAGCTTCGATTTTGAGGCGGTGAGCGACGGTTCAATCAACGTGATAGTGTCAGTCCTTGACGAGGACGGCTCTTACCAAGACAGCTGGACCGGCAACGTCGTTGTCCTGGCGAATCCCTCCTTAAAGGAGAATGTCTCAAGCATGATCGAGGACCTGATAATGGCCATCGTGGATTTCTTCAGGAGCCTGTTCGGAGGTTAACATGCCGCTGCAATTCGTGACAGGCAAGCCTGCCCTTCTTTTGGGAAAAACTCTAGTCATAGCAGACCTTCACCTGGGAGTGGAATACGACTTCAAGAAATCCGGCATAAAGATGCCATCGCAGGCCGGGAAGCTCACAGAGTCTCTGGATCAGCTCGTAAAGGAGACGAAGGCCCAGCAACTCGTGGTCTTGGGCGACATAAAGCACGAAGTTCCGGGTACTTCGTTCCAGGAGCTCAGGGAGATCCCGGAATTCTTCCGGCATTTTTCCGACAGGATGGAAGTGCACGTAGTACTGGGGAATCATGACGGGGGTGTTGAGAGGATACTCCCCAAAAGCGTCAATATCCGTGAAAGCGTGGGATTCCCCGCTGGTGAGGTGTACCTCAGCCACGGCCATACCTGGCCTGACCCCACCTTCTTGACCTGTAAGCACATAATAGCCGGACACAGGCATCCCGTTTTCGAATTCAGGGACAGGATGGGATACAGGTTCATTGAGCAGGTTTGGCTCAGGGGAGACCTCGATGCCGCGACCATCGAGGGCAAGTACAAGAACGTCCCGGGGAACCTGCCTGAGGTGATACTGATCCCCGCCTTCAATCCGCTGATAAGGGGGGGTCATCCCCTTAACAAAAAGGAGGAAGAGTCTTACAAAAGGTACATGGGCCCTCTCATAAATTCCATAAAATACGACGGGGCGAGGCTGTACATGCTCGACGGAACCTATCTGGGAACGCTTTCTGAAATGAAAACAGGCCAAAGTTAATTAAAACGGCTGAGAAATAATAGTTATGTACTCAGGAAAACCGCGGAAACTTCTGCATGAAAGGAATATAAGGGTAGGGGACAGAATAGCGGTCGAGAAGAACGGGATCCGGTATGAAGGGACTCTCATGCCAAGGCCTGAAATAGGCGATGCTGCGTGCATAGTTATCAAGCTCGACAATGGCTACAACATCGGCATTGACTGCAGGAATGTCAGAATATCAAAGCTTACAGATGAAAAGAACGGCCGTGAAGGTGTGGCCACAGGAACGTTCAGGATGAACAAGAAAAATCCACAGGTCTCTATAGTGACTACAGGGGGTACGATAACGAGCAAGATCGACTACAAGACCGGGGGCGTCACCAGCCTTACGACCCCGGATGACCTGCAGCGGAAGATCCCGAGGCTGGGGAAATTCGCCAAGATCAGGATAGAGAACCCGTTCAACATCATGAGTGAAAGCATGACCCCGAGTCACTGGCAGAACCTGGCAAAGGTCGTTGCCAGGGAGCTGAGAAAGAGCGAAGGTGTTATTGTGACGCATGGAACAGACACACTCCACTTCACCGCGGCTGCCCTTTCCTTTATGCTGAGGGACCTTAACAAGCCCGTGGTGCTCACAGGATCGCAGAGATCAACTGACAGAGGCTCTTCAGACGGTTTCTCCAACATAATCTGCAGTGCAAGGGTGGCGCTGTCGGACATGGCTGCCGTGGGCATATGCATGCATGCAAACATGGATGACGACTACTGCATCTTCACAAGAGGCACGAAAGTAAGAAAGATGCACACTTCAAGGAGGGACGCGTTCAGGCCTATAAATGACATCCCCCTGGCAAAGGTGTGGCCAGACGGCAAGATCGAGAAGCTCCAAGGCGTTCCGCCCAGGAAGAAAGGTGCCGTAAAGCTCGAAACATCTTTCGAGCCAAAGGTCGCGCTTGTGAAATTCTATCCGGGGTGCAACCCCGAGATAATAGACTATTATCTCAAGAAGGGGTACAAGGGGCTTGTTGTGGAGGTCACGGGCCTAGGACAGCTGCCGACTTACGGGAAGAACTCCTGGATTGATACCATCAAAAGGGCAACGGAAAGGGGGATGCTCATATTCGGTGCGGCAGAGACCATCTACGGGAGGCTTAACCCGAATGTCTACACTGAAGGAAGGCTTACGAAGGAAGCAGGCTTGATACACCTTCAGGATATGCTTCCGGAGACCGCATACGTGAAGCTGGGATGGGTACTTGGCCAGACCAAGAAACCAGAAAAGGTGGCCGAAAGGATGCTGACGAACTATGCGGGAGAAATGAGAGACAGGACCGTCATGGGAACGTTTCTTGTCTAACCCTTTCTAAGACGGCCTTCGCTGTCAATTTCCCCGCTGCGTATCCTGGCATCGGAGATCGGCTTACCGTCATCGGAAAGTACCCATTTTATGAGGATTAACCCCAGGGGCTTCATGTTCCGGTCTTCCCTCATATCGTTTATCTTCTCTGCGTTCTTTTCGGTTTCCTCGGAAACGACTATGTGCGTGAGTTCCGGTCTCAGCCCTTCAGTGAAAGGGTCTTCAATCTTCACTATCTCGGCTTTATCGATCCACCCCTTTTCCCGCAGGAACAATTCCAGTTTCCCTTTCCGCTTTTCGTAGGTGCCTATGTCGCGAAAGTCCGGCTTCTCCTTGACCATGTCGTCGGATGTTAGGCATATCAGGACCTTGTCGCCGAGAACAAACGCCTGGCGTATGAATTCCCTGTGACCCCTGTGCAGGCTGTCGAAGGTGCCTCCTATCAGGATGTAGCTCATAATTATATTTATTCAAGCTAAAAAATATGTTATGCCCAGAATAGTTGCAGGCTCGAACACCGTGGAGCTCTCGCAGAAGGTGTCAGGCCTCACAAAGGCCAGAATCGTCCGAAAATCCGTCAAAAAGTTCCCGGACGGGGAAACTTATGTGAGATTGGGAGATAGCGATTTTAAGGGCGAAAACGTGTTCATAATTCATTCGCTTTATCCCATGCAGAATGAGAACCTGATTGAGCTCTTTCTGACCATAAACGCCGTAAAGGAGGGGGGAGGAAAGCCTGTTGCTGTCATCCCCTATTTCGCCTACGGAAGGCAGGACAAAATCTTTCTTAAGGGCGAAGCGTTCTCCCTCAAGGCTGTTGCTACCATACTAAAAGCGCTGGGAACTGAGAGGCTCATAACGGTAGATGCGCACTTCCACCGGAAGCCCGGTGATTACCGGCTTTTTGGCCTGCGCGGAACAAACCTGAGTGCCGCAAAACTGCTCGCTGAACACGTGAGAAAGGAGAGGGGGGCACTCGTTATCGCCGGTCCTGATGAGGGCTCTAAAGACTTCCTCACTGGATTGGAGGGTGCTGTTTTTCTCAAAAAAGGTAAACGCATGCTGGAGGGCGCAAATGTGGAGAGAAAATACGAGGTCGAGATAGCTCTTCCCAAAAATCTCAAGGGAAAGAATGTCCTGGTGCTGGACGACATGACAAGCAGCGGAAAGACCATGATGGCCGCCGCAAAGGCGCTGAAAGAAAGGGGCAACAGGGTCTATGTTGCCTGCACTCACGGACTCTTCACAGATGAGGCAGTAGACGGGTTGAAGAAATATACGGATTATGTGATTTGCACTGACACCGTAAAAACCGTATGCTCTAAAGTGTCAGTAGCAGGAATCATTGCAGAAGAACTGAAAAAGTGAGTTACTGGCCAAAATTGCTGTTTACGGCATGTAAAGCCATTACAGGCGCTGGTGATGACTTCTTTCTTGATTTCAGGACGAATACCAGGACTGCTATGATAACTATCACTGCGACTATGCCGCCTGTAATCATCATCGTAGTTGCGTCAAGAGCGAATGGTGGTGGAACTTCCTCTTCCGGCGGAGCTTCCTCGCCGGGCTCTGGTGGAACCTCTTCAGGCTCTACTGCAGCCTCTTCAAGTGATTCCGCGTAAACCTCCGTTAACATTCCGTCAAGGACCGTTGTGCTCTTGAACCCACTTACTTCATATGTGATAGTTATCTCCTGGCCGGTATTTAGCGTTGGGAAGTAAATCACCCATGATGGGTCTTCCTCAACGATTTCAGTTGTTGTACCTGCCGGTGCCGTCACATCAACCAGGCTTGCATTATTCGAAAAGGTTTTCGGGATGCTATCGAAAACTATAAAATTCTTTACCCCCTTCTCTCAGTTGTATTTCATCTTTGTTGTTATCTTTGATTTGCCGCCAGAAACGTTGAACATTCTCGTGGCCGAAATATCAGAGATTATGCTGGCAGAAAGTCGAAGCAGGTTTTCCCTTGCCTGTTCGCTGAGCTTTCCCTTCGCCAAGACCTTCTCGACTGCGGCCTGCAGCTTTGTGTTGTTCCGCAAGCCAACGCCCGGGACAAGGGTCGGTCTTGTTGTTTTGTTTTGTGGTAATCCAAATACTCCTCCGCTAGGACCGCCGTCACCATCGCCGTCGCCGTCACCTGTAGAGGATATTGTTATCGTTTTGGTATCAGACGGGTTCCCGCTATCGTCGGAAACGACATCGACATTCAGGTTGCAAGACCCTGTTGTCGAGCCTGCCGTGACGCTCCAAGACATGGAAACGCTCTTCCCTGAAGCGACAGTCCCGGGGGATTGCCCTGCGGATGTCACGTTTCTCCAGACACCCGTAGCAGGCGAAGAGGTGACGCATCCTGATGTTAGTCTAGTTTCAACGCCTGTTGCATCGGTGCCTCCCGTGTTCGATATCTGGGCCGATAAAGTGAAGCTGTTGCCTGGATATATGGTTCCGGTAATGTCGTCAATCAGGCTGAGTGTCAGCGGGGTCGAGGAAGTGACGGTCAGGCTTGTGTCCTTGTCCTTAGTGTACTTGTCCGAGACGAGATAACCCTCAGCATTTACCGTTATCTCATAAGAGTCCGCCACGTCTCCGGATATCTGCCAGGTTTCGCTGGCCTGGCCTCCGGCTGCTATGGTCCCCTCGGCCTGGCCGTCCTGCGTCAGGGTTTTCGTCACGCAGGTCTCGTTCGTGGTCGTGAAGCTCAGGCCGCTTGGCAGGCAAACCTTCGCCTTTGATGATGTCAGGGACGTGTTCTCGTCCGTGTTCTGGACGGTCGCGCTGAGCGTGGTCGTTTCCCCCTCCGATATGGGCGATTCGGAAGGCTCAAATGTGCTGATCGTTATGGGATTCTCCGCTGCACTTACCAGACTGACTGCCAGCATGAAAGCCAGCACAAGTGTCAAATATCCTTTCATTTATGGTCCTCCTTTACCTCCCATCATCATGCATCCTCCGCTTTCCTCAGGCATGCCTATCGTGCAGATTCCTGTCTGATTCCAGAAACCGTTAGGTATTTCGTTCTCATAGCCTGTTATAGTGTAATTTATCTCCCATGAAATGTTGGTGTTGTTCATGGCAAGGGCAAGCACCATAGCCTGCGTTCCCGCTTCGAAACCGGCCGGGAACACGAGGTTCGGGAACGTTGCTATATCACCTACCACGGACCCGACCAGCGGGTCTATCGGGCTGGTCAGGTTTGCCGACAGGTTTATGGAAACATTCGCAATGACATTGTAGTCTGTTAACTCTGCCAGCAGGATGTAGTCATCGTAGTCACTTTCTGGCCCCGTGTCCTCATTGGGTAGCCAGTAATAATCCGTGCCTGACTAATTTACTGTGTCGTAAAAGGAATAATTACATACACCTTCATAGTTCAAGACGTCCCATAACATATCGCTGTCCGTGTCAATCTCGAATAATCTGCCTGACAAGGACTGGTTGTCTATTTCCTGATAGAATTTAGCGGTAACATTCAGGCCTGAGCCGTCCGGCGCTATGCTTACGTTAAGCTTCCCGGAAAGCAGGGGGTCGTCGCATTCTATAACACCCGGCGGTCCTTTTGCGGATTCGTTGTCCGTCAGGTTGTAGTCCCAGTCGAAATCCATGTAGCATTTGGTGAAGTTGATCAGGGTGTCGTTCTCCCCGTCATAAACGTACAAAGACACGTTGAAGAAGTCCAATTTCATATATCCCTGTTTGGGTGTATAACTGGCGTTCGCGTCTTCTTCGTTGTTTATCAGTTCTGCCGGCCGTGTCCAGTTTGCCTTGCTCGTGTTGAACAGGGTGATTTCCTGCGAATTGACCGGAACCGGACTCGTGTCTATCGGGAATGTGGCAATGGTGTACCTCTCCACGACGTTTGATTCGTCAACCATTATCGGGTTCTCTATACGGATCCCGTAAATGGTCTGGTTGCCCATGAATGTCTCCAAAAAGAAGTCCGACCTTAGAATATCCCCTCCCAACACATAAATGTCGTGTGAAAAATCCAGTTCGAGGGGGTCTATGCCGATGTACGTGTAGATCACCCCTGGTACTATGAATAACAGGTTGGCGGGGCTGTTCGTTGTCGCGTTGAAGAATATGCTCCATGAACTCCCTGAGGAAATCGATTGACCGGGGAAGTCGGTCTCGTACTGGTCGCATTTTATCCCCTTGCTGTCATCCACCGCGTCACAACCGGGTGTCGAAACGAAGTTGATGGTGTGGCCATCCTCGACCTTGTCGCATCCCTGCTGGGGGATTTCCTGGCAGGCGCCGAAATATATCTCTACCCTGCTTATGTCCACGCCAAGACCCTGGTCAGCCTTGAACTTCAATTCGAACTGCTCTTGCTGGTCGGCTGCCGCAAGGTA
>CP070804.1:529536-532743 GCA_020343635.1 Candidatus Aenigmatarchaeota archaeon | reverse complement strand
GGTGTATCTGACGCAGTCCTGGCAGCTTCATGCGGAAGCCATGATATCATCACTGGAGAAGGTGTACTGCATAGCCCCCAGCTTCAGGTCAGAGAGAAGCAGGACAAGGCATCACCTGGCAGAGTACTGGCACGCGGAGGCTGAAGAGGCGTGGATAGACCATGAGCAGTCCCTGAAGATACAGGAGGGGCTGATAACTCACATAGTGCAGACCTGCCTGAAGAAGCGCAGGCATGAGCTGCACGAGCTTGGGGCCGACATAAAGATGCTCGAGAAGGTGAAACCCCCGTTCAAAAAGGTGCCGTACAGGAAGATTATCGGGTTAATGAAAAAGAAGGGCGTCAAGATGAAATGGGGTGATGACATCACGGACCTTCAGCTCAGGAAGCTTTCCGAAGACTTCGACAGGCCCTACTTCATCACTGACTGGCCCAAGGGCTCGAAGCCCTTCTACATGCTGGAGAATCCGAAAGACCCCAAAACAGTTCTCAATGCCGACTGCATAGCTCCCGGGGAGAACGGCGGTGAAATCATAGGGGGTTCTGCCAGGGAGACCGACCCGAAGAAGATACTAGCGAACCTGAAGAGTGAAGGAACGGATCCCAAGAACTACGGATGGTACATGGACCTCAGGAGATTCGGATCTGTGCCGCATGCAGGCTACGGGCTGGGAGTGGAGCGGCTGACGCAGTGGATATGCAACGTGGACCACATCCGGGACTGCATAGCCTTCCCGAGAACTATTAACAGGGTTTATCCATGAATTCTAGTATTTAGTGGTCCTGTCCAGACCGAATATTATTGACAGCACGGCAATAACAGTAAGGAGAATCGTCACTACGCCCGATAATGGTGTACAGGTAATGTTCGCGCAGTCGATGATGACGCCGATAACCTGTGCCAGCAGTGCTGCCCCGAAAATTAAAAAGACCAGACCAATAGCATATCCTTTTTCCAACATTTTATTCTGACCTTCCTTTCTTCTTTTTCCTGGATTTTCCGCTGAAGAAATCATTGGCAGGGCAGCATATCCTTCCCTGCTTGCAGTGCGGGCATGCAATATTACCGTAGATTAACGGGTTGCCAAAGAACCAGATAAGAACAGGGATGAGCATGAGTCCTACTATCAGCCAGCTGAAGCTGAGGTAGAGCAGGATGGCGCCGCCCGCGACCGGGAACACGAGAGCCAGTATCTGCGGCATAAGATTCTTGGCTGTGACCTCCTTCTCGCAGAACTTCTTTGGGTCATCGCGCTTCACGAACTTGGGCGCCAGCTTTCCTCTTCCAGAGAAGCAGCGTTTTCCGTAGTAATAGCAGCAGGAGCAGCCTTCCCTGTAGACAATCCACTCAAGGAACAGTATGTAAAGTATGAACAGTAACCCTAACCATATCCACAGCTGGGAAAGTATGTAGATGCCTGCAGCGTAGTTGATGATGAAAATGACATTATAGAGTATCAGGGTGCGCACTGGATAAGATTCGTAGGCTTCAGGTTCCTTCTTTTCGCTCTTTTCTTTGGCTGTTTTTTTCATACCTGTTTAATTTTAGGCTTTCCTTAGCATAAATTGCTTTGGTACGCAATAGAGACCTTTTTAATTCAATATGCTTATTTTTAACATGGGCCCGTGGCTTAACTTGGATAAAGCGACCGGCTTCGGCTTTGGATGTTCAGCGACATTCAGGGAAGAAACCGGTAGATTGGGGGTTCGAATCGCTTCCGCACGAAGTGGGGAAGATTCCGCTTCAAGGAAGGGCGAAATTCCCTTCGGGCTCATGGGTGGTTAAATGAAAGTAATAGGAATCTGCGGTTCTCACAGGGAAAAGAGCAGCACACTGTTCTTCCTG
This sequence comes from Candidatus Aenigmatarchaeota archaeon, assembly GCA_020343635.1. Lineage (GTDB taxonomy): Archaea > Aenigmatarchaeota > Aenigmatarchaeia > QMZP01 > JAFGSV01 > JAFGFG01. Next base: position 530,898 of record CP070804.1, on the reverse strand, counting down.
AAGAAGGCCATGGACGCCATTGAGAAGGAAGGGATCGAGACTGAGATAATAACGCTTTGGGACAAGGACATAAGGCCGTGCACAGTCTGTGACCTCTGCAAGACCAAGTACGCCTGCAGCCAGGACGACGATGTAATGGGAATGTTGGAAAAGTTGGTGGATTCTGATGCGATAATAATGGCGAGTCCCGCATATTGCGCAATGGTGAGCGGCAGGATGAAGAACTTGATGGACAGGTCGCTTCCTGTCAGGAGGAACGGGATGAGGCTGTCCGGAAAGGTCGGCGGGGCAATATCCGTGGGTGCAAGCAGGAACGGGGGCCAGGAACTGGTCTGCCAGCAGATACACACATGGATGGGTCTGCAAGAGATGACTACGGTCACGGACAAGGACACCGCGCATTTCGGGGGAATAGCCTGGGTGGCGCGTGGGACTAATCCGGGGGATGACAAGACAGGGATAGAGACGTGCGAGAACCTTGGAAGGAAGATCTGCGAAATTCTGAAGGGATGATCACTTTTCCCAGATAAGCAGGCTTTCCCTTGTTATACCTACTTTCTCGACCCTGTTCCTTGTGCACCAGCGCTTGTTGAGCACGAGTATCTCCCTGGGGCTAAAACCGACATGCTCCGATATCCTGCTGAGTATGACGTCGGAGTCCACCACGCCTTCCGGGAAGCAGCCGTTGCCGACCACGATGCCGAGCCTGGCGCCCGGCCTGCAGACCCTTGAGAACTCCTTTATTACCTCGTACATGTCGTTGAAGTAGGCGATTGTCTGGGGATTGAAACCGGCACCATCCGTTATGTCCTGCAGCCTGTTCCTCTCCTGCAGCACCTTCTCAGGCCTTGTGCCTATGTGTGACCTGAGAGGAGGCAGGCCCATGTCCCGGAAGAAGAGTTCCTCTTCTATGGAGTATATCCTCGAGTACTCTATCTTGTTTAGGTACGGAGGTGACGTTATAATGGAGTCTATCGATTCGTTAGCGAGCTTCATCTTCCTGGCATCACCGAAGCCCACGATGCATTCCGCATCAGTTGTCTCAGACCTTTTCAGGTCCTTAAGCATGAACCTGAGCTGCCTCGAGAGCAGCTTCCGGAGGGGCGGAACCGGATGCTTTCTTATCTTTATAACAGCCCCGTCCTTCCATGCGTAGCTGCACTTCATGGCCACGTTTATCAGCGCGAGCATAAGGAAATCGCGGATCTTGTTATCCTGTATCTTCTTTATCTGCTCCCTGAAGAACAGCACGTCTTCCAGAGTATGCCTGTTGAACGCCCTCTTTGTCAGGGGGCTGAGTTCCCCCGGATCGGGCTTCGAGAACTTTGACTTCAGCACATCTTTTCCGGCATCCTCCAACGC
>CP070804.1:511126-529436 GCA_020343635.1 Candidatus Aenigmatarchaeota archaeon | reverse complement strand
TTTGTTTTAAGGCATATACATTCTCAGGGCAGGATAAATCGAAAGTAATTGGCATTTATTTAAAACGAAAAGAAAAATAACTACATGTTTCCGGAAATCAGAGAGGTTCTGATGTACTTACTGGGCATTCTGGTAGTTGTCATGGCCATACTGCTGGTTCTGATACTCAGGAAAAGGCTGTTTCTGCCCTCATTGCCCGGCAAGGGCGAGCCAAAGCCTGAAGAGCCCCAGCCTGAAGGTCCGGCTCCTGAACCGCCCGAAGAGGAAAGGGGTCCTGATGATCTCGACGCTATAAAAAAGAGGCTGGGAGCCGATCTGCTTCCCGTAACAAGGGATGTAGGGTCTCCAGAGCCGCCTGTCCCGGAACCGCCAGGGACTGCAATCTTCAGTGCCCAGAAATCTGTACCCCAGCCGGGGCCGGAAACCAAAGTGAAGCCTGTTTTCCAGGATGATGAGATAGAGGAGGGCGTGGTGCTTGGAGAGCAGCAATTAGAAGAGGCGCTAAAGCCTGCAGAAGGTCCCGAGTATGTGCCTGTTGAAGAGCCAGCTGAAGAAAAGCCTGAACCGAAGCCCATGAAGGAAAAGGAACTGATTGCCAAGGGGATCGTGAAGCCAGGAGAGGAAAAGGGGATCATAGCCAGGCTTGTGCCCAGGAAAGCTCCCCCAGTAATAAAGGCACTGAAACCCGAAAAGGGTGTGAAGCCTGAAGAAGCTTCACCGGATGTTGCCTTTGAAAAAGCCGTCACGGTTGACAGTTCGGAAATATCAAAAGACACCGAAACCTTCCTTGGTCAGACCGTGGCCATAGAAGGGGAGATCCAGCTTTCTAGCAAGGGAATTGATGACTTCTGGTACGTGTTTTTTGACAAAGGAGGCTCATCTGTGGTCAGGTGCAAAGAGAACTTACCCTTCAATAAATGCAGGCTTTTCGTAAAGGTTGAAAGGACAAAACTCGGGCAGATCTATCTGGACGTAGTCAGATACAAAAAGCTCTGATCACTTTACGAGCAGCTTCGCCTTCTCAGGATCGTAATCCCAGTCTCCTGGAAGCACGTCTCTTGACTTGTAGTACTTGGCGAGCCTTCTTATCTTGGATTCTGTGAGTTCCAGGCCCCTCTTTGAATATCGGTCGTGCTTGTTCCCCTCAAGGTGCGCCCTCAGCTTGACCGCGTTCTTCAGCAAGTTGAGCATGTCCTCGGGGAGTTCGCTGGCGACTTTGTTCTCCTTCATTATCTGGCTTATCTTCTTCTCGGTCACCATCCTGACTGAGGGTATGCCGTACTTGTCCCGCAGTATAGAACCTATCTCAGCAGAGCTCTTGCCCTCGTTCGCCAACTTTACAATTATGTCCTTTATCTCCGCAGGCTTGTGGCTGACCCACTTGGCCTCCTTCACTTTGGGCCTCCTTGAACCGGACCTGCCCTTCTTTCTCGAATACATCCTCGCCATTACATCATCCCGCTTGCTGAGATACAATCATATAGGGCGCAAAGGCTTTTAATAAGTTTTGGATTTGTCATATTTATTCGAACTCATACCAATAATTATCATGTCCCTTGAGGGTATAGTCTCAACGCTACCTGAAATAATAGGCATGCTGCCGCTCATAATGCAGGCGTCCCAGATCATGTTCTTCGTATTCTTCATATGGTTTTTCGGGACAATGACCATGAAGGGTTTCAGGGGAAAGCGACCCTTATTCGTGAGCACCGTGGGCACGCTTGTGATAGGCGCGCTGTGCCTGGTCGCAGCCACATCATTTTCAGGATTCATACCCTTTCTTAGCAAGGGTCTGCTGTCGGTCCTGCAGTTAGACGTGATACTGGCTGGTGTACTCGTATCGGTTATCTTCTCATTCGCTCTGAGTCTCATGACCCACACCAGCTCTCCATGGAGTCCGAGTGAGAGGGTGAAGTTGCTGGAAAGGAAGGTCGCCAACCTGGAGGAGCTGCTGAGGAGGAGGGCCCATCACATAAGCGATCATGAAGCCATGCATATTGCCGAGCATGTGATGAACGGCTACAAGGCCCGGCATGCCAAACTCGTAGGCAACGAGTATGAAGTCATTCTGAAGAAGAACGGTAAGGAGGGAAGGGTCGTGATAGATGTCTGGGACGGTGAGGTGAAAAGCATGATATTCCACGAGTCTGCGCTGAGAAGATTCTTCACAGACCCGACGAAGCTCATGGGACTGCTCATATTCGTGGCAGTCACCTCTGCTGCCTTGCTGTTCTTTGAGGGTTTTCCGAATCCCGCAGATGACATCACATCGATGTTCGGTTTAGACATCGATGCACTGGGAAGCATGGCGTCCATGTTTGGCCAGAACCCGTTGCTGGGAGGCGAAGTGCCTCAGGGCTGCGTAAGCCCTACGATATTCGTGGAGTATGCTGATGAATTGCAGGACAGGCAGTACATACTTGATCATTTATACGATGACGATGAGGTGGCATCGATAATAGAAAATAACTGTGGCCCTCCCAGAATGATGATAAGGTTCTTCCATCTGGGAAACGAGGTCATAATGGGCTTCACCCCCGACGGCAGGATGGGCTATACGACTGACAGGATATTCTGCTCTTGCATAGACACGGAGATGCCCGGATGAAACTAATTTTAACCATAAAACGCCTAACTGCTTATGGAAACGAAAGACTGCATCAGGACCAGGGCATCCGTTCGCGATTTCAGGCCTGATGATATACCCCGAAAAGACATAGACGAGATACTGGAAGCCGCGACAGCTGCACCTTGCGCGGGGAACGTCCAGGAGTGGAGATTCGTTGTCGTTAAGAAGATGGAAACCAAAGAGAAGCTTGCAGAAGCCGCCTTCCAGCAGACCCTGGTAAAGAAAGCCCCGGTCGTGATAGTGGTCTGCAGCGATCTCAGAGAGATAGGAGATGCATATGGCGAGCGCGGACAATCCCTCTATTCGGTGCAGGATACCGCTAATGCAACGCAGAACATGATTCTCGCCGCGTGGGACAAGGGAATAGGCTCCTGCTGGATTGGCTCGTTCAACGAAAAGAGCGTCCGGGACGCGCTCGTGCTTCCCGCTCACGTAAGGCCTCTGGCCATCCTACCTCTCGGCTATCCGGCTTCAGTTCCTTACAAGCCTGGGAGAAAGTCCCTGAAAGAAGTAGTGCATGAAGATTTCTACTAAAAATAGGGGAGGGGGAGGGAGAACTCCCCGCCTCTAATGCTGCTGAAGCACCGGAATACCCAGCTCCTGCGAGTAATCCTTCTGGACCTGCTGTTCCATAGCCACCGGTCCCAGTATGTAGGGAGATTTCACTCCGGTGATTATGGTTATGACGCGTATCTTTCCCGTAAACTCGGGATCTATCCTCGCGCCCCATATGACCTGTGCGTCGGGGTCGAGAAGCTTGGATACGTAGTCTCCTATGGTGTTGGTCTCGTCCAGTTTCAGATCGTTTCCTCCTGTTATGTGTATGAGCGCTCCGCTTCCTCCTGTGTAGTCCACCTCGAGCAGCGGATTCTGCAGCGCCTTCGTTACGGATTCCTCTGCCCTTGTCTGGTTGTTCGACTCTCCGAAGCCTACCGCTGCAACGCCCCCCGAGTGCATTATGGTCTTGACGTCCGCGTAGTCGAGGTTCACGAGCGATGGTGTCGATATGGTCTCTGTGACGCCCTTGACTGTCGTGGCTATGAGCTCGTCAGCCACTCCGAAGGCTTCTTCAAGAGGCCTGTCTCCGGCGACCTGCAAAAGCTTGTCGTTCTCTATGACGATAGCCGTGTCGCAGACCTGCCTCAGCTGATAAAGCCCATCCTCGGCCTTGCGTATCCTGGCGCCCTCTATCTTGAAAGGCATGGTAACGCATGCGATAGAGATGGCTCCCATCTCCTTGGCAATCTTTGATATCGCGGGCAGCGCGCCTGTGCCTGTTCCGCCGCCGAGGCCTGCAAGGCCGTAGACCATGTCCACGCCTTCGAGGATCTTCTTGATATCTTTCTCAGACTCCTCGGCAGCCTTCCTGCCCACGTCCGGGTAGCCGCCTGCACCAAGCCCCTTGGTGGTTTCTTTACCGAGGAGCAGCTTATGGTCAGACTTGGTCACCGAAAGGTGCTTGACGTCTGTATTAACAGCAAGCGTCTTGGCGCCATCGATGCCCATCTCGCTGAGCCTGTTTATCATGTTGTTGCCGGCTCCGCCAACTCCAACAATAAGTATGCTGGCCTCTTTTAAATCTAATCCGAATTCCTCCTGTATTGAAGTTTCTAAACGTTCGGGCTGTGGCTGTACCGGCTGTGGGGCCACCTCCCGCTGAGCTTCCACAGGCTCTCCCTGACCTGCTTCGCTCGTGGTCTCAAATACTCTTTGAACCAATGATTCCATTTGTCTCCCTCCCTCAAAGTTTTTATCGTATATAACGCAAAACATACAATGCGCTATCGAAATACTTTTTAAACTTGACTGTCAAGTTTAATTACAAAAGAAGTTTATACTGATAACTAGAATAAAACCCAATACAAGCGCTCCAATCCGATCCCCCAATCGGTTTAAAGCGAGCCTAGTTCTCCCCCAATAGAAGAACATCAGTATTAATAATATCGGTTTCTGACTTATATTATTATCGCGTCTGGGGGATCTAAATCACCTGAAGACAAAGAATCTGAGGCCTACCAGCAATGCTGTTAAGAAGGCCAGAGCAGAGATCAGAGTCAGTTCAACTGGTAATGCCTCTGCTGCGAGCATGCCTGTGAACCCGTCCCCAGGCGCTGGTGGTGGTACTACCACCGGGGCCTCTTCCTGTTCGAGCTCAAGATATTCAAGAACCTTGACGTCTACTGAGACACCGGAAACCGCGTTTTCGGATGCTGCGATCACTGCTATCCTGTATTCAGCTTCTTCGGTTTCCTCGGTCGGAGAAAGATAAAGATAAACCGATTCCTCCTCGAGAGGTCCCAGCGTTACTCTCTCTGTACTGAGGTGGGCCCATAAAGGACCGCTGACTGTGAGACTGTATGTGTCTGTCCTGAGACCATCGTTTAGCAGAATCATCTCAACGGCTGTTCCCTCGCCGATGACCGTCTGCACTTTCTTCTCCTTTCCCGCATCCTTTATACTGAGATTTACAGAGCGGCAGACCTCTTCGCTGTTAACGTTAACTCTGACCCCTTTCTCTATGCTCACGCCTTCAGCGGATTCAAGCCGGAAGTGCAGTGTGTTCTCCCCAGCAGGCATGTCTACTGCTATCTTTCTTTCGAGCAGGACAGAATCCTTTGCCCCCAGTATGAAATCGTCCTCTCCGTCCGGATATGTAAGCATGTAATCATCTTCAAACTCCCCTGTGTTCTCGACCCTGATCTTATAATCAATGACATCCCCTTTGCACGCCTGTATCTTGCCCGGATTAACAGTAAGTGAGGCGTCGTAGCACCTGTGAACGATGAGGATCGCGGAGTCCTTGTCTATGGCCCTCTCTCCGCTCGAAACCATGACATTAACGGGGTATCTTCCTTCTATGGGTGTTTCTGTCACGCTGATTACCACATCCTGCGATTCGCCTACTCCAAGTACGAGCTTCTCCTTGGAAACCGTTTCCATTATCGAGGCTTCCACGTTGTAAGTGGTTATCACGTTTCCCGTGTTCTCGACTGTGACTGTGAACTCTGTGCTTTCACCGATGCATACGTTTTCCTCTGGACTGGAAAAGTAAACTGCCGCAGACCTGCAGTCGGCTGTGTTTACAGTCCCCTCTGTGACAACGGATAAAGCAGGGCTGCGAACGGATGAAACATAGATCTTCATGAGCCATTTCCCGCTTGAGGGAGGTGTCGCCCTAACGGTCACTGTTCCCCTTTCCTGGCTGCCGACCTTTATTCTGCTCTCATCGGCAACAGCCCAGTTCGGTGTGACTATGGTGTACGTGTCGTCCTCTGTCCCCACGTTGTTTATGTGCAACTGATACTCGGCAGACTTGCCTGCGCAGATGGTATCTTCCTCCGGAAGTATGTTCGCGCTGAAAAGGTGGCACCTGTCCAGGTCAAGCCGGATGTTCTTCTCGGTGGTGGCATAGGACAATGTCGATTCTGCTGTGACCGTAATTTCCTGGATTCCTGCAAGTTCCGCGGGGGGTGTGGCTATGACTGAAACGGTCGTGCTGTCCCACGAATCCAGAGAAACCGTGTCAGGACTAACCGTTACCCATTCCGGGGAAGCCGAAAGCCTGAAGGTCTCCGAGACCATGCCCGTGTTCGTTATCTCAAAGTCCTCTTTCAGCTTGCTTCCCTGGCATGTGTTGAGATAGTTCTCCCCTGCGATGCTGACGCCGTGGCAGCGTATGATGTTCAGTTCCACCTCCTTCTCGAATACCTTTCCAGACATCGCGGATTCAGCAACAAGTCGCACAACGTATTCCCCCGGCTCAGTTCCGCATGAAGGTGTTATCCACAGGGGATCCAGTGTAACTTTCTCTCCGGATGCCATGGTCAGGTCAGGCACTATGAAACCTGTCCATCCAACGGGAAGTTCCATGGAAATGAAATAGGTGTCTGTCTTCGTTCCGAAGTTTATCAGCTCTACGAATATCTCGTCACTCGATATTATGCCGCACGGGCAGACCTGCTGCACTTCGTGTGTCACCTCAAAAGCAGCCCCGAAATAAGCAGAGGCCTGGCTGGGCACTATCGCCAGCAATGCGGCCATTATTATGAAGTATTTGCAGTTCATAGTTATCATTTAGTAGTTAAAAATTTAAACCCCTACCCCTGATGGGGTTCTTCCACTTTCAGGGACCTGTAGGCGAGCAAAACCGCGAAAATGGCAGCTATGAGTATTGCCAGGCCCATTAAGACCAGCTGGTTCTGCTCAGCGAAGGTGATCATCCCCTCCAGGCCCCCGCTGACCGAATCTTCCTCGGCCTCCGGTTCAGGGATATCGGGAGCGCCCTTCTTGCCTACCCACAACCTGACCTCTTCCTGAAAAGAATAATCTTCAGGTCCCTTGACGTATACCTCAAGGATGTAGCTTCCCGCTTGCTGGGGGCTCAGGACGTAGGTTACGGTCTCCCTGCCTGCCACGTAGACGTCGGCATCGTACAGCAGCCAGCTATCGGGCACGCCCAGTATCTTTATTTCGTAGTCACCCGGGCTGTCCGTTTCTATGATTATCGTGCCCTTTACGCTGTCGTACTGCAGGCTGCTTATGCGCCCGGGCCTTGTCTCCACCGTGGTGGAAGCGCCCTCTGCAATGACTACTGAGAAAACAAGCAGTAGCAAGATGGCTATTGTTCCGTACAGTAAGGTTTCCTTCATTCAAACACCTAGTTGATTAAGTTTCAGCACTTAATTTTTTATACTTAACTTGCATCAAGATGTTCCTTTTTAAGTAACATGCGCGAAATAAACTGCATGTCAAAGGAGATTATCCAGAGGGGGGCGGAAGCTGTTCTTTACAGGGAAGGAAAGACCTTGGTAAAGGATAGGGTTAAGAAGGGGTACAGGCTTCCCCTCCTTGACGAGGACATAAGGAAGCGCAGAACCAGGCTTGAGGCTGCCCTGCTTGAGAAGGCAAAACGGGCTGGAATATCCGTTCCCTATGCAGAGATAGCGGAGAAGCATGTCATAAACATGGACTACATCGACGGTGAAAGGGTCAAGGATGTGCTCAACGGCATGAAGGCTTCCGAGCAGAAGAAGGCCGCCGAGAAGATAGGCGCCGCAATCGCAAAGCTGCATTCCGCCGACCTGGTTCACGGAGACCTGACGACCTCCAACATGATATTAAAGGGTGATGAACTGTACTTAATAGATTTCGGGCTGGGAAAGGTGTCTCACAAGGTGGAGGATAAGGCCACGGACCTGTTCCTGCTTTACGAGGCACTGATATCCACACATATAGAGATTTCACAAGCCGTGTGGAAAACTATTATAAATATATACATGCAACAATATTCAACTGCATCCGAGGTCATGACACGCTTTGAGAAGATAGGGCAGAGAAGGAGATACAAATGACGGAGAAGGAAGCCAAAGAGAAGGCGGAAGAGATAGAGGAGGAAGTAGAGGAAGCCCTAACTGAAGACTCTGCGACTGCTCAACCGGGTAAATCACAGCAGAAGACAGAAACTGCAGAATCTTCACCGGAGGTGAAGCAGAAAGCAGGATCTGAAGACTCTGCGCCTGCAAAATCGGAAGAAGCGCCGCCGGGGGAAAAGGAACCAGAAGTGGAGGCCGGAGATCTGGAAGCTCCTGCTAAGGAAGAAGGACTCAAAGATGATGAGAGAGGTCCTCCTGCAGAGAAAGAGGTCGAATGGATACCGAAGACCAAGCTCGGCAACGATGTGCTTGCAGGCAAGTACAAGAGCCTGGATGATATCCTTGAAAAGGGTGAACTGATACTGGAGCCTGAGATAATTGATGTTCTTATTCCTGAATTAATGCAGGAAGTTATATACATAGGCGGATCTCCGGGGAAAGGCGGTGGTATAAGAAGGACCGCGACCAAGATGACCGCCAGGATGCACAAGTCCGGAAGAAGGTTCAAGCTTGCCGCGCTGTCTGTCGTTGGCAATGGGGACGGCATAGTCGGCATCGGACGTGCGATCTCCAGCGAGCACAGGACCGCGCTCGAGAAGGCCACAAAGAATGCAAAGCTCGGTGTGATACGTGTCAGGAGAGGATGCGGGTCCTGGGAGTGCGGCTGCGGCGGCAGTCACAGCGTCCCTTTCAGGGTCAGCGGAAGGGAAGGTTCGGTTACCGTGACGCTTATCCCCGCACCCAAGGGTGTGGGCATGGTGGCAAGCGAGGAAGTAAAGAAGATACTGAAGATCGCAGGCATCAGGGATGTCTGGGTTAAGACATCAGGAAAGACAGAGACAAGGAGCAACCTGACTATGGCTGTGTTCAATGCCCTGAAGAATCTCAACAGCGGCAAAGGTGACCTGTGATGGCAGGAGACAAATTTGCAGTGATAATGCTGAAGGGGACTGTAAAGGTGAACAGGGAAGTCGTTGACACACTCAAGCGCCTGAGGCTTTCTTCAATAAACAGCTGTGTCATAGTTCCGGCTGATGACACCCATAGGGGGATGCTGAAGAGCATAGCCGAGTACGTGACCTGGGGAGAGGTGAATAAAGAAACCCTTAAAAGGCTCCGTTCCAAGAGAGGCGGCGCTGACAGCAAGGTCTTCAGGCTTTCACCACCTTCCGGAGGACTAAAGGCCGTAAGGCTTAACTATCCCAGGGGAGATGTGGGATACAGGGGGGCTGATATAAACCAGCTTCTTATGAGGATGATATGATGGTCAGAAAGAAGGTTGTCAGGCAGAGGGGACACAGGACCCACGGCTGGGGCAGTCCCAAGAAGCACAGGGGAAAGGGCAGCAGGGGCGGAAGAGGAATGGCAGGCAGCGAGAAGCACAGGAAGACCTACGTACTCAAGTACGCGCGTGACCGCATCGGAAAGCAGGGCTTCACGGCCAAGAGGACTAAGAACCTGCTCTCCATAAACCTCAGGGAGGCCGCAAAGCTGGCAGGAAAGAGCAAGAAGCTGGACCTGACAGCGCTCGGCTACGACAAGCTCCTGGGGACCGGCGAGATCAAGGCCGCACTCGAGATAAAGGTGGATTACTTCTCGGCAGGCGCGAAGCAGAAGGTCGAAGCGGCTGGCGGAAAGATAATCTCTGACGCAGTTGTGGAAGAGGCCGTCGAGGAAGTCGTGGAGGAAACCGTCGAAGAGTAATTCTTATTTAAAAAATTAACTACTCATTTCTATGTACTGGTGATCTTATATGAGTTATCACCCTAATAAGCTAACACTTGTGCAAAGGGAACTCGCAGATATGTTATATAGATCAAAATTGATAGACCTGCCTCCAGATGGAATAGGGCATAACGAAGACCTCGGGCTTGGTACAGCAGAAAGGGCCGAATTATTGTTCATGATATATGGGAAAACGCGCAAAGCGCTTGATATAGATGATGTTGAACGAGAAGGTGTGAGAACATTGAAGGACTGGGAAGACCACCTTTTAAAAGAGGACATAACTTATGCGACTTTGATGGGTGTCCACAGCGATGCTGATGATTAATGGTAGTGGTGTATTTTCTGACAGATTTATATAAATAAAACAAAACCAATTAATAGAAATTCGAATAGATTAGCTGTTATTAGGGATTTACATGGCTTTCGAAGAATCTTACATGCGTGTGCTGGAGCGACTTCCCGGAATCAGGGACCCTCTCAAGAAGCTCAGCTTCAGGGAGAAGACCAAGTACACGGGTATGGTTCTGTTCGTCTTCCTGACCATGTCCCAGATAATGGTGTGGGGCATACAGGAAGTGGGCCTGCAGCAGCTGCAGGTGTTCGAGCTCCTTCTGGCATCACAGTTCGGATCCCTGACGACGCTCGGTATCGGTCCCATAGTCGTGGCAGCCATCATACTGCAACTGCTCGTGGGTTCGAAGATACTGCCATGGGACATGACAACTGATAAGGGAAAGATGCTTTTTCAGGGAACCCAGAAGATCCTGACCATCATACTATGTTTCGCTGAGGGCGCCATATACGTCATGTTCGGAGCGATACCCCCAATTCCGGGGTTTGAGATCATAGTCATATTGCAGATAGCCGCGGGGGGAATATTCATACTGTTCATGGACGAGATCATATCCAAGTGGGGATTCGGATCGGGGGTCAGCCTGTTCATACTTGCAGGCGTGTCGAGCGGCATGATAACGAGGATGTTCAATCCCTTCGCTGTATGTACCGGGATAGGATGCCTTTCGATATTCCAGATCGGGGGCGGAACTGCCCTCGCGTTCCCTTCCATAGAGCAGCAGAACCCGCCGTTAGGTGCCATACCTCAGATAATCTACTACCTCGCGACAGCCGACCCTCTCAATGCCCTGCTGTTTGGTGTGCTTCCTGTGGTGGCTACAGGACTGGTTTTCATGCTCGTCGTATTCTTGCAGAACGTCAAGGTGGAGATACCCCTGGCCTTCGGATCCATACGTGGTTTCGGCCGGCGCTGGCCCCTCAACTTCCTTTACACCAACGTGATACCTGTCATACTCATAGCTGCCCTGCTGGCAAACGTGCAGCTGATGGGCAGGCTTGGTGCGCAGCCGGTCGAGCCTGATTCGGCAAGGGTCTGCGGCCTGCTGGGCTGCTTTGAGAACAACAATGCGGTCTCGGGGCTGGTCTACTACTTGCAGCCGCCGGGTTCCCAGGGAGTTGCGGGACTCGCCATATTCATGGGACTTTTCGCGCTCATAGGCGCAGTGACGGCAGGTTATATCAAGAAGCCGGGATGGAAGCTTGCCATGCTTATGATTCCAGTTGGTGCAGTCGTATGGTTCGGTATAGTCTACGGACTGGGCCTTACAGGCATGATAATCACCACGACGGACATCGCCAGGATATTCGTGTACTCGGGTTTCATGATAGCCGGGGCAACGATATTCTCGATCTTCTGGGTGACGACATCCGGGATGGATGCGGGTTCGGTTTCCGAGCAGATACACTCCACAGGAATGCAGATCCCGGGATACAGGCGTGACATGAGGATAATAGAAAGGGTCCTGAACAGGTACATACCAGGGCTGGCTGTCCTTGGGGGCATAGCCATAGGCTTCTTGGCGTCTTATGCAGACCTTACAGGCGCTATAGGCAGTGGAACGGGCATACTGCTGGCCACGATGATATCCTACCAGCTGTACCAGGAGATAACAACGCAGCACATAGACGACATGCATCCATTCATAAAGAGGCTTTTGGGTAAATGATTATTATGAAGGTTTTGATAACAGGTGTGCCGAACATAGTGGAGGAGTCTGTAGTCAGGCTTGCGCTTGAGGGCATGGAGGGCAAGACGAAATTCAAGATACTCAGCTTCAGCGATTTCATGGGTTCAGAAGACAAGGCAGCGGATGAGCTGAAAGTCCTGAAGAACACGCAGAAGAAGATAAGAGATTCGATACAGATGAGCATGATCAAGGCCAAGGCCGGGGATCATATAATAGTCAACGGGTACTTCACTGTGAAGGGAAAGTACGGTTTTCTGCCCGTGATCAACAAGGAGCTTCTCGATATATTCAAGCCTGATTTCGTAGTGCACATAGATGTACATCCACTGGCCGTTGAGGCGAAAATCAAGAATCCCAAGGAGTTTGAATATCACCAGGAACTCGAGAGGACATGTGCAATCTTAATCGGAGGTTATTCCGGGTGCGCATTCAAGTTCATCGATGCCGGTATCGATGGGGCCAGGGAAGCTGCCAACGAGCTGTACGGATTACTTAAGGGGATGATGGTAAAATGATGGAACTGTCCCCCTTCCTTACGATTACGCTGTTATCGATTGGACTTTCGGTGATCATAACCGTTATCTACAGGGTCCTGACCAAGCCCGAAGAGATAAGGAAGATGAAGGACGACATGCGCTTCTACAAGAACAAGATGAATGAAGCCAAGAAGGCGGGAGACAGGGCAAAGATGAACGAATACGCCAACGAGATGCTGAAAGCCAGCCAGCGACAGTTCAGGTCCAGCATGAAGCCCATGATGGTCACCATACTGATATTTTTCCTGCTGCTTGGGTGGCTTAACACCAACTTCGGGGGTGTCCGCGCGGATTTCAGCGGGGAAAACGAGCCTGTCTTCTCATACGCGGGCGAGGAACATTCAATGATGTATGAAAGTAACGATGAGGGGTTCGTTACCGGTGTGGACTTCAACGACGACGGCACCTTCTCCGAGGATGAGAGATTCGCCAATGATGAGGTTTTCCGTTACAGCGGGGCCCTGTGGAAGCCTGTCACGCAGATGGAGGGTTTCTTCCTGTTTGCCGAGCCCAAAGAGGAGGCGGTCCGGTTCGAGATGTTCATAGCCGAGATGCCGTTCGAGCTTCCGTTAATAGGCAATTATCTGTCATGGTTCTGGTGGTACTTCTTCATAAGCCTTCCCGCCACTTTCATTCTCAGAAAACTGATGGGAGTCGTGTAACTTTTTAAGGAGAAAAAACGTAAACTAATAAAAGGTTTCGCTACATAGATGTAAGCTGTTAACGGTGACTTAGATGCCTACACGAGCACAGAGGTCAAGGAGTTTCAGGAGAAAGCGGGTGACGACACCCGGGGGTACTGTCAGGGTCAGGTACAGAAAGAAGCAGCCTGGTATTGCCAGGTGTGCTGAATGCAAGAGGCCTTTGCACGGAGTGCCCAGGGGGCTTCCGTCCGAAATAAGGAAGCTGAGGAAGAGCCAGAGGAGCCCCGAGAGGCCCTACGGAGGCAATCTTTGCGCCCCATGCACAAGAGCGAAGGTGAAACTGAAGAATATGGAGAGATGGAAGGAATGATCGATGTAGGCAGGATCTGTATGAAAACAGCCGGCAGGGAATCCGGCAAGTTCTGCGTTATTCTGGACGTCTTGGAGGACGGCTTCGTCCTGGTGACCGGCCCGAAGGCTGCCACGACTGTCAAGAGAAGGAAGTGCAGTATTCATCATGTTGAGCCGACACCTGAGGCCGTCAAGATCAAGAAGAACGCCACAGATGACGAGGTTCTTGCGGTTTACAAGAAGGACGGTCTTTTCGAAAAGCTCGGAGTAAAGGCGCCCTCGGCAAAGGACATAGAGAAGGCGAAGGACGCTGAAAGGAAGAGGATAGCAGGGGCAAAGGCAGCCAAGGAGAAACCGAAGCCTGAAAAACCCGCGCCCGAGAAGAAAGAGGAGCCTAAGAAGGAAGAACCAAAGGAAGCGCCCAAGGAAGAGAAGCCAGAGCCAAAGCCTGAAAAGAAGGGAAAGCCCAAGCCCGAGAAGAAGGGACATAAACCCAAAGAAAGGAAGCCTGAGAAGAAGCCAGCTGCAAAGAAGAAAACAGAGAAGAAGAAGGCCAAGAAATAGGCCTTCTGTTTTTAAAACTTAGCCTTATCAATCTTAAAATTAAGGCGATTTCATGTATGACAGGAATAGCAGTCCACTTTACATAAAACCCTCATCTTTTGTTCATTACGATGTATGTGATATTGGGGACGTGAACAGGCCCGGTCTTATAGAAGCTGATCCTGCTCGAATCAGAAGGCTGAGAGGAGACGCCCCCAGGCCTTGTGTAAGATCAGTTAAGGTGTATCTAGGTGAAAACCCTTTCTCTCTTGTATACCCCTTTGTCCCTGGCAGAAAAGATGTAAAACCTTTTGATCTCAGAAAAGATCCATTTTCACAGTATGCTGAAGAAGGGACGCTAGCATCAGTTGACATTGATGATTTGGAAGAATTCTCGGAATTACTCCATGCACCGCCTGGAGTGGTGAGGATTCTTAGGTGTCATGAAAGGGTTTTAAGAGATGAATTCGAGCGGAAATGTCATGAAGCCGGATTAAATGCCTTAAGAAAAATAAAATAAATCACATGCTTCTTGAGAAGTGGACAAGCTCCATCTCTCCGACGCCGTCAATGGCGCTGATTTGATTCTCGAGCTCCTCCTGCTTCCCGCCCTCGTCCGGGACCATCGCCGTGAACTTTATTGCCGTGACGCCAAAGCCTATGGGCTCGTCCTCTATCCTCTGGTGCCTGATTTTATCCAGTCCGGTCTTGACCTGCTCGAACTTTGAGGGGTCCTTAGGCAGTATTTTGTACACAAGAATTACGTCTCCCATTATAATCACGGCCCTTCGAACTTGCACTTGGGGCACTTGTAAACATTGGCCAGCCTTCTGCACCTTTCACAGCGGGTTATCTTCTCCTCTCCGCACTGGGGACAGTCGAATTCGACCCAGTAGTTCTCTGTCTCCACCTTCTTCCCGCATGAGATGCATGTCTTCGTCATTTCAACACCCTTCGCCTGGGGCGATTTAACTTAATATGTGAGGCTGGTATTTAAATGTTGTTAAGCGAGCCTGCCGGGATTCGAACCCGGGACCTCAGGATCCGCAATCCTGCGCTCTATCCATACTGAGCCACAGGCTCTTAATACTTCTTCAGAGCGTCCAGTTCCTCTGGGGTGAGCTCCAGTTCTTCAGGTACAAATCCTTTCTTGGCCAAGAACATTAAAAAGGGCATGTAATCGAAGTTGGCAGTACGCATGGAGCAGTGGGTATGCTCCGCCAGCTTCCTTACGACAGGTTCCATTACCATGCGCTTGAACCTCGTCCTGGCCAGCATTATTATCCTGTCTGGAGTCCGGATGGTTTCCGGCTTTATGAACTCCCCCTTCCTGAGCGATGCTATGCCTGACATGATGTCTATCATGTACGCCTTGAAGCGCCAGTTCTGCTGGCTCATTACCCGTCCGCGGTAGATGTCTGCAATCGAAAGGTGGTCGTATGCGTCAGCTATGAACCCCGGATCGCTGCTCGTCCTGTATATGTTGCTCTCCAGCCACAGGAAAAGATCGTCCGGATCCGTGTCAGCGTTCCTTATGGCGTTCCTGTTGGCGCTTATCGAAGGCGTCCTCATGAGTCCCATAAGCACGTCCTCGAGCTCTTTCCTTCTTTCACGGAAGCCTATCGAGGTGAAGGACTCCTCGTCGATCTCCTTCTTGCCCAGTGAAAGCATCTGGAAGTCGAGCACGGCAGAGCGCACGTCCCCGTCAGACCAGCGCGCAAGGCCGTTCAGCACCTCATCGCCGACCTTGATGCGTTCCTTCTTGGCGATTCTCCTGAGGAATTTTGCTATGTCATGTCTGTCGACCGGGCCGAATTTCACGCGCCTGCTCACCTTCTTTATCTGCCTGAGCTTGGGGTCCTTGATATCGTTGACGCATACTATGACAGGGAACTTCGATTCTGCTATTATCTTCGCTATGCTTCCTGCCCCTCCCCTGTCGCTCCTGCCGCTCATCGAGTCGACTTCATCCATTAATATAATCTTGCCCTTATGGAAAAGGGTCTGCTGCTTCGTGGCTTCCGAGAGCGTACCCTCGATCTCGCTGGCGCTCCTGGTATCAGAAGCGTCCATATGCACAAGGAAATCTCCTCTCTCCTTTGCGAGCATTTCGGCCATGATTGTCTTTCCCGTTCCTGGGGGTCCGAAGAATATGAGCCCTGTTCCGGGTTTCCATGATTTCAGGAACCTCTTTGCCTCGAAAAGGGGCTGATCCTGTCCGGCCATATCCTCGGTGGTTTCTGGTTTGTGTTTGTCCGTCCACAGCTGCATGGGAAACACCTAATGATAATGCGATTTGTGTTATTAATATTTGGGGTAAACATAAATTGTGGTAATTCAAAAATCAGGACTAAGAGGGTTGATGAAGTCAATCGACAGGAAGTTGAGGAAATTCACGTTCAACGTGGCCGTGGTGATGTTCGCGAGCTCATTCATGACGTTCGCCCTGGTATTCATAACGGCAGCCTGTCTGGGGATCATAATACAGCTCATCCCATGGATAGCGGCCACAGGCGTCACGGACATAGACCCTCTTGGAATAATCATTTACGCCCTGGTTATAGCTTTGATTGCGGTTGGCGTAAGATACCTGATATTACGCAGATTATCCAACATAAGTCCCTACAGGAAAGAACCTGAGAAAAAAGCTAAAGCCCCAGGAAAGATCTTATTCCTTCAAAGAATTCTTCAAAATCGAAAGGCTGGAATGTGAACAATCCTGTCATTCCGAAAGTCTGTGGAGGGGGTTCTGTAACGTTTACATACACATAGCCTACGGCGTACGCATATTTCTCCGTATCTGTTATGCTGTCATCGAGTGTCATGTTGAGCTGCAGCTTGGGCTCTTCCTGTGCACCAGCAAGAGGGACGAGTGAGTACAAAAGTACTGCCAAGACGACCATCCATATCTTCATATTAATAATTTCCGGCAGGAACCTAATAAATGCATACGATTTGTTTCGGAATAAAGGTTTTCAATTAAGGAGTTTCACCATTCAGGTACTCCTCGATATTCAAGTAGCCGTCTCCGTCATTATCAAGGGCATTGTCTGAGGGATTGGTGGCATTGAGGCCGTACTTTTCCTCAAACGCATCGGGCATGCCGTCGTTGTCTGTGTCGGGGCATGCAGTTCCAGATGACAGTGTTGGCCATCCTCCTGCTTCTTCCACATTTTTTTTCTCTCTACCAAAACCTGTCCTGCTAGTGACCTCGTTTATCAACCTCTGATCAACCGCGTCCTGCACCCAGACCCAGTTACCCTCACAATCTAATCTCCTGTTCATTCCCACATCATTCAAAATATTCGAATATGCATCCTGTGCTGATGTGACGCTTACTTCGATAGGGGAATCAGGCAATGGTGTAAATCTTCTTCCCTCTGGGGGAAGCGGACCTGCTACATATTCTGGACCCACCCTTAACACCCAAGACTCCCAGCTCGCCTCTTTTGTCTCTTCAAGTGTATCCATTATGTTTCCTGCCATATATACTGACGGCGGATAACCATCTTCAGTAATGTTATAATACCTGTTCTGCCTTCTCCAAAAAGTACTCATCTGGGTGCTTGGACCAGTGCGCCAATAATTATTCACCAAGTCTAGCCTTGCTTCGCCACTCATCAATGCTAGGGAGCTAGCCCAGTTGTACACGATGTTGTTTGTAACCCTAGTTCCGCCACTAGTGGCACCAGGATTGCGGTATCCAATAGAGTGAAGCAGGTTATGATGAATGTCAATATTTGTCAGGTCAAAGTACTTTGGCGGGTCTGTCTTATCATAGCCACTACCACCCATACCTATTCCTGTGTTATGCCCTACCAGGGGTTCATGAATCAGTGATTTCTGTATCGTTATGTTCTGGATTTCCATAGCCCTCCAGCCAGATAAATGCATGCTCATCTGATTATCATTTGCCCAGCCAGCAGTCACGTGGTCAATGATGACATTGTAGGCACCGTAAATCCCGATGTTAGATCCTGTGTCTGCTTGGGGCGGGCACTCCTTGTTCTTCACAGGGCCTCCTTGCCTTAAACGCAGATACCTGATGACAACGTCTCTGACAGGCTCTTCCAGGCCGTAATCGCCCTTGTAGCCTCCGATATTTATGAGGCGCAGCGTGCACGGGTCAGTATTGTTGATAAGCTTCGAGAAGTGTCGTCTTATGGTTATGCCGTCACCAGGAGCTGTCTGTCCAGCGACTGTCAGGTAGCTGCTGTTGACAATGATAGCATACAGCAGGTCGATGTATCCTGAGACCTTGAACACGCAAGTCCTTGGACCTGTTGATTCCATGCACTCCCTGAGGGTTCCAGGGCCGCTGTCTGCAAGGCTAGTGACGAACATGATCTTTCCGCCCCTTCCGCCCTGGCTTACAGCTCCCCAGCCCTCTGCCCCCGGGAAGGCAGGCACCATGCCTGTCGGCGGTGGTGGGGGAGGAGGGGGAGGCGGTGGTGGTGGAGGCGGC
>CP070804.1:506652-511026 GCA_020343635.1 Candidatus Aenigmatarchaeota archaeon | reverse complement strand
CGTGTATATAGTCGGGGGCCCTGCCGCCATAAGCGAGGAAGTCGAGACGGAGCTGGCCGAGGACTACGAAGTTGTGAGGATATGGGGCATGACAAGGTACGGCACAGCCGCGGAGCTGGCCGAGTACTTCTGGGAAAGTTCCGAGAAGGCCATGCTGGTCTGGGACGTGCTTGGTCTTGCTGATGTGGGCAACTACGAGATGCTTGCAGGGGCAAGGGATTTCGCCATCCAGGAAGACATGCCCGTGCTCCTGATAAAGAGGAACGAGATACCGGAACAGGTTGTCGGGGCGCTTCTCAACCTGAGCGTTGAGAGCGTCGTGCTTGTCGGAAACCTCGGCACCGATGTCAAGAACGCCCTTGAAGAACTGGGAATAGAGGTCGATGAAGAGATAAAGGGCGAAGACGAGGACGAGACCAATGATGAGATTAGGGAAAGGGTCAAGGAAAAGATAAGGCACCGGAAGGAAAGGCCACTGGTTGTCGTAGCGATCGGTGACTGGAATGACAGCATAAAGGCTCCTTACTCACCCAACGGAACCAGCAGGCACATAACCAGCGAAGCCCAGATAGACGGCCTCATCGCCGAGATCGAGGACATGAACTACACGAACATAAAGATCGTAGGCAAGCCCGAACTTGCACGGAGGGTCTATGACAGGCTGACAGATGCAGGCATTGATGCACACCTTGTTTCGGTAAGGAAGGTCGTGGGAGCTGCGGTAGCGGTTATGAAGAAGGACCTTGCAAAGATAAGGATCAGGGCAGCGGCGATGAGAGAGAGGCTTGAAGAGATGTTCCGCCTGAGGGTCCAGGGATTGCAGGAAGACATGGACAACCTTGTCACTAGAACCAAGAACTTCATAGAAAACTCGAATCTTAACGAATCGGTCAAGGAGAGATGGACCAACTGGGTCGACGAAAAGAAGCAGAGCTTCGATGACAACATGGAAGACGGAAACTACGCGAGCGCATGGGCCGATTACAACGCACTGAGTGCCAAGATCGCCGATCTTACGTACAGGTTCAGGGAAAGGCTGGTAACAGCTTACAGAGAACTGATACAGCAGGAAACGAAGCTCCAGACTACCATTAATAAGCTCAGAACGCTAAGAGAGAGAATAGATTCAGCCATGGGATAAGCCCAGGCTGAATTTTATTTCTTTTTCCAGCTCTGTTTCTATAAAATTAAAATAAAAGCAGGCTTGCAGAAGTATTAGTATGGTCGCGCGGAACGTGAAATTCGCCATAATAGGAATGGTGATTGTAGCCACAATCTTCATTTCAACGACTCCGCTGTTCTTAGCGCTGATCAGTCCTGGAAGGGTGACACTTTCCAGCGGCGAGCCGGTGGGCGTTCAGCACGTCAACCAGATAGTCCAGGACCTTATTACTGACGACATACGAGCAAACTACCTGCCTGCGGAAAGGCTTGAGATGGAGTTCCTGATCACCCCGGAAAACAGCTATTTCACTGTAGTTATCGATGTAAGGACCCCGACCACAAAGGCCGGCCGTGCAAGTGATCCGGACGTGAGGTTCACTGTCGGCAGGGAGGTCGTCGAAAGGTTGCTGTCGGCACAAGACTTCTTCGCCGAGGTCAAAAAACTGAATAGTGAAGGTGCCATAAAGATGGAGATGCTCAAACCCCTCGACGAATTGCTGGACAAGGGATACGGCGAGATATACGACCAGATTGTCAAGTGACTTTGAAAGTTTTTTAATATCCGGCACTCATAATTAGATTATGGCAGGTACTACTACTGCAGCACCAGGAAGCGGAAGAGTGAAATCAGGAATAAAGGGGCTCGACAAGCTCATTGACGGCGGATTCCCCCAGGACAGCATAATCGTCGTTTCAGGAACTCCCGGAACAGGGAAGACCATAATGGGACTCCAGTTTCTCTACGAGGGGGCGAAGAACGGGGAGATGGGAATATACGTCTCCTTCGAGCAGGAGAAGAAGGACATATACAGGCAGGCAGCCCAGTTCGGATGGGATTTCGCGGCTCTTGAGAAGAAGAACCTGATAAGGGTGTTCTCCATGTGGCCCACGTCCTTTGATGAGGTGATCTCCAAGATATTCAAGTGCCTCTACTACAAGCCCAAGAGGCTGGTTGTAGACTCCATAACATCGATAGCGTACACCATGAGGGACAACAAGGAGGCGTTCCACAAGATGGTGGAGAAGCTGAAGGACACGAACCTGACGGCCATGCTGACATCAGAGATGCTGGACCGCGACAAGGGGTTCACCAGGGACGGCGTATCCGAGTTCGTCAGCGACGGCCTGATAATACTGAGGAGCGTCGAGGCCGCGGGGGAGCACAAGAACCTTCTGAGGGTGGAGAAGCTCAGGTCAAGCAGGATAAACAAGGAGTCGCACATCTACCAGATATCAAGCAACGGCATATCCCTGACAGCTCCGCCTCCGGGATAAAGCGAGGTTTTGTTCCGTTTTAATGCACGTTTAGGGAAATCCCTAAAAAAACGGAAAGTTGTTTAAAAGCGGAGCACCAAATTAGAATCATGAGAAAAAGAAAAGGTCTTTTGAGCATTGCAGCCATCATACTGCTTATTGCTGTAATCGGGTCTATCGCGGCATCAGTTATGAACGTACCTGTGCCCGGGGAGGCTATGGAGACCTTCGACAGCTGCGACCAGATGATAAACACGTTCGCCGAAGCAAGGCAGGAACAGCAGAAATACTCGGACTACATGCTCAGGGGAGTTCCTGGTGGAGCTCTCCAGACTCTGGCAATGGCCGAGGATACCGCTGCTGCTCCCACGGCTGCAGCCCAGGAATACTCCGAGACCACCGTCCAGGTGGAGGGCGTTGACGAGGCCGACATTGTAAAGACGGACGGGACCTACATATACACGATAACCCAGGGCGAATGGTATTACGGGCGCTGGGAAGTCGTTGACGAGGGTTCCAGTAATGAACCCAGGCTCATTATTGCTAAGGCTTATCCTGCTGAGGAAGCTGAGATATTGAGCGAAACCCCTCTTGGGAAGTTCAGCCCGACAGAGATGTTCATAGACGGTGACAGGCTGCTGCTTTTCGGGACGACTTACGAGGAGATAGATGTCGAGACTCCGGAACCTGTACCTGCAGGAGATCCTGTCACAGAGATGATGATAGCCCCCTACCCTTACCCGCAGAGGATATTCCTGACCACGATACAGGTCTGGGACATCTCAGACAGGGAAGAACCGGAGATCATAAGGACTGTTGACTTTGAAGGCACTTACCTGACATCGAGGAAGATAGGCCACGATGTGTACTTCGTTGTCAACTCATACCCCGAGTACACCATACTGGAAAGGATGGCGACACCTGCTGACAAGGCCAAGGAGATACTTCCAGTCTACAGAGACAGCGAGGAAGGAGAGGATTACAAGCCTTCCTGCGGATGCGCCGATGTTGGCTATTCTGAGACAATCCTGCCTGAAAGGTTCATAACACTCGCATCGATATCCATGGCTGACGACGATGCCGAAGTTGAGAGGGAGGTCATACTCGGTTCGGGACAGAATGTTTACGCTTCGCTTGAGAACCTCTACGTAGCCGAGACAAGCTGGCCATACTGGGGATGGATAATGCCCCTTGCGAGGGGCACAGGAACAGCAAGTGTAGAGTCAGTCGAGGAAATAACTGAGAAGACGGTCATCCATAAGTTCGCGCTGGACGGAGGAAAGATATCATACCAGAGCGATGGCGAGGTCCGGGGCTACATACTCAACCAGTTCTCCATGGACGAGCATGAAGGCTACTTCAGGATAGCGACCACGGTCGGCCGCGTATCCAGGTCTGGAGACAGCCTCTCATCGAACAACATATACGTCCTAAATTCGGACATGGAACAGGTCGGAGAGATAGAGGACATCGCTCCCGGAGAGCAGATATATTCGGCCAGGTTCATAGGAGACAGGGGATATCTTGTCACGTTCAAGAAGATAGACCCGTTCTTCGTCATAGACCTTTCCGACCCCGAGGACCCGGAGATACTAGGGAAGCTCAAGATACCGGGCTATTCGGATTATCTTCACCCCTACGACGAGAACCACATAATAGGCATTGGCAAGGACACCGAGGAGGCAGAGGAGAGTGCAGGTAACTTCGCGTGGTACCAGGGCCTTAAAATGGCGGTGTTCGATGTGACTGACGTCGAGAATCCCACTGAGATGCACAGGATCATAATTGGGGACAGGGGCACCGATTCCTACGCCCTGCACGACCACAAGGCCTTCCTCTTTGACAGGGAGAGGAACCTGCTGGTTATCCCAGTCCTGCTGGCTGAGATAACCGGGGACAAGGAAGATTTGCCGAGATGGACCCACGGGGACTATGTCTACCAGGGCGCCTACGTCT
>CP070804.1:502757-506552 GCA_020343635.1 Candidatus Aenigmatarchaeota archaeon | reverse complement strand
TGGCTCTCGGTGTAGCTCTCGCATTCGTATTCCGTGTCTTCGCTGCATTTGTAGTTGGTCCTCGTCTTCACGGCGTTTGCGTCGCATTCCGACCAGGTGCTCGGGTTTGAGCACGTTGGACATTGGGGTCCGGCCTGAGTGCAGCCGCTTATGAGCAGAACAGGAACTATCATTACCAGAGCCACGAAGACCATTTCGAGCTTCATGATAATATTTTGTCGCTTCCTGTATAAATATCTGACAATCGCCCATACACATAACCTACAGATAGTTTATTAACGGTCTGTAGGCGCTCTGCTTTTTGTGCATGGCCGGCGGGGGCATAACCCTCTTACTGTGAAGCCTGGGGCAGTAAAAACAGAAATCCTCATCGCAACCAATGGAATGATGTAACAGGATAAAACTTGAACTTAAAATCAGGGAACTGGGGCTCCGCGCTATTTCCGCTACTTCTTTTTCAACCACTGGGGCACCTTTGGCCCTTCCCTTGGCTTTTTCTTCTTTTTGGAGGCGATGGTGGCTATGATCTTTTCCGTCTTCCTCGCCTTCCTTCTCTCAATAGACTCCTTCAGGAAGCCCAGAGCGCAGTAGTCCAGAACCAGGATCACTTCCAGCTTGAACAGCGTTACCTCGGAGAGCTTGTTGGTGAACATGTAAATGAAGGTCTGCGTGGACAGGAAACCGACCGAGAATATGAGCAGCGTGCCGATAACGGCGTCAACCTTGTAGTTCTCCCTGTACTTCGACCCTATGACGAGCACGACGCTCATGGTGATGTAACCGATCGTGAAGAATGTGGTCGAAAAGAGGTTCCTGTTCTCGATCAATACTGACGCGATCAGCGTTATGAACACCAGAACCAGATAGCCACGATATCTCATGATTGTCACCCACAACTTGTCCGGATTATAGACGTATATATATTATGGGGACGGAACCTTTTATTTGTGGGTTCTTTCAGGGCGGGATGCCTATCATCCAATCCATCGCCCTCATTTTTATTTCCCTGGGGCTATATACTGCTATGGGAAGCCATGACATAGTCAAGGCATTGATGAGGCCTGAAGCGTACGGCAGAAAGCTCCATGCGGACATAGAGCTCATACAGACCCACATCTCCTGGATATTCCTTACAGGCGAATTCGCTTACAAGGTAAAGAAGCCTGTCGATTTCGGCTTCCTCGACTTCAGCACCTTGGAAAAGCGGAAGAAATACTGTGACCTCGAGCTTGAGCTCAACAGGAGGCTTTGCCCGGAGATATACCTTGATGTCCTGCCCATCACAGAGGATAACGGTGATTTGAGGGTGAACGGATCCGGGGAAACCGTCGAATACGCCCTTAGGATGAAGCAGCTGCCCCAGGACAGGCTTATGAACAGGCTGCTGGAAAGGGGCGAGATAGGCAGGGAGGTCATCGACAGGATCGCGAGGATAATGGCCGATTTCCATTCAAAAGCGGCAACATCCAACGAGATCTCGGCATTCGGCGATCCGGACAAGCTTCTGTCCAACTGGCGCGAGAATCTTGACCATACAAGGGAGTTCATAGGGCAGGTCATATCAATGGAGGACTTCGTTTTCGTTGAGGATACGATCAGGAATTTCATGCAAGATAAAGCAAACGTGTTCGAGAAGCGGGTACGTGACGGAAAGGTCAGGAGGATACATGGGGACATGCACAGCGGGAACATATTCATAATGGACGGGAAGCCTTGCATATTCGACTGCATAGAGTTCAATATGAGGTTCTCATGCCGGGATGTCGCGGCCGACGTGGCGTTCCTGTCAATGGACCTCGACTATAAGAAGCGTTTGGAGCTTTCCGGTTTCTTAGTGGATAAGTACGTTGAATACAGCGGGGACGAGGAGCTAATTAAGGTCCTGGACTTCCACAAGTGCTACTATGCCTGGGTCAGGGGCGAGGTGACGGCCTTCAGGCTCAGGGAAGACCTGGATGAGCTAGAGAGGAAGGAGATCGAAGAAACCTCGAAGAAATACTTCAGGCTTGCGTTGGGGTATGCTAAAATGCTGAAATGACACATTTCATGCCTTCCATAAAACCCTGTGAGGAATATTATTTTCACCTAATCGAATTATTGTCCCGTCTATCGGTACAGGGTACCCACTCATGTCTTCCAGGGCGATGTAGCTTTCCTCTCCTACCTGCCTACATGGCTCCTGTACTATCACCCCATCTGGGTATTTAGCTCTAAGCTCGGAAGTCAAATACTTTGTAGAAACAGCACCTGCTCCATGACCCTGTCTCATCCATCCCCAATCAAAACCTGTTACACTTCTTGCTTTTCTAGCTGCTCTATCCGTCAATCCAAATCCAGCTAAATCGAGAACTGGTTCACAATATTCGAAATTTTCTCCCCCCACTTTGCATCTTCTTGTTATTACAGCAGGCTCCCAGATATGCCCGTTGTCGTAGCTCTTATCTTCACCTCCGAGGCATATTCCCTGCGCGGCCTGCGGAGGATTATTCGAAACCACCGAATTCGAGCTTAAAGTCTTCTCTTCTCCCAAAATAGGAGAAAACAAAATGCCGGTCCCAGTAGCAAGCACAGCCTCAAGAAACCCTCTTCTGGTTGTATAAATCCCATTTCTCGAACTATGCACAATATCACCGAAAAGCATTACCAATTGATGCTTCCAAACCTTCTGGCTAAACCATTAATTAGGAGAATTGAAGGAGAACCTTTATATACTTTGCCATATCAATTTGCATAATAATATAACTGTCAGTAATAACATGTTCCCACCATTGGGAAAACTGGAGGATAGCTTTAAATCCGTGCGTAGGCAATGATTAATATGTTAAGGACATGCAGCTCCTGCAAGAGAAGGCTGAGGCTGAAGTCTGTCTGTGTCGAGACCGGCAAGAAGATATGCAAGAATTGCTGCGAGACTCACACGGAAGGCTGCGACTATCATCCTTTCTGCTGGAGCAGAACCATGTGAGCCTGTCTGTTTCTGTTTTCTGTAGGGGTTTTTATGGTCTTCTGACCGAGCCATCGAGCTAAAAATCATGCCAGCTCCAGCATCCTGTCTATGGCCTTTCTCGCCCCCCGGCTGATGGGATCCGGCACCCTGACCTCATGCTGCATGCCCTTCAGAGAAGAAAGGACCTTGTGCGGTGTGATCCTCTTCATGTTCGGGCATACTGCAAGCTCGCTGGCGGGATAGAACCTCTTGCCCGAACCCTCCTTTCGCAGCCTGTGGATAAGCCCGGTCTCAGTCCCTATTACGAATTCTGATGCCGAAGAGGTCTTTGTACGCCTTACCATTGCACCTGTGCTCATGACCTCATCCGCCAGCTCTATCACGTCCAGCCTGCATTCCGGATGAACCAGGACCTTCGCCTTCGGGTGAAGCCGCTTCTGCCTCAAGATATGTTCGGGAAGTATCCTGACATGGGTGGGGCAGTACCCGTTCCAGGCTATTATCTCTTTATCCGTCCTGGAACGCAGGTAATTGGCGAGGTGCTTGTCCGGGGTGAAGATTATGGTGTCTGAATCAAAGGAATCCGCGACCTTCAAGAGGTTAGATGAGGTGCAGCACACGTCAGACTCCGCCTTCACCCCGGCTGATGTGTTGACATATGAGATGACAGGAATCCCGGGATGCTGTTCCTTGAGATCCCTTAGCTGAGCCGCTGTTATCATGGCAGCAAGCGGGCATCCAGATCCCAGGTCCGGGATGAGCACGGTCTTTCCCGGGGAGAGTATCTTGGCCGTCTCCGCCATGAAATCGACGCCGCAGAAGACGATGACATCGGCTTCAGTCTTGGC
>CP070804.1:493758-502657 GCA_020343635.1 Candidatus Aenigmatarchaeota archaeon | reverse complement strand
GCCTGCTGCTGTGCTTCCCCTCTTTACGGCTTCCCTGGCATACTCCACCTGAAGCAATCGACCATCAGGTGAGAACACGATAATCGCCCTGTCGTATGCCATGTAGTTCCCCGAAGGTATCGGTTGCATAACAAACCTCCTATATTGATATCCTTGTCTCTCTCATTTCATTTCTTCTCTTATGGATTATATTTACCTAGTTATATAAAAAGGTTAGGGCGTTTTCAGGCCTGACTGCCCTCAGCAGCCGGGACCAGGTTCCTGCTTTTAAAGCCTTCTACTTTACCCTTGTTTATGAGAACCTTCGGATACGAAGGCACGAAGGTGAGAGACTTTGAAACTCTCATCAGCGAAGTGGAAGCCCACATGTCAGAGACCTTCGGGGTAGACATACACCGCTATAAGCTTGCATTTGCTTCAGAACCATCGAGGAATGAGCTCGATAGGGTGTACAGAAAGGTTACCGGTGAAGGATTCTCTCCCGGTGGTTTCATTGGAACGTGCCTGTATACAGGAGGGACGGATCTCGGTCTGGACCATCTCGAAGGCTTAGATTTTCTTGTAACAGTCAGGACAAGTGATGATATCGACCCTCTTGTACTTTCCGAAGAGCTGACTCATGGAGAGCATCACTGCAAACACGTAGGATCTGAACTTGCTGACCGCAGGATGAAGTATCGGGAAAGGTTCGGAGGACTTTCCGCAGAGTTCATAGCAGCGCTCGGACTGTACAGCACAGTGAAGGAGATGGAAGCAGCCGGAATCGATATTATAAGCCCGATGGAACAGGATATTACAGCCAGTCAGATGGAAAATTATAACCAGCTTAGAAATTATATTGCCCATGTCTTTGTTAGAGACCTTTTCCTGGGGTTTGATGATGTGCCCTGCAGGGATTTTTTCAATGAAAGTGATGACAGTCACCTTTGGAGCGCACTCTCAGAATTCGCGGGAAAAGACGCTTATGATGTAGTGGACATAGAAGGCCCCTACAGGGGAACGGTTCATGTTATGGCGATGACTCTTCTGACGTTATCTCCGGGCGCCCCCGTAGCGGTACGTATGGAGGATGTTTCCGGAGAAAGATTCACTTTCATTCCCCACAAGGAAGGTACCAGGGTTGTTGATTACGATGAGCTAAATAGGTGGGGTCACGATGGCCAGGAATAGAGATTAATCCTGTGTTTCCGCCTGGCCTGGCGGTTCCTGCTTTTTCAGCCGCTTCAGAATCTTCCTCGGCAGCAGGTATACCACCCCCACCAGCAAGACGCAGGACGGCCAGACAAGGGCCAGGAAGGTAACAGTGTTGACGTTGAACACGATGTTCCAGTCAGGGTAGAATGACAGCGATATCAGCCAGACATTGTAGATGAGCATCACGCTAAGGAGCAGGCCTATCAGCATGTGCTTCACGTCTTTATTGATCAGTATTATGAGCAGAAAGACGAGGGGCAGCAGGAGTATCGCCGAAACCCCGAAGAAGGCTATGAATTTCTGTATCTTGTCGCTTACGTACCCCTGCTGCGGTATCAGTATGCTGTTCATCAAAAAAATGCCTATTGCAAACCCGGCAGCGGTCACGTTGAGCTTCAGCAGCCCCTTTATCCAGCCTTCCATGTCAGGTACCCTTTCAACAAATTAATATTATAATTATTGGAGACTCATCTATTTCAATCAATCTATATAAAATTTCTCTCTTAGTAGATATTGCATGTTTGGGGGAATTAATCGTTATATTAAGCGTACTATTGACAGTATCTTCAGTCGGAATGCTGTCTATCTGTATTTTGGCGAGTATGATGGGTGGAAACCCGTCGGCAAACGCCCGTTCACAAAAATGTTCAGTATCAGATATAAGAGGTATACCGTTCCGAACGGGAGCGAATATGAAGACGCATTCTCGACAGTCTTGGAGATCGCGAATGCATTAAGGAGGGCCGGAATCTACATAGATAGTGACTATGAGAAGGATTTTTTACCTGAAGATCTCAGTACTTATGAAGTTGGTACTTTTATCCAGAGGCTTGAAAATAAGAAAGCATCCCAAGAGGGCCCAAGAAAACCGAACGAGGACAACGGCCTGGAAGGGAATACTGTATAGAATGCGCCATTTCGACGCCCAGCGTAATATTCCCGCTATCTTTATATTTCCGGCAGCGTATTTTTTACCATGGAAGCGGAGAAAAAAGACAGGATACTAGTTATTTCTGTCGACCGTGACAACGACCTTGGCATAAAGGCCGACATAAAGGGTCCGGTGATAGGAAAGGAGCACGTGATAGAGGCAGCCACGAAGATGGGCCTCAAGGACCCCACTGACAGCGATTTCAATGCCCTTTTCGAGGCCGTGAGGGTTCAGGACGAACTGAAGAAGCAGCATGCCACTCAGGTGGCCGTCCTCACAGGGGACAAGGACGTGGGCATAAAGTCGGACACGGAGATAAAGAACCAGCTCGAAGAGGCCCTGAGCCACTTCAGGGCGAACTTCGTCGTGCTCATTTCAGACGGAAGCGAGGACGAACACATCATCCCGGTCATACAGTCCAGGATTCCGATACTTTCCGTAAGAAGGGTCGTGGTCAAGCAGTCGGAGCAGCTCGAGTCCAGCTACTACAAGGTCAAGGACTTCCTAAAGGAATCCCTGGAGGATCCGAAGATGGCGAGGCTTGTTTTCGGACTTCCGGCGATTGCGCTCCTTCTCATAGCCATATTCGGAGCAGAGGGCTGGAGGGCAGTCCTGGGAATCCTTGGGGCATATCTGGTCATAAAGGGCTTCAGGCTCGAGGGATACTTCAGTGAGGCGGGTGAAGAGCTCAGGGACTCGTTTACGCGCAGAAGGCTTTCGTTCTTCATATACATCATAGGCATAATATTCACTGCACTTGCGGCGTACAGGGGCTACACCGTGATGCAGGAGTGGATGGTTTTAGGACTCTTCGAGACCATCGCCGCGTTCCTTTCCGCTTCAATCTATTACTTCTGGATAGCAGGGACCATGGCCTGGCTCGGAAAGATAGTGGGCATGAAGAAGCACTCGCTTTCAAGAGCGGTGTCGATCCCCATGTTCGGATTCGCCATCTCACTGGTAATAAGGAGCGGGGTGGACATGATACTGGCGCCGGAGACCAGCATATACATCTTCATAGGGTCGATAATAGCGGGTTTCATACTCCTTTTCACCGCGGTCTACATCGAGAAGAAGTAGAAAGCATTAAAACACAGCCTGCAACATATTGTATATGTTCGCCATACTGAAGAAGAAGCTGAAGCAGTCCGTTGAGGGGCTCGTGAAGAAGGTGGAGAGGGAGGAGCCCAAGGAAGAGGTTCCTGTAAAAGAGAAGCCCAAGCCGGAACCTAAGAAGGTTGTCGAAAAGATTCCTGAGCCACCCGAACCAGCGCCCGCACCCGAAGAGAAGCCAGAGAGAAAGGGGCTTTTCAAGAGGATAAAGGAGAAGGAGT
Source organism: Candidatus Aenigmatarchaeota archaeon (assembly GCA_020343635.1). Taxonomy (GTDB): domain Archaea; phylum Aenigmatarchaeota; class Aenigmatarchaeia; order QMZP01; family JAFGSV01; genus JAFGFG01. The sequence continues at coordinate 499,198 of CP070804.1, read as the reverse complement.
TCTCGGGGAAGGAGATAGACGAGTTCTTTGCCACCCTGGAGACGGGGCTGCTGCAGGCGAACCTTGCGCTCGAGGTGATAGATTACATCAAGGCCGGGCTCAAGCACGCGCTCGTCGGCAGGCAGGTGAAGAGGGGCGAGGCCGGGAACCTCATCAAGGAGACCTTCGAGAGGTTGCTTCTGGACACGGTCAGTCAGGGCGAGGTTGATATTGACAAGATGATCAAGGAGAAGAAGCCGCTAACTGTACTGTTCCTGGGCTTTAACGGCTCGGGGAAGACGACAACTATAGCCAAAATAGCGAGAATGCTGATGGATAGGGGAAAAAAGCCTGTTTTAGCTGCGGCAGACACGTTCAGGGCTGCCAGCATAGAGCAGCTGGAAGTTCACGCAAAAAGGCTCGGTTTGGGGGTCATAAAGCACAAATACGGCGCAGACCCCGCTGCAGTGATATTCGACGCGCGCAAGCACGCTGAGAGCAAGGGGCTTGACGTCGTCCTGGCGGACAGTGCAGGGAGGATGCACACCAACGTGAACCTGATGGACGAGCTCAGGAAGATAGTCAGGGTGAACAACCCGGACCTCAAGATCCTGGTCGTGGATTCTCTCACAGGGAACGATGTGGTGCAGCAGGTCAGGGAGTTCAACGAGAACATCGGCATAGACGGCCTTGTTCTTACCAAGATGGACGTGAACGAGAAGGGAGGGTCCATAATATCCGCATGCTACACGTCCAAGAAGCCGGTGATGTTCATAGGAACCGGTCAGGAATATGACTGCATAGAGAAGTTCGAACCAGCCAGCTTTGTAAAGAACCTTCTAGAATGAATCACACGCATATTTTGTGACCGTAAAACTTGATCTTTTTGGTATCTTCCCTTTCGAGATCCTTGCCCAATAGATCTACTAGTCTGAGTGCTTCTGCGGCTTTCATCGTAGTAATAGTAGAAAGGATACTTATAAATATTGGCTTTATTTCCGGACTTACTTCACGAAGTGTGAATGATCGCCTGCATCAACCGCGTTCTTCACATCGTGATCGGTGTAGTGGTGATGCGACATCACCGGCCAGTTTGAATCGTAGTCGTGGGTCTCCACCATGTAGTGCCTGGTGAAGATTAGTATCATTATGGTTGCTATGATGGCTGCAAGTATAAGGAATCCCAGCAAAGGCGACTCCTCGAAAACGGCCATTCCGGTGACTCCGTCGTCCTCAGTTTCCGGAGCTGGAGCGGGTGCTGGTGCCGGCACGGCTTCCACGGGCGCCGGGGTCACAGTAAGAGGCACTTCCTTCACCTTGCTGACAGCTGGATCGTCCTCGAGCCACGCCCTTATCTTTATGGTGTACTCCCCTGCTTCTTGGGGCGTGATGTAAAGATAGAAGTCCCCGTCCTCTGCCGAGCTGACGGTCTTCGGATAATCGAACCAGTCCCTGTCGAGGCCCGTCACTGAAATCATGTAGGTCTCAGTCGGAGGGTGAACAGTCACCTTGAGCGTCACGCTCTTGTACTGCTCTGTCTCGAGCTTCTCCGCGCTTGTCTCTATGTAATATATCCTTTTGGTGTCAAGCGGATCCGCTTCAGCGGGCTGACGTCCTTCAGGCACGCCAGGAGTAAGCGCAGGGGCGACGATCTTGACTGTGCCGCTTGTGCTGTCCTTTTCTGAGCCGCACGCGCTTGCAGTCACCCTTATTGTGTGCGTTCCCTGACTGTACTGAAACCTGAAGCTGACATGCTCGGTCTGGCCCACTTCAACGAAGACCTTCTCTATGTCAGCGTATCTTCCGTCAATATAAAGCTTCACGGCTATCTCCCTGTCGCTGTCCCCCGTGTTCTTCACACCGACGTCGACAGTGACTGCCATGTTTTCAGGAACAATATCCGTATTGGAGAACGATGTTATCTCAGCACCGCATACGCCGTCATCAACCGGTTCCCCGTCACACTTGCCGTCAGTGCAGCCGTATCTGCATGTCTTGACAACTTCCCACCTGCTGGCACAGCTCGTGCTTGTTATCACCTCTCTCAGGACCTTTCCGTCTGCACCGCACACGAAGTTATCCGTTTTGCCCACAAAACACTCTACGATGCTCTCCGAATCGACATATCTTCCTGCCTGGGCCTTGGCCCTGATCCTGTGCCTTCCGGGCTTGAAATCGTAGCCCACATCTATGTCCTCTTCCTCGTCGGGATCGAGCTCCACGAATCCCTCGAAAATCCTATTATCATCAACGTACACCCAGTAGCGTATGTCATCATTGTCAACGTTCCCCTCGTTGGTTATTGTGAACTCTATCACACTGCCATCGAGTTCCAGATCGTCGACATCAACAGCGTGCATCTCCCTGAACTGGATGCATACCTCGTCTTCATCGTCATCCCTGAGGAAGACGTTCTTCTGTATGTTGTAATAATCATCACCGCCGATGGTTATCTCGTGCACCGTATCCTTAGGAAGAAGCAGCACGACTTCACCATCATTGTCAGTCTCGAATGTCTCTCCGTTTACCTCCACTTCGACACCTTCAAGCCTTCTGTTGTTTTCGCAGTCCCTGACCGTAAGCGTGTACTTCTTTATCTTGCTCTCGTACACGACCTCAGCCTCTATATTCTCTATGTGAAGGGTCTCGGGGCCAACGTTGATTATCCTCATCCTCATGGATCCGTCCGCATACGGTCGCGGCATGAACGGAAGTTCGTAAACATAATCACCCCGGAAATCCAGTATTCCGCCGCTTATACGTGACCATGAATAGCCGTTCCAGAACTCTATTTTGAACTCTGTTCCCTGGCTCACGGCGCTTACAGTAAGAGTGACACCCGTCACCTCGATCGTATCGTTGGTGAAGGGGGCATCTGCCCATTTCATGTAAAGCGATCCGGGCGCGTAAACATCGCCCTCGCAGTTGGTTCCGTCCCACCATGCGTTTTCTACCTTGGTGCTTGCCGGGCAGGCTCTGTAAGTCTCAGCGCCGGCAACAGCCGTAAGCATTAAGAAAGCTACCAAAGCGACAGCTATTAATTCGTTCATAATTTTAATTCCGGACATGAAATAGAATTGGAGATTAGCTTTATAAAGCTTTCGTTACCTTTGAGTGACAACATATCAAAAAAATTTAAATATTTAATTGAGATATATTATAGTTAAGGTAAAAAATATGGGCTTTGAAATGACCCCTGAAAATGCTGCAACCGAAATAAAGAAATTTCTGGACGGTTTAGGAGAAGATGGTAGGGGGTTTCTGAGGGATTATCTCATGTCACGACTTTACAGAGATCACTTACAATTTCTCGTAGATTATGGGTGCATGCCTAGAGCTACTAGAAATAAGATAAGGCCTATTCAGACTGAAGATAGTTCTCTGTCCTCTCCCTTTAAATATAACACCCCCGAGATGAGTCAAAGGATGAGTGAAATGGAGGAAGATATTAGTTCCCTGGCCGACTCAATAGGATGGGGATATACACCTCTTGTCGAAGAACTGGAGAGGCGAATTCGCACTTAGAACTGAGTTCGGGGTTTTATTCTTCTATTATTTCCATGTACACTTCATGCAAAGGACGAAAGGCTTCTAAAACGTCAGGTGGAACTTCTGTTTCTCGAAATTGAGGGTCTATAAGCTGTTCAGGTTTGTATCTCGTCCCCATATAACGATTAAATTCATCCATCAACCCCGCATATTGGGTATTTCCGTATAGATTTTCAGCTATACTCAAAGCTTCTAACTCCTGATACAACTCTCCGAATAACATTATATCATCTCTTTTTTATGATAAAATAAATTATTTAAAACCACACGACAACCGACAAGCTGTTTTCCCCTTTCCGAACATATAGCTAATTAATCATATATATTCTAAGAGCAGTTTGACAAAGTTATTTAAGTAATAAATACAAGAAATAAACATCGCTGAAAACGCCCTGAAAGTGAGGGCTGATGTGAGATTAAAATCGGACAAAATCGATATCATGATGGATCAAAAAACGCCTAATATGCTGGAAGACCTGCTGCTCAGGGATAAGCCAGCTAAGATAATTCTTTCTCTCAAGACGAGCAAGGGCAGCATATACGCAACCATACTCTCTAGGGAGACCAACTGCACATATTCTCACACCATAAAGATCCTGGATGTCCTGAAGGATCAGGGCCTCGTGAACTTCGAGAAGGTAGGCAGGATCAAGAAAGTGAAGCTCACCTCAGACGGCTGGGACGTCGCCCAGAACCTGGAAGCACTGACCAAGAAGTTCGAGCAGGTCTGCGACAAGATCACCAAGAAGACAGTCCCGAAGAAGCCCAGGACAAAGAGGAAAAAGTAAGCTTACTTTCCCTCAAGTGCACTGTTAACGTGCTCTCTCAGCTTCTGCGTGTTTCTTATCTGGGAATAAATAGCAGTGGTCTCAAGCCTTTCGTGCCCCAGGACGTTCTGCACGCTCTCTATGGGGGTTCCCTGCTCAAGAAGATGCATGGCATAGCTGTGCCTCAGTGTATGGGGGTGTATGTCCTCGTAGTTCTTTATGCCCGCCTCCTCAGCGTAGGCCTTGACGAGCCTCCTGATGTGCCTGTCCGATATCCTCTTTCCCTTCTTGTCCCTTCCGCGGATCAGGAAGCCCTCGCTCCTCGCACCCACGTAGTTCATAAGGTCTTTCTTCAGCTCCTCGGGCATAGGCAGGGTCCGGTCGCGCCTGTTCCTGCCCTGGGAAATCTTCACCCTGGCGTTGGCGAAGTCTATGTCCTCCACCCTCATGTTCTGCACTTCCGCATTGGACATGCCAAGGAAGTACATGCACTGGAGCAGCAGGGCATCACGTGCCATGGGCTTGGATATTCTTATCATATCAGCGATCTCCTGCTCAGACAGCACCCTCGGAAGCTTTCGTTTTCCCACTAGGAAATCAGCGCCCTTTTCCGAAGGCTTTTCTGAGACCGGTTCCGGCTCTTTTTCAGGGACTTTTTTCTGGATATGTATATCAGGGCGTTCTTCGACTTCGGGCTCCTCTTCGGGGGGCTGCGGCTCTGCAGGAGGCTCTGGGAGTTCCTTTTCAGCCTCTTCTATCACCTCAGCAGGACTCAGCTTGGATTGTTCACTCTCAGCAGCATGTATGGCATCCGACCACCTGACTTCACGTTCAGTTGCCTCCACCTTCGGAGCGGCAACTTCTTCTTCAGGCGGCTCCTCTTCCGGCTGCTCGGGCGCCGGTTCTTCAGGTTCCGCTTCAGGCTTCATTTCGGCCGGTTGTTCGGGTGAAGGTTCTGCTATTCCTACTTCTGGCTGTCCTGGCTCCTCGGGCACTGGTTCCCCCTCCTGAAGGCTTTTATGAAGGCCCATGAACTCATCCCAGTGCGGGCCCCTCTTGAACGTAAAGAGCCTGTACTGGGGATCAAGTATCCACATGCTGGTGTTGGGCCTTTCCAGGTAGCCAATAATCTTCCTGACGTTTGC
>CP070804.1:489619-493658 GCA_020343635.1 Candidatus Aenigmatarchaeota archaeon | reverse complement strand
TGTAATGCCGAGGGTCGGCATTATGACGCAGAACACCATGTACAGCATCGCTATCGGGTTCAGCTGTGCCCCATACTTCTTTATAGACATCATCTGTTCGACGGCAAGGTTGTCTACTATCTCCTTTATCGTGTCCCCCACGTCCGCACCTGATTTCAGGGCGTTCACAAGCTGCCACATAACCCTTCTGAAGTAAAGTGAGGGGTTCTCCCTGGCCAGGACTTCCATGGTCTCCACTTCGGATTTGCCCGTGTTTATCTCGTTCACTGCTCTCTCAAACTCCTTGCTGAGATGTCCGTAGCCGGATTTGGATATCGAGACAAGGCAGTTGAAAAGCGGGACCCCTGATCTTATCTGTATGAGAAGGTGATGAAGGGCATGGGGAAGGTTCTCGTCCAGGTTCCGGATCTTCTTCTTCGCAGTCAGCTTGGGGTACATGTTTATGTAAAAGAAGCTCGCGGTTGCTATCGAAAATCCCACCAGGAATGAAACGCCTATGGCCTGAGGACCGAACATGCCTGCCACGGATGTGATGAAAATCATGACTCCGAAAAGCAGGAAGAAGTAGAATCCCGCAGATACCAGGGCTATCGAAACCCATTCCCTGGGTTCCTTATTGATGTCTGACTGCTCCAGATCCCACTCCAGCGAAGGGAAGAAAACAGAGAACGTATCTCCGAATCCTATGAACAGCTTAGTCAGCTTATCTATCTTGTCAAGTGGGAAGGGGACAAGGGGAACTCTGTTCATAATATATAATTCCGGCAGGCCGAATAAATATTAAGTAGCTATCTATTAGATATTTATGAAGAAGATAGAAGCTTTCGGTTCTGTGCTCATAGTGCTTGGGGTGGGTATACTGGGCGGTTACGGCCTGTATATGTTCCTGCAAGCGCCTGAAGTGCCGATTCTCATAAGGCTTGGAGCAGTCACGGTCATAATAGGCATAGTCTCGATTTTCATATCGATCATAAAGGAGAGAATTGTCGAGAAGGGGGGTTGGTCCAAATGATAGTAACTTCATCAGAGGTTATAGAAGGTGAAAAGATAATCAAGACCCTTGGACTCGTCAAAGGTAACACAATACGCGCAAGACATCTTGGCAGGGACATTGTGGCAGGACTGAGGACCATAGTCGGCGGAGAGATAACGGAATACACCTACATGCTGAGCGAGGCCAGGCAGGAAGCGCTTGACCGGATGCTGGAAGAGGCCAGGAAGCTCGGCGCCAATGCCGTGGTTTCCGTCAGGTTCACCACCTCCACGGTCATGAGGAGCGCTGCAGAACTTCTCGCCTACGGAACCGCAGTAAAGCTGAAGAAGTGAAATCCTGACTAAAGCTGAAATCTTTTATGAAATTGTGGTCCAGGTCTGAGAGCGTTTCCATCAAGAGGACACATCGGATCGTACAAATCCAAGTGATCTCTATAGCCATTTCCAACACCAAGATCGAGTGGATTGTATATTTCTTCAGTATAATTACCCCATTTTATCTCACCAATCTGATAAGGCATAGAACCACGATTTAATTTTATTTGCAAAGCTATAAAAGTATGCGGAGGGCAGGATTTTCAGCATTGCGCCAGCTTATTTTCGGGCGCGTTTTGCACGTTTACTGTGCAAAAGGTGCGTTCGAACCTGCGAAGGCACTAAGCCACTAGGCCCTGAACCTAGCCCCTTAGACCATTCCCGACCATTTGCGTTAGCTTACTTTCGTGAACGTTTTGCGCGTTCATCGTGCGCAAAAGGTTCTCGGGTACCCCCGCGTAACTATTATTTTCTCGGATGTTTTTTAAAAAGGAAAGAAGTAGCATTTAAGCATCCAAAAACAATTTAGAATTAATGCTCAAGAAAAAGTTAGAGGACTGGATTGAGAGTTTTAATAAAAAATATGATACGCAAATCGACTTAATCCATGTTGTCGTATTAGTCATCGTTTTTTGTGGCATAGTTTTTTACTGGTATTTCATGATCTATATCGCAACAAAAGACGATACAATGATATATCTGTCAATGGGTGTTTTGGCTGCATGCGCTACATTGGTATGGATTCTTTGGATTAGATATATCGAAAGAATGAAAAGAAATAATTATGAAAAGTATAAGAAGTACTATACGACAGAATTTCTTGGCAAGAAATTCTGGTACAGCCTGTTCCTGTTTTTGGTTATCATAACCTTTCTATCATTATTTGTCATATTGACACTTATCTGACAATGCAACGTGTGATGGCGGCTAACCCAAACATATAGAAAGATGAATGCGGGAGGCAGGATTCGAACCTGCGAAGGCACTAAGCCACACGGTCCTAAGCTTGACATTATAAGTTTAATTAACCTATAATCGTGCCCCTTTGACCGCTCGGAAACCCCCGCAAACAAATAGTTTTTCTTATTCGTGCTTTTAAAGTATTCTATTCCCCTTCCACATTGCCGTTCTCGGTGATCAGTTCGATGTCTTCCAGCTTGTCGGCTTCCCTCAGGCGCATCACCCTGACGCCCTGGGTGGAGCGCCCTATGAGCGAGATTTCATCGGCCTCTGTCCTTATAGCAGTTCCCTGGTTGCTTATGAGCATGAGTTGTTCGCCGCCCCTGACCTTCTTCACGGCCTTGACCGGTCCTGTCTTGTCAGTGACGTTCATGTTTATGATGCCCTTGCCAGCCCTTCTCTGAACCTTGTAATGGCGTGATTCCGTACGCTTCCCGTAACCATTCTCTGATACCGTCAGTATATACTCGCCGTCCTCAAGAATCTCCATCCCTATCACTTCGTCACCCTTCCTGAGGTTGATGCCCTTCACCCCTGAAGCGGACCTGCCGGTCTGCCTGACGTCCTTCTCGTTGAACTTTATGGAGTATCCCTTCTCTGTGGCGAGGAATATGTTCCTTTTCCCGTCCGTAACCTTCACGTCCACCAGCTTGTCACCGTCCCTCAGCAGCACGGCTATGATTCCCCCCCTTCTCGGTCTGCTGTATGCTTCAAGCGCAGTCTTCTTCACTATGCCCTTCTTGGTTGAGAATATGAGGTAATGTTCCTTGTCGAATTTCTTCACGGGTATGGCAGTGGACACCTTCTCATCCTGGTCCATCCGCAGGTAGTTGACTATGGCCTTGCCTATCGAATACCTGCTTCCCGCAGGCAGCTGGTAGGTCTTGAGCCAGTGCACCCTTCCTTTGTTGGTGAAGAACAGCAGGGTGTCGTGGCTGTGGCCCATGAACATGTCCTTTATGAAGCCGTCCTCGCCTATGGTGGTGGCTGTTATTCCGACCCCCCCTCTCTTCTGGGACCTGTACTCATCTATCGGGACCCTCTTCACATATCCCCTGTTGGTCAGCGTGACTATGTAATCCTCCCTTGGTATAAGGTCCTCGTCCTGTATCTCCGAGAACTCCTCTGTTATGCCTGTCCTTCTCTCGTCCCCGTATTTCTGACGGACTTCCATGGTTTCTTCCCTTATTATGGCAAGAACCTCTGACTCGGACTTTAAAATTTTCTTATACCTGGCTATGTCCTCTATGATCCTGTCGTACTCCTCCTTTATCTTGCTCTGCTCAAGTCCTGTCAGCGTCTGCAGGCGCATTTGGAGGATGGCATCGGCCTGCTTTCCGCTGAGCTTGAACCTCTTCATCAGACCCTTCTTCGCGACAGACGGGTCCTTGCTCCTCTTTATGAGAGCGACAACCGCATCGATGTTGTTCAGGGCTATCTTCAGACCTTCCAGTATGTGCGCCCTCGCCCTGGCCTTCTCAAGGAGGAACCTGGTCCTCCGGACGATTATATCCTTCCTGTGGTCTATGAAATTGACGAGTATGTCCTTCAGCGAGAGTATCTTGGGTACGTTGTTGACCAGAGCCAGGTTTATGACACCGAAGCTGGTCTCCATCTGGGTGTGCTGGTAAAGCTTGTTGAGTATAAGCTCCGCATTAGTGCCCCTCTGCAACTCTATCACGACCCTTATGCCATCCTTGTCGGATTCGTCCCGAATATCGCGAATGCCTTCTATGCGCCTGTCCTTCACAAGCTCGGCTATATGCTCTAT
>CP070804.1:478233-489519 GCA_020343635.1 Candidatus Aenigmatarchaeota archaeon | reverse complement strand
CTGAGGGACTCAGCGAACGTGTTCCCGAAGGGCTGTATCATGAATTCCTGTATGTCAAGGCTGTTCCCGGCATGGGCGCCGCCGTTTATGACGTTCAGGGAAGGTATCGGCAGGGCAAGCTTCCTGTTCCCTGTGAAACCTGCTATGTACCTGAAAAGGGGTATTTTCTTTCCTAAAGCAGCAGCCTTGCAGACGGCCATGCTAACACCCACGATTGCATTTGCTCCCAGCTTGGACTTGTTCTCGGTTCCGTCCAGCTCTATGAGATGCTCATCTATTTCACCCTGCAGCCTCACGTCCCTTTCCTTCAGGGTCTTGGCTATAAGACCATTGACGTTTTCAACGGCCTTGAGGACACCTTTTCCGTCATAACGCTTTCCGCCGTCCCTAAGTTCAACGGCCTCGTGCTTCCCTGTGCTGGCGCCGCTCGGAACTGACGCCCTTGCAAGACCGGAACCGGTGATAACGTCGACTTCGACTGTCGGGTTGCCCCTGGAATCCAGAATCTCCCTGGCCTTTATCTTCTTTATCCTGAAATCCGCCATGAATAAGTATTATCCGAAATATTAATTAAATGTGATAGAGCCTGGGCTAAAGTGAAAAACAAAGAAATAGTTTAAGCTCCCGCCGGCCTTACTTTTTAAGGACTATATCTATGGTCGAGACGTTTATCTTGTTGTTGTTTTCGTCCGTCACTTCCTGCGTCCCTATCTGGACATCAGTCTTTAGATCCTGGACGAACCTGTTCTTGACAACCTCCGCTACGTCGACCGCCCTGCTGATGCTCCTTCCCCTAGCCTTTATATGGATCTCTGGGATTCCGTCAGAGAACTGTGTGACTGCAGCGAGCACATAGCTCATAGTAGGTTTCTTTCCGACCAGAACGACATTCTCAGCCAGCTTCTGCTTTGGAGCCTGAGTTTCCTTTTTCTTTGGCTCTTCGGGCTTCTCAGGTACTTCTTCCTTAGGTTCCTCTGCAGGTTTCTCTTCTGCAGCGCCTTCTTCTGGCTGCGATTTTTCCGGTTGGTCAGTCGCAGATTCTGCTGGTTCTGCTTCCTCTTTCTTCTCCTCGGGCGCAGGTTCTGTCTGCTCCGCTTCGTCCTTCTGTTCAGGCTCAGATTCTGCAGGTTCTGGCTTCACTTCTTCCTCTTGTTCGGGTTTTTCCTCAGCAGGTTGCTGTTCTTCGCTTTGCTCCTCAGGAGCGGGTTCCTTTGTCTCTTCAGCTTTTTCCTTGGGTTTCTTGGTAAGCACATCGTTGAGTGCCTTCTGCTCTTCTGACATTACTAAACACCTCCGTAATTTTGTATTACTAGTGCCGCCGTGCCAATGGCAACAATGTTACAATCTTGGTCGTATTCTTTTTTAAATGTGATTCTCGGTCAAGCAGGGTCTCACACTTTAGCTGCTCTGTCCATAAAAACAAGTCTTTTCGGCTCGAATGCCACGTCCTCGCCGTTCCATACCAGGAATTTCTTTCTGGTCACGGCCTCCACCTTCACCATGCACTTGTCGCCGTCTTCAACAACCTCGGCCGTTATAATGCAGCAGAAGCTCTCGTTTCCTGCTTGCAGAACATCATCATCACAGTCAGCCAGATTCCTCTTTATCGTGTTGTGATACTGCTTCGCCTCTTCGAAAAGCCTGAAGTAAGGCAGTTCTTCGATCAGACTGATATCAGGATTCTTCGTTATTGTAATTACCTCATCATACGACGTAGTCCTTGTTATAACAAGATTCTCTTTACCAACGATGTCCACCGATGTATAGAAACCCTCAGAAACCGGTGATACAGATGCTTCCTCGTATTGGGGTATTTTTACTTTGAATATGGCGTCTATGCTGTATCCGGCCAGATACTCTAAGAAGTTTTTGTTGAATCTACTGTTAAGTGCCTCAGAGAAATCGGCCAAGTCCGGAGACATCTCAACGTCATCGTACCAGAGAGAGTATACTACCCCCTCATGTAAAACAGCATCTGGGGGGATATCCTCTAATCCGCCGTTAAGGGAATTGTTGTATGCCGCCTGATATAGCGAATAGCGGGCAGAATTGTCAAGGTAAAGCTTGGCTATCTCAAGTGAGTCCCTGAGTGTATACACCATGCTGTCGAGCTTTATCTCCACAGGATCTTCTTCAAAAGCCAAAAGTGTTGGCGTTATATAGCGAAGTGACATTAAGAGCATTATTATGAGAGCAAGTGCATACAATATGTTTACCATTCCCTTCATGATATCTCGTCACCCCTTTTCTCTTCAGAGGAGTACTTTACAGAGTCCTTTATTTTGTAGACGTTCGGATCTCTCCACTCAAAATGCATGCTGTCCTTTACCGTGGTGAATTCTCCTCCCCACAAGAAGTTATTCCTTTTGAAGGCGTCTATTGCACACTGAGGTATATCCGTTATGAGCACGTTCTGACCTTTGCATTGTGGATCTTTCGGGCAGTTTGGATTAGCCGATGGGTTTATATCTATAGCCAGTCCAAAGGCGTGCATGCTCATTACAGCAGGAAAGTTAACGTTCGTCCTGCAGGCGTATGTCCCGCCTAAACCATCTCTCCAGAAGTCGTAATTAACACCTGCACAGTCTCTCTCTATTTCCTCGGAGACCTTAAGGAAGTCGTCCTCTGCTATCTTGTTAACGTAGACTTCTTCACCCACGAATTCTATCTTTGTGAGATGCAGACTGATGTATTCGGAATCCCCCATTCTCGTGCAGTCACCGTAAAGAAGTCTTTTCTCTCTGTCCAGTTCCCTGCTGTCTGAAAGTGAGATAGGTATGACGAAATTTATGCGATTTTTCTCACCATTGGGCGCAGGTATGGTTACCTGAAGCTTATCTCCTACAATTTCTGACCCAAATTTTCTTGAGCTGCCGTCTTTGGTATAAATTAACATCATGCTTCTCATTTCCCTTGCGGAGGTGTCTATGTATGTTTCTTCAACGTCACAGGACGATGAAGTTGAAGTCAGGCAGGAAATCATATCCGAGACTCTGACATCATTGAATTCTGAACTTAGCAAAGGGACGATATTAGAGGTCTGGTCGTTGATGGTCATATATATCCTGGCTTCAGATCCTATCTCAAGTGCGTTGGCGAGAATTGGGGAACTGTGCACAAGCAGCACCACTCCTATGACTACAAGGCCTATGATTATTAGTCCAAATATACCGAATCCTTTTCTTGATTTCATTGGCTCACCTTTAGGATCTACCTCCTGTTACAGTTGTTACAATGGGTGCATTTCTATCCAATTCAACCCTTATTTTTACCGGATATCTGTAACTGCCTATAATTCTGAAACAAATTTCATTTGACCCTTCCAAGCATTCCTCTGTTATAGTGATCGGGGGTGGTACGACGTCATCTATCGAGACATCATCCTCTGGGATGATCAGCTTTGTGTTTCTGGTGGCGGCATCATTAAAGACCTCCATTATCACATCGCTTATTGAAGATGCATCCTTGTCTTCCGGAACTAGCTCGGTGAAAACCTTGCAGGTAAGTGTCAGGGGGACATTAATCGAGCAGTAAGGTTCAGTGTATATGTCTACAACTGTGTTTGGTCCAACCTTGTAGATGTCAATTACATATGCTTCTCCGCTCTTCATTATGTTTCCGTATACTGCCGGAAGATAATACGATGAAACTGTTGAAAACGTTTCATGTTTTAGTTTCCCGTCTTTGCCAGGGAATTCCCACTCCCTCTCTGCGGTTATGTCTCTAACGGAAGCGTAGTTATCACCGAGACCGAAAGAAGAAAGCCCGCTTTCGGAAGCAGTTTCAAGAAGATCTGCATCTATGCCACCGCCGTATCTGGGAAGTTCCGATTCTAGGGTATTCTTGACAAGACTGGCAAACTTGATCGCCTTTATATCATTTCCTGTGTCACCCCTCGTGTAGCTTACCGAAAACATTGGCAACAAAAGACTCCCGATAAGTACCATTGTAAGTGTCACGAAGATTATAGTTCCTCCCATGAACTCTATGTCAATATCGGCGCTTCCCTTCAGCATCTTCCAACCTCCGCGTATAAAGAATCTTCATTCTTGTTTATGCATATTTCCTGAGGTGAGAGAAACCTCTTCCCAAACTCTTCACCCGCCGGATATGTGTTTATGATACTGGCGTCCTTTATCTCTTTGTCCCAGCTTCTATACGTGACCACCACATACCATCCTGGCTCCACAACAATATAACCGTCTTTCTCGCCTTCATTCTCGAAAACTATATTAATGTTCTTGACCAGTCCTCTTTCAACTTCCATCTTGACGTTTCCGGATTCCACAGAAGCAAGGGTGTCAATGTAAGTTGCTATAGAATCATCTAATGTGAGGAAACCCTTCTGAAGATATGGTCTTAGTAACAGAGCAGAATTAACCCAGAAAAAAGATATCAATATAAGGGCCAAAGATGCTGCAACTATCATTTTGCTTCCTTCCATAACGCATCAGCCCTAATCCTGATTAATACCCTCGACCGATATTATGCAGTTATCGAGATCTCCATAATCTATCTTTAGCCTGTATGATCTTTTGAGTTCTTTCGGAGTGCATATCCAGCCTTCGGAGCTCTCCCTGCATTCTTGGATTCCATCTACATCTGTAACTACGCACTCGACATCAAAAACCTCAGTCTTGCCATCGAAAAGCCATTTCAGATTTCTCTTTGCTATGGTATCTATTGCGCTTTTAAAGAAACCCCTCTGCTTAGGTACAGCTATTATGAAAGTACGGGCTTCGTCCTCTGACCCAATATTACACTTCTCTGTACAACTTTTCTTCAGATCATCATTGCTTTGCTGATTGCATATAAGTTGACATCCTGCTCTGTCAGAAGTTATCACATATCTGTCAACACATTCGTCAAATATTAGAATCTTGGGTCCTCTTGCTTCCACTGCCAGAGGCTGAAGTCCCTTCAAGACATCAGACCAGCATGGGTTTGAAAGATAGATTGAAAGCATCCACATAAGGTATACCAGGCCAACAACAAAAAGTAAAAGAGCAAATACCGCAAACAGTGGCTTAGTTATAGGTGAAGAACCCTTTGTCATGCATAAATATTGTGGTGAAATCCTTAAATGTTGTCTCAGTATCAAGTAAGTAGCATTAAAGCAACTAGTACGATAATAAATATCACAGCCAATGATATAATCAGTTGAATTATAGTATATCCCATTTCTCCTACCTGCCCTTTCAGGATACTCATAATTAGTTATTACATGTTCAACTTAAAAGTTGTATCAGACCTTGTAGTTCCTTATCTCCTCGGTGAACGCGGGGACGCTGTAAACACCCATCACCCAGTCACGGCAGTAAGGCGTGTCCTCGCCCACACAGTAGCAGTGCGTGTCAAACCCGGAATTGGGATGGCAGCCTATTTCGGTTATCGTATCCTGTCCCTCTGGAATGTATTCATACTTTATCAGTCTGTAGAATGCATCTATGCCTTCTTCAGGGCTTGCATATCGTGCCCAGGGGTAGCATATATCACTCTCATCACCATCAACATCTTTTATGCAGAAGAAATTGTTACACTCTGAAGGTATGCTGGCGCAGGTGTTCTTGCTTAATGACGTCTCCTTCCTTGCAACAGCTATCGCGAATGCGGGATCTATGTCATATCTCTCCCCCTGGCTGTAGAAGGTGTCCGCCGAATCTCTAAGGGCTGCACCTGCCTTGCTATCAAGGTATACCTCTAACTGTTCCTGGGTCACTTTATTGGAAAGTTTGGAAAAAATTATGTTGTCTTCTGTGATAACTGTGTCATCTTCTTCTGAGATCTCTCCCAGTGAAGTAAGGGCCCAGAAAACTGCCATGGCACCGATAACGATGGTTAGTATAATGAACAGTGCTGCAAAAATTCCGGGAAAAGCTCCTCTCATAAGTAATAATAAGAAAATCAATTAAAATAAAGAGATGAAATGTAGCCTTTTACTCATCTATGCGCCCAGACACCTGCATGTTGTACCCGCGCCGGCCGCTGTAGTCATTATTTCGCCACAGGGTACTGGTTTTTTAGAGTTATCAGGAAGTGTTCTATCTATCGTAAACTCGTTCCAACCATTCGGTGGTGATGTTAATCCGGGGTTAAGCTGACACCAAGTAGCGCACTTCTGTTGGCACAGGTTGCTTTCAAGTGCCTGCTGTGACCATGGATTCAGGATGCTTAGTATCTGTGCAATCTGGCTGCCGAATATGGTCATTATAACGAGTGCTGTCACGAGAAGAACTATTGCTATTATAACTATACTCAATGTCAAAGATAGTCCTTTCATAGTTATTATTAGTGGATGTCTCACTTAAATATGTCTACATCAGTTACCGGGAAAGATCAATTCTTTGAGGGGTTCTGTTACACTGACCATCCATGTATTGGCCATATCACCCCAGCCTAATATCATGGTTCCAAAAACAAGACCTGCGACAAGAATTATTATTAAAACCACTATGGTCCTTATGGTCAGCTCCATGAAGAATTATTGGTCTAAGTGTCTTTTATATGCTACCACGAATCCGGCCACTCTATGTCTCTTTCCTCTATGAATTCTGAACCGACTTCTGCTGTCGCTCCCACTATAAAAGCTGCTGTTATACCCCATGTGACGCCTCCTGAGTAGAATCCGGCGATTATTCCTCCAGCTGTTAACGAAAACATTAGTGCATCTCCGGCCAGCTCTACCCAGGCTCCGGTCTTAGAGACGCCTGCGGTGCAGTAGTTCGGGCTTTCTTCAGTTTTCATGCCTCCCTGTATGTCCACGATTATGGCGTCTCTTACGCAGTCATCGAGGTAGGCGTACTCAAACCCTTCCTCGCTCGGGTCGGTATCCACAAACATTTTCATCGGGTTGTAGCCACGCAGATCACCCCAGACCGAGTTACGAGGCAGGAACTTCACAGATTTCATTACACCATCGCTGCCTTCGTCCGATAGTTCGATCCTCTTGTTAGAGCCTGATTCGAGCGTAATCTTCCTCTCACCTTCTGGTGTCTCGGAAAGATCTGCAGTTATGTCATCGCTGTTCTCAAAATCAAATCTTATTTCGTCCAGAACGCCGCTAACGGCATCAACTACGGCTATCTTCTTAAGATAGTTTGTGTATAGTTCGTACACCTCGGGTTCATATATCCTTACTCCGTATTCGAATATGTCAGTAGTACTGTCTCCCCATTCCCGTGTCTCGGTTTCCTTGAAAAGTACATCATAAAGTTCTACCAGCTCCCCACCTACGAACTTGCCGATTTTTATGGTTTCAGGCTCCCCCTTGTAATACACTATGGCGCCCTGAGAGATGGGTATCGTGTAGTAAGGAGGTTCCATAGACGAGTCAGAAGGCTGCAAGCTGAGAAGCTCGCTAATCTCGTCCGATTTTATCTCATTCTTGCCTTCTTTGTAGAAGTAGGCTATTACAGAGTCGTCGGATGTGTCTCCACCCGTGCTGTCTGTTCCGGTTTCTATTATGTTTTTCAGTTCTGCCATGCTCTCCTCGAAGCTTTGACTGGTGTGGAATGCGTTCATAATATCCATATGAACGTTATCTATCTTTCCGTCGAGTGACAACAACTTAAGGTAAGTCTCCCATGCACCCTTCGATACAAAGGGGCGCACACTCGTGTAATCGTCGAAGTCTGCCCCGGGAGATTTCCATTCCCAGTGGCCGGTTCCGCCTTCATCAAGAGTATATCTGTAGTAGACGTTGTCCTCTCCGCAATCACCAGGTAATAGCGGATCAGTAATTACTCTAGTAGACACGCAACCTTCTTCATATTCAAGAATCGGATAATACTGCTTTCCCTCATCAAGAACCGTCACGGTGTTATAGACCGTGTCGAAATAGAAAGGAAGCTCCTTGCCTCTGTCTATGGTCTCTTCTATGAACTCAAGAGAGCCGAAATCCCCGGCGTTGTCACCCTCAATTTTACAGATGTTGACAGTTCCACCCGCATCTTCTATGTCATTGCAGTTCTCATCGACAGAACCGTCATCCTTCACAGTTATCTCGAAATCCCCGCACTTTACGGTTGTCTCCCTAACTACTATCTCCTGGAGGTAGCAGGGAGATGCCATGTGGAATGAATTGATTTTGTCACCAAATCCTTCCGCCCTGGGCATGTTGACCACTATCGGCATGGCTTTCCCCTCTTCATCGAGAGCAGAAAGGCCCATCATCTGGGGTGTCGCCACGGGTTCCTTCAGCACTATCTCGTCATCGTATTCGTCAAATCTTGCCTGCAGCATGCTGTCGGCGACAGATGCCGCCCACACAGTCGTGGAAGCGACACCAAACTTAACTAGAGCCTTCGGGATCCCCCTTGCGGAGATTCTCTTCATTACCATATCCTCAAAGCCCTTTCTCATGCTGAACGTACTCAAATACTTCAGTGTTTCCTCAACAGACCTCTTGGTGATGTCTCTCTCGAGCTTCTGAACTGCTTCAGAGCTCAGCTGTGTGATACCTTCTCTGACCCCCAAAGCCCTCATTACTGCCTCATCCACAGAATTTTCCGCATATTCATTGGCTATATCCGGTGCCCTCAAAATGCGTGCACTCTTCCATTGATTGTCGAATGATGCGTCCATGGCCTCCCTCACGTTTTTCCTGCTTAGTCTATTAATAGCGTCCATGGCCTCCTGTTTGGTTATTATTCCCTTCTTGGCTGCGTCCCTCAATATACCTTTGGAAGTCTTCTGGACCATACTTACCGTAACGGCCTTTGTTACTACAGCTTCGGTGCCCTCCTTCACCAGTTCCTTGGTAAATACCTTTGATATCAGCTCCCTAACTGCACTCTTGACAGCAGAACCTCCCAACTTTCCTGCGAGCTTGGACCACGGAAGGGCGCTTAACACACCTACCGCCAGAAACACCTTCCAGTCTGCCTTGAAGTTCCAGGTGTCCTCTTCCATTGGGAAGTTTTCATAATAGAGCAGGTATTGCGGATCTCCGAAAAATGGTATCCAGTCTTCCCATTTGCTCGTATCCTGGGGAAGCTGGAAGTTGTTGACTGTGCACCTATAATCAGCGTTTACAGTTTCACAATTCACACTGCTTTCAACGGGAACCCTTATAGTACACTTGCAACTGTTTATTCTTGTCGTGTCAAGTATTGCGCTTACAACCTCGCAATTTTCTATATCTTTACACACATCTTTGTAACATTCACCGGGGTTCTGTTCCGTACCGTCACCCTCGCACTTTGATTGGTCGCAACCCAGGCAGCTGACCTCTTTCTCAAAATATCTGTAGTTGACTCTGCCTTGGAATTCCAGCCCCGTGCATAGATTTTCACCTTCGGAAACAGAATTTATAGCGCATACCAGAGCGCTAGCAGAGTGGGAGGCGACTTCCCTGTTGAGGGTATCGACATCCTCCTCAGCGCAGAAAGGAAATATGTCTGGATAGCGCTCACATGCGTTAGCGAGTATTCCCTGAAGTCCTCCACTCTGGCTGTTAATAAAGGCGACAAAAGTTATGGCCACGACAACTACAAGAATCAACTTTACTATGTTTCCGGTTGTGAAAGAAACCTGACCACTCGCGACCATTACTATTATTTCGCTTAAGAAAATATAAATTCCCTGCTAGCCTGCCATCATTGTCTCCATGGCGTCATTTATCATTCCGCTGAACATCATACTGCTGCCCATGGCTACCATTGCATATATTATGAGGGCCACTAGCATCATCTTCCCTGCAAGCAGCCACTGGTTGGCCTTGTCCTCTCCCTTGTTGACCTTCGTGACGAACATGGCCAGTATGATTATGACCTCAATCAGGTAGACTCCGATTATGAACTGGAACATGGACGGGGTGACAGATGTTGATGAACCCAGAAGGGCCGCTGCATTGACTCCGAACGTGTCCTCGAAACCAACTTCGTTGAGCTGCGTGCCAAGGAACGAGAGCACGGTTATTATAACCTGGGACATGGCGACTATCAGTCCCGTAACAAGGGGGGCCATCGCGTAGGCCTGGAACTGCATGCTGCTGGTCGTTTCCGATAGCAGACCTCTCATGTACTCCTGGGTCTCCCTCACGTTCTTCAGATATCTGGAGACCGTCAGCATTGACTGGGAAGCGAACTGGACCCCTTTCTTGGCTGTGCTGGTTACGGCTCTCATGATGTTATGGATGAGCCTGCTGGGATAGTATCTGAGAGCACCGCTCTGCGGATTTCTGAGCGCATTCTCGAATGTCATCCCGAATGTCCTCATGTTCCTCAGGGTTATGTTGAACATGTTCGCTATCTCGAGATCCTTCACATCGTCCGTGGCCTTCTCCACAGCTATCTCCACCGGTGTCCCCCCTGATATCCTGTTGCCCAGCTGGAACAGGGCCAGCTCGAATTCCGATTCCATCTTGTACACAGAGTTCTTGACCCTGGACCTTTGTATGTTGGAGAATATGAAGAATACAGAGAGCGCTGCTGCGACTCCTATTATCAGCAGTATGGACATGGCAAGGGTAAGCTGCGGGTCCGGATCATCGACTTCTGCGGGGGTAAGGAATCCGGCATCATCCGTCACCATGGGCACTATGACATAATCCGGGTTCTCAATGAAGTACATGACCGGGACCAGCATGATGAGGAATCCTACCAGGAGCGCGATTGGAAGTACTGGTATCGTTATCTTGCTTCTTCCCCTCTTCAGCATGAAGCTCCCCTCTGTTGGCAGATTCGGATGCTTGGAAACGTCCACCTCGGAGAACGTCACGGGACGTTTGCTGAGCGTGTTGTTTATGAACCATATGAGCAGTATCGGGAGCACTATGTCATAGCCTACTATGAAGTGCCAAGGACTTACTGCGTCCGCAAGGAATACAGCAGCCATGGGAGCCATCACGGATCCGAGGATCGGAAGCACGACACCCATCATGTGTATCATGGTAACGGGCATCTGCAAGTCCTGTGCATAGTGCTTCATCCTGTCTCTGGTGCCCTCAAGAACGACCCGGAGCGCCTCATCCAGGGTCTTCTCTGCCTTTTCCGGAACCTGCCTCTGGGACTCCATTATGAGACGCAGGGAATCTGAGAACTCCTCGTTCTCGGCCTTCCACTTGGCTACGTAGTCCAGCAACGCTTCGTTGGCGGAATAGTATTTCCCCATCTCTATGTCCCACAGCAGCCTCCTCATGTCCCAGGCGAGCACCCCGGATATGTTTGACGAGGTGAACCTCAGCGCTGTCTCAACATTCGGGGTTATGCGCATGCTTACGACCATGTAGAGAACAGCGAGGACCACCTGTGAGCTCGCCTTTATACGCATGGCCTTCATCATACT
>CP070804.1:473927-478133 GCA_020343635.1 Candidatus Aenigmatarchaeota archaeon | reverse complement strand
GGGGAACCCTGCCGCAGCTGCAGAGGGTGATAGTATCCTACGGGGACAAGCTTACGATGCAGAAAACGCTCTCGGATGCGCTTAATGTAATATTCGGCGATGCAGCTATCCTGCCGGATGACACGCCGCCAATGCCTCCGGTGAGCCAGAGTGATGCCGAGAAGCTGAGAAGGATAGCAGAACTCTACGATCTCGCGCAGCATGCCCTGAATGACGGTGAGCTTGGCTTGTACCAGGATTACATAGATCAGATAGGCGACCTGGTTTCTGGTTAATCTTTCAGGAACCGCTCAATGATGTATTTCGTATATCCCGTTATGTTCATATCCAGGGCCTTTTCTGGATTGACCCATATATGTTCGCCTGCATCGGTACCTGTCTTGATTTCTCCGTGAACTTCCCCGCGAAAGACGTGACCGTTGTGCTTATGTTCTTCAGGATGATATGCCTCGCCCTCTCCGACATCATGTATGAAAACAAAGAGCTCCTCGCCGACTATCCTTACACTGCCAACTTCCTCTGTGGCCTCCCTGGCTGCCGCCTCTCTCGGTGTCTCTCCATCGTCAACGTGCCCTCCGGGTACTGCCCACCGTCCTTTTTCAGGCTCATTGAGGCGTTTTATCAGCAGGACTTTACCATCCTTAATCGGTAGTATGGCAACGGTCTCATGTATCATTCTACCACTTGTCGAACTTCTTCTTTATCCTGTCCTCAGGGCGTGCGACTATGATCTTGCCGTCTACGCTCACCCATTTCCTTGACCTTGGCAGATAGAAGCTGAAGATGTTCTGCTCCTTGACGAAATTCTTCTCGCCCAGCTTGGTCTCTATAACAAGCATGTTCCTGCTCTCGTCGACAACCCTGCCTTCTGCGCCGACGTTATCCTGATCCGTAGAACTGGTGACCTTGGCCTTAAGGCCTATAAGCTCGTGCCTGACAATATTTTCAGGTGTTATCATACTCCATTTTTCGTGCTAGGATTTAAGTTATTCGGCAATTTCTATCTTTTCAGCCGGGAATCCCATCTTGACAAGCAGGTCTTTGATTCTCTTTATGTGGTTGCCCTGAAGTTCTACCGTCTTGTTCTTGTACGTACCTCCGCACGCCAGCTTGGTCTTGAGGTCCCTCAGAACGTTCTTTATATCCACGTCTCCGCTTATCCCTTCGATTACGGTGACGATCTTCTTATACCGCTTGTCTGTCAACGAGACCCTTATTTTCTCTTCTTCACGGGCCATGGTCTCGCAGATACAGAGATCCTTCGGCAGACCGCATTTTGGACAAACTCCGCTCTCGCTCATGCACCCTTTTCCTTCTTTATTGTTAAGATCCTGGATATCGTTCTCTTCATGTCCCTCATCTTTCCAGGAGAAGAAACAGGAGCG
This sequence comes from Candidatus Aenigmatarchaeota archaeon, assembly GCA_020343635.1. Taxonomy (GTDB): domain Archaea; phylum Aenigmatarchaeota; class Aenigmatarchaeia; order QMZP01; family JAFGSV01; genus JAFGFG01. Next base: position 476,748 of record CP070804.1, on the reverse strand, counting down.
CCTATAGCTATGTTGGCTTTCTCCTTTGCAACCTCGAGCCTGAGTTCCTGTGCCCTCTTCTCAAGCTCTTCTGCACTCATCTTTCTGGCATCGCGTGATTTTAATACAGCCATCTAACAGACACCCTTATTTTTTGGATTCCTCACTTTTATGTGTTTCCTTCTTCCCAGCCTTCTGCTTCACCTGTGGTGAAGGTTCTGCAGCGCCTTCTTTAGGCTGCGATTTGCCCGGTTGGGCAGGCTCAGAATCATCTTCAGAATAGTCGAAATCGAGGCTTCCGCCTTCCATGACAGAATCGCGTTCCTCTGGAGCCACCCTCTTGCCGGCCTTTTCCTCTTCCTTTTCAGGCTCCTTCTTGACCGTAGCCCCGGTGATGTCCCTGAACTCCTTCATTATCTTGACCTTTATGCCTATCTTTCCGGGCTTTGTGTTGGCCTCCTCGAAACCGTAATCCACAAGTTCCTCTGCTGTGTTCCCGCAGTGCTTGATATAACCTCCAGTAAATTTACCTACCCTTCCCTTGCTGCCGCCAAGCTTTCCGCTTATTACTATCTCCACCCCCACAGCTCCTGCATCCATGATTTTCTTCATGGACAGGTTGCCTATCTTCTTGTAATTGTATCCCCTCTCGAGCGCGGTCTTTATCTGCTTGGCAACTATGTTCGCGTCAAGGTTCGGATTGGCTATGGACTTCACATCGAGCTGTGGGTTGTCCAGCTCGAACTTCTCCTTCAGTATGTCGCTCATCTTGTTGATCTTGCTTCCGCTCCGGCCTATCACCCTTCCCGGCTTGTGCGTGTATATGACTATCTTTATACCGAGGGGAGTCCGCTGCAGCTCTATATCCGAATAATCGGTTGTGGGGAAGTTCTGCCTTATGAAGTCATCTATGGAGACTTCCTTTATGCTCTGCTTTACGAAGTACTTGTTGAATGACATATGATCATCACCTCTGCTGGAGGATCACCTGCACGTTGGTGACCTTCCTCTGCTCTCTCCTCCTCTTGAATCTCCTTGGCCTCATGAACCTGAATCCCTGGTGGACAGAAGCGCTCACTATGAGCCTTTCAGGGTCAAGCCCCTTGAACTCGGCGTTGTTCTCTGCGGACTTCAGCAGCTCCAGAATCTCGCCGGAAGCCTTGGTGTAGTACTTTCCTTCAATGTTCTGCTGCTTGCTGACCAGCCTCTCCAGCAAGGCTTTGGCCTTTGCAAGCTGCTTGCCGCTTATCTCGCTGCAGAGTATCTTGCTGTCCTTTCCCGAGATCCTGAGACCCCTGCCGTAAACCTTTACATGGTTCCTGTTCACCGGTTTCAGTGCGTACTTTAACATATCCATCACTTACTTAAGAGGAACGAACTTGGAAGACTTGGTGGCACCGAAACCCGGGGCAGAGTGGCTGACCTTCTTCCTTGTCACCACGAACTCGCCAAGACTCTGTCCGAGCATGTAGTCCTTTATCTCAACTGTGACATACTCCTTTCCGTTGTACACTCCTATCTTTTTGCCAAGCATCTCCGGCACTATGACCATCTCCCTGCAGTGCGTCTTGTGGAACTTGCCTGGATTCTTGCGTATCTCCTGAAGCAACTTCTTCTGGGCCTCTGGAAGGCCCCTCTTCAGGGATCTCCTTGCCCTGCTGGTAAGAAGCTGGCTGAATTCCTCCATGCTGAGCTTCTCTATCTCTTCGCCGCCTTTTCCCTTGTACGTGAATTTTGCCATAACAATCAATCCTCAGTTATTATAAATTACTTCTTCTTCCTCCCTGTCTTCTTTGATGCGATCGTACCGACCTTCCTTCCCGGAGGCGCGTTCCTCGAGACCGTCTTGGGCTTGTTGACCCCGCTGTATGAACCCCCGAACGGGTGGTCGACAGCGTTCATGGCATTGGCAGAAGTCAGGGGATAAAGCCTCCCCTTCTTGTGCATGGCTATCCATCTCGGTCCTGCCTTCACCCACGGCTTCTCTCCCCTCCCGGAACCTGCAGGGACGCCGACTATGGCCTTGCATTTCAGGTTCAGGGTCTTTGTCTTCTTGCTCGGGAACTGCACGACGCAGTTCTTCCTGTCCTTTGAAACTATGAAGGCGAAAGAGCCCCCCGACCTGCAGAAGACAGGTCCTGTGTTGGGAGCGCTCTCTATCGCGAATATGGGCTTGGATTCGGGTATGTCCGAAAGCGGCATAACTACTCCCTCGAGGGTGTCATTTATGGACATCCCTTCCCTGGCAGGGATGTATCCCTTGGTGCCGTCTTCGTACTCCACCAGAGCCACGGGGGTTACCCTTCCGGGGTCCTGCTGTATGTCCCTGACGACGCCCTTGGAATTCCTGTACTCCAGCCTGACCTTGAAGTTTGCCTTCCTGACCCTGTAGGTGAAGCTGCCTTTTCCTCTCCTCTGCTGGATTATCCTCTTACCCATTCATATCACCTTAAACCATGCCCAACCTTGCCGCTATCTCGCTGGCGGGGGTATCCTCGCTCAGCTTGGCATAAGCCTTCTTGACGCCCTTTGTGGTGGTCTGCGTCTCCACGCTGATCACCTTGACGTCGAAAAGGTCCTCTATCGCTCTTTTTATCTGCTCCTTGCTGGCAGTCCTGCGTACTATGAATGTGAGCTTGTTCTCGAATTCAACCATGTTCATGCTCTTCTCTGCAAGATGCGGGTATATGATGACCTTCCAAGGGTCCCTGCCCTTCGCAGCACGGGCAGCATCCTTCTTAGGACTGGGGCTCTTGACCGTAGAAGCCGACTTCTGTTCCTTTTCTTTCTTGTCCGAGTCCGGGTCTGCGGCTTTTACGGCACCCTTCTTCTCTTCCTCGGG
>CP070804.1:468413-473827 GCA_020343635.1 Candidatus Aenigmatarchaeota archaeon | reverse complement strand
CTTCTGACAAGAAGGCTGATTGAGAAGTGAGGAATTGATTATATTCATTATCTTGTTACTTTGTTCCCCAGGTAATGGTGTGCACCGGCGAAATATCAGTGAAAGCGACGTTTTTGAATTTGTGTTTCTTCAGAAGCTCGACATAGGATTTGGTCGGCAAGAGCTGGTCGCCGATTAATGCTTCAAAATACTGAATTCCACTCATGATACGAGCCGGAACATTTCTACTCTCACTCATATTTTCAGGATAGGGAAAATCCGAGATAATGAAGATGCCGTCCTTCTTGAGAGCTCTATAGACATTCTGCGTCACTTTGTCTATATCCCGGCTTTCATGCATAGAGATATTGATCAGTGCGACATCAAATTCATTTTCAATTTCCATGTCTTCCATCATGCTCTTAAGCAAAGAAACTTTTGACGATGTTCCCGCTTCTTCTAACCGTTTCTTTGCGACACTGAGAGAATGATCATCACCATCCTGGCCTGTAAAGGTGCTGTTTGGATAGGTTTTGGTCAGTTTCTCTAAACCGATGCCTGCACCGCTGCAAAGCTCTAACACATTGGCACCTTTGTTTAATCTTTCTTCAAGACCCGGAACCTTGGCAAAGGCAGTTGGAATAAGCCGGTTATAGAACGGTCTCCCTGTGTTGCTAACGGCTTTGATGAAATCAGTACTGACTTCATCCCACCAGGTACGCTTTCCTGATGAAAAATTCTTCGCAAATGTATCAAAGACCTCAGGGTGCTGCATGACATTAAAAACGGCCCCGACATGGCCGGGGAATTCTGCATCTAAGAGCAGCTTATCCATATGAGGGGCAAGAACGAGTGCACCTCCACCATTTAATTCCAGCACTTCGGAAGCATACGCCGCATTCGCCCAGACGTTGACGTAAAACGGGTCCAGGTTGGTGTTCTTTGCCAGATCTGACAGGTTTATGCCGTTAGGATGCCTGTTGATCTCCTTGAATAGTCCTTTCGACAGGCCCATCTCGATCGTCCTCATTCCAACGTATCCGGCGACGTTTCCCAATAGTTTCCCGGCTTGCTGCTGAATTTCCTCTTGCATATTAACACCTCATCATATTGAATGATGTAAACTTCATGAAAGGTATAAATAAGATACTAAGCTAATAAAGCGCTTGGTTTCTACTTTGATACCACGGTTCAGGTACTCTCGCCAACTCGTTGTATGTGCCGCTAAGCACTACTTTAAAAGACGCTGATGGAAGTGTTAAATGATGAGGAAAATTCTTTACAAGGCTCTGCCTGCTTTGGCTGTGATCGCAATATTTGTAGTGCTCATTCCGCTCTTTCAGGCATATACTATTTCCCACCCGTTCAGGAGACTGCCGGTTGCGACTCCCTCCCAATACGGAATGAATTACGAAAGCGTTGTCTTCACCTCTTCTGACGGTTTGCAGCTGAAGGGGTGGCTGATTATGAACAACGAATCCCGGTCGCTGGTGATAGTCTGCCATGGACACGGTTCAAACAAGGGAGAGGTCGTTCATGTGGCTGAGATGCTGAACAGGAACGGATACAGCACCCTGCTCTTTGATTTCAGGGCCCATGGAGAAAGTGAAGGAGATTTCGCCAGTCTCGGGTGGCTCGAGGTAAATGACCTCAAGGCAGCCATTGAATACGTTAAGGAGAGGGTGAACCCGGATAACATAGGGGTGATAGGCTTTTCGCTGGGAGGTGCCGTTGGCATAACCGCAGCTGCCCAGACGGACGACATAAAGGCCGTGGTTGCGGACAGTGCCTTCGCGGACAGATCTAGGCTGATCGCCAGGGCTGTAGGAAACGTTCTTCCCCCGTTAGGCTATTTAACGGTACTGTTCGCACGGATGTTTGGCATGAACATGGATGAGAATCCTGTAAACTATGTGGAAAAAATCAGTCCGAACGCATTAATGATAATACAGGGGGACAAGGACCATCTCGTGGAAGTGGGGGATGCAGAACTGATGTACGAAAGAGCGAAAGAGCCGAAAGAGCTCTGGCTGGTTCCGGATGCACCCCATGTCGTGGCATATACGGGCAGAAGCGGCTACGAAGAAAGGATCGTGGAATTCTTCGACAAATACCTGAATCTTTAACAGGGGAATGTCCCGGAGAATAGTTAGAGTGTCACTTCTTCATTTTTCAGACAGTCCTATGAAAAAGAACGCCACCCCCACCAGGAAGGATGCTATAGACATCATCACCGGGATGAACGCGTCTATGTTTGAGAACATGATGGGCAGCAGGAAGAACCCGAATGACGCTATTATCATCACCGTGCCCACGGCAATGCCGTACATTTGTTTATTCTCGAGTTTCGTACTCATATAACGCCTCTGCTATCCTATTAGCTCCTATTTCTGATATTGGGTGTTCTCCAATTTCATATGCAACAAAGCCTGTTCTCTCCCGAATCCGCTTCCGAACTTTGTTGCTAAGTGGATTGCTCGTCTCTATTTCAGGCATACCAAGTGAACCTTCATTATCTGTAAATTTCACTCTTGCTCTTCTCAGTACCCGTCTGTAATCCCCCCTGGGCCTCCTCTCCACCAAAAGCAGGCGGTAATGCCACTTTTCCGGTCCTGCTCCGTTATCCGAGGGGTCAATATATATAGAGCCAGGCATGCTATAAATAGAGGACTTGATTTTATAAATAGGTTATTATCGGATTATCGGATGAAAAAAGTAGAAAATGACTTTTACTCTTCTTCCTATCTTCGCTGCGCTATGTATCCGGCTCTCTTAAGCGCTTTACGGGCTTTCGGAGGAAGCGGACGTGGTGTGTCGAATTCAGGGACCCCCCAGCCTTCGTCCCCCCTTCTAAATTCCACCCCTTCCCATTTCAATATATTCTCGAAATCTTCCGAGCGGTATCTAGGATTCATTGATTTTGATGGGTTCAATAAAATATATCTGAACAGATACATGTTTTAAACATTCGGGGAATAATTTTATAAGCACAACGGTTTCTCAACTGACATCATCTGCTCTCATTTCTTAAGAGCGCCCTTCTTCCTGAGCTGCATGTAGAAGTGGGTCTGTGCGTGAAGCCCGAAGACTGCAGCTATTGAGGATCCGACAAGGAAAATGAGCACGGCAGGGAACAGAGACCACCCGCTGGAAACCACTATGGACAGGAACTCTGCGCCCCCGATTTCCCCCGGGGCCCCTATCAGCTGCGGAAGCATTGCACCGAGAACAATAAGCATTGCAGGGACAGCGAACACGAAGATTATCATCCCGGTTATGATGGCAACGATCAGCCATATTATGAACACATCAACAGTCTTTTTCCTGAAGATGTTGTAAGCGGTGTTCAGTGCCCTGTCGAAGCTCATCTTGTCCACGATTACTGGAGGCAGTGCGAAGAAGAACATCAGGCCCACGATGATTGAGAACACCCAGCCTACGTAGGGCACCATCCCCACAATAGCTGATATTATCCCCACAATAGCTGATACCACCAGAAGAGAGAGGTATCTGTTCTTCGAGACCGTCCAGCTCTGTCTGAACTCTGGCGGCTTCAGAGACTGGTGGATGACCGCACCTGATATGAAAATCTTGATAAGCACCCATACTATGAAGCCCAGGCCGAAGATCAAAACAATTCCGAGTATTGAGGTTATGACCAAAACGTCGGTGGCGTTTCCGGCGAAAATACTCTGGAACACGGAAATGTTGGCCAGAACATATGCGAGCACGGATGTTGCAAATGCGGCGTCAAGTATGAAGAAAGGGAGCCATCTTTTCGGGAGTAGAGAGAATCTGACAGCACCCGAGAGCGTCTTTCCGTAATCAACCATGATTATACTTGACTCTCCGATTTAAAAATATGTCCCCGGATTATAATCACTCTACAGGGTGTCAACTTGTAATTTTCTGGCTTTAAAACAATCTATCTGGTCATGTGTGAGCGGCAAATGATAGCCAAACAAATCATCACCCAAAGGAACAGCATCTGGCACAATATCCAAATAAGCTCCCGGTTCTACTTCTACAACCGGATGTGGACTGATAACTCCTGCTTCCATTAGCGCACCAGATGTCGGGGTCACAAGATATACTCTTCCTGTATTAAATCCGTTCATCTTTTAAGCTATTTCCAGGTACCCTTTTAAAAATATGTCATAGCTTTTCGTCAACTGTCGAGGATGTTAAAAGCGTCTGCTTAGAGAGGAATATACCTGAATCGGGGTAAAGGGCAATAGCTTTAAAAAGGTTATCTGTCCATTGTATGTATGGCAAAATTAACAACAAACTTAGGAAATTACGCATCTCGATTAGTTGAATATGGAGAATATTTAAGGACAGCCCCATATTTTTTGCTACCGGAACGTTTACGACTTACACTTGATAGACATAGATTCAGAACGAGAATTGAAAAATTACGGAATACCGCCGAAGATGTAGAAGAAAATCCCGAACTCCATACTCATGGATAAGTCTTAATCCAATAATCACGACTTCTGATACATTCCCGTCAGCGTGGCCTCACTGAGGATGTGCGCCTTCATAGCATTTTCTACGTCAGCCTTGGTGGCGCTGTGGTCCAGCTCCAGCCTAGAGTCGAGGGCGTACAGCTTGAAGACGTACCTGTGCACACCACTCGGGGGACAAGGTCCTCCCCATTCGCTGTTTCCCCAGCTGTTCCTTCCCTGGACGGCACCTGCCGGCACGCTGTTCTCCTGAATGGTCGTGGTCTCGGGCGGAATGTTGAAGACGACCCAGTGGTCCCATGTCCCCATGGGTGCGTCGGGATCGTCCATTATGAGCACAAAGCTCCTGACATCGCCGGGAGCGCCGCCTATATCCAGCTGTGGATTTACATCTTCACCCTGGCACGTGAACTTCGCAGGGATCATTGAATTGTCCGTAAATGCGGGACTTGTAAGCCTTAGTTCTCCCATATCCGTAACCTCCTCTTGTTGAATCTGGCTCGTGCATCCTGAAACCATGATCACCGCAAGCAGAATAATCAGGACGGGTTTCATGTTCTATTCTTGAATAATAGATTAAAATTGTTTATGCCAGAGAGAAACCTTTATAAATACAATAATTTAATTACTATTTAATAATAAATATATTGGAATTTATCAGGTGATGATATGACGACCTCAATCGCGACTTACGCTGTAAATCCGGTAACAGGAAATCCGTGCACAGTGATGGTAGCTGACACGCGTGTGATAAGACTTTCTGACGGTTACGTATTAAATGACCAAACCGACAAGATATGCCTGCCTTTGAGGGGTGACTGTGCATTTTCACGGGCGGGGAAGGATAGAATTTTTCACCATCTTTTCACAGATCCCGAAATTACCGGAAAGGTCAGAAGTGGTTACTTGGACACTGTAAGCTATATAAACAGATGTCTGACTGATCCTGAACAGGGGGTTTCTTCTCAT
>CP070804.1:462992-468313 GCA_020343635.1 Candidatus Aenigmatarchaeota archaeon | reverse complement strand
TTCAAAAAATAATTCGAAGTCCTGTTCCATACTCTAGAAAAATAATAGTAAATTTTAAAACATTATGTTAATTTTCATCGTTTAATCAGTACCTTACTTCGAAGGACCCGAACTCTCCCTTGTACTCGTCCCATTTGACATCGATGTCCTTCACGTGCGCCCCGGGGGGCCCCTGCCTGCAGAAATCGACAGCCTCCAGGACAGCGAACTTGTCGCCTTCGAACACGGCCTCGACCTTCCCGTCATGCGTGTTCCTGACCCATCCCTTCAGACCCAGGTCGTGCGCCTTCTCGCGGGTATTGGCCCTGAAGAAAACCCCCTGTACGCTCCCGCTCACGACAACATGTGCACGCGCTTTCATAATATTTTCTACGGGTTCTCATTTAAAAGATGGCCGGATTATTTTATGTTATGAGCAAGGATAATGAAGATTCGCTTTTCTGGGTCGATCAGATAGCCAAAAAGATAGTTGAGAGGGAGAGGAAGCTAAAGCGCTCGAAGACCCTCAGGACAGAGATGGGCATGGGGGCAAGCGGCATACCCCACGTAGGTTCAGCCGGTGACGGAATAAGAGCCTATGTCGTGAATCTCGCCCTGAAGAACACGGGCGCAAAGAGCGAGTTCGTGGCGTTTACAGACGACCAGGACGGGCTCAGGAAGGTCCCAATCGGTTTCCCGGCGGTGCTCGAGAAGGAGATAGGCAAGCCCGTGTCGATGATAAAGGATCCTTACCGCTGCCACAAGAGCCTGGGAGAGCACATAACCTCGCTCCTTTCAGATTCGTTCGATAAGCTTTCCGTCAAGTTCGACCTCAGGAGGGCGAGCGTGGAGTACCCAAAGGGAACCTTCGACTCGGAAGTTGTTGAAATACTCAGGAAGGCCAAGAAGGCTGGAGAGATTATTAAGAAGATAACCGGGCAGGACAAGTACCTGAAGCAGCTGCCCTTCATGCCCATATGTGAGAAATGCGGCAGGATATACACGACTACTGCCTACAAATTCGACGCGAAGACCAGGAAGATAAGATACAGGTGTGACCAGGGATTTGCTGGAAAGAACGTCAACACAGGGAAAAATATAGTGGTTAAGGGATGCGGCCATGAAGGAGAATGTGGTATACGCGAGGGGAAGCTCGCATGGAAAGTGGAGTTCGCTGCGCGCTGGAGGGCTCTCCAGATAAATTATGAAGCTTACGGAAAGGACATTCTGGACAGCGTCAGATGCAACGACGCCGTCTGCAAAGAAATACTGGGATGGGACGCGCCCATGCATTCGTTCTATGAGCTGTTCATCGAGCGCGGGGGCAAGAAGATCTCCAAGAGCGGGGGCAATGTCTTTACCCCTGACATGTGGCTCAGCTACGCGAGCCCGGAGTCCATGAGGCTGCTTTTCCTGAAGCGCCTGACGACCACGAGGGTGGTGGACCTTGACGCCATACCCGCGTACATGGACGAGGCTGATGATCTGGAGAAGATATACTTCGGAAAGATTGGAGTGGAAAACGAGAAGGAACTGGCTCACCTGAAAAGGCTTCACGAATACGTGCACCTGTTCAGCCCGAGGGAATCCAGGGTCATGATACCATACCCCATGCTGATAAACATCATGAAGATAGTGAAGGACAAGAAGTCCGTGAGGAATACTCTTGAGAGAACCGGGCACGTACCAGCCGGCCTGTCAAAGAAAGACGAGGAAGACCTCGACATGAGGCTCACCTACGCCGAGAACTGGGTGAAGGACACGGGAAAGGAAGAGGTGGTGCCAGTCAGGCTGAACCAGAAGCAGAAGGCTGCGCTCAAAAGGCTTGCTTCAAATCTGAGAAAGAAGGAATGGAAGGAGGATGAACTGCAGTATGCCATACACGAGATCGCCAAGAAAACACTCGGCACTCGGGAATTCTTCAGGGTCGTCTACATGGCACTCATCCAGAACGAGCGGGGACCCAGGCTGGCCCCCTTCATACTGAGTATAGGCAGGAAGAAGGTCGCGAAGCTACTTGAAGGCCTTTGACGGGAACGGAGGGGCAGATTTGGCTTCCTTCTTTTCTTGCAGCTTCTTGATGCGCATCTCAACATCGAATTCCTTGCTCTTTATTCCGTTGACTATCTGGTTCATCTGCTGTTCGGTTATCTCCCTCTTGTAGTACTGGTTGAGAGCCTCTTTCTTTTGTTTCTTGTAATCTTCCAGCAACTTCTTCAGCTCGTCAACGCTCTCCTTTTTGAGCAGTCCCTTGATCTGCCTGGTTATGTAGGAGTACTTGAAAATCAGTATGACCGATATGATGACGAGCACGAGCACCCAGCTGAACTCTATCGTGAATATCCTTCCTTCGTCCTGGGTGTCCGGCAAGACACCCTCCCTCTCGGGTATCTCTATCTTTATGGGGGCTGCGACCGCCGCGGTTATGCCTATGGCGAAATACGAAAGTCCTGGAGAGAGGGCTTCGTAGTAAACGTTTTCGTCATCTTCCGAAACCTTCCTTGTGGGAAGCTCTGTCCATTCATCAACAACAAGCCTGAACAGGGAAACATGTGAATGGTTTTCTATCTCGTTTTCCAAAAGCCATGTCTTCTCGACCATGAAACCTATCCCTATGTCGTCTATGTCTTCTTCCCGCAAAACTTCCTTCTCTATCTCTATGTACTCATAAACCACTTCTGTAGGCTTGTCAATCACCTCAGGTACCGCATCTACGCTTTCCACGTTAATCTGTATGTTCTCAACTTCTTTGTTCACTGAAATGTCCAGGAATGTGACAGGGATCTCGGTGGGTGGTTCTCCTGGCGCTGCTGTCACGTTATCTGTAGGTGCTGCGAGAATCTCCAACTCGATCCTCACCGCGTTCCCTGCGCTTATCTTCTCTACCATAACCTCGACCCTGGTCTCTGTCTCGGTCTTAGTGACGACATCGAGCTCATAGATCTGGCCTATGGCTTCCCTGTATTCACTAGAATTATTGTATGTGAGCCACTCCTCTGTCTTCAGGTTCATCATCCTTTGCCGCATTGTATCTATGTGCTCACTTGTCATGTTGTCCTGCTCCGTTTCATCAGCTGATATCGTACTCGTGTCAGTAGGTTCCAGTGTGGTCTCATCGGTAACGGTTGTTATTCCGGTGTCGTTCATTTCCGGCCCTGTTTCATCCTCACCTGTTACGTTGCCTGTGATGCTTTCCGTTTCATTTGCAGTGACTGTTGTTGTGGCGTTATCTTCAGGCTCTGCTGTTTCTGAGGGTGGAGTTTCATCTGGAGGTATATCTTCATCACTTGATGTATCATTGGCCGGAGGTTCCTGGCTAGCCATCTCCTCTTCCTTCATCTGTATGTGTGAAAATATGATTTCGGCTTCATTTACATGAAAATCGTGCATCATGTAAAGATCTGAAATGGTCTTGTCCTGCCATTCGGGCGGCCACTCCTCAGGGGGCAGCCCTATATAATATATTATTCTGTCGGCCTCGTCGAGATGTTCCTGGTAAAGCAATTCGAGCTCATCAATGGTCATGCTCTCGTAATCCGGCGCTGGACTAGTTTCGTCTGATACGGTATCATCTGTTACAGTCTGTGCTGCAGACAGGGCTGAAAGTAGTAATAAGGAAACCGTAAAAAAGAGGAGAATTTTCAGCTCCATAATAAGGTTATGGCTTTATGTATAAAATTAACTTTCGGAAGGGTGGAAGTTCTTTATCTCAAGGAAAAGCTGCTTCCCCGCAGGGGTCTGGCGTGCAACACCGAAGAGTGTTCCCTTGTTTCCCTTTATCTCATGACGGCTCATGGCTATCACGGTTCCTGTATGGTCCTTGAACCTGTGCCACCGTTCCCCCTTCCTGTTGGTATTAACGTGCTCCAGTTCCCCGTCGATGATGACATGGTGCCCTGACCATCTCTCAGGATATAAAAGGACATCCTGGACGTATGCTATGGGAAGCGTGGTCTTTCCCCTTTTGGGAAGGATGTCATGCTCATCTTCCTCTTTTTCAAGAGGAGGCGCGTCATATGCCAGGGACGCAGGCCTCGAGAACCTTATATAATCTATGTATTTGTTCAGTATCTCTATGTCTTCATGGAGCGGGTGCCTGTTCCCTATATTCTTCCTCTTCTCCATATACTTCTCAAGCTCTATGCTGCTCTCGAGTCCCTTCTTCAGGTCCGCCAGCTTCCTCCCTGCGCGTATGAGCTTGAATACCATGAATCTCTACAATTAATAAATGTGCACAAGAATTTTAAAACACGCCTGCTGAGAAGGGCGTCGTAGAATTGGTTAAGAATGAATCAGTGAAAAACAACATTCCCGCGATAAAGAGTAACATCACGAGTAGCATAAAAAAGAGCGCCCATTGATACAATCATACGTCCTTCTCCATAAGTTGCGTGCTGGTAGTCCCCATATCGCATTATATGTTTCACTTGTTTTTCTATACTTTCCATTGCTTCATCTATTGATTTTCCAACGCCAATTATAGAAGGGTGTCTTAGTTTCTCACAATAGATAGTCATTTCCCCTTCTGTTTCTGGACTTGGAAATGTAAATTCCATTTTTTCTTTCATAAAAATTGAAATTGGGCTGAAGTTTTAAAAAGTCACTTCTTCAGATAGATTGCTTAAAGTTCTTCGTTCATACATCTTTGAATTATGTCAAGCCTTATTATTGCATATTCTTCATCAAGAGCATCTAATAGTACTTGTCCCACTTCTGCTGTAGCCAAATAAGCCATCGTTGATGCCATGTGTAATCGAACTTGACGCGACACCGCTTCTGGGTTATCATGGTATCTCTGTACAAGTGTTGGATCAGTAATCTCAATACTCGCTCGATAACCACTTCCATGATCAACTAATACTGTTAAACCCCCATTTTCGGAATCAATTCTTCTTGGGACCATATTATTACCTTAATCAACAGTAATTTTATAAAACCTTCTTCTTCGTTTCACTGAACTAATGCCCCCGGGGGGATTCCCAAAATCTCTTTGCATTTGCTTTAGCGTATTTTTCGTGAACGTTTTTGTACGCTTGCCTGTGCAAAAAGGTTCATTTGAACCCTCGATCTTCGGCTGTCCTCTCTCACAGCTTCCGGCTGAACCGGAGCTCGAATCTTCTAGCGCGAGACTAGAAGGCCGACGCCTTATCCAAACTAGGCTACGGGGGCGCCTGAGAATTAATTAATCATTCAAAATTTATATGTTGGCCCCCTGAATTTAGTATAATGGTCAAGATAAACTTCGGCAAGATGGAGAAGAAGTGGCAGGAGAAATGGAAAAAGGCCAAGCTGTTCGCTGTCAGGAAAGATCCGAAAAAGAAGTATTACGTTCTGGAGATGTT
>CP070804.1:454168-462892 GCA_020343635.1 Candidatus Aenigmatarchaeota archaeon | reverse complement strand
GTAATCCGGGCTGTCGGTCTCGTAAAGGTCCCCAAGGCCGGTGCCCTTCTTCCAGGAGTTGAACCCTATGCCGAGCCCGTTGAAGGATTCAACGCTGGCAAGGCTGGATTCCTCCAGTATCTTCTGGCACAGGACTATTGCATGCTTCCTCGGCACCTCAGTCAGCTTCTTTCCGAACCTATTCTCAGCTGACAGCTCTATCGGGAGCCCATTCCTGTCAAGGCCCAGGGGAAAGAGCACGTTGTGTCCTGTCATGCGCCTGAACCGGGCGAACATGTCCATCAGCACGTACGTGGTGGCCTGTCCTATGTGCACGGGAGTGTTAACGTACGGAGGGGGGGTATCTATTGAATAAACAGGCTTTCTGGACTTCTCGTCGAATCCGTAAGGCCAGGACTTCTTCCACCCCCTGCGGATGGCCCCCTCGACGTTCTTGTTCCAGCGCTTGGTCTTAATTTTCGGTTCCATGAGAACATCATTTGATTGAATAATATAAAAATTAATCGCTGGTGTCATTCGATTTTTATTTGAAAGAACACCAATATACTCATGAAGCACACAATGTCTGTCACGCTGATTCTAATCGCGGTCTTCCTCTTCATTCAGTTCTTCGGACTTTACGCCCTCAGCGAGACCATGAACGTCTCTGCTACGCACGAAGGCGTTGATGTAGATTATGATGAAACCGTTGTCGGAGAGCGGCCTGAAATAGAGGGCCCTGTTTCACTGCTTTACATACTGTTCGGCATACTCGTGGGAACCGGCATAGTCCTGCTGTTCGTCAGGCTGGGACAGTTCAGACTGTGGAAGGTCATGTACTTCATGGCCATATGGCTGGCGTCATCGATCACGCTTGGGGTCTTCATAGGATCCTTCCTGGCCGTGATAGTTGCCCTGGTCATCGCTGCCCTGGAGATGTACAGGACCAACATATTCATACACAACATCACCGAGGTTCTCATATACCCCGGGATAGCCATACTGTTCGCGCCCCTTTTCAACATAGTGTGGGCGGCACTGCTGTTGCTGGCGATAACTGCATACGACATGTTTGCTGTGTGGAAATCCGGACACATGGTAACCCTGGCCAGGTTCCAGACCAGCAGCAAGGCATTCGCAGGATTTGTGATACCTTACAGCCCCGGAAAAGGCCTGAAGATAAAGAAGAAGATACCGAGGGGCATCAAGGAAGGTAGTGTCAGGACAGCGATACTCGGAGGAGGAGACATAGCGTTTCCTTTAATATTCGCAGGGGTGGTTCTGGACTGGATAATAAGGACAGCCGGAATCGGCAAAAGTTTGGCCCTCTTGGAAGCGTTCATAGTACCTTTGCTTGCGGCAGCTGCCCTCCTGCTCCTCTTCGTTAGAGCAGAAAAGGAGAAGTTCTATCCTGCAATGCCTTTCGTGACAGCGGGCTGCTTCGCAGGATTCGCTCTCATCTGGATTATAAACACGTTACTCTGACATCTCAAACATCTTGAAGAAACGTTTCTCGTAGTCCATTATCCTCTTTTCCAGTACTTTGATGGCTCTCAAGTAGCTGTTTGCCAGGTCCCTGTCAGACTCACTCATTTCACCGGTTTCTAGTTTCACTATCCTTTCATGCATCTCGGACATCCTATTTTTTGCCAACTTTATCTCAAGCGCCTTTACATCCTCATGGAAATCGATACCTTCCCCAGCCTTACGCTTTATGGACATCAGGGCGCTGTCGATGGTGCTGTCAGTCCCCCATTTGTAAGTCTTCACGACATCTTCGCTTGTGAGGAATAACCCCTGCTTCTTGCGGAACTTCATGACGGCCTTCCTTCCCTCCCGAAGCTTCCAGCCCTCCTGCCATTCGAAGAATCTTTCTATTACCTTCGTTAATCCAAGGAAGTACCATATGAAGCCTGCGAATATTATGAAAAAGTTTATGGTGATGAGCGATGACATCATGGCCTGGAACTCGATCCGGAAGGCATAGTAGAAGAACACGGCAGAACCGCCTGAAAGCAGGGTCAGGACGACATGGTTAAATATGTAGATCGTTCCGTGTATTATGTAAATGGCACTCACCCTCTTGTAAAGGAACCAGCTAATATACCAGGAGATGGCAGAATGGATTATATAGAATGATATGAAGAGGTAGCTGTAGATGTCGCTCAGCGGGACCGTGAATGCTATCGTAAGGCTGAACATTCCCAGTGAAAAGAAGTAATAGTGGATGATCTGGAAGTATTCAGGCTTTATGTAAATCTTCATATTACTAGTTTGTCAAGGATGAATATTAATTTTCGTTAATTATTGGACATATCTCCCGGGAAACATTTTATATCGCGAAGACAATTACACTTTATGGTTGCTTTGAAGGAATTGGCCCTCAAGTACGTTCTGCAGAATGCGGTGTTCTACCATGGAAAGGCCGACCCAGGTGCTGTCCTCGGCAAGATACTGGGAGCCAATCCGCACCTCAGGAAGAAAGTGCCTGAGGTGAAGAAGGAGGTAGAGAAAGCCGTCCAGAAAGTGAATGCCATGAGCCTTGAGGAGCAGCACAAGACGCTGAAGGGCATGAAGCCGTCAATGCTGAAGAAGGAAGTCAAGAAGCATGAAGGCCTGCCGGAGATAAGGGGGGCTTTAAGGGGGCGCTTCGTGACGAGGTTCGCGCCTTCGCCTACCGGACCGCTCAATCTCGGTCAGTTCCTCAGAGCCGCCGTGGTCCCTTATCTTTACGCTAAGAAGTACAACGGAAAGTTCGTGGTCAGGATAGAGGACACGGACCTGAAGAAGATAGAGAAGAAGTTCTATGACATGATAGAAGAGGATTTGAAGATCACGGGGATAAAATGGGACAAGCTCGTCCTGGAGTCCGACAGCATGGAGACCTACTACGAGCATGCCGAGCACCTGATAAAATCGAAAAAGGCATACGTCTGCCGCTGCCCCGCTGATGATTTCAAAAAAGCGAAAATGGCCAGGAAGGCCTGTAAGTGCAGACCAGGAAGCGACCTAAAGGCGTGGAAGGACATGCTTAAAGGCAAATACAGGGAAGGGGAAGTGATAGTGCGCTTCAAAACGAGCATGAGCCACAGCAATCCGGCGATGAGGGACCCCCCAATGCTCAGGGTGGCAAAGGGGAAGCACCCGCTGAAGGGAACCAAATACAAGGTGTGGCCCCTGTACAACTTTGCATGCGCGGTCGAGGACCATCAGCTTGGAATCACACATGTCTTCAGGGGCAAGGAGCACGAGCACAACACCGCGGTGCAGAAGCTGTTCTACAATGCTTTCCGTTGGAGGGTGCCAGAGTTCCTGAACTTCGGCATGGTCTATCTTCCGGGGACAAAGATACACACCCGCGACATGAAGGAGTGGATAGAGGAAGGCAGGGCCTCGGGCTGGGACGATCCGAGACTGCCAACGGTGAGGGCGCTGCTCAGAAGGGGTTTCAGGCCGGAGGCGCTGCTAAAGTTCGCACAAGACGTGGGCATAACCAAGAACGACATCAGGGTCGGCTGGGAGAACATAGAGGGCATAAACAGGAAGATGATAGACCCTGAAGCTGACCGGTACATGGTCGTCACCGAGCCCCACCTGATTTCACTGGACGGCGCCCCCGAAACGTGCGAGGTTTCTGAAAGCGTACATCCGGACTTCCCGAAGCGGGGGAAGAGGAAGATGCCGCTGGACCTGCAGGAGGTCTATCTTTCGGGGGAGGACTTCAGGCATCTGCTGGGCAAGACCGTCCGCCTCAAAGGCCTAGGCAATATAAAGCTTGGAAAGAAATCGAAATACTTAGGTAACGAGATAGTCACAGACATGCCCAAGATACAGTGGGTCTCCAAGCCTCACGTCAGGGTAAGCCTTAAGAGTCCCGACGGACCCAAGAAAGCCATAGGGGAGATAAACCTGAAGAACCTAAAAACAGGCGCATTGATCCAGATGGAGCGCATAGGATTCGGGCGCGTGGATTCCGTCAAGGGAAACGATGTAACTGTTTATTTCGCGCACAGGTGATCAGAACTCTTCTTCCCTCGAATCAACCTGGTACTTACCCTTGGAGGCGTACTGTGTGGATACTTGATACGTTATCCTGGACTTGTAGAAGTTGACGTCGCCCTCCTCTTCCGTTATTGTCAGGTCGTATCTCTTTTCATTGCCGCTTTCTTCGACGTCGCTCTCGGATACCTTCAGCTGAACTTCGAAATCATCATGAAGCGGCGGATACCATGACGGTGAACCGGGACATCTGAACTTCCAGACAACTTCCTGCGTCTTATCCTTTATCGCATAGAGATAGCAGTCATACGAACCGAAAAAGACAATGTCCTTCCAGAACGCCGCTTTCCACCATACAGGAGCGTCTGTCTCGAATTTCCACACAAGATTCCCTTCGGGACTAACGCAGCGCACGTTGTGGTCTTCAGATGTCAGGTACACCCTGTCATCATGCACTTCCGGGTGGCCAAATATCAGATTGTTTCTGAACTTCCATATGGTCTTGCCTTCCGTGGTCATAGCAAACAGCGTCCCGTCCCTTCCGCAGTTGTACAGCACGTCTTTCTTGCTGTTTATGGCAGGAACGGGCATGGCTCCATAGTTCGACAGCTTCTCCTTCCATACCATCTTCCCTGTGTCGATGTTCACCGCATACGTGTTCCCGTCCAACGAACCGAAGTGGATTTTCCTGTCGTGTATAAGGAAATACGGACTGTTCAGCAGTTCTCCCTGCGTATAGAATTTCCAGACGAATTCTCCCGTATCCTTCTTGAGGCAGTAGACGTTCTGGTCGTATGAGCAGAAAAACACCTTGTCCTCGAAAACGGTAGGACTGGACTGGTGTTCATCCTGCGACTTGAACTTCCATAACAACTCGCCTTTGTCCCAGATGACCGCATAAATGTGCCAGTCCCTCGAAGTGAAATAGACAACGTCTCCGTCCGCGAAAGCCACGGAAAGTATTTCCCCCTGGGTCTCGAACTTCCATATGAGCTTCCCGGTTTCGGCGTCAAGAGCGTACATGAACCTGTCGTATGACCCGATGTAAAGTATGCCCCTGTGTACGATGGGTGACGATATGACACCGATCCTGTCCTCTGCCTTGAACTTCCATACAAGCTTGCCTGTAGCCGCTTCCAGGCAGTAAACGTTATGATTCATGCAGCCGAAGTAAATCCTGTCATTGTAAACCAGCGGGTGCTGGTCAATGCTCCCACCCTCAGTTATCCTCCACAGTCTGTCGAACTTCTTGACCTTCCTGACTTCGTATTCCCCCATCTCCACGGAGAAGTCATCGAATGAACTACTTTCTTCCATAATAGGCAATAACAGCACTCAGAAATATAAACATTTAAAAGCATCCAGTATAGTTAAATAGTACCTGAAAAATGACCCGGGCGGTGGTCCGGGGATTAATGGAGGTAATGAAATGCCAGCATATGTGAAATTCGAGGTTCCCGAGGAACTTTCGGAGAAGGCATACGACGCGGTAGAGAAGGCGAGGGATACTGGCAAGCTCAAGAAAGGAGTGAACGAGGCGACCAAGGCCATAGAGAGAGGAGTTGCAAAGCTCGTTGTGATGGCACAGGACGTGGAGCCAGAGGAGGTCATGATGCATCTTCCGGTCCTCTGCGACGAGAAGAAGGTGCCTTACTCATACGTTCCTTCTAAGTCGGAGCTTGGAAAGGCGGCAGGCCTTGAGGTCCCGACATCGACTATAGCTATCACGCAGGAAGGAGACTCAAAGAAGTTCATAGAAGAGATCGCCAAGAAGACTGCCGATCTCAAGAAGTGAAGGTGTTCTGATGGCCGTACCGGCTGAGGTTTTAAAGGTTTTGGGAAGAATGGGCATCAAGGGAGTGAGCAGGGTCAGGTGCAAGGTTTATGAAGGACCTGACAAGGGAAAGGTGCTCACCAGGAACGTCGTAGGCCCGATAAGGGAAGGCGACATAATCATGGTCAAAGAGACTGAAATGGAATCAGTCGGCGCTCTCAAGGGTAGATAATTATGAAGTGCACGTTCTGCGGAGAGGACATAATCAAGGGACGGGGAAAGATGTTCGTCAAGAGTTCGGGGCAGATACTCTACTTCTGCAACTCCAAGTGCCAGAAGAACCAGAAGATGAAGAGGGACGGCAAGAAGTTTGGATGGACGAAGAAATACGCCGACCTGAAGAAGAAATAATCGGAATTTCCCTTACCCCTTCACTTTAAAAAACCAATACAGAATGATAAAAACAACTATTACTAATATGGCAATAATGCCAATCGGTGTCGCCATTATCATTTTGCAACTACCCCCAATTTATAATTCATATTTTAATATTGACAGAATGCTGTTAAAAGGTTAACATTTCTTCCAATTCGTTTGCAAAAATAATTTATTTCAGCTGGTCCTCTATAACTCATGAAAGTCAGGATAGGCAACAAGGTCAGGGAGTGCAGGACTGTCTGGCTTCAGGGCAGGACAGTGAAGATGATAGACCAGCCGCTTCTTCCGCACGCTTTTCGGATAGCTAATCTTAGGAGCCACAAGGAAACTGCCGGGTCCATAAGCAGGATGACAGTGAGGGGCGCACCTGCCATAGGCGCCACAGGCGCTTACGGGATCGCCCAGGCTACTCTTGAGTTCAGGGGCAGGGATATGAAAAAATTTCGCGCTCATATGAAGTCCGCGGAGAAGACGCTCATCTCTACAAGGCCTACTGCTTATGACCTCTTCCACGGAACTAAGACCGTGATGGATTCCATAAAGCACTCAAAGAGCGTCAAGGAAGCCCAGGGAACAGCGGTCTCCACAGCCAACAGCTACGCGGACTGGTCTGCGACCAACTGCAGGCTTATAGGAGAGCACGGCGGGAAGCTGATAAAGAAGGGCTGGAGCATTCTTACGCACTGCAATGCAGGCGCCCTCGCATGCGTCGATCACGGGACAGCGCTGGCGCCGATAAGGGATGCGCACAAGAACAGGAAGAAAATCCATGTTTTTGTTGACGAGACCAGGCCAAGGTGCCAGGGAGCGAGACTGACTGCATGGGAGCTCGCCATGGAGGGCATACCTCACAGCCTGATAGCCGACAACGCCGCGGGACATTACATGCAGCACGGCGAAATAGACATGGTCATTGTAGGGGCCGACAGGGTGGCTGTCAATGGGGACATAGCGAACAAGATAGGCACCTACGAGAAAGCAGTCGTAGCGAAAGAGAACGGAATCCCATTCTACGTGGCGGCACCCTCAAGCACCATAGACTTCAGTTGCAGTTCAGGCGCCAGCATACCCATAGAGGAGCGCAGCCAGGACGAGGTCCTGTACATGTTCGGAAAACCGGACGGACCGCTTTCAATGGGCATGCTGAAAGTCAGGATAGCGCCGAAAGAGACAAAGGCGAGGAATCCAGCATTCGACGTCACGCCCGCGAAGTACATCAGGGGCATAATAACGGAGAAGGGCGTACTCAGGCCTTCACAGATAAAGAAGCTCATTCCAGCGGCGCCGGCGGCGCCAAGTCCAGATGATTCAATTGCTCAAATTGATCTATAAGTTCAGGCGGAAAAGAGAAGCCGAGAGCCTCCAGCTTTACTGCACTTATACGATAATCGTTCTCAGGCAGGTAATATTGCTCACGCGGATTAAGTTCTCGAACTCCTCTATCTATACTAGTCATATCAATGGCACCATCTTCTACATCTACTATTAACCATATCTCCTCATTACTCCTATATTCGACATCTGTCCCTCCTATAAGACTTATACGTTTTACCTCGCCAACACCGGACGGGTCATCTAACAATATCCCTTCTCCAAACTTATATACTAAGACACCACTAAGTCTCTCCACATAAATTTCGCCAGAAGGGGGTTCAGGCCTTTGTAAATAATCAGGAGAATCAGGAGAAACTGCACCTAATATTCCTCTCATATCTTCTAACAATTTCCTGGCTCGTAAATTAAAATATTCATTACCCGTTCCAGGATAATGAGAGTTCGGTTTAATCATAACATTAGCTGTTAATAATTAATATATTTAAAAAGATTATGAAAAAATCTTTTTATTTCTCCTGTCTGTGATATTGTTATGCCAATAGAGGGATTCGTGGACTACAGGCGCAGGGAGTACTGCAACGACGTCAAGTGCCCTGTACAGATGCTGCTCAACGAGCAGAAGGAAGGTTCGGAGCAGTACGACCTGATAAGGGCGATATGCAAAAGCAGCTGCATACACACCACGTATGAATTCCATCATTGGCTCATGAACAGGGGCTTCGAGCTTGTGAAGCCTAAGAATGCTTAGGAGGTGCTTTTATGGACTGGGGAATGAAGAACAGGCTGTCGAAGATAATAAGGCCTAAGACAGGCCGGACTGTAATGCTTGCGGTTGACCATGGTTACTTTCTGGGACCGACATCCGGGCTGGAGAATTTCAAGGAGGCGGTGACGCCCCTGATTCCTTACACTGACACACTGTTTCTGACAAGGGGCATGCTGCGGAACTGTGTTGAGCCTCATACCGAAGTGCCTGTAATGCTCAGGGCATCTGGAGGAACAAGCATATTGAGTAAGGAGCTGCTTCATGAAGGCCAGACCATATCCATGGAGGATGCAATCAGGCTGAACGCAGTAGGTATTGGCTATTCCATTCTTGTTGGCGCGGATTGGGAAAGGGACACGATACTTGATTTTGCCAGGCTTGTGGACGAGGCCGAGCGGTATGGTTTGATCGCCATGGCCGTAACAGCCGTGGG
>CP070804.1:449406-454068 GCA_020343635.1 Candidatus Aenigmatarchaeota archaeon | reverse complement strand
GATAAGAGGTTTTTACCGTTATATAGAGAATATTGGCAATATGCAGCTGAAAATGGTAATCAGGATGCCGCTAGATTGCTAGAGGTACTCGATTTTTGGACAACAGAGTTGTGAGTTCCGGAAATCAAAGGAATGCAGTCACATGCTCTTTGTATGGGGTACTTTTTAAAACCCTTTATTCGCTTCTTATGCCGCCCTTTCTTGGTTAACTAATAAAAGATTTCGAAGACAAATATTATTACTATGGTGAGAATCGAGAAAGTGGTTCTTGAGGGCTTCAAGTCCTTCAAAAGAAAGGCATCAATTCCTTTCCCTGAGGGTTTCTCCGTGGTGACCGGTCCTAACGGTGTGGGTAAAACCAACATAGCGGATGCTCTGCATTTCGTTCTCGGGTCTGGGGCCTCAAAGTCACTGAGGGCAAAAAAAGCACATGAGGTGATATTCCAGGGGAACGCCAAGAAGAAGCCTTCGGAATACGCCAAGGTCAGCATGTACCTCAACAACACAGACAGGACAATACCTATAGACGAAGACAGCGTTAGTGTGACAAGAAGGGTCAACAAGGCCGGGGTCAGCACATACAGGATTGCAGGCAGGATATCGACCAAGCAGGAGGTCATGGACATCCTGTCGCAGGCGAGCATCATGCTGGACGCGCACAACATGATACAGCAGGGGGACGTCACCCGCATGATAGAGATGAATCCAGTGGAAAGGCGCAGGTTCATAGACGAGATAGCGGGCATAACCGAGTACGATGAAAAGAAAGAGAAGGCCATGCGCGAGCTGGAGAAGGTGGCCGACAAGGTGAGGGAAGCTGAAATTGTCCTGGAGCAGAAGGACGAACTGATGCAGAAGATAAAGACAGAGCGTGATACCGCGCTCGAGTACAGGAGGTTGCAGAACACGCTCAGGCTCGTCGTGGCCGCAGGCATACTGCGAAACCTCCGGGCGCTGGAGAAGAAGCTGGACGGGTCCGAGAAGGGAAGCACCGGGAAGGAAGAGGAGATCGAAGGCCTGACGAAGGAGATAAACGACGTGGAGCATGAGATAACCGGGCTCGAAAAAGAGATGGACGGCATAACCGAGAAGGTGCTCCAGGCTTCCTCGTTGATGGAGGAGGCAGGCAGGGTCAGCGAGTTGCAGGCCAGGATAGAGATGAAGAAGGAGCGCATAAAGATGAACCAGAACGAGATTGC
The DNA here is from genome assembly GCA_020343635.1 of Candidatus Aenigmatarchaeota archaeon. Lineage (GTDB taxonomy): Archaea > Aenigmatarchaeota > Aenigmatarchaeia > QMZP01 > JAFGSV01 > JAFGFG01. The sequence goes on along the minus strand of CP070804.1, from coordinate 452,869 downwards.
CAGGATAAGCGACATGATCGAGAGCATGTCTTCGCTGGACAGGAGAGAGAGCCCCGCCGTCAAAGCCGTCCTGGACAGGCCGGGGGTCGAGGGAACCTTCGCGGATCTTGTCATGGTCCCCCCTAACTACAAGGTCGCGGTCGAGGTGGCGGCCGGCCCCCATCTTGCAGACGTCGTCGTTGAAAAGAACGAGCAGGCAGTCGAATGCATTAAATACCTGAAAGCGAACAGGATAGGAAGGGCGAGGTTCATTCCCATGGACAGGATAGCCGGCAAGGCCAGGCCGGACCTGCCCAAGGGGGCGATCGGCTGGCTTTCTGATTTGGTGCATCATGATCCAAAGTACGGAATGGTTGTCAACTTTGTGCTCGGTTCCACGGTCTGCGCAAAGGACATATCCACAGCCAAGGAGATAACAGATAAGAGCGGCAGGTACAGGATAGTCACGCTCGACGGGGACATCATAGAGAAGAGCGGAGCCATGACAGGCGGATACTACAAGAAGAAGGGGGAAGGGCCGAACATAACCCAGTACCTTGACAACAGGAAGAACCTGGAAAGGGAGAGTGAGACGCTGAGGATGGATCTTGAGGAACTTGAGAAAGAGCTGAAATCCCTCAAAGGCAGAGAAGGCAATGTCGAGAGCATAACCAGGCTCGAGGAGAGAAGGAAGGAGATATCCAGAAGGGCTGAAAAGCTCAGGTTAAGGAAGGATCGGCTTTTCGAGAAGAGGACGGCCGTTCAGGAAGAGAGCGGGAGGATAAACGTGCGCCAGGCGAGATACGAGGCGGCCATCGAGACCGCAAGGATGGACTGGGAAAAGTACAGGGAGATGGAGCACGACATAGAGGAAAGCGGTTTGCTTAGCAGCAGTGTGACAGAGCTTGATGAGAAGAAGGAGCAGGTCATGACAAGGATGGATGAGATAGGACCTGTGAACCTCAAGGCCATAGAGGAATTCGAGACGTTCAGGGAAGACTTTGAGGAGTTCAAGGAGAAGGTCGACAAGGTGCTCGAGGAGAAGAACAGCATTGAGGGTACGATAACCAGCATTGAGGAGAAGAAGAAGGAAGTCTTCAGCCTGACTATGAACACCATATCAAGGCACTTCAGGGAGACCTACGCAGAGCTCACGGACGGAGACGCGGACCTGAAGCTCGGGAATCCCGATGACCTGGACTCGGGTCTCATGATATACGCCAGTCCTCCGGGAAAGAGGTTGCTGAGCATAGACTCGCTTTCGGGGGGAGAGAAGACCATAACAGCCTTTGCCTTCCTGTTCGCCATACAGAGCCACAAGCCCGCCCCATTCTACGTGCTGGACGAATCCGATGCCGCGCTTGACAGGGCCAACACCAAGAGAGTCGTAGACCTGATAAAGAGGCACAGCAAGCTGGCGCAGTTCATACTCATCTCCCACAACGATCAGCTGATAAAGGAGGCCGACCAGGTGTACGGAGTCAGCATGGAACATGGGGAATCCAAGATAATAGGCATCCAGCTGCCAAACAATTAATATAATTAAATCAAATGATATTCATGGCAATTAACGAAACCCTGATAAGAGAAGTGATGATGCAGATACCCACAGGAGCTCCCATCTTAAACTTCATAATCCCTCTCATACTGATAATACTCGCAATACTCGCATTGTCCCTCCTTCTGTTTATCGGCTGGCTTTGGATGATAATCGACTGCGCTAAGAGGGAGAAGTTCAAATCAGGCGACCGCGTCGTCTGGATACTTCTTCTCGTGCTTCTGGGTCCCCTGGGGATGATCCTCTACTACTTCATGGTCATGAGGGAATAACGCCTATTCCTTAGAAAGCACGTAGAATGAACCCAGGAATGTCAGCACGCCTATGATCACGACAAGGAAATTGTAGGCTACATAGAAGGTGCCGGGCGCGGGCTGTATGAAGTTTCCTATGAGTTCCCCTGTCACGCTGGCTTCCGGGGGGACATTGGCAACAAATCTTACGCCCAGGCTCATGGTGGTCATGACGAGAATGGACGTAATGCCGGATACAAGAACACGGAAGAGCATGCTTGGAGTTTCTGATGAAGCCATAATTACTATACGGTCTGAAACAAATAAATCCTTTCCGAGTCACCCGGATGCGTTCTTCGCAAGCCAGAACCTCTGCAGGGCAGTTATGTTGGTGAGTATGGCGAGCAGCACCAGCGTGTACGTCAGGTACATGGGACTGATCGCGGCGAGAACGATGCCTATGAAAAGGATTATGAGCCTCTCCGACCTTTCCAGGAGACCGCCCCTCAGTTCATCCTTGACCAGGCCCTTCTCTTTGGCCGCTGATTTCGCGTACGTGGTCATTATGGACCCGAAGTAAAAGATGAAAACCCATATCACGGCAGGCAGGATGAACGGAGGCAAGAAACCTGCACCTGCCAGGAATACCATTCCCAGCACGATTATGAACTCCACGAGCCTGTCCGCCATTGTATCGAGATACGCGCCGAATTTCGAGGACTTCCCTGTCTCCCTCGCGACAGCGCCATCAGCCATGTCAAAGAAGGCTGCAATTATGAAGAACACGGCAGCGAAGATGTAGCTCTGCTGTAATAAGAGGTAGAATGAGCCGAGCGCCGCAATGATGCTCAGTATGGTCCACTGGTTAGGGCTCAGCCCCAGCCCGGCCAGAGCCTTGCCTATCTTTGCGGACACGCCTTCGAATCTCTGCCTCTTAGCGTAGAATGTCATAATTATAATTTAGACTTTTGTTTAATTTATAATCCTTTAACCAACAAATTAAATATGAGGATGAAGGTTCCCTTTTTGTTAATGACTTTTTTCTTCTTACTATTAATTCATATTCCAGGTGTTACTGCACAAAGCGAAGTTCAAATCCCTGCTCAATCAGATTGGACTGACCAAGGAGTTATTGCATCGGCAGGAGGCTCTACTGACTGGGATGGTAGGCTTGTTGGTGGTTTTAGTCCGTGTGCAGCGATAAAGAAGGACGGTACTTATTTTGTATACTATATAGGTGCAACACTACAAGGGCGTGACGAGGATAATGGCCCAAGATATCGGGCTCTCGGAGTACTTACAAGCACAGACGGTGTTACATTCACAAAATATTCAGGCAATCCAGTAATTACTCATTGGCAGGGAATTCCTGACCCAGAAGAGTCAGGAATCTTTACTTGCGGTGCAACAATAGACCAATCAACTGGAGAACTGCTCATGTATGTGGGTGCGATGACAGAGGGTTCTCCTGGTTCAGTAAATGATGATGGCAAACTATACATATCAAGCGATGGCTTCAACTTCGTATATGATTCAATAGTTCTTGACCATTCTGATCCAGCTATTTGGGGATCAGGAGACGAGATTGATCCGTTTGGTGTCTTCAGGCGTCCCTCAGACAATACCTGGCATATGTATTATTCAAGTGCACTAGGTTGGGATTTAGCTCATATATCAGGACCAGCTCGAAATG
>CP070804.1:434763-449306 GCA_020343635.1 Candidatus Aenigmatarchaeota archaeon | reverse complement strand
CTCGTCGGTGAGATCGAGTTGCCCCTCGCGCTGGGACTGGTAGGCGGTTCCACGAAGACCCATCCCGTTGCAAGGATAGCCGTCAAGATACTGGGAGTCAAGAACACTAAGGAGTTCGCTCAGGTCGTCGCTTCTGTCGGGCTTGCGCAGAATTTCGCGGCCCTGAGGGCGCTGGCGACAGAAGGCATACAGAGGGGGCATATGAAGCTGCACGCCAGGAACATAGCTGTCATAGCAGGCGCTGAGGGCGGAGAGATAGACGCCGTGTCGAAGAAGATGATTGAAGGGAAGAAGATTAACGTCAACGGGGCCAAAGAGATACTGAAGAAAATGAAAAAATGAGTTCTGGAAACATTTTAATCAGCTTTTACAGATTATTGTTATGAGGCCAGTACTGCTGATAAACTTCAAGACATACGAACAGGGAACCGGAAAGAGGGCGCTTTCAATAGCAAAATCTGCAGAAAGGATAGCAAAGCGGAAGGGCGTGAAGATTGCCCTTTCGGTTCAGCCTACGGATCTGGAAAGGGTCTCGAAGGCCGTCAGTCTTCCTGTTTATGCACAGCACATAGACCCAATAACCCCCGGATCGCACACAGGCTGGATACTGCCGGATGCTGTGAAGGAAGCGGGAGCATGCGGGACCCTGATAAACCACTCGGAGCACAACATCGAGCTTGGGAAAGTCGCCGAAAACGTGAAGATTTGCAGGGAGCACGGACTTATTTCGGTATGCTGCGCCGCAACGCCTGCGAAAGCCAAGAAGATCGCTGCGTTCGCGCCGAACTACATCGCCATAGAGCCTCCTGAGCTGATAGGCGGTGACGTGTCTGTCTCGAAAGCGAAACCGGGGATAATCAGCGGCACTGTAAAGGTGGTCAAGAGTGTCAATAAGAAGATCGCCGTACTATGCGGAGCCGGTGTAAACTCTCAGGAAGACGTCTCGAAAGCGCTGCAACTTGGCGCTGAAGGTGTACTCGTTGCGTCTGCAATAGTGAAGTCTGGAAATCCGGGAAAGGTCATACTTGATTTGGTAAGCGGGTTTTGATAATGATAAGTGGTTGCTGGAGGTTTTGATATGATAGAAAACTGGATGTACGCCCCAGGGAGACTCAAGTGGGTCACCAGGCCTGAGAAGACCGGCAGGGCCTGTGTCTTCTGCCAGATAGCCAGGGGTGACCATAAGGTAGAATCGCTGGTTCTGCACAAGGGGAAGAGGTTCATGGTAATAATGAATCTGTATCCCTACACAACCGGGCACGTGCAAGTCTTGCCCATAAGGCATGTGGAAGCCCTTGAGAAACTGACTGACAAGGAGGTTTCAGAGATGTTAATACTCGTAAAGAAGAGCATGAAGGTGATCAAAAAGGTGCTGAATCCCGTAGGATTCAACGTCGGACTGAATCAGGGGGGCAGCGCGTCCGGTGCTTCGATAAATCACCTGCACGTTCATGTAGTCCCGAGGTTCAAGACCGACTTCGGATTCATCGATACTATAGGCGCGACTAGGGTGCTTCCTGAAAGGGTTGAGGACACGTACAAGAGGCTGAAGAAGCACGAAAAGATGATGGAGTGACTTCTATGGGTATAAACAAATCCATGTTCAGGGCCTACGACGTCAGGGGCGTTTATGGCAGGGATCTCACAGAGAATGTAATGGAGCATATCGGAAATGCCTTTGCTTCCGGGTTCGTGAAAGACACCGCCGTCGTGGGCATGGACGGGAGGGTTTCCGGCCCCTCACTGAAGAAATCCCTTATAGGAGGCCTCACAAAGGCTGGGAAAAATGTAATTGATCTGGGGGTCGTACCGAGAGGAGTCTGCCTGTTCTGGTCATGGAAAAAGGGTAAGCCCAGCGCCTACATAACGGCCTCTCACCTGACTAAAGAATGGAATGGTGTCAAGTTCGCGCACGGGAACGGAGTTGAATTCTTCGAAGAGGAAAACTACAAAATAAGGGATGCAGTCCTGAAGGGAAAACCGGTAACCTCCAATGAAGGTTCCGTCAAATCGGAGCAGGGCATCGGCGCATACGCGGACTATGTGCTGTCAAAGGTTGGTCGAGCCGGCAGAAAGCTGAAGGTGGTTGTGGACTGCGGCAACGGAACAGGAGGCCTGGTAGCTCCTTTGCTATTCAAGAAATCCGGTTTTGAGGTCAGGACGCTTTTTGGGGAAGTCGACGGGAACTTCCCTAACAGGCCTTCAGAGGTGGACGAGAAGTATCTTGGAGCGCTCAAAAAGGCAATGGGGGGTGCCGATATCGGGATAGCCTATGACGGGGATTCCGACCGCGTGTCTATCATGGATGAAAGGGGCAGAATGCTCGGTCCTGAATTCACATCCTACCTCATACTGAGCGAACTGGTGAAGAAGGAGAAGGGTCCTATAGTAGCCAACGTCGAGTGCCTCAAGATAATGGACGAGATAGCCGGGAAGTACGGGAGGAAAATCTACAGAATAAGAGTTGGCCACTCCTTCATGGTGCACGATGTCAATAAGAGGGGTGCTTGCTTCGGTGTCGAGCGCTCAGGGCACTTCTGCATACCCTCTATATTTCCCATGGATGACGGCATAGCAGCCAGCCTCTATGCCGCCGTGGTGCTCTCCAAATCCGGTAAGAAGCTCTCGGAAATAGTTGACGAGTTGCCTGATTATCCGTTCAGGCGCGAGAAGGTGAAATGTCCTGACGAAAAGAAGTTCATGGTTGTAGATAACCTCAAGAAAAAACTTAAAAAGCGATATGAAAAGGTGAACACCATAGACGGGGTCCGTGTGGACTTCGACTATGGATGGGTTCTGATAAGGGCTTCCAATACTGAGCCAATAATAAGGGTCAGCGCCGAAGCTGACAATATGAAGAAGCTAAATGAGCTGACCAAGAGGTTCCTGGGTCTGCTCAATGAAGAAATCAAAGCTTCTTGAAACGCGGTCCGAGTTTCTTCAGAACGTCCGGAAGCGTTGTGTACTCCATCTCGTCTGCGCTTAACCTGTGAGGTTCGAACGGCCCGTGCCTTCTGAGGTAGTCTGCAACGTCATTGGCCATATTTCTTGCGTTATCGAATGACACGTCAGAGAACATGTCTGCGGGGCCCTCGAGCATTCCACCTGAAAGCTGGAAGCCTGCGCATATCACCCTCGGAGGCCCGTCGAATCTGGAAGGTCTCGCATCGCAGAATCCCACCGGCATGAACGGTCCGTGATGTGAGCCCCTCATCCACCCGGCGACCGTGTACGGGAATGAGAAGGGCTCCAGAACCTCTCCAACTGCAGGTAAGCCGCTTTGCGCCCTCACGATCATGACTGGGTCGTCCTTACCGACGTATCTTCCCGCGAGAAGGCTCAGCCTCTGTGTAGAAGTTGAAGCAGCTATCTCCTTGTCTGAGTTTCTGAACACGTACTTGATGACATACCTTGACGGCTGGCCTATGAGCGCGAGCATGTCGTATATCTCGTCAGGACACTTTAACATGACCTTCTTGTGCTCGAAGAGGTCGTGCACCTCGAATGTGAACCCCCCGTGCATGTTCGGGTCTATCACAAGTCCAGCTGTAGAGAAGGGATCTGCGAACATCTTGTAGAGCGCATAGTTCCATGCGCCGGGTTCCGTTTTGTCTGCCATGAATATCATTATCGGCTCGGATTTCCTCTCCTCGAACGTCATTTCAGCGACGCCCGGTCCCATTCCCTTCACGTTACCTGAGAATGTGTCTTTGAGTAGATCCTGGCCAGCCCCGTAGAGCTTGAGCTTCTTGGCTTCCTCGGTTCCCTTCTTGAAGGTGTCCCATGCGAGCTTGTGTATCTCCTTGTTGTCCACACCCTTGCTGTGTGTCATGATGAGTTCCAGGTCGTCTCCGCAGTGGAGCACCCTGAAATCCTTTATGAGTTTTCCCTTGACCTTCGTCAGCTCCCTCTTGGCGAGCTCCATGAGCGCCGGGTGCATGCTGGAATGTCCCGGGAATCCTCCTATATCGGCCTTGATTACAGAAAGCGTAACTTTTGCCACAAAATCACCTCTTGCTTAGTCAATAGAAATAGTTTGGTTAGCTGGTTAAAAAGTTTTTACGAATCTCAGATACACCTTTCCGTCCGGGGTTTCGTTGACCTTGCATCTCAACCTGGCCCTGGGTTCCTTTATCTCTTTCATGCTCGTCATCATTATTTCACCTGTGTCGTCTTTCAGAGAGTAGCCGTAGAGCTTTGTCTCTTCCTCCTCGACTGTCTTTGTCAGCTTGACTTCGCAATCTATGACCACTTCCTCCCCCTTGTGCACCTCCAGTTCTGCTATCTTGACGACCGGCTGGGTTTCTTCAACCGGTTGTTCCCTGTCTTTCTTCTGTTCTTTAGGAACTTCGAAATCCGCTCTAGGCGGAACATCAGGCTGTGCGTCTTCGTGGCTTATCTTCAGGTCTTCTTTCGCCCTTCTGGCTTTTTTGATATCCTCCTTCTTTGCGAACTTCGGCAGTTCCGCCCTGAGCCCGTCTATCTGGTTCTTCAGGTAAGATATGTTGGTGGTCATCTCTATCTTTCCGAGCTTCGAAGCGTTGTCCACCCTCCTCGACAGTTTGTCCAGGGCCTCATCAAGTTTTCTGGATATCATGTCGACCTTTTTGTCCATCGTTTCTGCAGCGTCCTTTAACATTTTTTCGGTCTCCTTCTCCTCGATTTTCTTCTTCTTCATCTTATTTAGCAGATGCTCCCTCAGGTCAGAAACGGATGACATGACCTCCTCGGCCTGATTCTTGATAGATTCCTCATGGTGCCTTGCCTCGGCCAGTGCTTCATGGTGGCCTTCCATTTCGCCCCTGAGTTGTTCCAGGTTCATCCTTATTTCGGGCATTTTGACTACTATCTCATTCATCTTGGCTATCTTCCTGTCCGTGTCTCTTATGCGCTTAGAAGGCCTTTTCCTGTGTTTTTTGTGATACTTCTTTCTTGTAATCCTGTGTATTTCTTCCAGGGAAGGTGCTCGAACCTTTGCCGGTTTTTCCTCTTCCTCAGGATGCTTTTCAGCTTCGTCTTCCATTTTCACACCTTTTCGTTTTATCTGCTCAGTCTCAGGTTTGCCCTTCTTTATCTCTTCCTTGACTCTCTCTATATCCCTTGTGATAAGACTCAGGTCAGGTTCTTCTTTCTTTATTTCCAGTGTGGCTATTGGAACGTACCTGTCCATGTCCTCAAGTTTTTCTTCGATGTACTCTTCTCTTTTGGGTTTTTTGGCTTTTATTGGTAACTTATCGGCAAGCTTTCTAATTGCGCTTTTCTCAACAGTTGCTATAGCCACATCCGGCTCGCCCTCTTTTATGTACTTCGATATTTCCTCAGGCTTGTGCAACTTCTGTATTTCTTCTTTCGGCTTCTTCCTTTTCTTATATCTTGAATAACCTACTAGAACTGCTACCAGCAAAACCAGCATGATTGCAGCTAAAATCAGGTCTTGAAGATTTAAGGGAAGCTGGGGGATATCGGCTTCAAAATCTATTATACAAGAGAGTGTTCTGGTGTCACATCCTTTTTCGCATACCTCAAGAACCGCCCACTGACCGGAAACAGAACACTGTTCCACGTTTCCGTTGTTGCATCTTATCATCATCGGGGTGCAGGGTGCCCCAGTGACATTCTCCTCGGGTGGCGCTGCCTCCTGGAATGACTCTACGTAAATCTCTGTTTTGGTGTTGTCAGGAACTGTCGATGATTTAAGCCCTGATGTCTCATAAGTTATCTCAAGATCATCTCCCTCATTCACTTCGGGGAATGTTATCAGCCAGCTCGGATCCTCTTCCACCACATCTACGGTTGCACCGGGTGCATTTACTGTAACCAGGCTGGCAGTGGCGGCGAATGACTTCGGCACGGTTTCGAAGACCATGAAATTCATGGCCTTCTTTTCGCCCATGTATTTTATCGTTGTCCTAAGCTTGGTTGTGAATCCTGAATAGTACATTTGTCTCTCGGCAGATACATTCTGTGTAATGCTTTCTGAAAGTCTCAGAAGATTTTCTCTTGCTGTATCGCTGATGTTTGTTATATCAAGGACCTTAACGACTGCTTCCTGAAGCTCCGTGTTGTTTATTATTCCTACGCCCGGTACCAGTTCAGCTTTGGCTGTTACATTTAACTTCGGTGGGATGTAAGAACCTCCGCCTCCGCCACCTCCATCATCATCACAGGACTGCGACAGAGCCGGCCTGTTGTCTATGCTTCCGCATGAATTCAGGTCTGTGCAGGACCTTGTCTGCGTCCCGCCTGAACATGACGACCAGGCAGAGCATGACCAGCTTTCAGTGCAGTTTGGGGTGCTGAAGTTGTACACTCCTGTAGTGTTACAGTTACCCGCTGAATCGCAGGATGTTAAGTTGTAATAGTATGTGGTGTTCTGCGTCAGGGACTGGAGGGTCAGGTTGTGGTACAGCACAAGAGATGTATTAGTTGAAGTCTGGTTAAGCATAGTGCTGTTTGTACCGTAGGAAACCGTTGAATTGGCTGGTTCCGTTGTGTTCCAAGCCAGGGTTACAGTTACCGAATTTATCGTGCCGTTAGCGATGTTGAATATGTCCGGTGGTGTTAAATCTGCCTGATATTCTGTCAGGTTGATGGTTATGCTTCTGTGTTCCGTTGAATTCAGGTTTCCTGATGAATCATTTCCCCATACGTAGAAATAATGTGTTGTCCAGTTGGCTAATCCTGTCCAGTTGAAGTAGCAGTAATCCCCGCTTACAGTCATTGTCTGGTTTACTGTTGTATTGTCCAGTAAGCAGCCATCTAGGCTTTCGCTTGCTGATACGTTCACATAAATCCAGGACACGTTGTTGGTGTATGAGTTGTTGGAGAGCGTTGGAGATACGAAGTTTAGGTCAGGCTCTGTACTGTCTATGACCTGTACATTGAGCATCTGCTGTGCGAAGGATGATGTGTAGTTGGTGTTTCCTGCGAAGATGCATGACCAGTTCAGGTATGTAGCAGTGGTGTATGTCGTTGTGTTTGGATTGGATGAAGACGTGCCGTTGAAGTAACAGTTAACGCTGGCCTGAAGAGAGGAAACGTTGATGGTGCCATTGGCCACAAGTGTTTCCGGAACCGTCAGATCGTATTGTGTTGTCCATAATGTATCATTTCTGTAAAGGTCTATTCCTGTTTCGATCTGGTTAATTGTAAGCGTGTACTGGACCCCCGTGGAATTGGCGGTATAGTTCGCGTTTCCTGTGGTGTTGGACACTACCGTGTAAGTGCCGGCAGCCGGGGTTTCTATGTACGGATTGGCTACACCAACGCCGTCGAGGTAAAGTGTGTTTGTCCCGGCACCTGCATAATAATTGTATCCTGAGGCATTCACAGACTGACTGTATGTAATCGTCAGGTCGCTTTCGGAACCATTAAGATGAAGGAACACGGGATTAGTGGTGTTCTGATTTACCTGAAGATTGGAGGTTGTCCAGTTTGCGGTGTAATTCACGCTTGCCGTTATGTTGCATGTGTAGTTGTAGGTTCCGGCTCCAAGGATTGCCGTGTCAGGAGATGATACCGGGCTATCGTTCCTGTAAAGGCTTGGGGTTCCGTCAATCGCTGAGCAGTCGACCGAAGACTGAGTCGGGAATGTTATGGCCCCTGTACCTGTTATTATAAGGTCGTTGCTCGCCTGTGCAACCTCATATGTGTATGTGGGTGTGCAGTTCAAGTTACCGACCGTATCATTTCCACACCATCTGTAGGAATATGATCCCGCTGCGAGTCCCGTTAAATTATAGTAATAAAGTGATGTCGTGTTGGACGCCGTGTAATTCGTGCTTTCCCATTCGAAGTAAACGGTATCCATCCCTGCTGAAGTATCTGTCCACGTAGAGTTGAACTGATAGGTATAAAGCGCGTTATATTCTGTCTGGTTGGAGATGTTCTGTGAAAGTCCTGAATATTCCGGCTCTGTCTGGTCTAGTGTGAAGACCACGGAATCACCGCCTATGTTGCCTGACGTGTCATTGGAGTAGACTTCGAGCTTGTATGATGCTTCCGGAAGTGATAGATTGGTTCCGTTCTGGCAAGGATTGATGGTTATGTTTGTCACGCCGCTGTTGTTCGTGTACCAGCAGGAGTCGGGGTTTGCTTCTACTACTGTGAAGTTGAAGTGGGTGACATTGTAATAGGTGGTGTTGAGTGGGTGGGTTATTGTGACGACAGGATCAGTGACGTCGGTTGCACTGACGTTGACGTAAATGATGTCTGAGTTTTGGTTGTTGAGAGTGTCGTTGGCTGTTATGGTTAGCCAGTACATACCTGCTGTGAGTGAAGATGCATTTGTCAGCACGCCTGCACACGTGATGGAGAAGTTGGTGGTGTCATTGACTGTGAAGCATGATATCCCTGAGGGGTCTGTGGCGTTTATGTCATAGGAGAGGGCCTGGTCGTCCTGGATGGTCTGGTTGTCTATGTCCGTGAAGGTCGGTCCTGTCCTGTCTATCCTGAAGTGGAGCTCTGTGCTGTTCTGTTGTGAGAGGATATCTGTTGCCGTGATCATTACTGAGTAGAAGCCTTCATCCATGGATGTGTTGGTGAAGTTCCAGTTAGTGAAGGTGCCGAGGTTGGAGCCGAATATCGAGTTGTTTATGGTCAGGTTGTTGGTGGCGTTTGGATTGGAGTCCGATGCCGTGCCTGTTATGTTGAACCATGTAAGGCTGAGGTTGGTATAGTTGCTGGGGAAGGTTGTGGAAAGTGCTGGTGCGGTGGTGTCTCTGGTCCAGTATCTCCTGCTCCAGTTCATGTTGCCGACGGAGTCGTTTGCGTAGACAGTGACGTTGTGTAAGCCATCTGAAATGCCTGTGATGGTGTCCTGGAAGGTAGATACTGCACCCATGGTCATGTTGGTGCCGTTGGAGTCGACCTCGAATACAGACCAGTTGACGGTTTCGCCGAATGTTACGTTGAAGGTGTCGTTGGTTATTGTTGCATTTGATGGGTAGTTTATTGTGATTGTTGGTTCTGTCTGGTCTAATGTGAATACAACGGAAGAGCCGCCGGTGTTGCCAACAGTGTCGTTGGAGTAGACTTCAAGCTTGGTCTGGCCTTCTGTCAGTGAGAGGGTGGTTGCGTTCTGGCAGGTGGGGATTGTGGTGTTTGTTGAGCCGCCGTCTGTTGTATACCAGCAGGAATCGCGGTTTGGATCTGAGGCTGTGAAGTTGAAGTGGGTGACGTTGTAGTAGGTTGTGTTCTGGGGATAGGTGATTGTTACGGATGGTGGAGTTTGATCAGGTGGTGTCCAGTTTATGTAAACCCACCTGGAACCACTCTGGTTCAGGTTTCCTGTAGTATCGTTGCACCATGCTAGGAAGGTATAGTTGCCGTTGGGCTGACTTGTCCTGTTGATGTAATAGACTTCTGTATCGCCTGTGTCATTAGCCATGGTCATGTTGGTGCCGTTCCAGTCGAGAAGGCAGTAACCTGATTCGGAAATGGTGAGGTTTATGTAGGTGTAGTTGGCTGTGGTTGTCTGGTTGTCCGGAGACGGTGAAGTGAAGCTGATATCCGGTTCCGTCAAATCGATTGTTATTGTTCTTTCTTCTGTACTGTTCTGGTTTCCGGTAGAATCGGCCACGAATGTCTGATGAGTGTATGTTCCTTCGTCCAAGACTTCGGTTGCATTTTTGCTTTGGTTCACGTATAGGTACCATTTGGCTGTGTCGTATTTGTTAAGGTTAGAAACGTACTGCTGATAAACTTCATCTGCTGACAAGCTTCTGTTCCAGATTCTTACTTCGTCTATTGAGCCGTTGAAATCATCCACTGTACCTACTCCTCCATTATCACCTGACGAACCTATAGCAAGACTAGCTGAGCCATCAAATATTCCCCCCAATTCCCCTGTTTTGTTATCTTTTAATTCGCCATTGATATAGAATCTAAGCATACCAGCATCATTGGCATCGTAAGTTCCGGTAAAATGATACCAATTATTGGCTGATAGACTACTTTTAAGCACAGATGTTGTATTTTCGGTCGCTGGGCTGTTACCATCGTTGCTGATATGCCATACGACTGAATTTGGAGGATTACCACTAGAATGTTCTGTTCTAAATCTCCATTCTCTCTCTGTATTCCAGTTGCTCTTCGAGACAATGAAATTGACATCACTTCCACCAGGCCCGAAGTCCCCGAATTTGACCCAGAATGAAACGGTAATCGCGCTCAGGCCTGATATCGAAGCATCATCTGTAACGTTTATGAAATCGTCGGTCCCGTCAAAACTGAAGCAGTTACCGAACTTGCAATCGCTTGTATTAACAGTCGAGCCGGTAACAACCCCGTTATTCCCAGATCCGCTTGCGTCAACGACATATGTATCATTCTCCCCGAGTGCAGAGACATTGTCAAAGTTCAGCATTAAAACAAGAGTGTCATTAAAGATTGTGTAATTGGTCCCGTCCCAGTTCCAGATTAATTCACCAAGATCGCTGGCATTCACCATGGAAACATTGATCTCTATACTTGTGTCCGAGGTTGACGTGGCGTTTGTAGGTGTCGGGGATATGAAGTTGATGTCTGGAGATGTCCTGTCTATGTTAAGTGTCCATATACTTGATTGGGTCGTTGTAGTATTAGTACAGTTGACGTACCATGTATGCGTGTTTTCAGAAATTGTGTCGTTTGCATACATTGTATTTTGAGTATCGTTGTAAACTGTTGAATTGATATTATATCCTGTACCGTCTATGAAAAGTTCACAAGAGGCTGTAGTGTTTTCTCCGGTGTAATTGAAGGTGAATGCTATCGTGTCATTATCGTCATTAGTCCATGTGGCATTATCCGGTGATATGAGATTTACTGTGTCTATGCCCGCTCCGAAAACTGACAGAATGAAAGTTAAGGAAAGGACGAAAGTGACAGCTAGAGCTAATGTTATGCCATTTTTGTGTTCACCTTTTATGTGCCCCATGTGAACCGATAATCTGTACCGACAGTTAATAGTTGGAATTTCGTATAAAATAAAAGTCCCATCAGTAAAGATAAAGCATGATAATTGTTGACATAGAAACCACGGGACTGGATCCCAAGAAAAACAGCATACTCAGCATAGGCGCTATGGAGTTCGAAAACCCGAAAAACACATTCTATGGCGAGTGCAGGATGGATGATGGTGCTGAGATTAGCAACATAGCCCTGAAAATAAACGGATTCACGAGGAAGCAGATAATGGACCCCAAGAAGCCCAGTTCCGAAGAACTGCTCAGGAAATTCCTGGAATGGCTAAAACCCATAAAGGAGAAGACACTGGGCGGGGAGAATGTGTGGTTCGATATAGAGTTTTTCGAGGAGAACTTCCGTAAATTGGGAATAAAATGGCCTTTCAAGAAGAAGGTGGTCGAACTTCATCAGATCTCTCCACTAATTGAAGGCCATCCGTGGAGCCTCGATATGCTTCTTTATGCAGTAGGCATACCCCCGAGAAGCAAAGCCCATAATGCGATGGATGATGTGGAACTGACAGCTGAGGCCATGTCAAGACTCGTCGGGGGAAAGAACCTGTTAAAGAGGTTCAAGAAGTATCCGGTTCCCGAGATATTCTCACTCAGAATAAAGAAAAGATGAGGGCCGCCGCCGAGAATTTCAGACGGAAGCAGATGCGATCTGCTTCATGCGCCTTTTGAACTCGGGCCGGGAGCTTTCTGCCAACCTCCGGAATAACGCTTTTTCTGACCCGGAAGCCGGCCACAGGCTCCAATGCTAACCACTACACCACGGCAGCCACGGTACTTATCTTTTGAAGGCGCTGCTTTTAAATACCACGCTCCCGCGTAAATGGGAAAGTTATTTAAGGGAGAAGCTCCATATATTAGAACTTCTAAGGTGATAGCATGGGTGGATTCAGATTGTATTTAGAGCCTAATTTATCAGGGGATCAAGAATGGTTTATAGATAAATTTTTAAAAGAATCTGGAATAACTAGGATTGGTTCAGGAACAAATAGTAGAGGATCATATGGCATATTTTTTTCAAGAAACGACTTTAACCCGGATTATTTAATTGGATTCGAAGGAATTAGAGATGTTGAAAGGACTGCATTATATCGGGCCTTTTTTAAACCAGGAAGTGAAATTGAAATACCTACTGAAACTATTAAAAATGTAATGGATATGAACTTTGTCAGTACTCTTCGACCAAAAGGTAGTGATGAACAGATAGCATATTTTGAAGTTTCTGAAGATATGGCCAATTCTACAACACCGAGACGTCTCACCAATTTTGTCGAAACATATTATGCAAAAAAAATGTGAAATTGAATCCTGCTTAGAAAAAGATTCCTAGAACATTTATAAATACCGTTGGTTAATAAATAGATGCGAGTTTAGGTAACTAAGCGATGAACATAAAGATGTGAGCTTGGAATTATCATTTCGAGTTTGAAGCACGATCTTGTGTAGTTTTAAAGAAAATAAAGGAGAACCGCCAAATCTCAATTCCGGTTGATCCTGCCGGAGGTCATTGCTATCCGAATCCGACTAAGCCATGCAAGTCTTGGTATTCTTCGAATGCTAGGGCAGAAAGCTCAGTAACACGTAGTTAACATGCCCTTAAGTCCGGGATAATTTCGGGAAACTGAAGCTAATACCGGATAGGTAAGAGGTACTGGAATGTCCTCTTATCCAAAGCTTCGGCGCTTAAGGATTGGACTGCGCCGGATTAGGTTGTTGATAGGGTAACGTCCTGTCAAGCCGATAATCCGTATAGGCCTTGAGAGAGGAAGCCTAGAGATGGATTCTGAGACAAGAATCCAGGCCCTACGGGGCGCAGCAGGCGCGAAAATTTCCCAATGCACGCAAGTGTGAGGAAGGGATTCGGAGTGCTTTTCCTTATATAGGGGAAGCTTTTGTAGAGTGTAAAAAGCTTTACGAATAAGTGGTGGGTAAGAGTTTGAATGTCAAAACAGTGAAAAGAATACTTAGATAATAAGTAATCTATTTGCTGTTTAGCAATCAGACTACCAAACGGGTGCCAGCCGCCGCGGTAATACCCGCGCCACGAGTGATGACCACGTTTATTGGGCTTAAAGCGTTCGTAGCCGGTCCAGTAAGTCTTTAGTGAAATCCCGTAGCCAACTATGGGGCTTGCTAGTGAAACTGCTGGGCTAGGGACCGGGAGAGGTCTGGGGTATTCCAGGGGTAGGGGTAAAACCCTTTTGCGCATGAGACAAGCAAAAGCGTTTACGGAAAACCAATGCGCATTTGGTTATAGTCCTGTAATCCTTGGGAGACCACCCGTGGCGAAGGCGCCAGACCAGAACGGATCCGACGGTGAGGGACGAAAGCCAGGGGAGCAAAGGGGATTAGATACCCCCGTAGTCCTGGCTGTAAACGATGCCCACTAGACATTGGCAGTCTCAAGGGGGCTGTCAGTGCCGTAGCGAAAGCGTTAAGTGGGCCGCCTGGGGAGTACGGTCGCAAGGCTGAAACTTAAGGGAATTGGCGGGGGAGCACACAAGGGGTGGAGGCTGCGGTTTAATTGGATTCAACGCCGGGAACCTTACCAGAGGCGACAGCAGAGTGAAGGTCCGCTTGAAGAGCGTACCAGACGCGCTGAGAAGTGGTGCATGGCCGTCGTCAGTTCGTGTCGTGTGAGCTTCTGGAAAAGTCCAATTCTACCAGTAGCTCCGGCAAAGATGTCCTGTTAAGTCAGGTAAATCGATATGACCGTTAGCTTTTAAGTCCTCAATCCAAAACTTCCGTATGAAATACCAGGTAAACTTCGAGACCTCGTGGTTGTCAGGAATTTGGTGTGCGGACAGAGGCAGTACAGCTAAAGGTGTAGTTGCTATAAACAATAAGCACCTTGATATCCGAAAAGCTTTTGTTGCACTTTCACTAAAGAATTTCGACATAGATGAAAAAAAGATAAGAGAAAGAAAGATAACCGGTTACGGGGTAACACATGAAGTTTACTTTACGAGGCTGCCTGCAAGGAGATTCATAGAAAATATCTCTAGAAAAAGAAGCAAGCTTTCGAGGAAAAATAAGCTTGCATTCTTGGCAGGTAGACTTGATGGTGATGGAACTGTGGATTTCAAAAGGAGTCTGCTTTGTATATATTACGGTGTTTCTGAAAGGGAGGAAATGGATATCGACCGAGATATGATAGAGTCTCTCGGCTTCAAAACATCTTGTGGAACGTGTGGTAGCAAAGCCCTAAGACTTAGGGTATTAAAACCACGTTTTTTCGCAAATGAGTTAATGTTTTTCGTAAAACATACGGAAAAGGAAAGGGGACTGAAAAAGCTTATTAAAAAACGGGCATATCGAGCCTAACGAACAAGACCCGCGCTTCATGTTGCTATCGTATATTTAGGTATGCGAGCACTCATGAGGGACCGCTGGCGATAAGCCAGAGGAAGGTGCGGTCGACGGCAGGTCTGTATGCTCTGAATCCTCTGGGTTACACGCGGCCTACAATGACCGGGACAATGGGATGCAACACCGAAAGGTGAAGCTAATCCCGAAACCCGGCCTCAGTTCAGATCGAGGGCTGCAACTCGCCCTCGTGAAGCCGAAATCCCTAGTAGTCGCTAG
>CP070804.1:423276-434663 GCA_020343635.1 Candidatus Aenigmatarchaeota archaeon | reverse complement strand
AGGCCTATCACCGCGTTTACACCAAGACCAATCTTGCGAGTGTCCACCTCTATGGTATACTTCAGGATAACCCCGTTCTCTTCCAGCTTCCTGATCCTCTTCCTTATGGCTGTTTCTGTAACCCCGAACCGTCTTGCCAGTTCCATGAAAGGGGTCCTGGAGTTCACCTTCAGTGCCTCAAGGATCTCTAAGTCTGATATTCGAACCATAACCTTTATATATTCGAACTTATATATAAAGTTATTTGAAAAATATCGAGGTGACCAAATGATCGCAGTTGGAGACACAGTTCCTGACATGGAAATTGAGGCCTACCACGAAGGCGAGACAAAGAAGAAGCAGGATTATTCGTGCTGTTGCTGCTGAAACGAAAGAAACAAAAATATGGAAAACAAAAAAGAAACATTATATTTATTCAAATAGGAGGGATTATAATGAAAATAAGCAAAAAGATGGAAGACACCAACAACAGACAGATGAACGAGGAGCTTTTCTCCGAGTATCTTTATCTCTCTATGTCTGCGTACTTCGAGGCACAGAACCTGAAGGGGTTCGCGCACTGGATGAGGAAGCAGGCTGACGAGGAAAGGGAACACGCGATGAGGTTCTACAACTACCTGTTTGACAGGGACGGGACTGCCGTATTTGAAGCTATGAAGAAGCCTGACGCGAAGTGGGCATCACCCCTCGCTGCATTCCAGGCTGCCTACAAGCACGAGCAGTACATCACGGACAGGATACACAAGCTGCACGACCTTGCGATGAGGGAAGGCGACAAGGCTACAATGTCCATGCTGAAATGGTTCATAGACGAGCAGGTAGAAGAAGAGGCTTCTGCACTGGAGATTGTCCAGAAGCTGAAGGCCATTGGAAAGTCTGTGAACGGTCTCATGTACCTGAATAAGGCCCTTGCAAAAAGAGAGTAGGCGATATATACAAATTAGAGGAGGCGATAGATATGAGTAAAGTAAAGGTATATTCGACACCGACATGCCCGTATTGTCACATGCTTAAGGAGTTCCTTAAGGAGAAGAAAATTGAGTACGAGGAGATAAACGTTGCCGAGGATATTGAGGCTGCAAAGCAGATGGTTGAAAAATCCGGCCAGATGGGTGTTCCCCAGCTAGAAATAAACGGAAAGATAATTGTCGGTTTTGATCAGCCTGCAATAGAGAAAGAGTTAGAGAACATGAAATAAGGTGTTTCTTATGCAACATGACGACATAGGCCCGGAGGTTGTTCTTGACGTATATGACCCGTGTACAGGCATGAGAGGATTTGTCGTTATCGACAACACGAATCTGGGTCCCGGTAAAGGCGGGATACGAATGACGCCCACTGTTAAGGTCGAGGAAGTGTTCAGACTAGCCAGAGCCATGACCTGGAAGAATGCCCTCGCCGGTTTGCCTTTCGGAGGCGAAAAGTCAGGCATAGTGGCGGACGACAGGAAGATATCACCAAAGAAGAAGAAAGAGCTGGTTAAAGCGTTCTCAAAGGCCGTCAAGGTGGTAAGTCCGGCAAAGTACATTGCTGCACCCGACATGAACATGGGCGAAGAGGAAATCAAATGGTTCGTTGAAGCCAACGGAAGCAGGAAGTCTGCAACAGGAAAGCCGAAATCAATGGGCGGGTTGCCTCATGAGCTCGGAAGCACGGGTTTCGGCGTATATCAGGCAACGCTGGTCGCCGCGAAGCACATAGGACTGGACATGAAAAAAGCCACCGTTGCCATTGAAGGATTCGGTAACGTCGGGTCGTTCGTTGGTAAGTTCCTTTCTGAATACGGTGCCAGAATAGTCGCGGCTTCCGACAGCAAGGGAGTCATACATAACAATGATGGTCTGGACTTCAAGAAGCTTGCAAAGGTAAAGAAGAGGAGGGGTTCTGTAACGAACTACAGGCCTGGTTCTATACTCTGCTGCGAGGACATACTGGATGTGAATGCCGATGTTCTCATAACTGCAGCTGTTCCGGATCTGATAAAGCCGGCGGATGTCAAGAGGCTGCACTTCAAGCTCATCGTTGAAGGAAGCAACATACCCATGACACATGATGTGGAGAAACTCTGTCATAAGAAAGGAATACTTGTAATACCAGACTTCGTCGCAAATGCAGGCGGGGTGATATCATCCTATGTTGAATACAAGGGCGGAAGCGAGCATGAAATGTTCAAGGTGATTGAAGAGAAGATAAATAAAAACACGCAGCTTGTTCTGGATGAACTGAAAACCGGGAAGTGTGAAAATCCCAGGAAATGTGCCATGAACATAGCTGAGAGAAGGATTGAGGAGGCGTGTTAACATGTATGATACTATAATAATAGGCGCGGGAATAACAGGACTGACCGCTGCTATCTATGCATCAAGAAAGGCTATGAACTACGAAATCCTGTCTACGGATTTCGGAGGACAGTTCATGGTCAGCGGTGAGGTGCTGAACTATCCGGGGATCACAAAAACCACCGGCATAGAGTTCCGCGGGAAGATGCAGGAGCAGGCAAAGTTCAACAACGTGAATGTCAGGCAGGAGACTGTAAAGTCAGTCAAGAAGCTGGGAACCAACTTCCAGGTTATAACCGACAAGAACAAGTACAACACAAAGACTGTCATAATTGCTACTGGATCAGAACCTAGAAAACTCGGCGTGCCCGGTGAGGAAGAGTTCGCAAAGAAGGGTGTCACGTACTGCTCCATATGCGACGGTCCGCTTTTCTACGACATGCCCGTAGCGGTAGTTGGGGGCGGAAGTTCTGCCCTTGAAGCCATAGACTTCATGAAGGACATAGCATCGAAGATCTACATGCTGGTCAGAGGTGACAAGTTCAGGGGACACGAGTACCTGGTCGAAAGGATAAAGAAGAACCCCAAGGTAGAGGTCATATTCAACGCGAAAACGAAGGAAATAACCGGAGACATGCTCGTCAGCGGAATAACCTATGAAAAGGATGGCAAAGAGCACAGGCTCGACGTGAGGGGGGTCATCATTGAGATAGGAAGGATACCCAACGTGGAGCCATTTAAGGATATGCTGGAACTGGACGAGGACGGCCACATAAAGATAGACTGCCAGACAAAGACCAATGTTCCGGGAATTTTCGCGGCAGGTGACTCTGCATCAGGTCACGAGTACCAGTATGTTATCTCAGCCGGCCAGGGATGTATGGCGCTGTTAAAGGCTGCCAGATACATTGCCAACAAGAAGGACTGAGGGGATTACTCAAATTGACGGAACTTATGGGATTTAGATTAAAAGATTGAACAGGTATCCCAGTACCAGTATCTGCGGAACCGTTACTATCGGCAGCATAAGGGCAGCGCGTCTTCCTATGTTTGTTGCGATGAGACCGATCTCGGTGTAGTCCGTTGCGACTCCCGCCATCAGGAAGGTGAAGCTGTTTCCCAAGGCGCCCGTTTGCCTGAATATCTCGAATGAGAGGGGCGCGGAACCTTCAGAGCATACTTCTATGACTGTTGCCACGATCAGTGTTATAAATAGTCCTATCAGTGTCGGGCCCATGTAGGTCATGAAGATCTCAGGTGTTATGAACGCGTTCGCGGCAGCCGCAAGTATCATGCCTCTGATGATCCACCAAAGTATCATCTTGGTAAGTGACCATGAACCATCAGCGACTCCCCTGACTACCTCCTTGGTGTTCGGGTTCTTCCTGTATTTCTTCCATCTCTGTTTCATATCTTTCCTGACTGAGAACTCTTCCGAGACGTGCGCCGTATGCTTGCTCCTCTCTATCCATCCTAATCTGTCAAGTCCCTGGAATATGATCCCTGTGATTATCGCAATTACTATCGCAGACACTATAATAAGGAAAGCGTTGAGTCCGAAAAAGCTGAACAAAAGTAGTGTAACTGGCAGGTTAGCCCACGGACTGGCCATGAGAAATGATACCACAGAGGGAACTGAAGCGCCCTTTCTGTAAAGCTCCATTCCTATCGCGAGTATTCCGTGCGAACAGGCTGTCATGAGGAAACCAAGAATCACGGACCAGCCTATTGTCTTCTTCTCACCTTTCGACAGGAACTTGGAAATGTACTCCCTCGGTACGAGATAATCTATCACGCCCCCAAGCAGGAAGCCCAGCAGCAGTGCCCACCATATCAGCGCGGTGTATTCGAAGAATGCGTGCCAGAACATGTTCAGGGAAGTAATACCGTAGAAAGTAAGACCCTGATCCAGCAGGAAAAGGGCGACAAGAATCATAAGTACCTGATAGAGCCGTTCCTGATACCACCTCTTTGGCCCTCCACCAGAAGAATCCACACAGTGTGCACAGTATAGATTCTTCTTCATTCCTTCCTTCTTCTCATACTTCCTTATACAGCTTTCGCTGCAGAAGTACTTTCCGTGGGCTTTGATGTGCCCACTCATCCCGCAGATGGGATCAGTCCTGTCTTCCTTTGCCATAACAACACCTCAAGGCCACACTTTATTATTCCTTTCATTCATTCTTATAGTACCTGATATAAACGGCTACTAACAAAACTATATACGCCAAATAGCTCACAACCTCAAGAAGTGAGGGATTTCCGTTGTAACCGAAAAGTCCCTTTGCCAGTGAGCCTACAGACCCATTATCATGGAGAGATGGATATGTACCGTCAGGATTCTGTGGTGGGTTGACATCCCATAAGTGCTCGATGTATATGGGCAGTACACCTGCCTCCTGCAGCTCGTGGACGCCATGCGCAACGAGGCCCGCAGCAAAAAGCACCAGCAGTGTCCCCGTTATCATGAAAACCTTCTTCAAATCTATGGTCTTCATGCCGGAAAATATGACATAGCCGAGCGCAATTGCCGCTGCTACGCCTCCTAGGGAACCGGCGAGTGAATAACTGCTATCACCAGCAAAGCTTGCGGCTCCAAGGAAAAGCACGGTCTCAACTCCTTCTCTAAGAACTGAGAAAAATACCAGAAGGAAGAGACCAAACTTACGCCCATCCTGTATTTCATCCTTCACTTTCAACTCGATCTTTCTGGAAAGATGCTTCTGGTTCATCATCCATAGGATCATGAAAGTTATAAGGACCGCCCCTATGAGCATGACGGTTCCTTCGAATATTTCTTCGGCGACACCTTCGAAACCACCAGCGACATAATTGAAGATTATCGCTGCCAGCACGCTTCCGATTATACCTGCGGCTACACCGAGGTAGATGAAGTTGTTATACCTGGTTTCCCCTGTCCGGGAGAGATATGCAAGTATTATGCCAACTATAAGTGCTGCCTCGAGGGTTTCCCTGAAGGTTATTATGAAACTTGCCACTTCTGCCATTCACATCACATACATTAATCGAGAACAAGTGATTATATAACGACGTTATATTTAAAGATGTTATCTGCTCGGAAATGTGTGTGAACTCACTTCTTCTTGTATCTTTTCATAAGAAGCGAATTGGAAACCACGGACACGGAGCTGAACGCCATGGCTGCTCCGGCTACCATGGGATTGAGCAGGAATCCTGTGAAAGGATAGAGTATGCCTGCTGCTACAGGGATGCCCACGGAGTTGTAGAAGAACGCCCAGAAAAGATTCTGCCTTATTTTCTTTATGGTGTAATTGCTGAGATCTATCGATGCGGCAGCGTCAACCGGGTCATTGTTCACCAGTACTATCTGCCCGGTCTCCAGAGCGACATCAGAGCCCGCACCTATGGCGATGCCTATGTCCGCCTTCGCGAGAGCTGGTGCATCATTTATCCCGTCACCCACCATGGCAACTACTTCTCCTTCCTGCTGCAGTTTGGCGATTTCCTTCTCCTTACCACCCGGGAGAACACCTGCAAGAACACGATCTATTCCCAGTTGCCCAGCTATGGCTTTCGCTGTCCTCTCGTTGTCTCCCGTCATCATTACGATCTGCTTTCCCATACCATTAAGCATCTTCACGGCTTCTTTCGAGGATTCTTTCAGTGTATCTGCGACAGCTACAAGCCCTGTGAGCTTCTTTCCCACTGCAAGAATCATAACTGTCTTCCCTTCGTTCTCCATGGAGGCAATTCTGTCCTCGGCAGAGCCTGTTGATATATCATGCTTCTTCATGAGTTCCTGGTTGCCGAGAAGTATGGTTTTACCACCATACTTGGCTGTTATACCGTGACCTGGTACTGCCCTGAAAGAGTTGGCGTCAGGAACGGTCATTTTCTGTTTTTTGGCCTCGTTGAGGATCGCCTCGGCAAGAGGATGTTCAGATCGTTTCTCCGCTATCGCTGCGTATTTCAGAGCATCTTTCTTGTCAGCTTTATTAAGTGTAACAATGTCAGTGACGGTCGGCTCGCCCTTCGTCAGCGTGCCCGTTTTGTCGAACACGACAGTGGTCAGTTTGTGGGCATTTTCGAGCGCCTCCGCGCCCTTTATCAGAATTCCATTTTCCGCGCCCTTCCCGGTTCCGACCATGATGGCAGTTGGAGTGGCAAGTCCCAGCGCGCAGGGACATGCTATGATTATAACAGCCACAAATATAGTCAGGGAGAATATGAAGCTCTGTCCTGCCGCGAGATACCAGAAAGAGAAAGCCGCAATAGCTATGATTATGACGGCAGGAACGAAATATGCGCTGACCCTGTCCGCAAGCCTCTGTATGGGAGCCTTGCTTTCCTGCGCATCCTCAACAAGCTTTATTATCTGGTGAAGCGTCGTGTCCTTCCCGACTTTTGTCGCCCTGAACTTGAATGTTCCGTGCTTGTTTATGGTGGCTCCTATGACGCTGTCGCCCTTTTTCTTTTCAACGGGAATGCTTTCGCCACTTATCATAGACTCGTCAACAGAAGATAATCCTTCGACTATCACGCCGTCAACAGGGATCTTCTGACCGGGCTTAACGATGACGATGTCTCCGACCCTGACTTCTTCAATGGGTATGTCGATCTCCTTGCCTTTCCTTACAACCGTGGCGGTTTTAGGCTGTAGTCCCATCAACTTCTTAATGGCCTCCGAAGCCTTCCCCTTGGTTATTGCTTCAAGCCACCTTCCGAATATGATGAACGTTATCAGCACTGCGGAAGTCTCGAAGTAGAGCTCGTTACCCAGTATGCCGGGAAACGCCATGACAAAAAGGCTGTAAAAATAGGCGGCTGAAGTGCCCAGCGCCACCAGCGTGTCCATTGAAGCGGTCTTGGCTTTAAGCGCCGAAAAGGCGCCCTTATAGAACCTGTAACCCACGATGAACTGGACCGGGGTGGTCAGAAGCAAAAGTATGATATTCTGGTACGGAAGAACTACGCCTGTCCATTTCAGAGGCATTGATATAATGAAAACTGGAATTGAAAGTGTGAGAGAAGCTAGGAATAGCTTCTTCAGTTGACCCGCCTCCCTTTCCCTCTCAGCCTTTTCGTGATCATGGCTTTTTTTGTCACTCTCGACTGCCTTATACCCGCGGCCTTCAATAACCTTTATCATTTTGTCTGTGTTCATCTTCGATTCGTCAAACTTGACAGAAGCCTCTTCAGTGGCGAAGTTCACGTTGGCTTCCTGAACACCGTCAGCAGAACTCAGAGCTTTTTGTATGTTGGCAGCACAGCTAGCGCAATGCATACCTGTGATAGAAAACTTTGCCTTCTTCATTGTAATCACTCCAGGCTGCAACCGCTAAGAGATGATAGTTCTTGAAGTGATTTTGATCCCGTGTAATGGACGCCGTTTATTATCCATGTCGGATATGCTCTGACACCTGCTTCCCTGCACAGATCACTGGCATCACAGTCCGTGAAATCTATGTAGCTGAAAGACTGGCCGAACATATTCTTCTGATCATTGCAGTGAGAACACCATGATGTGCCGTACATCGCTGCCCCGCTTTCTGTAAGGCACTGCGCGAATTCATCGTATTTACCTTCCTTGGGTTGGCTTACAACGATGTAAACCGCTGATGAAAGGGTAATGATCAATACTACCGCCAGTATCATAAAGTTTTTCTCTTTCATGAAGTCACCTCCCGGTTCAATTCACAGATGCTTTTATTAGCATATTTACACTGACCCTCCTCAAGACCTCTGACGCATTGGGGGCATACCTTGTCATCTTCGCCGTTTGCGATCATTTCATCACATCTGCATATGCCGTCATCCCATATCCAGCTGCCCATGTAGCACATAGTGCAAGGAGGGTCTATACAACACGAATACCTTTCATCGAGCGTCGCGTCGTCGATAGCGAGTGAGAGTTCGCCCAGTATCCTTGATCTTCGGTCTTCAAAACTCTCCGCTCTCTCTGCTTCAGAAATAGACGCCACGAAGAAAGCTGTGACTAACGCAAATAAAAAAAGTGATAGAAACGTGATTTTCCTGTTCATTAGAATCGCCATGCACCAGCTTCAATATCAGACTCCTTGATTACAAGGTTGTCACCGTCTATTGTGCTTGGAAGGTAACCTGGCCAGCAACCGCCAGGGTTTTGGTTTTCAGTGCCGAGCCCTGTTATCGGATACCTGTTACCGCAGTTGTTGCATATCATGTAATCGCCTTCCTGTCTGTATCCTTTCCGGGAAGCATGACAGACATCACATGCATCGAATCCTGTCTTTATGGTTCCGTCTGATGCCTTTACGGCAAAAAATCTTATGGAATCATATTCGTAAAACTTTGCGTTTTCTGTTATATCTGACAGGGGGATTTCAACAATTCCACCTGACTGTCCACTCGATGAAGCTGCTCCTGTTACAGAGGATCCGGAAAGACCGAACCCGCTCGTAAGCACTGCAGCTAATGCTAGTACGGCAATTACACCCAAACCGCCTGCAAATATTTTGTTCATTTAATTAACCTCCTTTATCCTAATTGTGCATCTATTACCTGCTGGAATGCCGCGTAAGGCTGAGCACCGACCACTTTGATCCCATTTATGAAGAACGTCGGTGTGCCTGACACTCCGGCGGAAGCCCCCTCCTGCATGTCTTTCTGAACCTCGCTTGCATACTTTCCTGAATCGAGGCAAGAGTCGAACTGTGAAGAGTCCAGATTAAGATTCACTGCATGCTGCTTGAGGCTGGAAACATCCAGTTGTCCTGTCTCGAAAAGCTTATCGTGCATCTCCCAGTACATTCCCTGCTCGCCTGCACATTCAGCAGCCTCTGCAGCTTTCTGTGCGTTCGGATGGAAAGAAAGCGGGAAATCCCTGTAGACAAACTTGACCTTTCCGGTATCTATATAATTTGTCTTTATCTGGGGAAGCGTCTGTTCCCAGAATCTCGTACAGAAAGGACACTCATAATCACTGAACTCTATCATTGTAATGGGTGCGTTCGCTTCTCCCAGGACCGCATCATCATCTACACTTACCTGAACTGTGGGTGGTGCCTGTGGTGACGGAGCCGGAGCTGGCTGCTGAGGTTGTGCCTGCTGTGGCTGAACCTCTTTTACTTCTATGACTGGTTCATCATCTACTACACCCGCGGCCACAACATTTCCCTCCAGAGACAATTTATCCAGTCTTGAAGTCAATGTCGAAACACTTACAGCGTTGATGAGTGAAATTATTAGAACAATACCCATAATTCCCAAAATCATATTATTCCTTTCCACAATTATCACCATCCTCCGCAGCCGCAGCCGCCGGTTGGTCCTGCACAGCTACTGCCTCCGCAGCAGCTGCCTCCTGTTGCTGTGTACGATGGCTTCTGCTGGATCTCCTTTATTGCATCCTGACTCGTACTTTCGTCAAGTACGGTCGCCGGATACTCCTCGAAGACCTCCAGGGAGAGCATACCTTCTTTGGATGTCTTTGCGGAGTCGTAAACGACGTCGAAAACATTCGGGAAGCTGAACTGTATTGCACTGATACCGCCTGTCGTCTTGAGTTCTTCCGTTATCAGTGGTGCGTGCCCAGGACAGGGTATGTCAACTGCGAGCTGAATGTAGGCATCTCCCTCATCGAGCTCAGAGAAATCTCCTGAAGCGATTGCAGCTCCGGTAACACCCGCCGCGGATACAGTTGATACATTGGCAAGTAGTGGGAATATCACTAGGAATAAGACGAGGTTTATGCCCACTGTGGAACCATACATTGTTGACAGATACTGCCATTTCCTTTTGGCTCCTGCCATTGACAGTAGTGAATTTCTCTTTAGGTACAATGCAGATGAAAGCGTTGCGAATCCTATAGATATAAGCACAAGTATGTGGAAGAACCACCTGTTCATGAGAAGCGGCCTGAAGAATTCCATTAACAATGTGACACCAAGTATTGATCCTGCTATGAAAGCTATGCATCCTACATGTGGAAGCAGAGCGTATGATACTCCCTGAAGGAATGTTGTCTGCTTCTTTTCTGCTTTGTAATTCCCGGTAGAATAACCCAGAGAGCTTATCTTCTTCTTTATACTATTTAGATTTGTTATGGAAGGATCGAATCTCACGAAGGCGCTGTCCTCTGTGAGGCTGACCTTGACGTCCTTGACGCCCGCCATTGAGCCCACGCCGGACTCTATGTTCTCGACGCAGCTCTTGCAGGTCATTCCCTTTATTCTTATTATCTCGTCAGAGGCTGTTTTTTTCTTTGCAGACTTTTTGCTCATGAAACATTCTGGGAATGAAACAGCCTATTAATGGATATGTGAAACTAGTTTCAGTGCTTCAGAATGACGACGTTGGTCATGCCGCGTCTCTTTCTTTCAACAAGGCCCTTGCCTTCAAGCCTGTCAAGGATGCGGGTCATTTTGACCTTGCTAAGTTCCGTTTTCTCGACTAGCTGTGACTGGAAAATCGTCCCGTCTTCGTCTATTATGGCATTGAGAACCTTCCTTCCCTCTTCGTCCAAATCAGCGAGGATTTGGGAGTAATCCTTCTTTTTAGGCTTAACAACTGTCCCGGAAGACCTGCTTTGTGAAACTGGTTTCTCCTCGCCGAAAACTATCAGATAAACGCCTATGAAAGCGACGAAGATCATTGCGGCCATGCTTACATTGGTCTGGAAATTCAGGGTTCCCCACATCGGGCAGCTTTCACCATGAGAACAGGAGGCGCTGACTATTTCCGTAAGCGCCCTGTTGAACGAGTATATTATGAAACCTATCAGTGCCGATATCGCCACTATAAGAAATCCGACATTTCTGTTTCTCATTATCTTACTTCTTTATCACATATTTATAACTTTGTTATATTTCTTGCCTTCTAACGGCGCTCAGAAAGTATTAAATTAATAGTATCTACTTTATCTCAGCAGCATCCTTCGTCTCCCATAACGACTCCTCCTTACAAAAAATTAACTTGCGGGAATATTAATCCCGCTGTTCAGTTAATTTTAACTCAGTTCCTGTTCTATTGCCTGAGCGAAGGTCGCGTAAGGCTGTGCACCGACAAGCAGTTTGCCGTTTATGGTGAAGCTCGGTGTTCCGCTTATGCCTGCCGCCTGCCCCTTCTGCATGTCGCTCTGTACCTCTT
>CP070804.1:406676-423176 GCA_020343635.1 Candidatus Aenigmatarchaeota archaeon | reverse complement strand
GCTCGGAAAACATAACCGTAATGGGAGAGGCTAACACCAAAGATCTTCTGGCAGCAGTTAATGCTGCCGGTTTTGTGACGGATGATGGGGGAAGGCTATGCAACTTCGGTGTTCTTGCGAGAGAGATGAAAATACCTGTTTTATCCGCCACACAGAACGGGACATCTGTTCTCAGGGACGGAGAATCCGTGCATCTGGTGACGGAACAGGGCAAGGTTCTGGCTGTCCAGGAAGCCGTGCCGGAATCACCTGTGGAAACGTTAACGCCTTCCATGGACGGAACCGCGCCGATGCCCCAGCCGGACTTTCCTCAGGTCCAGCCTGAATTGCCTTTCGAAGAGCCTCCACCTTCATATCCTGACGTCGGCAGTGGAAGTGTAAAAATCTTTGCCAAGACAGGCCCGGAGATGGTGGGAAGGATTCAGGGTGCTGAAGGATACATAGTTTATCAGATCCAGGCTGATCCTACTATGCTCACTGGGACGCAGCCAAGTGGTGCTGCCATGAACGTGTGGGCTGCATATAACGGGAATCATGACTTCCATGCGACTCTGGAGTTGACGAAGAGACTTATCGAGACCGGAGGCGATACCGGTCTTCTTATGCCGATAGTAAGAGGACGGGAGGACGTTGAAAGGGTGCAATATCAGATTCCTCCGGGTTCAAAAACAGGCATAAACATAAAGACCCCCGCAATGGCACTTTCGCTTGATTCGGTTCTTGGGGGCAGCATCGATTTTGTGAACATAGACCTGGTTTCACTCTCGCAGCTCAGCATGGGCCTTAAGGATCCGGGAGGCGAGCTGCACCCGGCAGTCGCTGATGTCATAGGCGGGATAAGGGATAAATGCAGGAATGCGGGTATCCCATGCTGCGTCACTGTTGGCTCAGCACATGTCAGTGAACAGAACATAGAGATGCTTATCAAGAAAGGTATCGATGTGATATGCATCGAGCCTGCGATAATGGACGAGGTCAGGAGTATGATCTCAAATGTCGAGAGCAGAATGAAGACAGAGGCTAGCGGTTTCAGTCAGCCCGAACAACCAGCAAGTGGAAACCAGAAACCAGAAATGCCTTTTGACGACTTCAGCCCTGCTTCTTTTTCTTAGACTGTGTCCTCTTCTTTTCGTAGTTCTTTACCCATTTCAGGGCTTCTTCGGCCTGCTTTTTGTTGTTGCCGACCCCTGAGGTGTTGCCGACTCCAACTATGATAACATTATCATTCTTTTTGGTCCTGGATATGCTCCTAGAAATTGCCTCCATGACGTTCTGGTAAGCGTTTGTCATGGAAATTCTCAGAGGCTGTATGGCCTCCTCGGCTGACATCTTGACGACTATGCTGTCTATGGGTATCTTTCTCTTCACGACCGCGTCTTCTATGTAGCTCCTTTCTACTCCCGGTCCTCCCATGGCAACGCCTACCCCTTCGGCGACTGATCCTGTCTTCTCGCCTTCGAGCTTTGCGGCAGCGTCTATGGTTATTACCCTCGCAATCTTGTGCTTCTTTATAAGCTTCTCGACAGCCTTACCGGGATATCCTATCCTGCCCCCGGGCCCCCTGGCCTTCAGAAGGAATGCATGCCGGCCCTCAACACTCTTCTCGGCCATGACGATGTCTTCCTCGATCTCCTTCATACCTTTTCCGTCATTAAGCCTTGCTATCATCCAGGCTCCTGTGGCATCGCCGATCGGTTCTCCCCTGGCGAGTGTCTTCGTCCCGACAAACAGCGCCTTTGCTATCCTCTCTATTATCGGGAGCTGCATCTGTATTATCATGGCGATCTGGTATGATTTGGTCTTCTTTATCATCTCTATGTAGTGCCTTACTATCTTGGCGAGCAGGTTAAGCTCGATGCCGGCTGCCATGCCCATCTGTATGTTCGCCTTTCTCTCTTCGTCAAGATTCGGTGCAACCTCATCTGTGAAATACTCAAAGCGCTCCCTCTCGTTCTTTATGAGATGGTCCAGCTTCTTGACTACGCCGTATGGGTCCAGGCTTATGGGATGTATAATGAAGAATTCAAAGAACCTGTCCACGCTGTCCTTGACAAACTTGCTTGGCTTCTTGCTTATCTCAGTGTAGAGCATCCTCTTTGACTTCAGTGATAGATTCTCAAGGTTCCTGGCGCTCCCCTCAAGTTTCCACATTATCTGCGAGAGCATCAGCCTTGGATAGAACATGAAGAAAACCATGAAGAATATTATCCACACTAACCATGATACAATGTCGCCCCCCTGTCCTATAAGCTGATTGAGGTACATACAAAAACTCCATGGAGATATTATTCAGGGATATCTTATATAAAAATTGGTGCATATAAGCTTAAAAGTAACTGCGTCAAAACTAAAAGTGGTGGATTGGAGCTATGTTTGAGTGGAAAATCCTGGCAGCCATATTCGCTGTATTAATAGTCGCTGCCTCAGCTCTGGTGAGCAACAGCGAGATAAAGGATATGTTCCTCAATTCAACTGGCACTCTTGGCGACTGGATGAAAGGCTCCCCATTCGGTTCACTGTTCTCTGCTCCAGAAAAAACGACGAGTGATGTGGTAATAACACTCAGCGGCGGCAATGTTCAGCTTGTTATTGATAAGCCCGTCAACATAACATCTGAAGTTTCGTCTGTCAGGAATTTCATGGGAACAATGGATATCATACTTGATGAGAACAAGACCATGCTCGTGCCGAAGGATTCTGACCTTGTTCTCGACCTGCAACTTGAAGATATGGAAGTGAAGAACGTGAATGTACCCAGCCTCGTGCTTGAGAGGATGGATTTCGTCGTAGAGTACGATAACACCAACATTACAGGAACGGATGAAAAGATAGAGATACACGATTTCTACGGGGATCTGAAGATAACAGACGTGATAGAACTCTCAGGAAATGTCAGCAAGGTCAAAAACGATAAATGGTCTATAGGATGATCATTCTTCCCTTTTCATCTTCTCTGAGCTTAGTTCCACAATTTTTGCGTAAGCCGGCCTTGTAATGAGAATGCCCGTTAATATTCCGACTATCGTTGTTATTACGAATCCTCTTATGAAAACGCCTGCAGCCACGAAAAGCAGGGGAAGGAGCGCAGCTGTTGTCGTCGCAGCTGCTGTGAATATTATGAAGAATGCCTTGCCTATCCTTTCTCTAATAGAGTATATCTTCTTTGTAATCCTTCTCCCTCCCAAAGTCTCGTCAGCTATGACGACCATCTGGTCTACTCCTACTCCTATGGCTGCTATTATACCGCCTATCGCAGGCAGATCGATGTTCCAGCTCATCAGGCCCAGAAGCGGTATGAGCATCGCTCCGATCCAGGCTGAGGTGTCTGATTCCCTGAGCTTCCACCATGCGAGTGAAATTATTATGATATTGACGAAAAGCACGCCGAACCATATGGCACTGTCGAATGTGCCGGATGCCGACAACCCGAGGATTATGACAGCCTCTGACAGCCCTGTGAGCACAAGGGGGATGCCTACTTTGAAGCTCCTGTATCTTATGAATATTATTAACACCACGACCACCCCCGCAACAAGCGCCGCTATCATGGCGGATCCTATGAAGTTTGAACCGAGTGTCGGTGATATTATCGAGATTGAGGACGTTTCCATGGTGACAGGCAATGAACCGGAACGGAGTATGGTCTGCAACCTCATCTTCTCCTCGAGGGCGGCCTCCCTGGTTTCCCGGCCTCCCTCTATCTGCGGGGTTGAATACGCCTGTCCTCCAAGGCTTGATGCTATCCTGAGCGTTGACTGGAGATCGTTATCCAGGTAGAGGAATATTCGGGTGTCCTTGAGAAAGTATTCGCCGCTGTTCAGATCGATCTGACTCGGAGTTCCTGACGTGACCTTTGCAAAGCGTTCTGCCCCATCGCTTGAGACAAGCACCGTGAAATAGAACCTGTAGAAGCTTCCCTGCGGCACCAGGCCGGAGTGCTGCGGATCGGTGTATATCAGCTCTATGTCGTCTCCCCTGTAGACGCTTCCCATAAGCAGGATCTGGTTGCTCGTCCTGTTGCTCAGCTCGAATTCTATATCTTCGAGTACGAATGACCCGTTATCAGGAACTTCCAGCCCCTCGACAATGACTGTCTCGTTCAGTACCTCTATGTCGTATTCGTTTGCGAGGAGCTGTATCTTGCCCTTTCCGCCGCGCAGTTCCACAGGCTTCGATATCTTTGCCTCGAATGTTCCCTTTGACGTGAGAAGATCGTTCACCACATCCGAGCTTAGTCCTGTAGCCTCTATCTGGACGTGCCACCCGTCCGGAGATTCAACGGGGAAGAACTTTATCTCCTTCAGGCCGTAGATGTTTATCCTTGTCTGCAGGGTTCCTATGACCTGCTCTATGACATCGCGTGTGGCGTTATCTTTGGGCTTGAGTATTATCCTTGTTCCTCCGCGGAGATCGAGACCGAAGTCCAGGTTAAACCTCTCGACAGGCTGTGTTTCTATCCCCAGCGTGTCGTTGACAAAGAAGGAGTATTCGCGATTGTCTGCCGTTATCTTCACAGGCCCTGATACCTCCTTCGTGTACATTTCCCAGTCATCAAGGTTGCTAATCTGGTTATTGTTCACACCCGAAATAATCATGCCCTGTTCCAGTGTTCTGAATGCCGGTGAATCCCTTGTGACATAAAGGACTTCCACACCACTCCTTCTCTCAGTGAATCCTATCGCGAACGCTGAACCCAAGATGACGACCAGCAGCAGCCATATTCTCCAGTATCTTAACATCAGAAAACACCCCTGGATTCACAGTACCATCTGAGTATCACGGAGTTGAAAAACCACGTGACCACGATGTCCACCGAAAGTCCTATGAGTATAACGGAGGCTATCTGAACGAGAACTGGAGGGAGGGGTATGACAAGGATCGCTATCATGGCGCCTATGCTTGTCAGAGACATCGTGAGACCTGTCTTCAGGGCCCGGTTTATCTTCTCGGACATGCTCATGTCATGCTCTGTCTCCCTGAGCAGCCTGCTCGTCAGCATTATGTCCGTGTCCACCGAATAACCTATGAGCATGAGCAGCGCACCGAGTGATGCAAGGGAAAACTCTATTCCGAATACCTGCATGAGGGAAAGGGTGATTATTATGTCAGAAGCGGCCGCCATTATTATGGCTATCGAAGGGACGAAGGTTCTGAATACAGCGAATGCTATCAGTCCCATCATTATGAATGCTATTATTATCCCTGTCTGGGCCTGTGACCAGAATACGGAACTGAGGGAGGAACCTACGTTCTCTATGGAGAAATCGACTACCTCTATTCCTCTTTCTTCCAGACGGTCCAGCACGCTTGTGTAGTCTATCTCTGCGCCCACCTGTATGGATGCCCCCTGTGTTCCGAATCCCCTCAGGGTTCTGACGGATATGGAACCGAAATCATCCGACAAGGCCTCCTCTATGGCCGAAACCGAAATCCTGTCGGCCGTCTTTATGTTCAGCAGCGTCCCTCCCCTGAGCTCTATGCTTCTTTCGAACCATTCTCCTGTCGCGCTGTACTTGCTTATCAGCAGGCCCGCAGAAGCTAGGAGCAGAATGAGAGGGAATACCATCAGCAGCCTGTAGTCGAACTTCATGCCTCTGAATTCAATTTTATAGTCTTTGGACGTAACAATCACCAATCATGAGATTTTCTTTTGGGTATATTTTAATCATGCGGTTTTTTAATATGTATATGCATGATCTCGCCATTATCGGGGCCGGACCTGCAGGTTCCTACCTGGCTGGTCTGTGTGCAGGAAATAGGAATGTTTTAGTTCTTGAAGAGCATCCTGAACCCGGGGGAAAGGCATGCTCCGGACTTGTTTCTTCACGCCTGATCAAGCTACTTCCGGTGGAAATAAAGAAGAAAGGTCTGATAGAGCATACCGTAAAACGCGCTGTAATGCACTTCATGAACAGACAATTCGAATTCAAAAAGAGGGAAAGCGCCGCATATGTAATAGACCGGGACGTCCTTGACAGAAGATTGGCGGCGTATGCTGAATCTGCAGGCGCTGAAATGAGATACAGGGAAAAGGTGCTGAGCCTTGCGCAGGACAAGGAGAAGGTGAGACTGAAAACGGCAAGGCGCCGCTTCGAAGCCAAAATAGTGGCAGGCTGTGATGGGGCGAGGTCCGTGGCCGCAAAAAGTATTGGTTCCAAGCCCGCGGAGCTGCTCAACGGACTCATAATGTATATTGACAAGCAAGATTACTCCGATACTGTCGAGATGTGGTTTGACAAGAGCCTGGTCAAGGACGGCTTCTTCTGGAGAATACCGCGCGGAAAGAATACAGAGCTGGGCTGCATGGGCTACGGGCTCAGCTTCGCCATACTGGAGAGGTTCTTTGACACGGTCAAAATGAAAGTTTCAGGAAGAGCTGCAGCTCCTGTCCCCCTTGGCATTACTCCGACATTTGATAACAGGATTCTTCTGGTTGGGGACGCAGCCTGCCAAGTGAAGCCGTGGTCAGGAGGGGGCATAACATACGGAATGCTTTCGGCATCATATGCAGCGGAGGTCATTTCAAATGTGCTGAAAAGGGGCGGTTTTACTGGACTCTCCGCATATGAGGAGATGTGGAAAAAACGCCTGCTTAAGGACATAAAGGCCGGTCTGATTGCCAGGGAGTTCTATAAGGACCTCGATCTGAAAGGACTTTCGAGCGTCATTGAGAAGGCTGAAAGCATGAAGCATGACGGGGATAAAATAGATTTCGACTTTCCCTTCTCGAGCATGTTCACTGGTTAAGCTGCCAGAAGAAACGGATTGGACCCCGGTAATGCATATCCGACATTCCTGAATGCTGTGTTGTACACAAGCATGGACTTTATCTGATTGAAGTCTGGAACGCCTCCGCAGCTTCCGTCAGTCTCTTCCGCGTATCTCCACTCGACAACATCCCCTGACTTGAGAAGCTGCTTGTCCACTGCATAATCTCCTATATCACCATTCAGGTAGAATTCATTGAAATTGCCCCCCTCTCCCTCTCTCCTTTTGTTTATCGAAGTGAGAAGCATGCTGCCGAATTCACCGTCATATTCGGATGAAAATTCCATACCTGCCTCCTGCAACTTCCTCAGGCTCAGATCGTAGACGCTCTCGCCGTCTATGTCAGCCTCAAAAACTATCCTCTGGTAGGTCTTCTGCCCGTTTATCAGTTCCGGTGTTTCGTATTCTATACTGAGGACATGGCCTGAATAACTCAACCTCTCATCATTATAACCCTGCATGTCCTGGCTTCGAGCTTGGTCAGTTCCTCTTTCCATTCCGGCCATGAGTGTCGTGTTTTTATCGTATAATATTTCTTTCTGACCCTCATCATTCTGCAGAATATCCGTGTCGACGTCGAGTGAAAACATGACGTTGTATTCTTGGGTGTCCTTATTGGGTTTGTCATCGTAAACTTCTGTACTCGCCCTGAAAACCGGCACTTCGAATCTTTTGGTGTATTCGCCTTTGTCGGTCTTGTTTTCTGTTTTGTATCTTTGCGGCTCTTCTTCGTCTTCTTCATCATCTTCTGTGGATTCATCTCTGTCGTCAATTTCGTCTACCGAATAGAGCGTGTTCAAAGCATTATGAACGTGTACCGAGAAAAGATGTTCCATCTTAATTAGGTGTGTCTTCCCTTAATATTATTTCACTGGTCTGAACTTGAATCCGTAGAGAACGAGGCCGGACTTGCCCTCTTCCCTTATCTTTCTGAAGCACACTTCCACGGGCATGCCTATCCCCACGTCCTCGGGGCTGCGGTCGACAACCTGGGATACGACCTTTGCGCCCTCTTCGAGCTCTACTATTGCCACTACGTAGGGTATATAAGACTCAAAACCTTCTGGTGCTACCCTTATCGTTGTGTGGGAAAACACCTGGCCCTTGCCTGAGAACTTGTACTCCTTGACCTTTCCTTTCCTTCTACACTTCGGGCATATGATGCTCGTGGGGTAAAAATAATGTTTGCAGCTCTCGCACTTAGAGCCTACGAGCCCATACCTTTCCTTGAACTTCCTCCAGTGGTGTGCAACTGCCTTTTCCGTAGTCATCGTAATCACTTCCTGTTCCTCGACATTATGTGAACCACTACAGTGGAACCTGAACCTCCGACGTTGTGCGCAAGCCCATTTTCGGCGCCCTTTACCTGCCTGCCTCCTGCTTCTCCTCTGAGCTGTTCCACAAGCTCAACAGCCTGTGATGCTCCGGTAGCGCCTACTGGATGACCCTTCGCCTTCAGACCGCCTGACGTGTTTATCGGTATCTTCCCGCCTATCTTTGTCTCGCCGCTCTGCACGAGCCTTCCGCCCTCTCCCTTCTTGCAGAAACCGAGATCCTCCGTTCCTATTATCTCGTTTATGGTGAAGCAGTCATGGACCTCTGCGAGATGCATGTCCTTTGGTCCGAGTCCTGAATATTTGTAGGCGTTCTGGGCTGCATTTATGGTGGCGCCAACCGTCGTGACATCCGGCCTCGTGTATAGTCCAAGCGTGTCTGACGCCTGAGAAGAAGCTCTGATATAAATCGGCGTGTCCGTATACTTCTTGGCGTCCTCGGCCGGCACAAGTATGACTGCTGCTGCTCCGTCAGCGATGGGGGAACAATCCAAGAGCCTCAGAGGATCGGCTACCAGTGGCGATTTAATGACATCTTCCAGGGTTATCTTCCTGTGGAACTGTGCATTCGGGTTATGCATGGCATTCTCGTGATTCTTGACAGCAACCATTGCTATCTGCTCCCTTGTCGTCCCATACTGATGCATATGCCTCTGTGCCATCAGGGCATAGACGCCCGGGAATGTCAGCCCGAAGTGTGCCTCGTTGTCCCTGTCCATCGCTCCTGCGAGAGCTGTCGTCGCAAGGTTACCGTAGACATCTGTCATCTTCTCCACACCCCCGACCACCACGCATTTGTATCTGCCTGACTTTACGGCCATGACCCCTGTTGACAGTGCCACGGACGATGATGCGCATGCAGCTTCAGTCCTTATGGCCGGTATGGGACTGAGTCCCATGTAGTCCGTGAACAGTGCCCCGGTGTGTTCCTGCCCGACGAACATACCCGAAGACATGCTTCCGCCTACGATGAGCTCTATGTCCTTCCCTGATATGCCGGCGTCCTCAACGGCCTTTATACCTGCTTCCATTATCAGTTCCTTAAGGCCGCTCTTCCAGTGTTCTCCGAACTTCGTAATCCCCACACCTACTATTGCAACCCCCATAATCAAACACCCTTTATCTTCTCATTGTATCTCGCGTACTGGGAATAACCGACGTATTCCTTCCTGTCTATCATCTTGGCTATCATCCCTGCCTTCTGCCTTTTCTCCTCTATAAGATCAGTGACAGTGAACGTGAAGGAATCGGAACCGGCCCCAGAACCGAATGATGTCACGAGTATCCTCTCGCCTGCCGAGGCCGTATCAAGGACTGAACAAAGACCAAGCAGTGATGCCGCTGAATATGTGTTTCCTATCTTCGGGAACAGCGTTCCTGTTGAAAGCTTCTCGGCCGATATTTCCAGCATCTTCGCGGCAGTAAGCGGGAATTTCGCATTGGGCTGGTGGAATACGAAGTAATCATAGTCCTTAACTGTGGTGCCGCTCTTTTCCAGGATGCCCTTAGTTGCACCAACCACGTGCCTGAAGTATGCGGGCTCACCCGTGAATCTTCCTCCGTGCCTTGGAAAATCCTGCGTCTCCCTTCTCCAGAAGTCGGGGGTGTCCGTCACGAAGGAGAAGGTGTCGTTGATTTCGGCGAGTATGCCCTTATTTCCTATTATGAACATCGCGGCACCGGCAGCTGCCGTGTACTCAAGGGCATCTCCTGGCCTTCCCTGGGCGGTGTCCGAACCTCCGGCGAGGCCGTAGTTTATCTGGCCTGAAAGCACGTGGCTCGTAACTATCTGCATGGCCGATGTGCCTGCCTTGCACGCGAATTCAAGATCCGCGGCCATCATATGCGGCGTAGCTCCGAGTGCTTCCCCAACTATAGATGACGTACTCTTGACTACATAGGGATGCGACTCAGAACCGACATATACTGCCTCTATATCGGCCGGCTTTATGCCCGCCTTCCTAAGCGCACTCCTGCTCGCCTCGACCGCCATGGTCGTGCAGTCCTCGTCCATGTTGGGCACTGCCTTCTCGCTTTTGAGGTTCTTAACCATTTCGGGGTCAGCGCTCCAGACGGCTGCTATTTCGCCTGCCTTTATCCTTAGCCTCGGTATGTAAGCGCCATAACCGACTATTCCTGCTTTCATTGAAATCTCCTCGACGTGAGGTTTTAATTATTCGTTAACGTATGCTTTTTAAATGTTAAGCACCCAGTTCGACGATAAACATTGCCGAAAAATGGGTGAAAATTGGGTGAATGTATTTTTATATGTTCTTCATTCTTTAATTGAAAGGGATCAGCATGAGGGTTGGTGTGATCGGAGCCGGCGTTATGGGAAAGAACCACGCCAGGGTCTACTCTGAAATGGATGATGTTGAACTCGTAGGAATAGCCGATTCCAGCATCAGCGCGGGGAAGACAGTAGCGAAAAAGCATGGCTGTCCGCATTACGTTGATTATAAGAAATTCATCGAGAAGGAGAAACCTGAAGCGGTCTCGCTGTGCGTCCCGACCTCGCTTCATTACAAAATAGCCAAAGACGTGATAGACAGGGGCCTGCACCTGCTGGTAGAGAAGCCTATAACCAAAAGCGTCAAGGATGCCGAGGAGCTTGTGTTACTCGCCAAAAAGAGGGGAATAAAGCTGGCGGTCGGTCACATAGAGCGCTTCAACCCCGCAGTTCAGGAACTGAAAAAGCTTATAGACAGGGGAAAGCTGGGTCACGTCACATCAATACTCGCAAGGAGGGTCGGGCTGTTCCCACCGAGGATAAAGGACGCTAATGTCATAATAGACATAGCCGTCCATGACATAGACGTCTTCAGGTACCTTCTTGGAAAGGAGCCTGAGGTTGTTCACGCCAGCGGAGGGAAGGCCGTGATAAACGACAGGGAAGACTATGCGGATATATTCATGAAGTACAACGGGACCAACGGTTTCATAGAGGTCAACTGGCTGACGCCAGTTAAGATAAGGGTTCTCAACGTGACGGGAACCAAGGGATATGCACAGCTCAACTACATAAGCCAGGACCTGAAGCTCTACGAAAGCGATTACAAGAACACATATGATCAGTTTGGCGAATTCGTTCTTCAGCTTGGAGAGCCAAAAGAAATATCTGTTAATGTGAAGAAGCAGGAGCCCCTCAAACTGGAGTTGCAGAACTTTGTTGATGCAGTAAAAAGTGACAAACCCCCACTGGTCACGGGCGAAGACGGGCTGCGAGTTCTTAAAATAGCTGCGAGTGTAATGGATTCTATAAGGAGATGAATTCATGAAGGCTTTTGTTCATGAAACCGCGACCGTCGAGAGGGGTTCCAGGGTAGGCAGGGGCACGAAGGTCTGGCACGATGCACAAGTCAGGGAAGGCGCCGTGATAGGAAAGGACTGCAATCTGGGACACTGCGCCTATGTAGACCAAGGCGTACGTATAGGTGACCGCGTCAAAATAGGAAACAAGGTGTCAATATTCAAAGGTGTCAGTGTGGAAGATGATGTGATGATAGCACCGCATGCCGTATTCACCAACGATATAAGACCCAGATCGAGGGGAGACTGGAAGCTGATTAAGACCCATGTGGAGAAGGGTGCCACCATAGGTTCCAATTCGACTATCGTTTGCGGGATAACAATAGGTGCGCATTCCATGATTGGGGCAGGATCTGTCGTAACCAGGGACGTGCCTGAGCACGGACTTGTTTTCGGCAACCCTGCAAGGCTTAAGGGATTCGTATGTGCATGCGGAGAGAATCTTGAAAAAGCCTCTGAGAAGGGCGATTCCCTTGCTATGAAATGTTCAAAATGTTCTGAGCAGGTATCTGTGTCCAAGAAAGATTATGAAAAGCTGGGGAGTGGGGTGAATGGTTGATGCAGTTATATTCATTTGCTTCGTGGCTTCTTTCCTGACTACTCTCGCTCTTATGCCGAAATGGCTGAGAAAAACAGAGATAATAGGTCTTGTCGGAAAGGACATGAACAAACCGAAAAAGCCCGATGTTCCCGAAGCCGGCGGCGTGACAGTGATCGCAGGTGCTGCTATCGGTGTTCTCGTGTATATATTCCTCTTCACGTTCTACTTCAGGTCGGAGTTCTCACTCATAGAGATTATGGCAACACTCACTACCATACTCTTGGCAGGATTTATCGGTTTCATAGATGATATAATAGGCTGGAAATCTGGTATAAGTCAGAAGACAAAGGTTTTTCTGACCATACCGATAGCCGTTCCTCTTGCAGTGGTCAATGCCGGAAACTCCATGATGATACTTCCGTTTATTGGGGCAATAGACTTCGGGTTCTTTTTCCCTCTTTTCATAATACCCATAGGCATAATAGGCGCAATAAACGGCTACAATATGCTTGCTGGATACAATGGTCTTGAGGCAGGCATGGGTGCAATAATACTGACCACGCTCGCCTTCATAGCATGGCTTTCGGGGTCAGGATGGGTGAGCATGATATCCCTCATAACTGTATTCTCCATACTTGCGTTTATGATATACAACATGTATCCTGCCAGAGTGTTCCCTGGGGACAGTTTCACTTATGCTATCGGTGCGATGATAGCCAGCGTAGCAATACTGGGGAACATGGAGAAGTTCGCTGTCATACTTTTCATACCATATTTCTTCGATGCGCTAATGTACGTCAGGTTCAGGTTCATTGACAGGGCCCAGAAGGTAGAGGCGTACGCTAAGATAAACAGCGACGGAAGTCTTGATATGCCAAATGAGAAGGTTTACGACTTCACCCATCTAGCGATAAAGGTACTTAAGAGGGTGAAGAAAAAGGTCTACGAGAAAGACGTGGTACTGTCAGTATTCTTATTTGAAATCGCGCTCTCCGCTGTTGTGTTTCTGTGGTGGCTGTTTACAGAGTCAAAAATGATTTAAGAAATCGATTCGTTTATCTCGAGCTTGTATATCTTTATGAGCTGGTTGTCAAATACCTTCTTAACGTCGGGTATCCCGTAACCGTCCATGAACATCAAATTGGTAAATATGGAGAATTCCGCTTCAGGTGGTATGTAGAAAAGACCATAGGGGGC
Source organism: Candidatus Aenigmatarchaeota archaeon (assembly GCA_020343635.1). Taxonomy (GTDB): domain Archaea; phylum Aenigmatarchaeota; class Aenigmatarchaeia; order QMZP01; family JAFGSV01; genus JAFGFG01. Next base: position 410,027 of record CP070804.1, on the reverse strand, counting down.
TATTGTAACACATCCGGGCATTACATTTCCATTTTCAGGTGGTTCTGTTCTGATTATACCATTAACCGTGCATATGTCTGTTATGTAATTCCTTCCCACATACTGGTCGCCTTGGGTGATCATGAATATTGGTGAACCGGCAATCTGCCCTCCGCTTGAAACAGGCAGCCAGACAGCATATTGACCGGCCTTATATTCAATTATTGTCTTGTTTTGCTGGGGGTAAGTTTTGCTCTGCTGCATCTGCAGCATGCCTATGACTGTATCTCCTCTTGATGCGATCTTGGATATGGCTCCATATTTGCCGGGAAGTGTGTAGTCCATCAGGATGTAATCAACATCCTTGCCTTTGTACCACCATCTGTAATCAGTCCAGTTGGTACTGTCTGCTACGTACCATTGTGCTATCTGCTGGTTTACAGTCCCGTTGTTGTTGCCGCCGTCGGCGATGCTTGGTCTTTCTCCCTTTGTCTGGAACCAGTAGCCGAAATCCCACCATGAAAGTATAGATGAATTAACCGGTGTTTCTGTCTTCAGGTAGTTCATCGCTTGGTCCCAGTACGAGTTGTATGAAGGGCCCACCGAATTTGTGAAGACAAAGCCAGTGGCGAGATTGGATAATACCACCAGAGACACTACAGCTATGACAGGAATTGACAGGATGTTAATCTTTTTGAGCCCCTCCTTCCTCTTAATATATTCAAGGCCGGAAAACTTGTTAAGCATGAATGCCATGGCATATCCTGCCATGACTGCTGATGGCGGACCGAGGAAGAACACCAGCCTCACCATGAAGAATACAGTCTGGATGGACATCACTAGCCAAAATAGTGGCAAAAGGAGCGTCCAGTTTCTTTCTTTGTAGACGCTGTAAAGAATTGCAAGCGAACCGACTATGAAGAGGAACCAAATGCTGAACAGCGTTTCGAATATCTGCGGAAGTCCAAGGATGGACCTTGAATATGTGATGGTTGTCCTTGAGGTTACATCCCCCCATGTTCCTTCCTGTTGTTCGGCTACTGTGGCTCCTATGAAACCCTTTTCCTGTATGTATATCAGTCCAATTCCTCTCTGAACTATATTCCAAAGGGGATCTATGAACATTGAACCAAGGAGCACGAATAGTATAATAACCACGAACAATCCAGGTACAAAGTAAGGAAGCTGTTCATCTTTTACCAGCTTATATTTCTCTGCTGCGAACCGTATCAGTATAACGCATACCGTGATGGATGCAACGACCTGTTCAAATGATATACCCGTCACGCCCAGGAAGAATCTCTGGGTCAGTATGGCCGACAGCAGCGGCAGAATCCCTGCACTGACCATTTTTACGCTGTACTGATTTATCACGAGTTTGAAGAGCAAAAACACAGATAATATGTATATAATAAACTGCGCTCCTCCCCATGACCCCATGGCCAAGAAGACGAACGCAGCAGAAAGCAGGCTGAGTTTCCACGAGTTGGTCTTGTACGCCCGCACGAATAGGAAGAGTGCGATCAGCATGAAAGTGCCGCCTGTCGCCTCCTTGTCAAAGAAGCCTGCGGATGTACGTGCCAGATAACCAGGGACAGTTGCTAAGAACAGTGCAGAGAAGAGCCCCGCCTTGTTATCATCGAAAATTTCCCTTGCGAGCCAGAATATGAAGAATACCGAAACCGCTCCCATAAGAGCAGGGTACATTATCGCGAATTCAAGATACGTCATTCCTGCCCCGAAGAATACGAATACGAGGTAAAGCACGACAGGCAGGTAAAAGTAAAGAAGAGGACCGTAATACTTTATTCCTATGCCGTCTGGCCAGTACCGCATGTTGTCGTGCAGCGGCAGCTGAAGATTGTTTTCGAGCATGTAAAGGTTCATCCTGTATGCGTAGAATGGGTCAAGAGCCTGCAGTTCTCCGTACTTGGCCGGCAGCATCCTGGACCAGAACGAGAATAAGACAATGAATATGAGACACCAGAGCCACCAGTATCTGAGTATGAAATTAGTCGCTGCTTCGAGTCTGCTCTTTTCCCCGATGCCCAGCCTTTTGAGAAGTTTGTCAAATCGCATACTAACTAATTCTGTTAACCTGTTTTAAATCTTTGCCAGTTTGGAATTCAAACCAAGAAGAATCTCATATAAAGGAAAAAGGCGTATATGATTAGCAGGGCGGCGCCGTCCATCCTGCCAAGCTTGTTCTCAACTTTCATGAAGATTACCAGGAGGACCGAAAGCAGAACCATCATCGGCACGCTGTATAACAGAAGAGTAGGCTCTATAACCATGCTTCCCGCGATAGCAGAAGCTCCCATGACCATCATGAGGTTGAAGATGTTGCTTCCTATGATGTTTCCGAGCGCTATTCCCTCGAGCCTCTTAATTGCAGCTGTTACCGAAGTGGCAAGTTCGGGTAATGATGTCCCTATCGCGACTATGGTAAGTCCTATGATTGTCTCAGATATGCTGAGTGCTGTTGCGATGTTTGTGCTGGCAGAAACCATGAGTTCGGCCCCTATAAGAACCCCTGCACCTCCTATTACAGAAAAAATTAAACCTTTGGAAAGGTTTGTCTTTTCTATAATCCTTTCTACCACGCTCTGCTTGAAATCCTTCTCTCTTGACAGGTAATAGATATAGAACAAAAGCCCGATTATGAGTATAGCCCCCTTAACAGGAGTGAGACCGTCTATTATCAGCAGTACAGCTATGAAGGTGACCAGAAGCATGATATACCCCTGTTTCAGCTCGGACCTCTGTACGGGTATGCCTTTCGTGAGAAGTGCTGCAAGACCGAGAACAAGCCCCACATTGGCTATGTTTGATCCGATGATATTCCCCATGGCTATTCCGGGCACTTCCCTGAAGACGGAAAGCACGCTCACAGCCAGCTCCGGCAACGATGTCGTGAATGCAACGAGGGTGAGCCCAATTACTATTTGCGATACACCCAGGCTCTTGGCTATTTTCGAGGCGTTCTCCGCGAATATGGAAGCGCCTTTAAGCAGGACTACAAGTCCGAGCGCAAAGAAAATCACATCTGTTACCAGAACCATAAATATCTCTTGTCGCTCGTTGCTTTTATTTCAGAATTAAAGCGGGGGCCTACTTCTTCAGCCTGAGTATGGCCGAAGCTATGTCGCCCTCTTCCTCGAGGGCCTTCCTGGCATCTTCCTCGCTTGCCCCCGTCTTGTCAACTACCATTTTGACGTCATCGGCGCTGAACTTCTCGTTCGGTCTCTCTTCGGCGTCGCCCATTATCTGATAGGACTGCTGGCCCATGGCGTTGACAAGGGTGACGCTGGGGTTTGGGATGACTATGTCCTTCTCCGGGGTCTTGATTATGACTTCCTGTGCATCTATCTG
>CP070804.1:382367-406576 GCA_020343635.1 Candidatus Aenigmatarchaeota archaeon | reverse complement strand
GGGTGCCCCTTACCACAAGGCCGGCGAATCCCGAGGGAAAGGGAGAGGTGAGTATGCTGGACTTGATGATCAACTCGCTCAGGATGAGGCCCGACAGGGTCCTGGTGGGTGAGATAAGGCGAAGCAGGGAGGCAGAGGTCCTGTTCGAGGCGATACACACGGGTCACTCCGTTTACTCCACTCTGCACGCCAACACGGGAGAGGAGACGTTCAGACGTCTTGTCAATCCTCCAATAAACATACCCCAGACCATGCTTGCGTCCCTGCAGCTCATAGCCGTCATGCACAGGGACAGGAGAAAGAACGTACGCCGGCTTCTGGAGGTAAGCGAGCTGATATCTTCAGGAGGCATGGATGAAATGAGGATAGAGCTCAACACAGTCTTCAGGTGGATAGCTTCAAAGGACCAGATAATGCAGTGGGGCAAGTCCCACAGGGTGCTCAACGATATCAAGCTTTTCACCGGTATGGACGATGATGAGCTCGGAAAGAACCTCAGAGAGAAGAAGAGGATACTTGAGTGGCTGACAAAAAAGGGTGTGAACGATATAAACGAAGTCGGGATGATAGTGTCCGAATATTATGCGGATCCGAAGAGCGTCCTGGACAGGGTCGAGGACGAGTCTAAGTGAGGGCTTCATGGCAGATCCCAGTATAGCTGAGTACATAAAGGCGAGAATGAAGGAGGGCACGGGTATTGAAGAGATAAAGAGTTCCCTCAGGCAGAGGGGCTGGTCTGAAGAGCAGATAACAGCGGCTGTTCAGGAGATCCAGGGACCGCAGCCGATGCCCAGCATGCCGGCTGGTCCCCCTTCCGGGCAGGCTGCTCCTGCCGGGAAGAAGAAAGGCCGCGGAAAGCTCATAATAGCCCTCGTGGTTTTCTTCATACTCCTGTTTCTGTTCCTTTACGTCGCCGTGAACATAGTGCAGGACTTCAGTGATATGTTCCCGAACGCGGGTGACGTCATACCCATAGAGATACCATTCCTTAGCTGATAAGTCCATAACCACCGGTAATTATGAGCGTATGAACGGCAGCAAATCAATATATTATTCGACATAGTCCGGAAAAAATATTTTTTGAGTTTTTTGGGGTGAAAAATCTGTCAGAAAAATCAGGACGGAATGGTATGGACATATAACACTTTTCATTTCCCGAAATTCCAGCAAAATCTTCTTTTTTCTGAAAAAAAGTACCCTTAATCGCATTGCATAGTCACATTATATGTTTGTACTATTAGGTATATGCTTATATGTTTATACTATTTTTTTGAAAAAAATAAAAATAAAACAAACAAACGTCGCCGAGCCTCTGGGAGGGGCACTATCATCCAAATCCAAAAATACAAGCCAAAAAATTATACGTTTCTACAATGAGGCTCTTGCTGCCTAGCTTTTTTTACTGAGTTCAGTTTTTTTGGCCATGACTGCCATAAGCCTTGATTCGTACTCCGTAGTTATCTTCTTGAAGTCCTCTTCTGACATCATGCCCTTAAGGTATTCCCTGTGGGTACTCTTTTTTGCGCTTCTGATCTCGGCCTCTTCCTTATCCAGCTCAGCCAGCATTTCCTTGTCGCTCTTTGGCCTCTTCAGCATCCCGACTTTCCTCAGAACCAGCAATAGTGTGAATATTACGCCGACTATTGCCGCTACAGCCACCAGCAACATTATTGAGGTGGTATCCCAAGGCCTTTCGGCATCTTCCCCGTCAGAAGGTGCAGGTCTTGTTATCTCTGCTAGGTCAGCTGCAATCTTGGCCGTTGTTGATAGCCCTCTAAGGTTCGCGCTGAACCTCTTGCGCATCATGCCCCTTATGAAAGCTTCTTCTGTTGACTTCAGAGAGACAGTACCGAATTCACTATTCATGGAATACGCTGTTCCTGTGACAGAACTCACATCCCTATGCTCACTCGTTGCACTCATCCATATCCGCGGAACGTATGAAACCTGGTCCTTTTTGGGCGTCACTTCAAGTTCCAGTATGAATGTATAGAGCTTACCAAGAACGGGATTCCTGATGTGGAATGCTCCTTCCCCCCAGTCAGCAATGTACTCCCTGGACTGGGACAATAATCTAATTTCAGCATATTCGTTCGGTTCACGTTCTAACTGCAGCTCGGCTTCCAGTACGCTTTCCAGCACAGTTAGCTCCAGCAGCACAGTCTGAGTACCCTTTTCATCGAAGAAAATCTTGTCAATTTTCCTCTTAACCCTGATTGGGGGCGTCTTGTTTTCCTCAATACCAAGCTGTATGCCGCCCCCTGTGCATTTCTGGTCCGGTATCTTTTCCCAGTCAATTATGTACAAACCGTCTCTCTGAATCATTCTCCAGGAACCCATTACAGTCAGATTGTCCGCTGGATCGATTGTTATCTGAACATCAGGGTCGAAATTCCTTGCATCCCAGTTCTTGCAGACTGAAGACTCCAGCTCTCTTTTCATCACATAAGGCCTGTTCTCTATGGAGTCCTCATCCACTTCCATGTACCAGGAATCTGTAACATCGAAATGAAGCTCGTTAGACTGCTGTGCCGAAGCGAAAGCAATTTGAGAGAAGAATATCATCAATATGGCAGAAAGCAATATTTCCCTCATAAATAAATAATCGGCTGGTTCCCTTTTATTTGTACGACTAAGAAGCCGCTGCCTCTTTCCTCGCCCGCAGCTTATCCTTCTTTATCTCGTCCTTCAGCTTGGGTATCTTGATGTCTAAACTGCATTTCGAGCACTTCACAGAGAAGGGCCTCTGCCAGGGCTGTTCCTTGTGCTCGCTGAACCCGCATTCAGGGCACACATAATCTATTTGCGCAGTTTCAGAATCAGTCGGCACGAGCGCCTTTATCCTGCCTTTCTCTTCTCCTGCCCTGTTCTTCAGTGTTCTGTTCGTAACGTACCTGTACATTCCCATAACCTCAATTGTGGGAGCTTTCTTAAAAATGTTTAGAATGAAGCCCCGATCAGGAAGGCCAGCAAGCCCAGAGCCATGCCTATCTTTATCAGCTTGCTCACGAATCTGTAGTTCCTTCTCTTTATGAGTATTATCGATGAGAAGACGAAAACTGCGTCAGTGGGCACCAGCAAAAAGAGGTATATGTCTCCCAGTATGCCCCACGAATAGGGGATTATGGATATGATTATGGCAAGCCACAGGCTGAAGGAAGCCACGAGGATGGCATAGATCGTCTTGTACTTGAGCTTTATTCCGCTTTTGTCCACCCTGAACCTGTCACCGAAGGACTGTTTTATCCTGTATGTCATCTTCTTCAGGAATGACTGCCTGTCTCCCTGCAAGTCCTGCAAGTCCTTGACGATCTCCCTCGAGAAGGTAGCCAGTCCTGCCATCAGCATCAGCAGGAGAGGAAGCGTGATGTCTCCGGCTGCTGCACCGCCAAAAAGGAACGTGGAACTCGCAAGGTATGCCACCGTCAGGTTGCCTAAAAGGACCTTATTCTGCAGGTGTGTCGAGTAGGCAACCAGCAACAGCGAGTTCACTAAGGCTATTATTAGACAGAGCACGTTGTTTATGATGACCGTGGTGAGAATACCAGCTGCAAAGAGCATTATAGCGAAGATGAGAGCGCTCTTCCTAGAGATCTTCATGGACGGTATAGGCCTCTTGGGCCTGTTTATCCTGTCAGATTCCACGTCCACGTAGTCGTTGATTACGTTGCCTGCAGCCGTTATCAAGAAAACTGCAAGGAAGGCCAGGAATATCCCTGGTGAAAATATGGATGCGACAAGAAAAGCCCCGATAACCGCAGCGGCCCCGGACATGGTACAGTTCAGGGGTCTTATTATATCAAGCCATGGCCACATGAACCTCACGCCTTCTGATCTTTGTGCTTCTGCCTCAGTTGTTTAGTCTTGCATCGCCTGCACTTGGCCTTGCCGCCCCTGACCTTCAGCAGGTCTGAACGGATCTTGGCCCCGCATTTCATGCATACAAATACCCTGTGAAAGAGCCTCTCTTCGGCTTCAGGGAATTTCTGCTTCGGCATTTAACCACTTGTTAATTTACACTGAGTCGACTTTTAAATATGTTTCTACACCTGGTAGACCTGGAGGGCATGGAAGGATTTTAGCGAGGCGGGGGTCTCCTCTGCCACCTTCTCGGGATCCGCTGTCGTGATCATTATGTTGGAGTGCCTGAAGCCCGCGGAGCCCATGTTCATCTTCATTCCCACGAGCATGAATATGTTGTTCTTTAAGAGGGTGCCGAACAGCCTGGGTTTCGCTATTATGCCGTCCTTGTCCATTATTATCTCGACCCCCGCCTTCTTGTTCTTCTCAGAATCCATAATGTGCGAATTGGTCCTGAAATGCTTTATTTTCATGCTGTCAAGAAGGGACTTGATCTCGTGCTCCACCCTGTCGGCCTTCCTCTTGTCAGGCACGTAGATGAGGGTCCCTCCCGGATATGCGAGCTCCACACCGTACTCGAAGTCCTTTCGTATCTCCTTCAGCAGCGTCTTGGTCGAAACTGGCCGCAGGTTGGCGTAGACCATGTCCCTGGGATGTTCCTCTATGTACTTGTCCCATCTCCAGCAGAAATGAGAACGGCAGCCTGGGGGCCTGTACTTGAAGATCAGGCACTCGTTCCTCAGCCGCCCACCGTAGAATATCCTGCTCAGCAGCTCCAGGTCCTGTGTTACCTTCCTCTTGAAGAAGAGCTTCTCTGCCATTTTCTGGTCCTGCCTCAAGCCCTTCTTGACCAGAATGGGATCGGCGAAGCATGAAAACTTGTCCTTGACGCAGCAGTAATCCCTCTTGTAGTCAAATATCGTGTAGCACTTCCTGCATGTCTTCGCTATCTGGATGTCGTAGCTCTCAACGCGCATATAAATTATTAGGAAGGGAACAAAATTAATATGTCCCTCGAAAAGCTTCTCAATCGGTCCGTAATACTCATAGACAAGCCCAAAGGCCCGACTTCTTTCGATATGGTGGAAAAGGTATCAGGCATGCTGAAAGTTAAGAAAGCCGGGCATTCAGGGACGCTCGACCCCAATGCCACCGGCCTCCTCGTCATAGGTCTCGGGGAGTCAAGGAAGGCCATGCCTGTGCTCACGGGCCTTGACAAGGAATACACGGGCGTCATGGAGCTTCACAGTGACGTCACCAGGAAGGAGGTTGAGAAGGTCCTTAAGGAATTCGTGGGAGAAATAATCCAGACTCCTCCTGTAAAGTCCGCGGTAGCCAGGAAGCCCAGGAAAAGGAGGGTCTACGAGATAGAGGTGACCGAGAAGCTTGAAAGGACTGTAAAGTTCCGTGTCTTGTGCGAGGCCGGGACATACGTGAGGCTTATAGCCCATGAGGCCGGAGAGAAGCTGGGCTGCGGAGCTCATCTGAAGGATCTAAGGAGGACCAGGGTGGGCCCCTTCAAGGTGGAGCATTCCATCCAGCCTGTTCAGCTCAAGAAAATGTCCGGTAATACGCTCAGGCAGATTCTCATACCGCTCGAGGAAGCGCTGAACATGGTGAATGTCCCCAGGATCGTGATAAAGAGTGAGCACGAGAAGCTGGTCAGAAACGGATCTCCTGTGAGGAGGGGTTTCGTCAAAAAGGTTTACGGGAAGGCAGAAAACGGTGACGATATAGTAGTTTTCAGTGAATCCGGAACCGCTGTATGTCTCGCCAAATACGTCAGCGAGGGCGACAATGTAGCCAAGACCGACAGGGTCTTCCTGGAATGAGCGATTTATCCATTTATAAAGACCTTATTTCCCTATTAATATCAGTGCCGAGGTGGCGGAACCTGGCTAACGCGCCAGACTTGAGACCCAGATATTATGATCATGTCCTTCGGGGCCTGAGATGATTTAATGGCTTGACTCCGATCAAACCTTCCCGTCTTTGGGTAAGGAGCGGCGGAAATGAGGAGCAAGATATCTGGTGGGAGAAATCCCATGCAGGTTCGAATGAACCTTTTTGCACAAGCAAGCGTACAAAAACGTTCACGAAAAGTACGCTAAAGCAAATGCAAAGAGGTGCTGAAAATCCTGCCCTCGGCGCTCAACTTTTTAAAAGTGGAAACAATATTGTTTAGTTATATTGGTTGTGATATTCGTGTCCGTGTACGCCTTTGCTGATGTAGAGAAGGAAGTGATGAAGTTTTGGAAGCTTGACGGGACCTATGAGAAGCTGAAGAAGGCGCGGGCGAAAGGCAAGAACTTCTTCTATGTGGACGGGCCGCCTTATGCTACCGGTTCTATACACATGGGAACCGCGTGGAACAAGGTGATAAAGGACACGTACCTGAGGTTCCACAGGATGCTCGGGGAGAACGTCTGGGACCAGCCCGGTTATGATACCCACGGGACACCGATAGAGACCAAGGTCGAGAAGAACCTCGGCTTTAAGAACAAGAAGGACATCGAGCGCTACGGCATAAGCAGGTTCGTGAAGAAGTGCAGGGAGTTCGCCACCAAGCACATAGGCATAATGAACGACGAGTTCGCCAATCTCGGGGTGTGGATGGACTGGAAGAGGCCGTACCTGACGCTCGACAACAGGTACATAGAGGGCGCATGGTACACCTTCAGGAAATCTTTCGAGAACGGTTATCTCTACAAGGGCAAGTATCCCGTTCACGTCTGCCCGAGATGCGAGACGGTCGTTGCCTACAACGAGATAGAGTACACCAAGCAGACGGATAACTCCATTTACGTCAAGTTCAGGGTGAAGGGAAGGGGCAACAAGTACCTGGTCATATGGACAACCACTCCATGGACCTTGCCGGGTAACACGGGCATCATGGTTCATCCCAAGTTCACCTACGTAGAGGCCGAGATGGGCAATGGCGAGATATGGATAGTGGCCAAGGAGAGGCTGCAGCCCATCGCTGATGCTATCGAAGCCGGTTACAGGATACTGCAAGAGTTTCCCGGCAAGAAGCTAGAAGGACTGACGTACGAGCCTCCGCTCAGGAGCCACATGAAGATGCCCAAGATGAAGGACGCTCACAGGGTCATACTTTCGGACAGGTATGTCAACCTGGATGATGGTACAGGACTGGTGCATACTGCTCCGGGCCACGGCAAGGAGGACTTCGACGAGGGCATGAAACAGGGGCTTCCCGCCATCTGTCCGGTGAATATAGACGGTTCCATGACAAAAGAAACCGGTAAGTACTCCGGCAAGAAGGCCCGGATTGTCGACGAGGAGATAGTCGACGACTTGCAGCATGATGGTGTCCTTGTATACAAGCATCCGTACACGCACGATTATCCCGTCTGCTGGCGCTGCTCCACACCCCTTCTGCAGGTGGGAATAGACCAGTGGTTCTTCAGGGTCACGGCAGTAAGGAACAAGCTGCTGAGCGAGAACAGGAAGGTGAACTGGTTCCCGGGGTGGGCAGGTGAGAGGTTCAACGACTGGCTGGAGAATCTGCAGGACTGGCCGATCTCAAGGCAGAGGTACTGGGGAATCCCGCTGCCTATATGGGAATGCGAATGCGGGGAGATAAAGGTCATAGGCTCTTTCAGGGAATTGCGGCGGGAGTCCGGGTTAAAGAAGGAGATAGACTTCCATCGCCCGCATATAGACGAAGTGCGTTTGCACTGTTCTGAATGCGAAAAGGAGATGAACCGGGTCCCTGATGTCCTCGACGTCTGGTTCGATTCGGGCGTAGCTACGTGGGCTTCCATTGGTTATCCGAGAGAGAAGCAGCTCTTCGCCAAGATGTGGCCTTCCACCTTCCAGACAGAAGGACCCGACCAGTTCAGGGGATGGTGGAACAGCCAGATGATAACGAGCGTCCTCACGTTCGGGAAAACCCCCTTCAGGAATGTCATGATGCACGGTTTCGTCATGGATGTCAAGGGCATAAAGTTGTCGAAATCCACGGGCAATTTCGTTGATCCTCAAGATATACTGGACAAGTACGGCAGGGACGTCTTCAGGCTCTATGTGATGGGCAGCCCTGTGTGGAACGACTTCTACTTCAGCTGGGATGACATAAAGGAAGTCAGCCGCATGTTCACGGTGTTCTGGAACACGTACTCCTTCATCAAGCTGTACGCACCGAAGCCGCCCAAGACCAGGCCGGGGCTGAAAGTGGAGGACGAGTGGATAATGAGCAGGATAAACAACCTTATGGACACGCGCAAGGACGCAGAGAAATACGAGATGCACAAGATCGTCCAGGCCGTGAAAGACTTCCTGCTCGAGGACTTCTCCAGGGTCTACATCAAGATAATAAGGGACAGGGTTAACCCCTGGTATACCGGAAAGGACAAAGGGGCCGCGGCATACGCGCTTAACTACGTTTTCGAAAACCTTCTCAAGGTCATATCTCCTGTCATCCCATTCATCACCGATCACATATACAGGGATCTTTATGGGAAACAGTCCATACACCTCTCATTATGGCCGGAAGCTGACAGGAAGTTGATGAAAAAGCGCCTCGAGGCCGGGATGGAGGTGGTCAAGGAGCTTACGGAGGCTGCAAGCGCTCTCAGGCACGAGAAGTCCATGAAGCTGAGATGGCCTGTAAAGGAACTGCTTGTCAAGGGAGATAAAAGCGTTGCCAATGCCGTCAGCGATTTCAGGGAAGTCATAAAGGGCATGGCAAACGTAAAGTCAGTAAAGGTTGTTACCAGGAAACCCAAAGATGCGAAGGCGTTCTCGAAGGGTTCCGTTTCTCTCGGGGAGGTTCTCATGGACGAAGCCATGCTGAGGGAATTCTGCAGGAACGTGCAGATAAAGAGGAAAGAGCAGAAGCTGCTGGTAAAGGACAACATAAAACTGTGGGTGTCCTCTGACGAAAAGGCTATGAAGGCGCTGAAGAGGCAGGAGCCCGAACTGCTTCTGGGAGTCGGCGCAAAGTCGGTTACGTTCGGCGACTTCGAGGGCGACGGCAAGGGCTCTGTCAAATTCGGCAAGTCTGTGCTGCGCTTCGAGTTCGAGAAGGCGTGATTATCCTATGGTGTCCGGGAAAAACTCTGATAAGGTTTCTGTGGGAAATACACCACTCGTCGAGGTTGACGGAATTTTTGCAAAGCTCGAATGTGTCAGCCCGACTGGCAGCATCAAGGACAGGATGGCGAAGTACATCCTCGAGGAGAGCGAGAAGAGGGGGCTGCTTAAGAAGGGAATGCGCGTGATAGAGGCGACAAGCGGAAACACCGGCATATCAATGTCTTACTTCGGCAGAAGGATGGGTTACGATGTCACCATAGTGATGCCCGAGAACATGACCAGGGAGAGGAAGAGCATAATCAGGAGACTTGGGGGGAATCTTATACTGTCACCTGCAGAGAGGAGCTTCGCGGAAGCTGCTAGGATACGTGACAGGAAGGCCAGGGAAGAAGGCTACTTCAGCACCGACCAGTTCGCGAATCCCCTTAATGTCGAATGCCACCAGAAGACAACCGGCCAGGAGATAATCAGTGAGATGAAGACGAAGGGACTTGTCGTGGACGCATTCGTCGCAGGTGTGGGCACCGGAGGCACACTGATAGGAGTCGCCAAGGCGCTGAAAAGGATTAACCCAGACGTTTACATAGTTGCGGTCGAACCTTCCGAATCGAATGTCATGTGCGGAAAGAAGCCGGACTTCCACATTATCCAGGGCATCGGTGACGGTTTCATACCGGATATAGTAAGCGACGGCAAGGGGGGATTGAATCCTCTAATTGACGATGTGCTGTGTGTTTCGGGCGATGAGGCTAAAAGCGCTGCATTGTATCTCGACAAAGAGTGTGGTTTATGTGTAGGCATGTCCTCAGGAGCTAACTACCTGATTGCCAAGAAGCTTTCTGAGAGATTCAAAACTGTCGTTACTGTATTCCCTGACGGATTTTCAAAGTATCAGTCACAGGGATTAAAACAGACTAACCCGAACGGGTGTCCATATCATACTAGATGCGCAAATCTGGGGTGAAAGACGGCAATTTCCCCCACTTTTTTAAACTGAACGCGAATTATCTTAATGAAAGCGGTGTTGGACGAGAATTTTTTGGAAGCTGAGGGGAAGAAGGTCTTATTCTATCATACGGACACCGACGGGATATGTTCGGCTGCGCTGTTCACGAAGTTCTTCCCTGGATTCATGACGGTTCCTCTGGAAGGGCCTGTTCTGGACAGGCGCCTGATGAAGTCGCTCGTTGAGATGAAGCCGGGACTGCTCGTGCTGCTGGACCTTCCCATGGACCAGGAGGCGGACAAGCTGGAGAAGCTCATGAACACGTCGCTTAATACGAGGATCCTGATGATAGACCACCACGTGCCTGAGAAGGACATGAACTCACAACGCTTCGTGCACATAAACCCGCGCCTTGAAAGAGAGATTTACATACCGGCCAGCGTTCTTGTCTACCGCCTGTTCAGGGATCTTGGGAAGGATATAGAGAAATTCATATGGATAGCCGCCGTCGGAGTGATAGGTGATTATGCATTCAGGGACTGCCAAGACATACTTGACGAGTGCGCAAAGAGATACCCCAAGGCATGCGCCGGTGGTCGCGGAAAGGCGAAGATATACGATATAGCCAGGAACCTGATGTCCACCGTGATATACCAGGGGAACAAGGGTGCCGGGCACTCGCTGGAGATCATGCGTTCTGCAGAGGGGTACAAGGACGTTACGGAAAACAGATACTTCATCACCTGTAATGACCGCGTGGAAAGGGAGATAGACAAGGCCGTGGCCGAATTCAGGAAGAAGGCGAAAGAGTATCCAAATCTTGGCCTTTTCGTATACAGGATAGACAACAGGCTCAACATAGCGTCAAGTGTATCGACAAAGCTTTCCGAGCGCAATCCTGACAAGATAATATTCGTTGTGAAGCAGAGCAAGCAGATGATGAAGATCTCTGCCAGGTATCAGGAGGCCCGGGCGGAGGGCATAAACCTGAACGACCTGCTGAAGAAGGCCGTGAAAGGTATAGGAACAGGCGGCGGACACATCAGGGCTGCAGGAGCAGTTGTTCCAAAGAAGGACTGGCCGGAGTTCGAGAGAAGGGTCATGAAACTGATAGAAGATCTCACAATTACTTCTTAAGCTGCATGAGGGCGAAAAGGTGGTCCTTCTCGTAGGGGTCAAGGGTGACCTTTTGCAGAATTTCGAAGTGCTTTTCAAGCAATGAGAGCTGTTCCCTGTACACCTGCTTGGGATCCTTAACCACGTCTATGCTTCTCGCCTTTATGGCTATCATCGCGTGTCCGGCCGGCTTCAGGAACGTGTCCGCGTTCCTTATCATTATGGGTCCCTGTTCGTCGCTGGCGACGTCCTCGAATACGACGTCAACGGGCTCCACCCACTCATATGCTTCTGGTTTTCTGGCATCTGCAAGTATCGGAACTATGTTGCCCCTTTTTTCTGCTGTGACGTTAAGGTCCCTTGCTGACCGTTCTGATATCTCCACGGCGTAGATGACGCCATTCTCACCTATTATGTCCGAGAAGAAGCTGCATGTCGCACCTGAAGCGGCTCCAAGATAGAGCACCTTGTCATCCTTCCTGAGAGGGAACTCCTTCAGTCCCTTCATTATTGCCGCTGCGGGCTTGCTCTTGTTGGGATCCCATTCCCTGTATTCGGTCTTGCCCTTCTTAAAGACGTTCTTCGTGTAATCATGATAACCCCTGACCATGCTCTTCGTGAAAAGACGCTTCCCATCCTTCCATATGCCTGCTGATATCTCTTTCATAAACAGTTATCTGCCGACCTGAAATAAAAGCATTGTACTGGAAAACTATTGTCTGATATATGAGTTGTAGAATGGAAATCCTTTTTATTCGAAAAATCAAGAGTTAACCATGGATTCGACCATTCCCACGGGAGGCGAGGAGATGGAAAAGTGCCGTATCTGCGGGGACACCATCTGGGAGGACAGGTGGTCCAACGAGACCGCCGACGCCATGAAGAAGCACATTTGCTCCTTCTGCTTCTCCAAGATAAGGAACGGGGGTGACTACAAGCCTATGATCTACGCCAAGAGTAACCTCGCTGTCTGTGACAGCTGCGGCGAAATATCCGCAACAGTTAAACTTACGAGTGCGGGATGGTTCTGTGAGGATTGTGCTCAATGAGAATCATTTCCCTTTGACCTTCCCCGGCTTGAGCTTGGCCTTCATATCAGACAGAAGTTTATCGCTCATGTCCTTTCCTGTATAGAAATCTGCTCTTGCTGCCATCATAAGCTTTGATGCGAGTATCCTGGCGACCCTTCCCCTTTCCTTCCTGTCGGCTTCCTGTATTGATGGATGCGCGAAGATGACACCGAACTTCGGCGGCCTGTCCCTGGTCTTGAGATGCCTGAACAGCGCCTTCTCCGCCCCAAGGAGCTGTATGGTGCTCGTCGGCAATCTTGCCAGCTTCTCAAGTCCGCCCGCATGCGCAAGGAGCCTGCATGCTATAAGGGGGCCGGCAACCGCGGAAAGGTTAGGTATGAAGCTTTTGGCGGCCTTCTTTATGTAGGCGGATACAGTATCTCTCACCTTGTAGAGGCTCTGCACGTTTTTGGCGTATCCCTGGACCGCCTTAAGGTCTTCGTCCGAAAATGGCATGCCTGCTGTGATCCTGGCGTACTTCGCCACCTTCTTGTCCGTCACCGCTTCTCTCTTGCCTTCCTTTGAAATCGCAGCAGCCAGCTGCTCATGGTCCCTTATCAGGTGCTCTGCCTCTGGGAAGTACAGGCCGTACCATTCCCTCATGTGCTCTGAAAGTGTGTTGAGCGTCTTGTCAAGTTCGTCAACAACCCCTATGGCGCGCATAAGTATGACGTCCTTCTTCTCCTTCCTTATCTCATGCTTGGTGAGGTGTATGTTGACCTGTGAAATAAGCCTGTTAAGCTCAGACTGGTCCTTCACCAGATGCAGGTCCAGAGCCAGCTTCCTGCCGGACTTCTGCAACATGGTCTTGGCCACATTGTCAGGCTCGTAAAGACACTTCACTCCCGGGAAGTCTATCCTCTTGTCCCAGGCTATCTCCTTATAGCCGGATCTTATGAGGTCCCTTATTAGAGACTCCTCTTCGGGAATCAGTCCCCCCTTTCTTGATTCTTTCAGCCTTCCGGCTATGAATTCGGGGTCTGCAGAAAAAAGATTGTAATGTACCATCTTCTTCTTTTCATCGAAGGCGAAAACGCCTATGATGCCTGTTGACACATACGCTTTCATGAAGATGATTTATTGTTGACTGTTTTATAAATGGTTATCAGTTACCTGCTTTGAGGCTCTAATTATTTTAATAACAGTTACCAAAAGAATAATATGAGCGCCAGGCATGGTTACGGAAAGTCAAAAAAACACGCTGCCCATGAAAATCAGGCTAAGCACGCTCATCTTGTTCCCCAGAAAAAGCTTCACGACATAGAGATTCTGGCTGCCCTCATTGCCGTTATCATTATAGGGATTGTTATCATAGTGAATTTTTACCCGGCCAAAGAAGTCATCACTGAGGAACCGAACGTGACAGAACAGGAGGAACTGGCGCCGCAGGACTGCGAGTATCTTCTCCCGCCTGAGGAATGTGATGACCTCACCCTAAAGGACAGGGCACTCACAGAGGAAAATCCGGAAATATGTGAACTGATAGAAACTGAAACGATAAGAGACCACTGCAGAAGGTATTTCAGATGAGCCTAAAGATATGTAAAAATGCCGTATGGATTGTATCTTTACTCCTGTTTCTAATTAACGTAATTACTGCCAGTGCACAGCTTTCATGCAGTGTCACGTCCACGTGTTCGGACACCGTAATATTCAGGATGTCGTCCACAGATAATGCCCATGCAGAGCTTGCGAGCCAGACCAACTATCCCTATCTCGTGTGCTGCAGCGACGCCACTGCCACACTGGGTGCTGACTGCAGCTCAGTCAGAAACAGTCCTGTGGTGAATGCATCCGCGGTTACAAACGCGCATGTTGCAGATCCTTTTTTCGGAACTTACACAGGCAATCCCATATGCATCTCTTCGGATATAGGTGATCCTTACTGCACAATAATGGGCGGTGGGTCTCCGTGTCCTGCTAACGCGCCCACCTGCATGGGAAAAATCTCTAGCATTACAAACGCCCACGTAGGGAACTGTGCCTCTTCCTATACGAACACCATATGCTGCAGGGTCAACAGGGTGCCGGTTGTCGATGACATATTCCCGCCGAGATGGCCGGCCTTCAAAGACACCTTCAGGGGCGACATAACATTCAACGTGAGCGCCAGTGATCCTGACATTCTGGATGTCATTGACAGGGTACGTTATGTAATAATGAACGCTACTGGTTCAGTTTTTGTTGATAGAGTAGTATGCTCACCACCAGGGGGGCCTGGATGCGATATAACACTGGCCTCCGGGATGGAGTGGAATTACACATGGGGTTCGTTCTCTTTCAGCAATATAGCGTGGGTTGAGAACGATGTTCAGGTGGAAGCAAGTGCGAGATCAGGATTACAGTGGAGCGCCTGGAGAAACGAAGTATTCAATGTTGACAACACCCCTCCTGATGCATGGATCACAGGGCCTCCGAACGGGGACACCACAGGAAAGCTATACAACGTCACCTGGGACAATAATTCCTATGCAACGAAGTTCATCCTCCAGTACGTCGAGGTAGGACGTTTCAGCATGATGGGATGGGAAAATACTTTCAATACCAACAACAACTATCAGCTGATCAATCTTGAAACTGAGGCTAACGGCCTCAGGTTCTGCTACAGGATCCAGGCCAATGACAGCTATGGCATAGAGGGTTCCTGGTCATGCGATCCTGCAACCGCCGCTGAGCTGACTTCAGACTGCGAATGCACCTATCTTGACACATACGAACCTGCCGCTCAGATAGAGAGTTCCCCGGAATATCTGTCCGGCGATGTGTTCCTTGTTAACTGGAGCGGTAACGATGATCCGGATGGAGTACCGACCTCTGGGATAGACTGCTATGACATTCAGTACAGGATAATAGACAACAGAAGCGGAAATGTTCTTCTGGGGTGGACTGACTGGGATGCCATCAACAATGACAACGCGCTTGTGTGGACAGGCCCGGGAACCTGCAGCTATGTCTCATGTGTAGACAGCCTGAATGAGAACTTCGATAACGCCGCAGGGTATGTTCCTCCTCCCTTCAACGGAAATGACAATCATACATACTACTTCAGGGTGAGGGCCATTGACGATGCGGTCGGGTGCGCTAACATGGAACTTGTCACATGGGATGAATCCCTGAACGGCACGTGGATTGACACGACGCCTCCGCCGGACATAAACGTATTCGTGGAGGACAGGAATGGCGACCCGGTCGTTTCCCCGGACGGAATGATTCTGACGGATACCGATGCGGAAATCAATGTCTATTCCGATCTCGCGGACAGGGATTACACGGGCGTCAACGAGACCGGAATAACATACTGGCTTTCTAGCGTAGGTTCCGGTTACCCGATAGCTGGTCCGTTCACCGTGTCCTGCCCGGACAATGTGTGTGTGTACACGAACTCGTGGAGCTATGAATACAACGTTACATACAGGGCCTATTCTAGAGACAGGGCAGGGAACACGAACACGACCGGAATGTTCGGATTCCTTGTCCTTAAACCGCTCGGTCTGATAACCACCTCGACAAACCTCTACATGACGCTCGGTTCCTACGATATACTTCCGGTCACCATAGCTAACAGGCAGGACATCCCCGAAAGCGTCGTGATGAGCATAGGTGATGACTATCCATTCAGCAGGTTCGTTGACATAACGGAAGGTGATCTTTCGTCTGACAACAGGACGCTCAACTTCACCCTGCTTCCAAGAGAGTCAAAGACCTTCCATCTCATAGTCTTCACGGCCGATACAAATGAGTACACAATGACAATAACAGCCAACTCCACGCGTCCGGGCTTCGAGGAGACCATAAACGATGTGAAGATATTGGGCCTAACCGTAGTCTACCCTCAGGAGTTCAGCGGACTCTCATGGATTGCGGTAGCAGCTCTTGTCATAGTTGCAGTAGCGGTCTACATAAGGTTCGGCACGAGAAAGGATTCATAAGCTGAGCTTCTTCTGGAGAGGGAATAGCACGAACACAATCAGTATGGAAAGGGCTCCCGATATTATCAATGGCCACCCGAATCCGTAAGAATAGCCAAGTGGTCCGAAAACGAGCGAACCGATAGCCGCACCGATCATTATTATGGACATGGCTGCGCTCGATTCTCCTGCTATCCTCTCTGTCTTGAAGATCTTTGAGAAGCCTACATAGAAACTTACGAATGTGATTCCGTCGCCTATCTCGTGCATGAGTCTGAATGCGAAAGACAGTGGGACTATGGGTACAGTCATGAGTATGTGTCCTATACCAGATATCACCAATCCAATAAAGAACATGATCTTGTTATTCCCTCCCCTGTCGATGAAAGATCCAGTCTTCAGGGAAGCCAGTGCAAGCCCCATTATGGCTACACTCATGTAAAGTCCCGAAGCGACAAGGTTGAGACCAAGGCCTTCCCTGAGGAAAAGCGTGTATGATGTGTGTTCGGCTCCCCAGTGGATCCCGAAGATGAAGAGCGGCAGGAGGAAGAAAGCGGTTTTCTTCTTCAGCAATACTGCCTTGTAATCACTCATCGGGAATTTTGCACTCTTGACCTCTGTTATGAAGAGCGACCCCAGTGCCATTATAAAGAAGGCTACAGCGCTTATGAGCAGTACGCCGCTGAACTGCAGAGTGAAAAGCATCAAACCTCCGAACAGTATTCCGATAGCGGCTCCCCCGCTGGTGACTGCCTGAAACCTTCCGAGTCTTCTTCCCCTTCTCAGGGTTTCTGTGACCTTGAGCGTCATGCCCCTTATGCTCGTGTCTATCATATTTCCGCCGAGGGCCCCCGCGGCAAAGAATGCCAGTATTATCCAGAAATCCCTGAACAAGTAGAGACCGAAGAAGAACAGCGATTCAAGCAGCATGCCTATCACTGTGACGTACTTTATGCTGAGCTTGTCGTTTATGACACCTATCGGGAAGGTGCTGAAAAGTGTGACTATGGTAAAGCTCGACATCAGGACGCCTATCTGGAGCCCGTCGAAACCCATGTCAAAGAAGAGCAGGGGTAGGAAAAAGAGTGTGAGACTGATAATTATGTTTTTAAAGAACAAAAGTCCGTTTGGTGTCTTCAGCGACGTCATAGTAACCCCCTATCATTTCGGTTTAAAGCCTTTCATTCCTCAGAGGCACGAATATGCAGCCTCCGTGCCTCTGTTCCTCGAATCCGTCTTTGGTCTTTTTCAGCAATATCAGCTCCTGATGATAGAAACCCCCCACAGGAGCTATGATCCATCCGCCTTCCTTCAGCTGGTCCTTCCATGCCTTCATTATGTCAGGCGTGGCGCATGTGACCAGTATTTTGTCATAGGGAGCGAAGGGCGGATAACCGCGGCTCCCGTCTCCTTCAAAGACGCTGACATTGGTGCATCCGGCCTTCCGCAAGTTCTCGGCTGCGGTCTGCGCAAGCTCAGGTTCGAGCTCGACGGTGTATACATTCTTGACGAGTTTTGACAGTATGGCTGCCTGGTATCCGGATCCTGAACCTATCTCAAGTATATTTTCGGTTTTATGAGGCCTGAGAAGCTCTGTCATTATCGCGACCATGTGGGGAGCTGATATGGTCTGGCCGCATCCTATCTGCAGGGGATAGTCTCCATATGCATTCGCCAGATCGCTCTCCGGGACGAACATCTCCCTTGGGACCTCTCTGAAGGTCTCGATAATCTTCTCGCTCTTGAGGTATCCCTCTCCAATGAGCTTGCTGATAAGCATCTCCCTGTCTTCATTTATGCCCATAATTATCTCCTACTTAATTTATTTAATTTCTTGACTAATTACTTTTATGAAACTATGGGACTACTGCGTACGCGATGACTCGAATCCGAAAGAGCTTGCCGGAATGGCTGAAAAACTCGGCTGGAACGGCGTGTGCATTCTGGGCGATAAGGAGATCGTAAAAGGAAGGACAGAGACAGAACTGGTCAGAGGACTCGTTATAGACGAGAAGAGCCCGGAGATCATGAAGAGAAGGGTAATAAAGGAGAGGAAGAAGTTCGGGATGATAGCCGTTGAAGGAAGGGACGACAGGATGAACAGGGTCGCGCTTGAAACCCCTGAACTCGATATCCTTCTTCCTGGAAAAGATGGCAGGATAGACGCCGTCATGGCAAAGCTCGCAAAGGAGAACAATGTGAGGATAGCCTTCGAGTTCGGTGTGCTGCTTCACTCAACGCTTGAAGAGAGGGGCAGGATATTCTCACAGATGCTGAAGAACGCCCAGTCTGTGAAGACGTTCAAAGCCCCGTTCGCGATAGTTTCGGGGGCGCTTTCGGAATTTGGTCTGCGTTCGCCATCAGAGCTCACGGCCTTCGGAAAGGTCCTTGGTTTCGATGAGTCCGAGATAAAGAAGAGCATGTCCGGTCATGTGGTGGAGGAGAACCTGAAAAGGCTGGCAGGCAAATGGATAAGACCCGGAGTGGAGGTGGGGGAATGAAGCTGAAGAGGCTGCCAACCATGAAAGAGAAGAAGCGGTACCTGACATTCAGGGTCCATTCTGACTCTCCATTATCTTACGATGACGTCAAGGGAGCTGCCCTCAACTCTATAATCAACTGGATGGGAGAGAAGGGCTTTTCGCATTCTAATGTGAAGATGATAAGGAACCTGTGGAATTCCGGTAAGCAGGAAGGGTGGCTTTCGTGTACTCCAAAGAGCGTGGATGATGTCAAGGTTTCACTTGCGCTCATCCACCAGATAGGGGACGCAAAGGTCATAATCCGTGTTCTGAGAGTCTCGGGAACCATAAAATCAGGTAAGGAAAAGACCAGGTGAAACCCATGAAGTTCGAACTGCATGCGCACACCTTCTACTCAAGTGACGCCATAGTCAGCCCAGAGGATTTCGTGAAGACCGCCAAGATTAAGGGCATGAACGGAATAGCTGTCACAGACCACAATACTACGAAGGGCTGGAAACGCGTGCTGGCGGCAGGAAAGAGGGAACGAATTCACGTAATAAAGGGCGAGGAAGTGAGGGTATTCCACGACGGGAGAAAGATAGGAGAGATACTGGCACTGTTCATAAACGAGGACATAAAGCCTGGGGAATTCCTTGAGGTGAAGGACAAGGTAAAGGACCAGGGAGGGCTGCTTATAGTGGCTCATCCGTTCGATTTCTTGAGGAACCACTTCAGGATGACTGAGGAGTACAAGGATCATTTCGATGGGGTCGAGACCATGAACGCCAGGGTCCTGTTTGACTACTTCAACCGGAAGGCCGAGGAGTTCGCCAGGAAGAATCATCTTGGGATGATAGGCGGCTCAGACTCCCACTGCAGGTACGAGATGTGCAACGGGTACACAGAAGCGGATATAGCCAGAGCTGAAGAGCTTCAGAAGGCCATAAAGAATAGGAAGACAAAGGCTTACGGAAAGAAAACGAATCCGCTGATACACACCCTCTCGGCCTTGACTAAAATTGGCCTTTTCACGCCCAAAGAACTCAGATAAGACCTGAAACTTTTTAATTGGTCTTGACCAGAATATTAATGAAGGTCTATGAAAGGGATAACACCTGTAATTGCAATAATTATTCTTCTCCTTATTACTGTCTCTCTCGCTGGTATGGGCTGGACTTACATATCACAGTACGCGGGAGGACTCACAGCCTATCAGATAGACATAGTAGATTCGTTCTGTATAGGAAGTGGCGAGGTAAGAATCATAGTCAAAAACATAGGAACAGGGGGCATTGACGTATCTGAAATTTCGGTAACCAATTTTACCACGGGAGCTCAGATCACAACCGAGACATGGAATGTAGTAGTTATCGGGGAACAGGAAACCTCGACAATGTCGCATTCATGTTCGGGCGATTGCCGCTACAGGTTACACGGTGGCGCCGGAATTGCGAAAACAGTGATTCTAAATTGCTGATGACAGAACACTGACCTGTTTCTTATAGAACCTGACCGCTTCCCGGAGTTCGTCCCTGCCCTTTCCTGTTATCCTGTACACCTTTCTCCTGCCTTCTGACTTCTTTGTCACGAAGCCTCCTGAGGTCAGCGAGTAAAGGACCCTGTAAGCGGTCACTGTTCCCGGCCTGAAGCCGAATCTCCTCTCAATCTCCCGGCGCAGGGTATATGCATGAACCGGCCTGTCTGACAGTATCCTGAGAATGTACATCCACAAGCAGCCCTTCGTATTCAGGTCTTCAAGCCTTTTCAGCACTTTGCGCACCATAATTGAATTATTTTACATTCGTAAAATATATAAGTTTGCTCAACTATTTTATAGATATAAAATATTGGATGATATCATGCCAAAGACTGAGATAAAGCCTGCCGAAGGCAAATTAGGCATTTTGATACCCGGGCTTGGAGCGGTGAGCACCACCTTCATGGCCGGGGTGATGCGCATCAGAAAGGGCCTTTCGAAGCCCTTTGGGAGCGTGTCACAGATGCAGACCATAAGGCTGGGAAGAAGGGACGAGCACAGGACGCCGATGGTCAGGGATTTCGTCCCTCTCGCTGACCTGCTAGACATAGAATTCGCGGCCTGGGACATATTCGGAGACAACGCCTACGAGGCCGCCAGGAAGGCGGGGGTGCTTGACGTACGGGATCTGGATGACGTCAGGGAAGATCTCGAGAAGATAAAGCCCATGCCTGCGGTTTTCGACCAGAACTTCGTCAAGAATATTGAAGGAACCAACATCAAGCAGGGGGCGACCAAATGGGACCTGGCCGAGCAGGTGAGGGAAGACATCAGACGCTTCAGGCGTGAGCACAACCTCGCAAGGATGGTCACGGTCTGGTGTGCTAGCACAGAGGTGTACATAGTGCATAAGCCCGTGCACGAGAGCATAGAATCCTTCGAGAGGGGCCTGCAGGAGAACAGCGAATGGATATCACCCTCAATGATATACGCTTATGCTTCGATAATGGAGGGGGTTCCTTATGCCAACGGGGCTCCCCACCTGACCACGGACATACCGGCGCTTGATGCCCTCGCCAGGGAGAAGGTAGTCGCAATCTCAGGGAAGGACTTCAAGACAGGTCAGACGCTCATGAAGACCATGGTTGCGCCCGGTATCAAATCAAGGATGCTGGGTGTGAAGGGCTGGTTCTCCACCAACATCCTCGGCAACAGGGACGGGCTCGTGCTCGATGACCCGGGCTCGTTCAAAAGCAAGGAGATCAGCAAGAAGTCGGCGCTGGAGTACATATTCCAGCCTGAGATGTACCCTGACCTCTATAAGGACGCCTATCACAAGGTGAGGATAAACTACTACCCTCCCAAGGGAGACGACAAGGAGGGCTGGGACAACATCGATATTTTTGGATGGCTGGGATACCCCATGCAGATAAAGATCAACTTCCTGTGCAAGGACAGCATACTGGCGGCGCCAGTTGTTCTCGATCTCGCGCTCTTCATGGACCTCGCCCAAAGGGCGGGAATGAAGGGAGTCCAGGAGTGGCTTTCATTCTACTTCAAGGCGCCGATGCATGCGCCTGAGGTATACCCGGAGCATGACCTGTTCATACAGCACACTAAGCTGAAGAACACGCTGAGGCACATGATGGGCGAGGAGCCGATAACACACCTGGGGCTGGAGTACTATAAATTATGAAGTCGGTACTATTGCTAAGAATAAATTACGGTGGTGCGCTCAGGTAGAAGTGATCGTACCAGAGGCGCTGTTCGTTATCTACCGAGTCTCCGACACAACCGCCCCAACAATCGTTGATTATGATTGCCTCGAAACCAGTCGTGCCAGTCCAGTCCGGAGTACCGGACCAGGCGAGTTCGCCATCGACCCAACCTTTAACTTCGCCGCCATGCACAATATGCAATTCAAATTTATACCATTGGCCTTTATTAAGCGTCGGACCAATCCAAGTATCTGCGGTCCCGCCGTTTCCCACGTGATTCCACCGGAAGTCCCACGTGAAGGTCGGACCCGTCCCCGATCCACCAGAACTGGGCCAATTGTGGCCACTGTTTTCCGGCGTGGTCTGCCACATAACCTCTTTGAGTTCGTGACCAGGATCTGGCATCTGAAAGCCAGATTCTATTTTGTAGTACCAACCAGCAAAGAACTCTGAGTCGGTTCTCACTATCCATTCAATGCTCGCCTCAGCACCGCAGCAGCCAGAACCTGGCGGATAGACCTTCGCAAGAACGTTGGGCGGTGAGAGCGGCGCGGCGGGGTCGTTTTCTATGACACCCTGACCACACTCGTCCTGGTGGGTCCACTGCGGGTCCTCGGTGAGTGAATTAAATGGCCGATCGCTGATCTCTATGAAACCTGCAGGCTCGTTCTCCCAAACCCCTGTAGGAGGAGATGAAGCCACGGAAAAGCTAATCAGGTAATCATCTGTGTTTGCATTGCCTGATGTATCCTGGCAGCGGACATAGTAAGTATATGAGCTGCCATTCGTAAGGCTTGTTATGAGCTGGGAGTGTGAAGTGCCGCCTGTGGTTGAGAAGGTGTTGGGCATTGCGGAATAACTTGTTCCTGATGTTGTGTCGTACTTGCAGGTTGCATCTTCGTCGGTGTCAAGGGATATTGTGGTCTGGTTTGTGCCGGCTGGAAGGGTGCCTGTTGGCTGTCCATTGGAGCGGACAGGCGGACAGTCTCCGCAGTCTGTAGGGCAAGTAGAACAAGTCTCATCGGCGTCACACGTGCCGTCACCGCAAGTGGGACCAGGAGGAGGGCCAATTATTTTTATGACAACGAGTATCAGGTCCAAAAGATTCACATACAAATCATCATTCACATCCATAAGAGGATCATAAACGCCACCGACGCTCTGTCCCACCAGAATCAAATCCGCCATGTCAACAGTTCCATCCTGGTTAACATCCTCCGCCTCAAAGACAGCACCACCTACATCCCTTAACAAGACTATGTACATACTGTCTCCTCCCTCGTTTCCTCCTAGACCTATCTGTCCAGCTGAGTAGTTTTTGCTGTATAGGTCATAGTTAAGTATGGTTGTGGTTACCTGCTGGTTTTCTTCTGTCCACGTATTCAGCCAGGCAGGTATCGGAGAGATGGAGGCGTACCCTACGTACACGGTGACGTCTTTGTTGACATCGAAGGTAAGGAAGTTATCTCCTGTGCTTCCTTTATCATTGTTTGCAGTTTTAATCCAAAGAAGCCCCTCATAAGCTGATGGTATATTAGTAATGGTATATGTCCTATCAATGTAATAGTCATCACCCTCCACCAAATAGGCAGTTTCATAATTACTGGGATTGATATTAGTCACATTCAGATCAGACGGTGGTTGTGAAGCCACGGAAAAGCTAATTGTAAAGTCATTTGTGTCGGTATTACCTAATGTATCTTGGCAGCGGACATAGTAGTTGTGTGAGCTGCCATTTGTAAGGCCGGTTATAAGTTGGGAGTGTGAGAGACCGCCGGTAGTTGAGAAGGTGTTGGGCATTGCAGCATAACTTGTGTTTGGGGTGGTGTCATATTTGCAGGTTGCAGCTTCGTCAGTGTCAAGGGATATTGTAGTCTGGGTTGTAGCAGCTGGAAGGGTGCCTGTTGGCTGTCCATTGGAGCGGACAGGTGGAGTGGTGTCTTCCAAAGTTGTTGCTGAACTAGAATCACTTTTACTTGATTCTAATCCTGCTCCATTAACGGCAGATACTTCATAGGTGTAGGTTGTGCTTGGAGTAAGACCTATATCTGAGTATGAAGTTGTTGTTGATTGCCCAACATTAACACTGTCTCTATAAATATAATATCTACTTATACCTGACTCAGGATCACTAGAGGCGTCCCAGGTAAGATCAATCTGATTATCAGTAACTGCTACGGCATTAAGGTTTTGTGGGATTGAAGGGGGTGTGGAGTCAGGAGGAGAACCACCAACTACAGGAGCTGTTTTCATTGATATCACAGTGCCTAGTCCAGGGTTGTTTGTAAACTGTTCAGTGCCGTTGTTATAAAACATAAGCCATTTACCAGCTGCTTGATCAAGAAGTATTGTAGTTCCCATGGTATAACTGAAGTCATAAGTTGTATTTAGAGTGAGTGTTTTAGGTGTATCCACAGAAGCAGTGTAGACCTCAGTAAACCAGTGATTCCAACCACTCTCTGATCTGTCAATGAAAAGAGCAATTTTGTTTGTGTCAACAAATATCGGATCAGCACCACCAACAATGGCTGCTCCAGAGGTAATCACAGGTCCAGAGGTTGCTGGAGTGAAATCATTTCGAGCTGGTCCT
>CP070804.1:362565-382267 GCA_020343635.1 Candidatus Aenigmatarchaeota archaeon | reverse complement strand
TCAAAACCGTTATCTACAAATCCGTCACAGTCATCATCCAAGTAGTTACATACCTCATCACTTCCATCATAATCAGGCCCTCCTGGGTTGGTACTGCAGTCACTTGTGCTGCTATCTACACAGTAAACCACACCACCTCCGCATTCTCCTATACCGTTACAACCATTTCCAACCGGTATTTCTTCATAATTGAAGTCTTCGTCTATCGCCGCATCACAATCATTATCTAAATAATCACAAATCTCTTCAACAGACTGATCTTCACTTCCTCCGGGATTAGTAGAGCAGTCGACCATGTTGTTTGTCGGGTTACATTCTACTATTCCAGTGCCACATAAACCCACTCCATCACATGTCTGGCCTGCATAAACAGGCTCACCTGTGGCAGGATCGTTATATTCATCTATGAATCCATCGCAGTCATCGTCTATGCCATTACAGACTTCGACACCGCCGTCAAGGCCATTCGCAGCGGACAATTCGAACGTAAGCGCTCTTATGATAGGCATTTCTATAATTATATCATCTGTCACTTCACGGCTGGATTTGGAATTGTTGCATATCCATCCAGGGCATGGATGTATCTTTTCGTTCGTGTCATCACAGTCATCCCCATCGTATTCACATCCCTTTCTCCTCTCGCAGCATGGACATTCACCAAATCCGTCGCCGTCTCTGTCTTTGCAGCTTTCAGAGCCAGGGAAAACATCCGGATTCGTGTCATCATTATCAGAAGGATTGTACGTACATCCATTCTTTATCCCACAATTCGGACAGACACCATAGCCGTCACCATCCTCATCTATGCATGGATGTTTTAATTCAGTAGTAGCCACAACGAAAGCTGTTATTGTGAGAAGGATAAGGACTCTAGGAACTAAAGGTGATACACCTTTCATCATGCAGAATACCCAATAAATAATTGATTCCGTACGCTTAATAATGAAACCTGCACCAAGCAATCAAGCAATAGATATTAAGAATCGAGACAATACATAATTATATAGGTGTATAGTTCGTGGATGAGGAAAGGGGGGCGCAGAAAAACAGAGTTGTAGTTATAGTCATCGCCCTCCTATTCGTTTTCGCTTTATACGCGTTTCCGTTCGCATTCACTGGATTTGTAATATACTCCGTTTCTGAGGAGACTGCTGATGGTGAGGCACTGATTTATCCAAATGGGACCTGGGGATGGAATCAAACCGGTAGTTTTGTTGATACACAGATTGATGGAAGTGGAGTTGAAATTATAAACCCAACTAACAACAAACTTCTATGGGATTATTATTTCGCGACAAATTACAACGTTTCTCCTCCAGCAAAAATTGAGATTATAGCAGATGTTAGAATAACAACCGACCCAACTATAGAGTTAAAGATACGCAACCACAGTGGAAGTTCATGGGACTATTTGGATACCATTCCAGTAACTTTCCCTTCGTACACACTCAGACATATAAATATGACACTTTTTGATTATAATCTTTCCGATTATGTAAATTCTTCAGGTTATATCCAAATCCTTTTCGAGGATCAAAGCAGACCCTCAGGTTCATTAAGCATCGACTACCTCGCTATAAATGTGACGGTGTCGCCGCTTTATGATTTATGGTTTAACATGACTAACTCTACTGGGGGCGTGCTGGTTGATGGCGCCAGCTTCAACAGGAGCGACACGGGTTTGAACGCGTCTGCGCTCTGGAACGCGAGCGGGGTGAATGCTTCCTACGTGTGGATAAACGGGACGCTGACGCCCTTCCCGCATTATGATTCTAACGATAACTGGACGAACTATACGTTCGACTTCATGAACATGACGCTTTTCCCGGTTGCGGGGAACGTGAGCGTTCGTCTTAAGGCCTACGACGACTTCTTCCAGCAGAACTGGACGCAGGAGAAGCGATACTTTTATCTGTGGAGTAACGCGAGCGTGGGTAACATAAGCATAAACGCCTCCATCTACGAGGACAACAACACGATAGCCAATGGAAGCACGTATCTTGCCACATGCCATGTGAGGGACTATTACAGCGACGTTTCAGTTGAGGGATACAACGTCAGCTTCTATGTGAATGATTCCTTCATAGGATCTGCGCTCACCAACTCGACGGGTTGGGCAGGTTACACGTACACTTCCGAGACCTCGGGTGACTATGAGCTCAAATGCAACATAACGGCGGATTCGAATCTCTACTATTACGCAGGTCCGCAGAATTCGTCAAGCACGCAGGTATATGTCATAGTTGACACGGACTACCCGTACGTCATAGACCACTGGTTCGAGCACATGGGAAGCGTTATAAACATAACGAACCTCTACTCCAACGCCAGCGTGGTGGTTAATGCGAGCGATGACACCACGAGTGTGGCATGGGTAAAGGTTAACGTAACATACCCAGGGCCACAGTACACGGAATGGGGCATGACCTTGGACTACCGCGGGTTGTGGGTGTTTGAGTTCGACACCAATCTTACCGGAAGGTCTCTTAACACGACACAGGGCGTGAACGTCACATTTAGTCTTAACGATTTTGGAGGCAACATCAACAGCAGCAACACGCACAATCCAAACAAGAACACGCTTCAGGTGACCGGCAACATGACGTTGAACCTCAACGAATGGACGTCAGGCGTTGCATACAACCGGGGCGAAAACCTTACTTTCTCGGCTCTGGACATCAACAATTTTACTATTAACAATGTGAACTGGTCCCTTGAGATTCTCAAATACAACGAAAGCTCGAACGACTCCTTTTCGGACAATAACGTGACCTACTACAACTACACCATAAACACGTCGGATCCTACGGGCAACTGGTCAGTATGGGTAAACGCTTCAAAGCTTTACAACAACGGGAGTGCCAATTTCACTTTTAATGTTAGCGATGTTCTTACAATCGAATTCCTGACTCCATCCTCTGGTTCGGTATTCCAGGCGAGCCAGGAGCTTAGTCCTACCCTGAGGGTGAAAAACATAAGGGGAACCGCCGTTTCATGGAACATGTCATGGCTAACACTGTCATGCCCTGCAGGTTCTGTGAATCTCACGAGGTCCGGTGACAATTACCAGCTTAACGGCTCTGATGAATGCAGAGCTTTGGCGGAAAAAGATAAATCTTTCAACCTTGTAGCCAGCGCAGTCTGCCCCTACAACAATACAGTCACGGGAGCGGTACTCGGACTATCAACTGCGAACGGAAACGGTGGCAGTCCGGGAGGGGGAGGAGGCACGGTGTACATACCTCCGTGCAACTGCACCGAGTTTTTTGATGTTGATTGTGGGATTCAGAATTGCACCGAAGCTGAGATGTATCAGGAAAGGGTATGCATTCCTGTTGGTTGTAATGTTTCATCCCGATGTATTCTAAGATCAGTTTGTACAGATATTAGGGATTTCAACACAACAACCCAGACAGAAATAGTGAGCGTAACGCAGGGAAAAAATTCTACAGCAATATTTGACGCACATAACAGGGGAAACAAAAGGCTGAACTTCATAATAAATTGGACTAGCGACTGCTGCGAGATTTTCCCCAAGTTTACCGATTTTGAGATTGGTGAGAATGAAAAGGTAACCGTTCCTATAGTCGTTCATGCCGCACTGATGCAGGAGCCCGGCGAGTACTTACTAAACGTTGATTTTATTGCAATCACAGATGACGGGAGCAGAGTGACACAACAGGAGACTGCTACGATTATTGTTAATGTAAATGAGCTTATTCAGAATATGGAAGTATCTCAAGATCGGATAAAACAACTTGAAATGGAGCTTGACAAGCTGGAGACGCTCGGATTAGATGTATCTGGACTTAATCGAAGATTGGAGGAAGCCCAGACTGCTTATGTTACTGCAAATAAAAGCTTGGCATCTGACGATATACAAGAGCTGGAGACTAACTTTGCTATGGTAGATGATGCTATAATTGAGATCGAATCCATGATGTTCCAGACGCGGCTGACTGGACTCTTATACAAGAGCTGGTATAAGCTTGCAGCGGATCTGGTGCTCTTAATATTAGTACTTTACGTGCTGACAGGGGTGATAATGCCCCCCGTGACGCTGAATAGACGCATAAGGAAGCTCGAGAAGAAGCTCAAGGACACGACCAACACCATGAAGGAGACCGAGAGGCAGTGGACCCAGAGGAAGATGGACGACAGGGCCTTCAGGGACATAATGGAAAGGGAGAAGAGCAAGAAGCTCGAGCTGAACACCGAGCTGAAGAGGCTCAAGGAAGAGGCAAAGAAGCCCATGGAGTCCAGGATATCTTTCAGCGGCATTGGAAGCTGGCTGTCTTCAGGACCAAGAAAGCTCTTCAGAAGGTCGAAGAAAAAGAAGCCGAGCCGTGCAGAAGAGGTTCAGAAGATGCTTGCGGAAAGGCAGAAGAAATCGGGCTGAAGTTATTTCTTCCGCCTTCTGGGCTTGGGAGCGTCCATGTGCACGTCCCTCTGGGGGAACGGTATCACTATTCCTTCCTTGTCGAAGCGCTTCTTAAGGGCCTTTATGAATTCGTGGGTGAGGGCATACGTGTCCCCGAAGGTCTTTCCCCTCATTATGACACGGAAGTTTATGCTGGATTCACCGAACTCCCTGAACCTGAATATGGGTTCGAAGTTCTTGACACCACCCTCTTTCTTCATGGTTTCCCTGGCGATTTCAAGTGCAATTTTCTCCACGTGCTCAAGGTCCGAATCATACGCAACTCCGCAGTCCACGATGAAGCCCGCTGTCGAGTCCGGGATGCTGTAGTTTATTACCTTGCTGTCCGCTATCTTGCTGTTTGGAAGAACCACGATATTGTTAGCAAACGTCCTTATCTTCGTGCTCCGCCATCCTATGTCTGTAACGATACCCTTCTCAAGGGACTCTATCTCTATGTAGTCCCCTATCTTCAGCGGCCTGTCTGCCACCATCTGTGCTCCCGAGAAGAAGTTCGTAAGGGTCGGCTGCAGGGCCAGGGCGACCGCGAGACCACCAATGCCCATCGCGGCTATTACGGTCTCGACCCGGATGCCCAGCTGATTGAGCATGACAACTATGACGATGCCGAATATGATGCCATAAGCCACCTTTTTTATTATCGGGAGAAACTGCTCGTCGACCTTGCTTTTTGTCTTCTGGGCAACCTCCTCGGAATACCACTCTATCACCGCACCGATTAATCTTGATATGATATACGCCACATAGAGCGGTATGATTACGGTATAAGCTATCTGCATCTCATTGGCGTAGGGCGCCAGCACAGGCAGATAGCCCAGTGCAAGGAAAAGACCAAACAGTAATATACCTAACTTGATGGGCCCCCTGAAAGCAGCAAGTATCTTGTCATCAGCAGTGGTCTTTGTCCTGGAAGTCACCCTTTTCTCCACAAATGTAAACATCCCGGATACGATCTTTGCAACTATAAACGAGAGTATGATTATCAAAACTGCTATAACATAGTCTCCGTAGGGTCCCACCAGCCCCCTGAATGCCGTTATTACCTCTTCCATGTCTAAGAATATGCAGTTCTATTAATAAAAAACAAAGTGCATAGTCTATATATGGCGGCCAGGAGAAAGCGTAGTAAACCGAAAACTGCTCAACCAAAGCACACGCTGGAAAAGGGTCTTAAAGATTTCGGCCATGAGGTGGAGACCTTAGGCAAGCGGATTGAGAAGAAGTTCGATGATGACGGGAAGCAGATGAGCACGTGGTTCAACACGACATTTGGTGTTGTGGGGCCACTGATCTCCAGCCTTATAGGAATATTAATCCTTGCGCTATTTCTCTGGGCGATGAATCTCATCAACATACCACTGGGCATAGGACTGCTTCAGAACATACACTACTTCCTTCTGGTCCACATAGGATGGTTCTTCCTCATCTTCCTGTTCTTCTCATACACCTCATACATTTCCAGCAACTTCCCAAGCACTTACAGGCCCATTTCACCGCTGGTATCATCGGCAGGCATAACCATAGCACTGTGGATAGCCGCAGGTGCGATAAGGGTCGTAAACATATCTGTCCAGTCCCCGGCGCTAACAAGCTTTTCATCTTTCATCGAGAGCAGTCTGGTGCTGTTCTTCTATCTGTTCGCTTTGATAGGATACCTTGTACTTATTGGGGATATGGCCATAAAAGGCAGCAAGCCACATATCAGGCCTGCCGAAGTGAAGGTCAGCAGAAAACCCGTTGCGCGGACAAAGAAGCTCTACCGGTCAGGGAAAGATAGGATACTCGGGGGCGTGTGTGGTGGCATAGCCGAATACCTCGGCGTGGATCCTGTTCTGATAAGGCTTGTATGGATTGCGGGATCACTGGCGTGGGGTTTCGGAATCATACTGTACATAATAATGTGGATAATAATGCCCAGGAACCCGAATCACAAATGGGAAGACTAAGATTCAAGAACTTCTATTCCGGGCAGCGTTCCCTTCTCTATGAATTCCAGGGTCGAACCACCGCCTATGCTGGCGTGGCTTATCTTTATTCCCAGGGTATTGACAAGCAGCGTGCTTTCTCCTCCGGCCGAGACCGTCACGACTCCGTTCTTGGTGACTTCTTCAAGAGCTTTCGCGACGGCAGTGCTTCCCCTGGCGGCTTGCGGAATCTTCTTGTCGAACATTCCCACAGGCCCCGACATCACGACGAAGCCGGCCTCCTTGATGGCGTACTCGAACTCCTTTATGGTCTGGGGGCCTATGTCGACTCCCATCCATCCCTTTTCTATTATCGTGGATTCCTTCAGAGCGCCTTTCTTGAGCCGCCCATTCTTCATTATGAGATGATCCCTTGGAAGCAGTACAGAGATGCCCCTGTCCCTGGCCTTGAGAAGAACACGGCCTGCTAGCATGACCTGTTCGTGTATCTGGTCCTCCACGATGTAGGAATCACCGATGAGCTTCTTAATCTCGCCCATGGATATGTCATGGACCCCGTCCGGCCCTGCCTTCACCTTCTCGAGATACTTGCTCGCTATCATGAACGTGTAGGCTACTGCTCCGCCGACGACGATTTTGTCTATGTCCTTCATCCTGTCCAGCAGCTTCAGAGCCACCGTTATCTTCGAAACCACACCAGGCTTGGTCTCTATCTTCTTTCCTGCCAGTATAAAAACGAAAGGCTTCCTCTTGCCTTTCTCAAGCTCTTTAGTGACCTGGCTTATGTGCTCTATCTCCTCCATCAGATGAAGACCCGCATACCTCTTATCGACATGCTTCGGCATTGGCACTATGTCGGATGACGGCCTGTGTCTCTGTGCAAAGTCATCAGCCACGTATATCTCGACCATGCCTGCAAGCGTCCTTGCATAGGCTTCGTCGCCCTTGTTGTACTGCTTGTCGAACCTGGGATTCTCGAGAACCAGCACCTGGCCATCCTCAAGTGATGATATCTTCTCCTTAACTATGTCGAAGTTGTCGGCGATGTTCCTTATCTTCCCATGGAGTTCAGAAGGAGCGAACAGCATTTCGTGCTTCAGAAGACCTTTCTCCCCGAGTCTTTCCTTGATATACATGTAAACGGGTATGACGCTCTTGTTCTTCTCGACTCCGTCCGGTCTGTCTATCCATCCGGGCTGCAGCACGACTCGCGCTTGAGACTTTACCAGTTTCTCCAGGGTAGGCAGGAACGAGTCTATCCTGCTGGTGTCCTTTATGCGCGTCGCATCATAGATGTCCTTGTCATCGTTCATGGGCACGTCCGCTGAACCCCTTAAGAAAACGACAGTTCCCTTCAGCTGTGACTTGGACAACTCTGCTACCGAATGGATCATGACCTCACCTCCACTTCTTCTTCATGAAATCTATGAGATCGACCAGCCTGTTGGAGTATCCCCATTCATTGTCGTACCAGGCGAAGACCTCGATCAGGTCGCCTTCTATGTTGGTCAGCATGGAATCAAATATCGAGGAATGGGGATTCCTTATTATGTCTGAAGACACAAGGGGTTCGTCAGAGTACTGGAGGATGCCTTTGAGCTTTCCCCCCGCCGCCTTCTTCAGGGTTGCATTTATCTTTTCAGGCTCGGTCTTCTTCCTTAACTCCACGACCAGGTCTACTATGGAACCGTTAGCTACCGGCACCCTCATGGCAGAGCCCGTTATCTTCCCCTCGAGCCTGGGGATCACCTTCCCCAGTGACTTTGCTGCACCCGTGCTCGTGGGGACTATGTTCAGTCCGGCCCCTCTGGCCCTTCTCATATCCTTGTGGGGGCCGTCGAGAAGCACCTGGTCTGTGGTATAAGCGTGTATGGTGGTCATGAATCCCTTGACGATGCCGAAGCTGTCGTCAATCACCTTGGCGAGGGGCGCCAGGCAGTTGGTTGTGCATGAAGCGTTGGATATGATGTCGTCTTTCCTGTGATCGTAAATATTCTCGTTGACCCCGAGCACTATCTGCTTGACAGGCTTGTCGCCTTTTGGCGGGGCAGAAAGCACGACCTTCTTTGCACCCGCTCTTATGTGAGCTTCCGCCTCGTCTCTTTCGCGGAACACCCCCGTGGATTCTAGTACAACATCTATGCCAAGCTTCCCCCACGGGAGGACAGCCGGATCCTTCTCTGAGAAAACGCTTATTTTACGTCCGTTCACTTCGATGAAGTCCTTTCCCCACTCTATTTTCCCCTCGAACGGACCGAAAACCGAATCATACTTGAACAGGCGCCCCATGGTCTCAGCATCAGCGAGGTCGTTCACTGCGACGACCCTGAACGCCTTGCTCTTCAGGGCCGCTTTGAGGAAGTTCCTTCCTATCCGCCCGAAGCCGTTTACAGCAACCTTAAGCATAAAACCACCCCTTCTGTTAATCTGTATAATTGGTTTGGCGCAATAAAAAGCTTTTTTTCAGCGCTTCTTCCCCTTCTTTATGAACGTTTTGAGCGAGTACTGCACCTCTCCCTCGGAAAGGACATCCACCTCCTTGCAGCCGAGCGCAGCCAGCACCCTCATGGAAGCAGGCAACACCTGGTTGTTCACGTAGTATTCAGGATCATAGTTTTCAGCGTCCTCCGCAGGCTCGGCCCTGTCGGATATCGTGCCCGTGCCCTTGCTTATGACGTAGGATATCATCGATCCCTCGGCTATCGGCCTGCCCCTCTGGAGCGCCTTCTTTGCTGCTACTACATGCGGGCCTATCTGCTCGTATTCCTTCAGCGGCCGGGTCAGCTGCGTGTGTATTATCATCTTGTCGATGCTAGTGTCTCCCTTCTTTATTCTCTGAACGGTTTTCTTGGCTATGTTCAGCGCCTTTTCCGGTGATCTGTCCCTCAGTACCGCGAGGAGAATCTTCTCCTGAGTTTCCCTGGCTATCAGCGACCAGTCCCTTCTGACGATTTCGAAACCCCTGATTGTTATCTCTCCGTCGTCGTCAATGAGTGCGTAGCGCTTCTTTGCAGCCAGCCCGGTCTTTGCTGGAACGAATATGCCCGCCTTGTAGAGGCCCTGGAACTCCAGCTCCATCACGCCCGGCAACGTCTTGTTGACAGTTTCCAGGAGATGTCCCGCGTCCTTCCTTGACCTCACGCGCACGAACAATGAATCTGTATCGCCATAAACGACCTCATAATCCATCTTTTCGGCCTTGCGTATCACCTTTTGTATGTAATACCTGCCCCAGGCTGTTATGCTCTGGGCGCATACTCTTGAATACCAGCGCGAACCTGCGTAACCGTAATATCCGTAGCTCGCGTTCGCGAGTATCTTCAGGGCGTGCTGCCTGTTGTCCATAACCCGGTACTTGTCGGTATCAGGCTTTAGTTTATCCATGCCATCCTTTATCTCCCGCCTCTTTTTCACAAGCTTCTTCAATGTCTCGGGTATGAAACCGGGGTGTGTCTTGCAGTAGTAATGATCAGTTCCCGGAACCCTGTGAACAGGATCCTTATCGCTGCCGCAGTTCAGGGTTTCGGGTGAAACGTTGTGCGTTATCGTTATGCTCGGATACAGGGACATGAAGTCGAAAAGGGCGATGTTCTGGTGTATACCCCCCTTCGGCGGATAGACATAGCCCCCCGTGTACGGGGCAGCCTTCCTCCTTATCTGTATCTCTTCAAACTTCGGCCTGTTCGGTATGAGCTCGTCCGTCTTTCTTGACTCGCGCATCAGCAGCCATTCGACAAGCTGGGAATAGGTCATCCTTGAAGTATCGAACAGTCCCTGGCCCACGATTCTGCAGAGTTCGGTTATCTGCGGGAGCAAGACCTTGGAGAGCGAAAGGGCAAGATCCGAATCAGTCATGCAGTATTTGACCACCCTTTCAAGGCCTTTGCTGTTCTCCCAGGCCTTCTGCATCTCGTCCCATTCCAGGCGCTTTTTGCCCTTTCCCAGTATCTCTCTCGAAACGCTGTCAAGGCTCAGTGAGTCCGAAGACAGCGTATCAGTTAGTATGTTCTCCACGAAGTTGAACAGGTCCAGGTGGACTCTTCCCTCAATCCAGGCCGCATACACCCTTCCCCTGCGCTTGAAGAGCGCTTCCTTGGCTGTCCTGCCTAGCACGAATTTTATGCCGAACTTATTCGCCCTTGCGGAAAGGTGCTTGAAGTCGAAACGGTCTCCGTTATAAGTTACTATTATGTCCGGGTCCCTTCCCCTGACGATCTCGGAAAGCCTCTGTATAAGCCCCTTCTCGTCCTTTACCAGTTCGAGGTAATCCACGTTCGCCTTCTTGTAGCTGAGCACCTTCCTGAAACCCCTGTTGTCCTTCACCGAAACCATTATTATCTTCTCTTCGTCCCCCTCCTCCACAAGCTCTATGTCCAGTGCAAGTATGTTTATCTTTGGATAGTCCTCATCTTCCAGGGCTGTTATCTTTTCAGCTTCTATGACGGCATAGGGGCCTTCCGTGGACTCCCTGCCTTCGACCTCCACCCATGTCAGCGGGGTGATGCCCGTATCGATAAGATACCTTCTGTAGAACGTTATAGAGTGCTCGTACTTCGTCTTCACATCGTTCCATTCCTTGACCGTGTCCCTGAACTTTATTACATCAGCCGGTTTTGGAAGGGTTATCTTTATGAGTTTCTTCTCTTTCCCGAAAAGCTTTCTCTCCTTGAATTCCACCCCTACGGGTTTAACACCATCGAGTGAAAGCTCGGTTATCTTGCCCATCAGTTCATCCGCCTCTCTCTTGCTTATACCGTCTTTACATTCAACGAAGAAGTAAGGCCTGAAGGTCGGGTCTATCACGAGAGCGGGTTCACCCTTTTCGGTTCTTCCCCATAACATAACCTCTGACTTGTCCGGGCCTGACTGCTGCACGTCTATAATGAAGAACCTGACCATGGTTTAGAATTTACTTCCAGAATTAAAAGTTAATCCCTTTACTTAGTTGTTAAACAAAGCTCAGAGCAGCGCTGCACCTATGGCAGCACAGTACTCGGCGTTTCTGGGGAACCCTGCCTTCCCGCCCATGAGTTTCACCCCATCGGTTATGGTCTTCTTCACCGTATCATTGAGCGCGACGCGGCCGCAGATGAGCATGGACTTTTCCTGCCCGACAGTCTTTGCGGCAAAATAGGACATGGCTCCGATCGTCTCCCCGACCATCTTGAGCATGCTGTGCGCAATTTCCTTTTTGCCCAGACTCCTCCTGGCCTTCCCGAAGTTGGAGGCTGTCGCTTTTGCAGGTATCCTGCCTATACCCGAACCAACAATATCCTTGACAGTAAGGTCCATCAGGCCCCTGCCTTTCCTGGCCATCTTCTCGACCTCGTTCAGGGGCCTGTTTATCATAAGTGAAGAAAGTCCGTGGAACGTGCCGCCCCCCATACCAGTGCCTCCGAGATGCTTATAATTCCCGTTCTTCACA
Organism: Candidatus Aenigmatarchaeota archaeon; assembly: GCA_020343635.1. Classification (GTDB taxonomy): domain Archaea; phylum Aenigmatarchaeota; class Aenigmatarchaeia; order QMZP01; family JAFGSV01; genus JAFGFG01. The sequence goes on along the minus strand of CP070804.1, from coordinate 370,476 downwards.
GATACGAAAGCGGTACCAGTGCCTATGCTTGCAACGAATACGCTCCTCCTTTTAGAAAGATATTCCCCGCCTCTTCCTATGGCCTTTATTTCACCAACCCTTTTGAAAGGTAGAGGAAAGTCCCGCTTACGGATTCTCCTCGACCCCCCTCCAGTGAGGACGACTTTATGCCTTCGGGCCGCTTTCTTTTTCAGTAAATTGTAGCATCTAACGGCATGTCTTGCCTCATTTCCTTCAACGGAGCATCGCGCTTTCATTGATTTTCCGTCGAACAGGACGCCCTGGGTGTTGGTGCCTCCGATGTCTATTCCCATTATCATGAGAACATCCTCCTGCGAAGTGCGAGGGCACCCAGAAGAACGAGCCCGAAGACGCCAAAGAAGAAGCCGGCTGAAAGAGGGGAACCGATTCCAGCAACCAGCATGGCCTTGTGGCCGAGGCCAGCGATGCCTTCGCCTCCCATTACGCCTGCGGCAGTTATTATTCCGGCCGCCCCGAAAAGCCCCGCATACTTTTTGTCGCTGAAGTACCGGATGAGGCCTCCGATTGCAAGGAGTATGCCCAGGACCAGTCCAAGGAAAAGCCCTATTCCGAAAACCATCGGAAGTATTGGAGCACGCCGCTTTGCGAGGTTTTCCAGTACTACCCAGACAAATGCGATTATGAATCCTGTGTAGAATGCCCAGGGATGCGCGAACCCGAAGATCGAACCCGCCACTAACTGCGCCTGCGGGGCGGGCATTGCGGGGGTGAAGAATTCAGAACCGTATGCATCCATTATGAAGTTGAGGACGAAGGGCGCTAGGAGAGCTGCTATAATAACGGCTATGAGGTCGACCTTGATTATGTCCTTTGCGCGCGTCCCCAGTATCTTGGCGGACTTGTAGTCATGGCCTATGTCACCGGCTATCGCCGAGGCTATGGAAACGAATGCCACTATCATGAACGCGGAAAGATAGTCAAGCTGCAGTCCGACAAGACCGAAGAAACCTATGGCCAGCAGGCCTATTATGATGCCGAACTGCTCAAGGGGGTCTATGTCGGTCTCACCGGTCATCATGGCCGCGACGCTTACCATTATCCAGACGCCAAGGACTGCTATCAGGGCGCCTACCGGATGTATGCCTACCAACCATAACACAACAAAAGCAATTATTGAAAAGAGGGGGGTGGACTTCGTGTACCATACCGACCCGCGGAACTGGAACAGCGGTCTGAAAATTTTGCCTGACCTGGGGATGACGTAGGATGCGAAGAAACCTATACCGGCTCCTATGACCATGCCCATACCGGCGTTCTGAACTATGCCGGCGCCTTCGGCAGTAGATGCGAAACCTATCGATGCCATCAGCGGAATCAGTATCATCCAACCGATAAAAGAGCCCCCGAACCACGAGTTGACAGAGGCCTTAGGGCCGAGCAGGTAGCCGATGCCCACTGCCAGGGGCATGGGATACAGTGCCAGGGTAAGCCCGATTTCAGGCGCTAATGGGAGGACCCAGCCTGCGGGGAAATAGAGCTCCCTCAGAAGCACGAAGATGCCCGTAAGTGACAGCGCCATCGCTAAAAAGAAGGTACCCTTTCCGATCCTGGTTTCAGCCTTTATCACCTCTGCACCAGCAGTTCCGCTGGGATACGGGAGATTCTCCTGATCCACGAAAACCCGTCTCATTGGTACGGAGAGCAGGACACCGAGCACACCGGCTGTAACGCATACCGCTGCAAGGGAAAGCACGCCCGGCATGGAAACTGCCACGCCCTGATTCTGCAGGTAAAGTATACCAGGAATAGTGAAAACAACGCCCGACGCAAGAAGACCGCCCACGGTACCCCCAGCCTGCGCCACGTTCATTTCATGCCTGTTCGTTTTCCCGTTAATCTTGGCGAATATCTGCAGCAACGCTCCGGCAGCCACTGCGCTGAATATGATCGGCCATGGAAGTGCACCTATCCTCAGCGCTATGTAGCTCGACACGACAAGCAGGAACACGGTCAGAAGTATGGCGATTATGACGGATCTGAGAGTGAACCCGGCTCCGCCCGCTTCTTCAGGTAGCATGATTACACCTAACAAATAACTTTTAACTATTCAAAATCGCGAAGTCTTAAATGTATTCCCTTGCTACTCGTCAAAAGTCAAATATAAAATGCTTTCTGTGAATTATGGTGATGGAAGAGCACAGTGAAGAGGGTTTCGGGGATTTCTCTGTGGAGATGGGAAACTTTGAGATGAAGCAGGTCAGGGACTTTGACAGGATATTCAGGATAGGCGAGGGAGGTTCCTTTGCCCAGCATCCATGCTACTACAAGGGCAGGGTTTACGTGGGCTGCCAGGACAGGAACGTCTATTGCATCAATGCCGAGACAGGTGAACTCATATGGAAATTTCTAGCTGAAGGACCTTTCGCACCATCTTCTCCTGTAATAAGTGAAGGCATCCTTTACATAGGCAGCTATGACTACAACTTCTATGCGATTGACGCCGAGACAGGCGAATTACTATGGAAGTACAAGACAGAGGACAAGAACGCGGGCAATGCGACTGTGCATGATGGGAGGTTATATTTCGGTTCCAATGACTACAATCTCTACTGTCTTGATGCAAAGAGCGGCCAGCTTCTCTGGAAGTACAGAACCCAGGGAGAGGTGCCATCCATGCCGACTATATACAAGGAAACGGTACTTTTCGGTTCCTGGGACAGGTTCGTACACTGTCTTGATGCGAAAACAGGAAGACTTATATGGAAATATGAGACCCAGGGAAACGTTTACAACGAATATCTGATGCTTGTGCATAATGACGTGGTCTATGTGCCATCTTTCGACAACAATCTCTATGCCATAGATTTTCGCACAGGAAGGCTTCTATGGAAGTTCAGGACAGGCACATATGGCGGCATGCACTCCAGCCCGCTTTTTCACAAGGGAAAGCTGTACGTCAACAACAGGGAAGGCGCTCTACACGCGATTAGTCCTGAGGGAAAGCCCGTATGGACGTTCAGGATAAACCATGCGATGGCGCTGATAGAGATAGACGAAGACAGGATATACTTTGGTTCTGAAGATCAAAACCTGTACTGCCTTGACCTCAAAGGAAAGATCTTATGGAAGTTCAAAACACAGGAAGCAAATTGGTGGAAGCCGACGATTCACGGAAACAGGCTATACTTTACAAGCTACGACTGCAACCTTTACTGCATACACAAGAATACCCAGAAGCTCATATGGAAGTTCAGGGGACAGGGTGCCCCTTCAAAGTGGCCACCACCCTTTGAGAGCTACGAGCTTGTCGTGAAGAGTACATCTGAGGATGAATACCTTGAAGACAGCGATAAGAAAAGATATGAAATCGATCTAGGTGAAGAGGGTTCCCCGGAAATGTACAAATCCAAGATAACTTACCGGGTGTCGACCCAGTACCAGAAGAAGGGCAAGTATCAGATAGACTCCCGCGAGGAAGAGTTTTAAGGGGAATCAGGAAGATCTTGAAACTGAAGGGGAACACCAATCCCCTGCGGTTTAGGGTCTCATCCATTCTATTTCATAGTAATCGTACTTAGCACCCTTAAGGTTTATCTTGTTGAGCGCGTAGTACGTTATCGCGGTTTCCCTGTCAGTTATGGAGAGTATGAGGTTCAGGTTCATGAGCTCGGCTTTCTTCAGCAACGAGGCCAGCTCCTGCCCGCCTATGTGCTCCTCCTCGCTTACTGCTGCGAGAAGGTATCTCGCGCCGTCTTTTGGGGTCTCCCTTATCCAGTCCTTCCCGACCTTCTTCCTTCTGTAGGCCACGAAGTCCGCGGGATAGTCGACGTAGTCCTTGCGCGTCAGCTTCGGCATGCCCAGTATGAAGGTTTTCTTGACACCGTGGGCGACCCTGACAGCCCTTGCCCATTCTGATATGAGCAGTTTCTCCTCCTTCGGGAATACATGCAGGACATGCTTGGAGTGCACCCATTTGTCCCCACTGCCGCCCTTGGTCGGCGATGCCCCCGGGAAGTATATCCTGAAGTGCGTCCCGAACTTGAACCCTGTCTTGACTATGTAACCGTTCAGCCTCCAGTCCTCGTAAGCCTGGTACATGGTCTTCGCGAATTCCCTCTTTTCCGCAACACCGTCCATTATCTTCTTTGCCGTTATGGTCTTCCCGGTTTCAGCGTCCAGGACCTTCAGTCCGAAGTGCTCCGCCAGCAGCACGGTCTCGAAGAAGTTCAGCTTCAGAATGCTCCCTCTCTCCTGCTTGTAGACGCCCACCTGTCCTAGCCACCAGTCTGAAAAAAGCCTTCCTGAAACTTCCGGGTCTTCTATGACGCCCATGGCAGAAGTTCTGTCCCACACTAGCCGGGCGCCTGCTTTCGGCATCTTCATTTCCTTGGCTGGATACTTCTTTACGTGGCTGGCCCTCTTGTTGCCCTTTGAACTTCCAAAGGACCTCTTTATTATCAGCCCCCTGTCCCTCCAGTCCCTGTAGGCGTTGTACTTAACCATAAGCCTCGGCTCCTTCCTGGCAAATTCGGCAAGAAGGTCGCTGAAACCGAGGGACTTCTTCCCGTACCTGACCTGCCCGTTCTGCAGGTCAACTACGTAGAGAGCCTCCTCAGGCGTCAGCCAGAGCTTGTCGCCCTTCTGCTCTCCGAACGAGTTATTCCTGAGTCTGTCTGCATCCTCCTTCTCTGCCCATATTCCCTTCTTGGGATCAAATCTCAGTTCAATCATACTCATCTATCCAATTACTAACCTTTTTATGTTTTAAGTTGGAGGGATAAAATAAATTAGGGATAAATATGCCTGCCATGAAGATATTCACGGACGGGGGGTCCAGAGGAAACCCGGGGCCTGCAGCTTTCGCGCTGCTCATATACGATTCCAGGGGGAAGTTGCTGGAGAGCCACAGCGAGTTCATAGGCCCCGCCACCAACAACGTGGCCGAATACAGGGGCGTCCTTAAAGCCCTCAAGCTAGCCAGAAAACATGGAAAGGGAGAAGTTGTGTGCACCATGGACAGCGAGCTTGCCGTCATGCAGCTTAGCGGCAAGTACAAGATAAAGAAGGTTCACCTGAAGGAACTTCACGCGCTGGTGAGGGAAGAGGAGAGGCACTTCAAAAAGGTCACATATACTCATGTTAAGAGGGAGGACAAACACATAAGCTGCGTTGATTCCATGCTGAATGACATTCTTGACAAAATAGAGGCGAAGCAATGAAGCTGAAGGAAGCCCTCAAGGACGTTCTTTCTGAGGAGGAACTGAAGCTTGCACCCAGGGCCTTCGACATAGTGGGGGATGTCGCCATAATAGAGGTCCCGGCTGAGCTCAGAAAGCACAGGAAGAAGATAGCGGAAGCGATCAAGAAGACGCACCCACGACTGCAAACGGTCTGCAACAAGAAGGGCGAACGTTCAGGCGATTACAGGCTTTCCGACCTGGAGCTCATACTGGGTAAAGATACGGAAACGGAGCATACCGAATTCGGGGGCAGGTTCAAGACCGATGTCAGGAAGGCATACTTCTCTGTACGGGAATCCACAGAGCGTCAGAGGATAGCGAAAATGATAAAGCCGGGGGAGAAGGTACTGGTCATGTTCAGCGGGGTTTCGCCCTCGCCGATAATATATGCCAGGTTCCAGCCGAAAGTCGAGAAGGTTTACGGGATTGACATGAATCCGGACGCGCACAGATACGCAGAGCAGAATGTAATAATCAACAAGGTCAGGGATAAAGTGGTCCCCCTGTTAGGCGACGTGAGGAAGGTCGCAACTTCACTGAAAACGAAGTTCGACAGGATCACCATGCCGCTACCAAAGGGTGCGCACGGCTTCCTTGACGTGGCCTTCAGCTGCATCAAAAATAAGGGAGTCATCCATTTCTATCACTGGGACCACGAGGACAAGCTTTACGACGGCGCACTTGAGATAATAAGGAAAGAAGCAAAGAAAGCCAAAAAGAAGGTAAAGATTCTGGACAGGCGCAAAATCCTGCCCTACGGGCCCAGAATATGGAAAATCTGCGTGGATTTCAGAGTGTTGGATTAAATGTCTTCTGGAGGAAGAAAATTACCAGGGGTTCCTTGTAGTCCAGCCCTTTGCAATGAGCTTAAGTTAAACATACCACGACTGCCAAAAGGATTATTAGGACTGTAATCCCCCCTTCTTCCATCCGGTCCAAAGTATTCAAGGTATACTACGTTATCACTATAATCGCTTACTTCCGGCATAAATTCAGGTTCCAGCTTTTTGGATATCCAGAGAACAGAACCATCTCCAAGCTCTATAGCGTCACCTTGATTCATATGTGCAAGATTTGAACGCATTTGGGTAGTATCTGCAACAGACTCTATAGGAATTATTCTGTTTATTTCTGCATCTTCTAACCTTTCAGGACCGTTATAGCACCCACTAATAGGTGCAATTGTAGCCAATGCTGCCACGGCTCCATTTAAAAATTTTGAGATATAGCTAGGACTATTACGTTGATTATGCACTCTTATATTAGGATTGGTATACATACTCATAATTATCACTTTATAGTAATTAATTTATACCTTTATAAAGGTTTCGGTGACCTCATTCGGATTACTTCTATTGGAGGAAATCATTTAAAAAGATATACTATGGCCTTAGTAAGAAAATGGTTTATGTAAGAGTGCAAGGGCTGGAATAAAGAAGAGCCATGCTGCTTGCCTGGAGCCATCACATGGTCGGCAGCCAGCCTGCCACTATATTAACCAGAATGGGCACGATGTATATGCTGACGAAGTAGCCTACAACACCGATTATCAGTACTGGGAGCAGACTCAGATCACGGAAGAAGAGTTTCACGAGCACTATCCATACGAGTACCGGGAGCACCAAAACTATGATGCTTCCCATGGGCACAGCCGCAAGGAAGCCTCCAAGAAGGGCAACCACACCAAAGAGGTTTATCAGTGACACCACGAATGCGAGTATGAACGCATTCAGCGGCCTTATTTGCGTGTTGAATCTCCTTGCGAGTATCTCGACGATTATCAGTATAACGATACCGCCGACAATGGTTGAGAGGATAAGACCCGTGATAAGTCCCATCGGATTGGAAAGAGAAAGCTCCATTATTCCGGTTAGGGATGAAAGCGGATCAGCCATATCTAATTATTTCTCATGTCGGTTTATATGTTTACTTAAACGCTTTTCCGGGCTCCAGCATGCTGCCGGATTTTATCACGGCTCCGGGCATTATGGACACGTTGATTCCGGTCTTCACGTTGTCCCCCATGAAGCATCCCAGCTTTCGCCTGCCGGAATCCATATTCTTTCCGTTTATCATAACCTTCACGTTTCCGTCGTCGAAGCGCAGGTTGGCTATCTTCGTTCCCGCACCGAAGTTGCAGTTCCTTCCTATCACGGAATCACCCACGTAAGAGAGATGCGGTATCTTCGTTCCCTCCATTATTATCGAGTTCTTTATTTCAACGAAGTTGCCTATGGTAACATTATCGCCTATCACGCTGTAAGCCCTTACAACACAGTTCTTCAGCACGGCTCCCTTTCCTACCACCACTGGGCCCTCAATCCTGGCTTCCTTGCTTATTTCCGCCTCCGGATGTATTAGGGAGTCTGCCTGCCTTAAGATGGCCTCATTGGCTTCCAGAAGCTTCCAGGGATACGCCACGGGTTCCCATAAGGTGCCGCGGACGGATTTTATCCCGGCTTTCTTGGCCAGTGATTTTATCGCATCTGTAATCTCGTATTCCCCGCGCGGGCTCTTGGATACCTGCTCACGGAATATCGTGTCGTCGAGCACGTACAGTCCGGCATTGATGAGATTCGACACGTTTTTCGGCGACTTCTCGACTATGTCCTTAAGAACACCATTTTTGACGATACAGCCTCCGAAGTTGTTTGTGTTCCCCGAAACTGTCAGGATGCAGTGGTCATGT
>CP070804.1:357746-362465 GCA_020343635.1 Candidatus Aenigmatarchaeota archaeon | reverse complement strand
TGCAGGGAGTGCAAGAAGAGCCACGCCAGGAGCAGCGGGTTCCGTGTCAAGAAGCTGGAGATAAAGAGCAGGTGATGATATGCCTGGAGAATTCATAAAGGTCAAGTGCGAAGGCTGCAAGAACGAGCAGGTGATATTCTCCAATCCTTCAAGCGAAGTGAACTGCCTTGTGTGCGGCAAGGTCCTGGCGAAGAACACGGGCGGCCGCGCAGAGATACAGGGAAAGGTACTGAAGAGCATTTGACCGCTTCTGCACCTTTTTTAAATATCAACCACTTCTATCTATTCGTATGAGAAAGCTGGGAAGGCCGGAAAGAGAAGAGTTGGTTGTCTGCGAGATAACAAGGATCAATCCCAACTCCGTTTATGCCAGGCTGCTCGAGTACAAGATGAGCGGAATGATCCATGTGTCAGAAGTCGCCAAGAGATGGGTACGTGACATACGCGAGTTCGTCAAGGAAAGGCAGCTCGTGGTCTGCAAGGTCATACGCGTCGAGGGGAACGACATATCACTGTCCATAAAGCGCGTAAACAGGAACCAGGCCGACAGAAGGCTGCAGGAGTTCAAGCGGGAGCGGAATGCAGAGAAGTTCCTTGAGCAGATAGCCAAGCAGTTCAAAAAATCTCTTGACGAGGCCTATGATGAAGTGGGCCACGATCTGCAGGACAACTTCGGCTCTCTGAACAAGACGTTCGAGATAGCCCTGAAGAATCCGGAACTGATTAAGGAGAAGGGCATAGACGCCAAGTGGGCCCTGGCCATCATAGAAATTGCCCAGAAGAACTTCGTTGAGAAGAGGTACGAGGTGAAGGCAGCCCTGAACCTGAAATCCTATGCGTCCGATGGCGTGGAAGTCATAAAGAAAGCGCTTCTGGACGCTGCCGACAAAGGCCTTGATGTTAAGTACATATCAGCCCCCAGATACCAGATAACGGGAAGGGGCAAGGACATAAAGAAGGTTCGTGAACTGGTGGAGACCGCCTGCGAGGACGTGGTCAGGGCTGTAAAGGCCTCGGGTGAAGCCAGCTTCGCACTTGAAGGAAAGTGAGGTTGTATGGTTCTGGACACTTTCGGGGATTCGCTAAAGAAGATATTCAGCAAGGTTACCGGATACTCTCTCGTTGACAAGGAGAAGGTCGAAGCGCTCATTCTTGAATTGCAGAGAGCACTGATACAGGCGGATGTCGATATCGGGCTTGTTGCAGAGCTTTCCGACCGGATAAAGAAGGCCGTTCTGAAGCGCGAGCTTCCGAAGGGCATGAGCATGAAGGAGGTCCTTGTGAAGAACCTCTACGACGAGCTCGTTTGGTTCCTTGGGGAGAAGAAGGCGGTGATGGGACTGAAGAAGCAGAAGATCCTTCTCATAGGCCTTTTCGGTTCAGGAAAGACCACGACCGCGGGAAAGCTTTCCAAGTGGTTCCAGACAAGGGGGCTGCAGCCCGGGATGGTGGCATGTGACATCCACAGGCCGGCAGCGCAGGACCAGCTGGAGCAGATAGCCAAGAGGATAAAGGTTCCAGTATACAGGGACGGGAAGAAGGCCGAGGACATAGCAAAGAAGGCAGTGAAGAAGAGCAAGGAAAACGTGCTGATTTTCGACTCTGCGGGGAGGGACGCCCTCGACAAGGTGCTCGCAAAGGAACTGAAGAACCTGGGCAAGGTCATAAAGCCGGACGAGGTTTTCCTTGTCATACCAGCCGAACTTGGTCAGGATGCCGGAAAGCAGGCATCAGAATTCGCCAAACTCGTGGGCATAACAGGGATAATCATAACCAAGATGGACGGTACTGCAAAGGGTGGTGCTGCCCTGGCTGCATGCAGGGCGGCCGGGGCGAGCGTCATGTTCATAGGCACCGGGGAGAAGGCCGGGGACATGGAGCTCTACGATCCAAAGCGTTTCGTAGGACGCCTGATAGGATACGGGGACCTCGAGGGCCTGATGGACAAGGCGAAAGAGGTGGGTCTGGACGAGGATGCCGCAAAGAGGATTCTCGAAGGGAAGTTCACCATGGACGAGTTCAGGGAACAGCTTAAGTCCCTGAAGGGAATGGGCTCCATGAGCAAGATGTTCGACATGCTTCCAGGAGGCTCGTCAGCGATAAAGAAGAAGCTCCCTGCCGGCTTTTTGGACGACCAGGGAGAGAAGATGAAGAAGTGGGAACATGCCATCAATTCCATGACTCCGGTGGAAAGGGAAGATCCTGACACGATAAACTCCAGCAGGGTGAGCAGGATAGCGAAAGGCTCGGGGCTCAAGCTCGAGGACGTCAGGAGCCTCATGAAGTCCTACAAGCAGATAAAGAAGGTCCTGAAGATGACAAAGGGCGGGAAGTCCTTCAAGAGGGGACCCTTTGCAAAGATTGCCAAGCAGCTGGGAATGGGAGTATGAAAGAAATTATTATTACTGCGCTTTTTATGACTTTGCTTACTAGTGGATGTTTATCCGATATTGAGGATACAGTTTGTTTTAATAATGATGAGAAATGCTTTTTAGTCGAGATCGTATCTAAACCTGAAGATAGGGCAAGAGGGCTCATGGAAAGAGAGAATCTTGATCCTAATAGGGGCATGTTGTTCTCTTTCGGTGAAGAAGGAAGATACTCGTTTTGGATGAAGAATACAAAGATTCCACTGGATATTATTTGGATTAATGGTGATGGAGAAGTTGTATTTATCAAGAGAAATGCGCAACCTTGTCCTCCTGAAGGCGAATGCAATTCGATAGATCCAACAGCTGATGCTTTTTATGTCCTGGAAGTAAATGCAGGTGCAGCTGAAAATATCACTGTCGGTGACAGAGTCTCAATAGCTGTGACTTTTTGAGCAATTTAAATAAACTTTCTTTTATTTAATCACCCATGAAAGCGAAAGATATGAAGGCATTCTCGAAGAAGGAAATCCTTACCACAGCCAAGTCTGTTCTTGCCAAAGGCCCTGTGTGCGATCACTGCCTGGGCAGGCAGTTCGCCCATGTCTCCACGGGCATGACAAACGACGAGCGCGGCAGGATCCTGAGGAAGCAGCTGCATGCGAAGCCTGCTAAGGGAAAGTGCCCGGTGTGCGGAGACATCTTCAGGCGACTCGACGAGTACGCGGATTCGGCAGCATCCAGGCTCAGGCACCTCGATTTCAAGACCTTCCTGGTGGGTACGATTCTCAGTTCAGACCTCGTCTCGAAAGAGGAATCAATGTGGGAGGATGCGGGCATAGAATACTGCGAATCCATAAAGAGCGAGCTCAACAGGGAATTGGGAAAGCTCATTTATGACAGGGTCAAAAAGGAACACGACCCGAAGAATCCCGACATCACTGTAATACTGAACCTTGAGAAGGGGAGGGTAGACCTGCATGTCAGTTCGCTTTACGTGAAGGGGGAATACAGGAAGCTTGTCCGCGGGCTGCCCCAGACGAAGTGGGACAAGTACGACGAGACCGTGGAGGACATCATAGCAGCGCCATTCATGCCTGCAACAGGAGGGGATGGGCATGCGCTCCACGGGAGCGGAAGGGAGGACATAGACGCTTTATGCCTCGACGGCCGGCCTTTCGTGCTCGAGATAAAGAACCCTGTCAAGAGGAACGTGAACCTGAAAAAGATCACATCCGAAATCGGGAAGTCGAAGAAGGTCAAAGTCGAGAAGCTTGAGATAACGGACAGGAAGGAAGTCGAAAAGGTGAAGACACTCAGCCTCGACAAGACGTACCGGGTTATCGTCGGGTTCAAGCACCCAGTGAAGGACATAGACAAGCTGAAGAAGCTGCTTGGCCCGATAAGTCAGCGGACTCCACACAGGGTCGAGCACCGCAGGGCGGATAAAATACGCAAGAGGAAGGTTTTGGCTGTTTCTTGGAAAAAGATAAATAATAAAAACTTTGAGTTACAAATAAAAGGAGAAGCGGGGTTATACATCAAGGAACTGATAAGCGGCGACGACGGAAGATCCAAACCGTCTGTCTCCGGTTTGCTGGGCAATCCCGCCGTGGTAAAAGAGCTGGACGTAATAAAGATATGGAAATGATAGCATGGTAAGGGCGTCAAAAGGTCTGAGGACAGGAACCAGGAGAAAGCTCTCAAAGGGAGCCAGGGACAAGTTCACGGTCACACCTTATCTAAGGGAATTCAAACCCAAAGACAGGGTTACCGTGATCCCGGACCCTTCCTCGCACAAAGGAATGCCCCACATAAGGTTCAAGGGAGTTGCAGGCGTGGTAAAGGGCAGGAGAGGAGATTCCTACATGGTCGAGGTCAGCATAGGGAACAAGAAGAAGACCATCACGGCAAGGCCGGAGCATCTCAATCCCGCATAAGGTGATTTTATGGAAATACTGACTGAAAAGACAGTAACCTCATACGACGCGAAGAAGATAATCAAGAAGAGAGAGAAGGAAGGCGAGCTCAACTACGAGCAAAAAAATGCCTTAGACTATCTCAGCAAGTTCAAGAAGCTTCCCGAGAAGAACGTCCAAGAGCTGCTTGCCGGGCTTAACAAGATAGAGAAGCTGAAGGAAAACCACGTAGCTGCGATAGTGGAGACCATGCCCAAAGATGAAGATGACCTGAGGATTCTTTTTGCCAGCGAAAGGATTGTTCTGGAAGACAACGAAAAGCAGCAGATTCTGAGCGCAGTCAAGAAGGCGTCAAAGTAAAAAAGGTTAATAGCCTGCTGCCTCCGGCTGCTCACAACCTACAAGGCCGTCACGATTGTAGTCTCTCAAAC
>CP070804.1:351652-357646 GCA_020343635.1 Candidatus Aenigmatarchaeota archaeon | reverse complement strand
CTTTCCTGAAAAGTTTACAGGCGAGCCGTGCGTAAGGTGCCCCCCAGAGCTCAGGTCCATGCCCATGAAGGTGTCCCCCAGGTTCATCAGCGCGAAGAACACGGCCTGGTTGGCCGGAGCCCCTGAGAGAGGCTGCACGTTGGCATGCTCGGCGTTGAACATCTTCTTGGCCCGGTCTATCGCAAGGTTCTCGACGACATCCACGAACTCGTTGCCACCGTAGTACCGCTTGGCTGGATATCCTTCTGAATATTTGTTTATGAAGACAGAACCCATTGCCTGCATGACAGCGATGCTCGTGAAATTCTCGGAAGGTATGAGCTCAAGCCCGTTCCTCGCCCTCGCACATTCATTCTTTATCGCGGCCTCAGTTTCCGGATCGACCTGACTGATAACTTTCATTTTATTTTGTTGCATTGGTTACTTTTAAACGTTAATTACTCCGTCTTCAGTGACTATCTTCTTGACGCTCACGTCATGCTCTTCACTCGGTATAGCCGGGACTATCTGGAATCCGTATGCGAGTCCTATGGTATGGGCATCCTTCATGGATGGCAGCAGCCTGTCGTAGAAGCCCTTGCCGTATCCGATCCTGTTTCCTCTCCGGTCGAAAGCGGTCCCGGGGACTATGACGAGGTCTATCTTCGCAGGCGGGACCTCAGCACCTGCCGGAGGCTCCGGAATCCCGAAGGCCCCCGGGGCGAGATCCCTGTCCGGGTCCCTCACCTGTATGCACCGAAGCGAGTGTTTTTCGACGTCCGTGCGCGGAACACACACGGTCTTGCCCATGGCCAGCGAATGCTTTATCATTTCCCCGGTGTTCACCTCGTTCCTGGTGGAAACGTAGAACATGACCGTGCGCGCGTTCGTGAATTCGGGCGTCCGGAAGAGATTCTCCCTTATCCTCAGGCTTTTCTCCTGGAGTTCAGAAACAGACTTCTCGTTCCTTATGCCGTTTATCTTTTCCCTTATCTTTGACTTCATCGTATCACTGATTGATTACTATCATCTGCTCGCGACTCTCTCCCACTGATACCATGGTCACGGGCACCCCGGTTTCCCTCTCTATGAAATCCATGTACTTCCTTGCATTCTCCGGCAGGTCTTCCTTGCGTGTTCCCTTGAACTCCGGCCAGCCGTCAAGCTCCTCGTAAACCGGCTCGGCCTTCTCAACCTCTTTGATGTAGGCAGGGAAATTCCTCACAACCTTCCCATCGATCCTGTACGAAGTGCAGACCTTTATCTTACCTATGCCCGAAAGAACGTCAAGCTTGCTCAGCACTATGCCGTCAAGCCCGTTTATCATGCCAGCATGCCTCAGCACGACCAGGTCGAGCCAGCCGCACCTTCGCGGCCTTCCGGTGGTGGTGCCGTACTCCTTACCCTTCTCCCTTATCATGTCGCCCTTCTTGTCGTTGATTTCGCTGGGAAAAGGTCCTTCACCGACTCTCGTCGTATACGCCTTGGCCACGCCCAAGATCTTCCCTATTCTTCCTGGACCTATTCCGGCCCCAGTGCATACACCCCCGGCAACGGAATTGGAAGAGGTCACGTAAGGATAAGTGCCGTGGTCTACGTCGAGCATCGTTCCCTGGGCGCCCTCGAAGAGAACCTTTGAGCCTTTCCCTATCTCCCCGTTCAGCATGTAGACGGTGTCTGTGATGTAGGGCCTGAGCTTGTCTGCGTATTCGGAGTATTCCTTGATCATTTCCCCTGCGTAATCTTCCGCACCTTGTTTGCTCTTTATGATACCGCTCTCGACGAGCTCTGCGGCTTTCGACCTGACTATGGACCTTATCTTCTCTCTCATCTCACCGTTAACAAGATCAGCCATCCTCAGGGCCTGGATTCTGTTGACCTTTCCAGCGTACGTGGGGCCTATGCCTCTCTGTGTGGTGCCAAGCTTGCTCTCGGACTTCTTCTCACCGGAAAGATCGAGCAAACGGTGGTAGGGCATTATGACGTGTGCCCTGTCACTGACGTAAAGCTTCGGGTCAATGCCCTTGGCCTTTAGGGTTTCTATCTCTCCAATCAGGACCTTCGGGTCAACGGCCATGCCGTTTCCGATAACTATCCTCTTTCCCTGTATGGATCCCGATGGCAGGAGATGGAACTTGTACTTTTCGTCTCCTATGACGACCGTATGACCTGCGTTGTTCCCGCCGTTGTACCGCACTACGATATCGAAATCCCTGGCAAGAAAATCAACGACCTTACCCTTCCCCTCGTCGCCCCACTGGCAGCCCACGACCACCAGGGTGTTAGAATTTCCGGCTTTCACTTAATATCACAAATATTGTTTGTCCGCGTGTTTATAATTCTTTTCTATCGACTACATTTTACTTTCCAGTATTTTCCTTACGGCCTTTGGTACCAGCTTGCGCCAATTCCCATCAGGCCACTCTTTCTTGAAAGTGCTTCCTGTTATTCCGGGCAACGGGTCTACGTTCTCGACTTTGAATCCATTATCCTTATACACTTTTATCTTGTAATAATGGTGATAGTCTTTCGCAGACATAACAATTGTTGCGTTCTTTGGTATGAACTCCTTCCAGTTTTCAGCTTCATAATACCCGAAGTGAGGGAGGATTCGCACCCTGTTCATATCAACTCCATGTTCGATAAGAGAATTTCTGATCATCTCGTATCTTTCAATGAAAGTATAGGGATTGTTTTTCGGATCTCTCGCCCTTTTCAGACTCGTCTGTAGTTTCTTGTCAAGTTTCTCCATATTAGGAGGTTGGTCTCTGAGTGGATTGGCTATCCCTATCCAAAGTTCATCAAATTTTTCAAGAATTTTCAGAAACGTATTGAAGTGTCCATTATGGAGTGGCTGAAATCTCCCGTGATTATATCCTATTTTTGTCATCTTCAACTCTCTCCCCTGACAGCTTCCATATGCTTCACTCTCCTATCCAGCAACTCTGGCGTGCCGATGTCCTCCCTGTGGAAGACCGGGCCTTTCACGGCCTTGATCGCGCTCTCAGCTATCTTCTCGGCCTCGGCTATGTCGTCGGCCACCCCTACGAAGCCTATCGCCCTGGAAGTGGTCATGTATAAACCGTCATCCTTCTGGTCTATGGACGCGTGGAAAATCAGTGCCCGTCTGTTCGCCTCGTCCAGTTCAATCTTCTGCCCTGCGACAGGATTGCTTGGATAGCCCTCGGGTACCACGTACTTGCAGACCGTGGCCTTGTTCTCGAAGTGCAGCTCTATCTCGCTGAGCGTCCCGTTTATTACAGCCTCGCATACCGAGACGAAGTCGGTCTTCAGTATGGGAAGCACGTTCATGACCTCCGGATCACCGAACCTCGCGTTGTACTCCAGCAGCTTCGGGCCGTCCTTCGTCAGCATGAATCCGCCGTACATGATGCCTTTGTACTCCTTCCCGGTTTCCTTGCGTATGGCGTCGCAGGTCATCTGCACGATCTTCTCAGCCTCCAGCACGTCCTCTTTCGTGAGGAACTGCAGAAGATGGTTTGTATACGAGTATGAACCCATGCCCCCCGTATTGGGACCCTGGTCACCCGGCAACAGCCTTTTGTGGTCCTGGACAGGAGGGGTCGCCTTTATGGTCCTGCCGTCAGAGATGCACTGGAGTGAGAACTCCTCGCCCTCGATTTTCTCCTCGACTATGACCGACGGATGCGTCTCCAGGACTTTTCTGCAGTATTCCACCGCCTCGTCAGAATCCTTCAGATGCTCACCGGAGACCATGACGCCTTTGCCGCCGGTCAGTCCGTCAGGCTTAACGACAAACCCATCACCAAGCTCAGCCTCTATGAAATCCTTGATACCTTCTGTCGAAATGAACTTCCTGAACTTTATGTTGGCCGGGATCCGGTACTTCTCCAGCAGCTCCCTTGTGAACGTCTTGCTGGTCTCGAGCCTCGCCAGGTCTTTGACAGGCCCCACGGACCTGACGCCAAGCGTTTGCAGGAAATCCACCACCCCGGCGTTAAGCGGGTCTTCCGGTCCTATGATTGCGAAGTCCGGCCTGACTTCTTTCACGAATTCCCCGAGTGCGTCAAAATCGTCCAGCTTCGCCAGTTTGAACTTCGCCGACATCTTTGCCATCCCGGGATTCTTGGCCTTCATGAAACAGTATAATTCGGGTTTTTGGGGACTTCGCGCAAGAGCATCAGCTATGGCGTGTTCCCTCGCCCCATTGCCTACAAGAAGTATTCTTTTCATGGCTATCACAAGATGTTATAAATCTTCCACAGAATGATTTAAAAATCAGCGAAGGATATAGAGTATATGCCCGGAGAAGTCAAGGATGAATGTGGCGTGGCCGCAGTTTCACTTAAGGATGATACAGCTCCTCAGCTGTTGTACAAGCTGCTTCTCAACATGCAGAACAGGGGCCAGCTCAGCACAGGCATAACTACATACAATGCGAACAAATCCCAGCTCATAGACACCAGGAAGGACCTCGGGACGGTCAACGAGGTCTTCAGGACGAGCCTCAACGGCAGGACAGAGAAGATATTCGAGAAATACAGGGGAAAGAGGGGAATAGGCCATGTCAGGTACGCCACCAGCGGCACTGAGAGCAAGGCCCTCGCCCAGCCTTTCGAGAGGCACCACGGCAAGACATGGAAGTGGTTCTCCGTTGCCTTCAACGGGAATCTCGCCAACTACAGGGAGCTCAGGGATGAACTGAAGAAGTCCCAGTACTGCTTCGTCCACGACACTGACACGGAAATCATAATGTATGAGCTAATGAGGGGCATGTGGGGCAAACATAAGCCAGAGCTCACTGACGTGTTCCACTCTATGACTTCCAAGATTGACGGAGCGTACAACATCGTTTTCATAAACGCCGATGGCGACATAGTCGTGCTGAGGGACCCCCTGGGTTTCAGGCCCCTGGCCTACAACATCACTGGCAATAGAGTGATCGCTGCTTCAGAGAGCACGGCACTGACGAATACAGGCCTGCTGGAGTTCAAGGACCTCAAGCCAGGGACGATGATGACCATAAGCGACAGCGACGTCAGCACCCACAAGTTCGCCGAGAGCAGCAGGAAAGCCCACTGCATGTTCGAGTGGGTGTACTTCTCCAACGTAGGTTCAGTGATAGAGGGGAGCCCTGTATACCACGTCAGGAGGGAGCTGGGGAAGAACCTCGCTAAGATGGAGACGGAAAAGCTCACTGATGACCATGTAGTAATATCCATTCCCTCATCTTCAGAACCCGCGGCATCAGGTTATGCGCAAGTTGTGGGCAAGCCGAAGAAGGAGGGCCTGGTCAGGAACAGATACATCGGCCGGACATTCATAGAAGGTGAAGGGAAGAGAGAGAAGGAGGTCGCACTGAAGTTCACGGCTCTCCGTGAGGTCCTGCGAGGAAAGAAGGTCATCGCCATAGACGACAGCATAGTGAGGGGGAACACCAGCAAGCTGCTCGTGAATTTCCTCAGGGAGCGCGGGGGCGCCAAGGAAGTGCATCTCAGGATATCCTGCCCGCCCATACTCAGCCCATGCTTCTACGGCATAGACATGTCAACGTTCGATGAGCTCATAGCTGTAAGGCACGTGAAAGACATCAGGACAGGCATCACGGAGAAGGAATCCGAATCAGTCGCGAAGGAGATAGGCGCGGATTCCGTCATATACCAGACTATACCGAACCTGGTCAAGTCAATAGAAGTGCCTAAGGGCGACCTGTGCCTCGCATGCCTCAACGGCGAATATCCGACCATGTGCGGCAGCACCATGTGCAGACAGGCCGCAGAGAACTCGCGCAGGCAGGTCAAAAAGCGGACATGCGAGTAGCGCGGTTTTGCAGTTTCCCAAATAATATAAAACATGCTCTCACTAAGATAATATGAGAGATGAAGTGGACCCGCGGCATATTGTGAAGATATCGGAAATGAGCGATAGAGACCTCAGCGGATTTCTGAAGAAAAACGGACTCACGCTGAAGCTGTCCGAGGTCCGGCTGGTCGCTGAGAAGCTCGGCAGGGACCCGACGCTTACCGAACTGTT
>CP070804.1:348389-351552 GCA_020343635.1 Candidatus Aenigmatarchaeota archaeon | reverse complement strand
TGAAGTAAACAGAGTTCTCGTCGCGTATGCAGTCCTTTACATGGACCTTGGTGACCCTCTCGAAGACACCGATGTCCCTTATGTTCTGGGTCTGAAACTTTATCGACATAGATTACTTCCCTATTCCCAGCATGACTATCCTGAACGGCTTTCCGCATATCTGCCCGAGCGCACTAGCATTGCCCTTGAACCTCTCGATCTCAACCTTGGATATTTTGCTGTAGTACTCGAGTTCCTTTACGAATTCAGCCGGGCAGTTGCGCGGGATGAAGACCTTCTGGACAGAACCGTTCTTGAGCCCCCTGGTTACATTATTCTTTCCTGTAACAAGCTTGCCTTTCTTCAATGCTTCCTTTATGTCCTTTTCCGAACTCATAACAATCACTCAGTAAACGTAACCGATCAACTTTCCACCTGTACCCTTCTTTTTAGCATCTTTGTGCGAAATGACGCCCCCGCTTGTGCTCACAAGAAGTAAACCGAGGGAAGCTGCAGGCAGGAACCTCTTCTCCCATCTGATGAATTCCGCCCTGGGAACAGAGAACCTGGGCTTTATCGCCCCACACTTGTTTATCTTCCCCAGGAGCTTTATCCTGAACCTGCCGCCCCTGCCGTCGTCTATGTGCTCGAATTCCCCTATGTACCTCTCCTTCTGCATGATGAGCAGTATGTTCTTTATCAGGCTGGATGCGGGCGTGACGCACTCCGTCTTTCCTATATCTTCGGCGTTCTTTATCACCGAAAATACGTCAGCGATTATGTCATGTCTCATAAAAATCAGCTGTATTTCTTGAAGCCCAGCTTCTTTGCCTCCTCCCTGAAGCACTGTCTGCAGTACCTGAGCCCGTACTTGTTGATAACGCCCTCGGTCTTGCCGCATCTCCTGCATGGCGTGGCGTTCCTGCCGAATTTCCTGTCCCTGGAACGGTTGTGCTTTAGAAATTTGGCTAACTTTACAGGCTTGTTCAGTATCTGTTTCTTGGCGTTTTCGAAACTCATGTCTATTCTACTCCTCCCTCTTACTTATTAAACTATCTCAACTCCGAATTCACGCTTCACCCAGTCCATGGCTTCCTCCTGGGTTATCCTGTGGGCCTTGCCTACCTTAGACCTTCTGTAGCTTCTCTTGCTCACCCTGTAACCGGGCCTCTCAAGGCTTACGGTGACATCGAAACCCATGATGCCTATATCCGGGTCGTAGTTTACACCCGGTATGTTTATGTATTCCTCTACTCCGATCGAGAAGTTCCCGCTCTTGTCGAACTGGGAAGCGCTGATCTTGTTGTCCTTGGAGTGGAACAGCTTCTCAAGCAATTCTCTCGCTTCAGGCCCCCTGAGTGTTGTCATGACTCCTATTTCCCTGCCTTTTGCAACACCGAACGTGCTTCTCTTCCGTGTCCTGGTCTTGACTATCTTGCTTCCGGTTATCATCTCCAGAAGCTTCCTGGCTTTCTCGAGTTCCGGGCCGGGAGAGCCTGTGCTCATGTTGAGCGTTACCTTCTCTATCCTTATAGTCTTCATGGCGCTCATTTGATCTCACTGACAAGAATGTATTCCATAAGGGTTTCAATTTCCCCTTCCTTGGTATCAAGGACGACGCTGCTCTTCTCCATCATGGTCTTTCTCTTCTCGATTTTCTTTATCTTCCCGTGCGACCCCGAGTTCTTTCCCGCTACTATAATAGCAGGAACACCTTCCTTCATCTCGAAGTGGCCGAGTATCTTCTGTGCCGGCACTTCTATGAGAAGCGAATCTCCGGGCTTGTACTTGTTCTCCTTACCGACTATCGTCCTTCCGTCATGAAGGGTCAGCTGGGTCTTCCCTCCCTTTATCATTTTCTTTTTCTTGACAGAGCAGAGCTTCCTTGCTGCCTGTCTGGCATCGATTTCTACGACCTCGAGTCCTTTCCTGCTTGGGAGTATCCTGAACTGCTTCTTGATTCGGGGGAATTGCACAACATCCATGAGTCCCACGGGGTGGTTGTCGTTCTTCACCGCCTTCTTGTCTATGAGGACTTCCCCGCCCTTGATTATCTTTGAAGCCTCCTGTGCGTTTTCGGCTAGACCGAGAACATCCCTAATCACGATCCGGAGGGCGATGCTGGACTGTTTTGCGTGGGGGCCGGCTGACGGAGTTATTACGAACTTCTTTACCTTCCTGGCGAGCGGCCAGAAGCCGGGCATAGCGTATCTCTTCATGTGCATTTTATTCACTCTCCTTCTTTCCAGGACCTGCCCTTTCGAGAACCTTCTGTCTCTGCTTGTCCTCAACGGATAGTTTGGTTATCTGAAGGTTTGAAGGCGTGAGACCCCTTGGAACCTCAGAACCGTCTACCTTCTTCACCTTTATGTTCTCAACATAGACCTTCTGGCTGCTGAGGTCGACCTTCTCCACGTTTCCCCTGCTGCCCTTCAGGCTGCCTCTCAGCACAATGACCTCGTCTCCCTTTCTTACCACCATGGTCCTCTTTCCGAATCTCTCCCTCAGAGGCTTGGTGAGGTTGACCGAAAGGAACTTCCTCTTTATGTGCAAAGGCGCATTGGCCCTGTACTTCCTCTGCTTCCTGGGCTGGGTGCTCGACTTCCACTTGTTTGACCACTCCTGTCTCATATTGTCACCTTAAACTATGATACTCGCTATCTTTCCTACAGTCTTGAACCTCTCTGCAGCTTCCCTGGCGATGGGTCCCTTTATGAGGGATGCCGTCGGGTCGAACTTCTCGTTCACAAGAACCCCTGCGTTGTCCTCGAATTCAACACGCATGCCGTTCGCCCTTCTGTACTCCTTCCTCTGCCTCACTATGACGGTCTTGAAAACCTGGTGCCGGACCTTCTCGTTCCCGCTGTATACCCTGCAGATGACGACATCCGCTATTCCTGCCGTGGGCTTGGCCCTCCTTATGCCCTTGAAACCCATAACAGAGATAACCTCAAGAAGGTTGGCGCCGCTGTTGTCGGCACACCTTAGTATGGTCCCGGTCTGTATAGATGCTCCCTTGCTAGAAGATATAGCTTTCATTCTTTCTTCACCGTTCGCTTTGAGACAATAACAAAAGCCTTCGTCTTTGACAGCGGCCTGCATTCTGCTATGGTAACCCTGTCATCTTCTTTTGCGTTTATGCATGGAGGGTTGTGAGCGGCTATCCTTGACTTTCTCCTCTCAT
>CP070804.1:343420-348289 GCA_020343635.1 Candidatus Aenigmatarchaeota archaeon | reverse complement strand
GTCACATATCTTCTTTATCCTCTCCGACTGGTAAACCGACTTCACGGCACCTGTAACCAAACCATGTACACCGAATCTTTCCTTGGCCTCCTCTATCGCAGCCTTGAGAGCCTTCAGCTCTTCCTCCTTGACCCCCTTGGTCACCTTCTGAATAACGGGAAGCCCCATGCATTCAGCCTGTATCTTGGTGACATGGATGTTGGGAGTATGGAACATGTAGCTTTCCCTGTTTTCGGACAGCACCGAAACAAGACATACAACATCGTTATCTTTCATAGACCTGTGCATAGCCAAGGCTGAATCCTTCCCTCCAGAAAAGAGCACTGCGAGTTTCATAGTTACACTACCTTTTATAGTCATTTATGTTTTCTGATTTCATCTCTAACAAGTTCTTCCGCATCCTCATTACCACCAAAATAACCTTCTTCAATCAATCTTTCGGCTAATTGAATATAATCATTTTTAGACTTGTATATTTCTCCATAAGGACCAATAGAGATGCTGGGATTTTCTATATTTGTTATTAATCTCATGGATAATCCTGAAGGCAGCATATCGTTGTAATCGAAATTATCATCGGGCATATTTCCACCTACGGAACTATTAACCGATGAAAATAAATACTTGTTTTTAAAATAAAACACTTATTTTACATATATTACAACAAATTATCTTTATGAGACTTTTCATTGCCGCTGAGATTCCGGAGGAGATCCGTAAGAAGTTATTCTCTATACAGAAGAGCATACCCGATGCTATTGCAAAAATCAAGTGGGTCGAGAAGGAGAATATCCACATGACCCTGAAGTTCCTCGGCGAGGTGAGTGAAGTCAAAGTCGATGGAATAAAGGAAGCACTTGCAGCCCTCGGGATGAAGCCGTTCGAATGTTCTGTGAAGGGATTCGGAACCTTCCCGAATGAAAAGTACGTAAAGGTCATATGGGCAGGCATAGAACCCGCACAACCATTCATCAGACTCCACGAGGATATCGATAATGCCCTGTTGCCGCTGGGATTTGAGAAGGACCCTAGGTTCAGCCCGCACGTCACAGTGGGGAGAGTCAGGTTCGTCAGGGACAGGGAAAGGCTCAGGGAATGTATAGAGACGCTGAAAAACACGGGCATAGAAGAGAATTTTACGATAAGCGGATTCGTGCTGAAGAATAGCACGCTTACGGAAAAGGGCCCTGTTTACGAGACTGTCAAGATATTCGCAGGGAAATAACTTTTATTCTGAACAGGACAATTATTTCTTATGAGAAAAAAAGTGAAAATAAACGGAACGAAGTTCGGGGAAATAACCATAAACGGCAAGCCTTATGATTCTGACGTGACAGTCTACTGGGACGGCAAAGTAGACTACAGGCAGAAAGAGCACGTCATAGAAGCTACAGAGTTCGTCTCGGTACTGAGAGCGGATCCTGAGATAGTTGTCATAGGCACGGGCGATGAAGGCGTTGTCAGGGTGGCACCTGAGGTAAACCGGATAGCCGAGAACAAAAAAGTAAAGATCTACGCTGAGAAGACGTCAAAGGCGTACGAAATCTTCAACGCCTTCGCGCATCAGAGAAAGAAGGTCGTGGGCATTTTCCACGTTACATGCTGATAGGAGAGTGAATGTATGCTGGATGTGTTAAGGAGGTTCCTTATAGACGTGATAAATTCAACGTATATTCTTATTATTGACACCATAAAGTACCTGAGCTTCCTTGACAGCCCGGGAACGTACATATTAATCATGGTAATAGGATTCGTCCTCGTGCCATTCGGCACCAGAAGTATCTACCATCGATATACCAATCCGCATATTTTTGAGCACAAAGCCATGATAAGACAGACCATAATAAATCTGCTCGTAATCAGCGCCATCATACTCTTCGGCTATCTGAACTTCCTGAGATTTCTGTCCCCCGCATAGAACTCAAAGTATTTATTCCCGTTTCTCAATATAACACCACGAGGGCCTGTAGTCTAGCGGCTATGACGCCACCCTCACACGGTGGAGGTCGCAGGTTCGAACGCACCCTTTTCCATAAGTAGACGCGGAAAAGCGCGCACCGGAAAATACGCTGGCGCGGTGCCGGGAATCCTGCCGGGCCCACTCACTGGTTATGATAGAAATCCAGAACATTGCCGCTTATATCATAGGTTTCTGATAACCTTAAGCTCAGTCTCATGGGAGGTATTCCTGAAGAAGGAAGATTGTTCCAGTTGGCAACGCAGTCATTGAACACGTAATCAGAATCCAGAACGATGCCCTCCTTGCTGATGTCATCCTTCAGTACGTCAAGAAGCTCGTCCATGTTCCTCTCTAAATCCGGGCAGTCTGCTGATGTTCTTATGGTCTCGTTCACGCTGTTTATGACGTTATTGAGCACGTAAAGCTGCTTCGTCCTGTATGGTGAAGATATATCCAGGGCTGAATAAGTTATGAATGCCTGCTGGATAACGAAGAGTGTGGTGGCAAGGAATATGGCTGTGACCACGAACATCTGGGCTTTTTTGGCGGCCATATAAAATCTATGTATTTTCGTGTATTAATTACTTGATTTTCTTCACTGCCTGCTTGGCTCCGCAGGCCTCGCATTTTATGGACTCTATCCTGTCCACTTTAATCAGCTTGGTGTCAGGCTTGCAGCAGTTCGGGCAGAGAACATAATTCTTTACATAGAGCTCAAGCTTCCTGTTTATAAGAGGAGCCGGGAACCTGCCCTGGAAGGTGACCTTCTTGTCCTTCTCCTCATATGAAGTCGCCAGCTCCTTAAGGAAGAACTTCAGGATATGCTTGGGGTCTCTCCTCAGACTGCCGGCAATTTCACTGAAATTATTTACAATCGTCCTCGATCCCTGGATGAGCACGTCGGCTTTGGGCATGGTAAACCTTCCGCCGTTCCTGCATTCACCAGGTATCTTTTCTATGCATCTTGATAGCAGCTTCTCGTAATCATTCATAACAAACACCTTAAAGACTAATTTGGGTATTATATATAAAAAGGATTCTCACCAGGGCCATATGCCCTTTTCCTTGAGTGAAGCAGCGATATCCTGCCTCATCTTAAGAGCCGCCTGTCTGGCAGCTACACCGAAATCATCCTTTCCTTTCCGGCGCGCGAATATGACAGCTCTAGCCGAATGGACAATTGCTCCATGTCCGTCCTTGTTGAAGCAAGGCACCACATCCCGGGCTCCGCCTCCCTGAGCGCCGTACCCCGGAACCAAAAAGATTGCACTAGGCATGATCTTCCTTAACTTGGCTGCCTCCTCAGGATGAGTTGCGCCAACGACAGCTCCAACAGAAGAATATCCCCTCGAACCGACAATACCGCGTCCCCACCCGCTGACAAGTTCTGCGACAGTCTCATAGACGGTTTTTCCCTCACACGAAAGGTCTTGGATCTCGCCCGAGGAAGGATTGGAGGTCTTTACCAGGACAAAGATGCCCTTGCCGTTCTCCTTTGCACTCTCAACAAAAGGCAGCACCCCGTCGCTTCCGAGATATGGATTGATGGTTATGCCGTCTATTTCTGAATTCTTGCCGAGATAGGCATCAGAATAGGCTTTGCTTGTGCTTCCTATGTCACCCCTTTTGACGTCCGCAATCACTAACAGTCCTTTTGACTTCGCATAATTTGCGCTCTCCCAGAACGCCTTTATTCCTACCGCTCCGTAGATCTCATAGAAAGCCGACTGTATCTTTACTGCAGGCACAACATCTTTGATAGAATCTATAATGACCTTGTTGAACCTGAGCATGGCATTTGCCGCAGCTTCCGGGCTGGTCACTGTCCCCCTCTTAAGGTAATCCGGCAGCTTTGTAAAATCGGAATCCAATCCTATGATGCTGGGGTTCTGCTTACTCTCTACAGCGTTCATCAGCCTGTCTGCAAAGTTCTCCATACCAGTCTTTTGTGTAAATGTAATAAAAAACACCACACAATAATGTTCATGGAACCGTTTGTTGTCTACTCGACGAAAACAGGAAACACAAAAAAGGTAGCCCGGGTAATCGCGAAAGAGCTTGGTGTCAAGGCCCAGGGCGCTAAGGAAGTAAAATCTGTGCCCAAGGGTGCGCCCCTCATAGCCGGTTCGGGAGTCTATGCGAGCAGGATATCCGGAGAGATGAAGGATTTCCTAGAAGACTTGCCAAAGGTCAGTAAAGGAAAGGCAGCTGTTTTCGAAACATCTGGTGGTTACAATGACGGAAAGAACGTGGGCATTCAACAGCTGGAACGGTCGCTGAAGCAGAAGGGCTACAGGATCGTTGGCAGGTTCGGTTGCTCCGGACAGATGTTCAGGATTTTCAACAGGGGGCATCCTTCGCCGGAAGAATTGGAGAAGGCGATGAAATTCGCGGCGGGCCTGAAGAAAAGTTTTTAATTTCTCAATACACATAGACACATCACGGTGTTGTTATGTCTGAGCTAAGCCAGGAGGATAAAAAGATTCTTGATAACCACGTATCGAATACTGACAGCAACATCTACGCCATATTCAACCTCCCTCCTGAGGTGGTGGCAGTCCTTTTCGCTTACGTCTCCAGGAGTCCGGCCAGCTTCAGGGAGAACCTTCTAAAGCTGATAAAGAGCAAGGACCTCGACATGGACGAGCTTATACAGTCCTATTCGTTCAAGGGGCTTGACTATGGCGAAGCCAGGGAAAAGGCTAGGAAGTTCCATGAGAGGTGGGTCGTCGGCTATGGCCACTCGAGCGTAGCAGAGCATGCAGTCGCTCACATAGCCCTCGAGGATGTATCCATACTCGCCAGCAAGGTCATAGAGGACAACAGGCTTGCGGCATACACCGAGAAGTCCACGAGATACCAGATATTCGATAAGGGCAGGTACTACAAGCCTCCCAAATTGATGAAGT
>CP070804.1:340153-343320 GCA_020343635.1 Candidatus Aenigmatarchaeota archaeon | reverse complement strand
TGTTACTGTTACTGAAACTGGTAAAAAGAGAGAAATACTAGACAGTTTCAATAAGCAAGAAATCAGCCCTGGAGATCTTATAGAATTTGACTATCGTCCACTTTTTCCCCCGGGATGTGATAGAAGGGTGGTTGGCTATCTTAGTGATGGCACTTCGCGACGCTACATAAGAGTGGGAAATCATCTTGACAATAGTATCTTTTATGATATCTTTTATATACTTGGCAAAAAGATGTTTAGGGGCGTCAGACATGCAAAAAGGTATAGAACCAACAGGATTGATAATTTAAAATCGTATAAATAAGAGAGATTCTAAAGCCTCGGGAGGGCCCGGCACAGAAATCGGGGAGCATAGCACATTGTATTTATGAAGTCATATTATTTGAGTTCAACCGGGCTGCATAGATTTTCTTTACTGTTCGCAGTTCTGCCACAACAGGCACAGATAAATTTTGGATTTGAAGTTAATTTTTTGACTTTCTCCAAATCGAATTTCCTTTCCGGTTGAGTTAATCTGCACATTTTGTGTTCTGGTATATTATCACAACTACAATCTGACTCACTTCCACAACATCCATTTTCCATGTAAAATCTATTCCTTAGAAGGTTTAAATAATCTCCAGAATGCTCGGAGGGCTTAGCACATTTTCCCTGCGGATTCTCATGAAAATCGATACCAATAGAGCCTGAAGCCTCGGGAGGGAGTTGAACCCTCAACCTGCGGTTTACAAGACCGCCGCTCTACCATTGAGCCACCGAGGCTTGCTTGTGTTCCTCTTTTGGCGCTCGGGCTTTTCTAAAGCCTGATGAGCCACCGAGGCTTGGTTTCGAATAATATTTCAGCGCTTTTCTTTTAAAGCTTTAAGGACCTTATCGGCCTCTGAGAACAAGTCTTCATGCGTGCCGTTGTTGTCCAGCACGAAATCCGAGATCTTCATAGTCTCAGTTATGACCTTCTCTGTCGGCCTCTTCTCGTGCTCCATGAACTGATCGAATGTCAGGTCGCCTTCGCCTTTAGTCCCCCTCTTCCTGCATCTTTCGTAGCGTGTCCTGTCATCGCATAGGGTGGAAACGAGAACGAAGTCTTCCCCGAGGAGCTTCCTGAAGGTCTCTACCTCTTCGACGAACCGCACGCCGGAGATGACATAATCGCCTATACCTCTCCTCTTTATGATCACAGACAGCTTCTCAGCCCATACGCCGTTATGCGCCTTCTTACGACCTTCCATGCCGAGGTCTATCAGGTTGTCGCGCGTGACAGGCTTACCCTGCTTTTGCAGTATCGGAGCGAGCACATCCCTGGTGAAGTCGAGCATTGAGAACCCGTGCTTGTCGGCCAGGTGACTGGCTACGGTATCCTTTCCTGACCCCCTCTTTCCGGTGAGTCCGATTATCATAAATATTTTTGCATGATATGTATTAAATGTGTGACATGCCAACTTTGAAGAGTATAATTTAAAGGGATGAAAGACAAATATTAACTGTTAAATATGAAAGTAAAGGACATCATGGTCACGGATGTGGTAACTCTGAGTCCTGAAGACACGTTCTTTGACATCGTCGAACTTTTTGCAGAGAAGAAGATAAGCGGGGCTCCTGTAGTTGACGGAAGCAGAATCGTAGGACTCGTCAGCGAGTCAGACATAATGGAATTCGTGTCAAAAAAGGATATGATAACAATGATAGACAAAGAGGACAAGGCCATGAAGGATAAGGCCTCCATGAAAGCCAGGGATTTCATGAGCAAGAGGGTCATAACAGTCCAGCCAAACGACGACCTGGGGAAGGTCATAAAGCTGCTTGACGAGAAGGACATCAACAGGGTGCCGGTCGTGGACAAGAAAAAGATCGTGGGGATAATAACAAGGGCCGATGTAGTAAGCGTCGTCTCTGAGTATCTCAGTGAGCATCCGGCCATGAGGAAGATGGAACTGCAGACCGAAGAGCCTAAGCTGAAGACTAACATCGACCGGCTCCTTTCTCTTGTGAAGGAGAGGGGCAGCGTTAAGCTGAAAGACGCGACAAAGGAATTCGGAGTAGAGGAAGAGCGGATAGAGAAGTGGGGAGAGATACTCGAGGAGTACAAGCTGGTGAAGATGCACTATCCTCCGATAGGCGAACCCAAGATATCCATAATAAAGGAGAAGAAGCGTGGCAAGAAAAAGTAAGGTGTCTGAAAAGAAGGAAGCGCCTCCTGAGAAAATCGGTGAGGTTTCGGCAGTAAAGGTCAGCAAGACCAGGGTAATAAAACAGTACGACTTCGAATACGACGGCGTGCCTGCCAACGTGAGCATATCATGGGAGCCAAACGAGTATGTTCCAATCTACAAGATAGAGGTCCCTGAGATAGAGCCCGCTACCAATGCCGTGCTTGACAATATCAGGGAGAGGATGATAGAGGAGACTGTAATACCCTTCGGTGAGGTCCTGAGCCCGGATGAGATGAAGAATCTCAGGGAGAAGTTCTTCACGAAGGCATTCGGCATGATAAGGGACGAGATGCCCCATCTCTCGCTGAAGAAGCAGCGCACGCTTGCAGGAATACTCATGCATAATTCACTGGGAATGGGCATAATAGAGATGCTTCTTCGTGACAACAACATAGAGGAGGTTGTCATCAATTCCTCCAAGGAGTCCCTGTGGGCATACCACATTAAACTGGGCTGGCTGAAGACGAACATATACCTTCCTTCCGAGATCACCACCTACAACTATGCTGCTCTCATAGGAAGGAGGGTCGGGACCCAGATAACCAACCTTGCGCCTCTCATGGACGCCTACATGACCTCCGGAGACAGGGCGAATGCCACGCTCTTTCCTATATCTTCTACGGGCAACACGCTTACAGTGAGGAAGTTTGCGAGAAGACCCTGGGCCATCACTGACTTCATAAAGGAGGGCACCCTGACCTCTGAAGTCGCAGCCTTCCTGTGGCTTGCCATACAGTACGAGCTCAACATAGTGATCGCAGGAGGTACGGCGAGCGGGAAAACCAGCCTTCTAAACGTGCTTACATCGTTCATACCTCCGAACCACAGGGTCATTTCGATAGAAGAGACCAGGGAGCTGCAGCTCCCGAAATTCCTGCACTGGGTACCCCTGACCACCAGGCCTGCCAATCCCGAGGGAAAGGGAGAGGTGAGCATGCTGGACTTGATGATCAACTC
>CP070804.1:333389-340053 GCA_020343635.1 Candidatus Aenigmatarchaeota archaeon | reverse complement strand
TCCATGGCCGTTCCTCTATCTCATCGAACTTTATGAGGGATTCAAGCATGTTTATAATTGTGGTTTCAGATTTATATTTCTCTGGGAATTTCCTGTCCCTGACGCAGAGATGAAATGTTAAACCACCCTTTTTAAATCCCGGCACCAAATATTAGTCGGCAGGGGATAGACCGGGCTGCTGGGCGTAGCCTGTAACCGCAAACCGTCTTCATGGCGGGGTCGAAGCCCGAGCAAGGTTTAATCATTCAGAACCGGCCCTTGCGTCCAACTGCGAAGCTCTGCCCTGCAGGATCGTTTTCATGGTGAACCTGGTCAGGCCTTGACGGGAGCAGCCATAAAGACGTGACGCCGTGAAAATAGTCCGGCGTCCTGTGCATGGAAGCTATGCTGATGATGCTTGCAGGATTCAAGAGTGGAGAAGGGCGTCTGGATAAACCGGATTTGGGCGGTTTTACCGAACCAGGGTGTTCTCCTGCCATTATGTTCGCCCCGGTGAAAGATATCAATGAATGATTACTGGCACATGCATCGTGAAAGAAGACCATGGAAGAGTAACATGGTCATGTTTCTCCTCATTGTCATTGCCCTCATCAGCGGCATCACGCTGGGCAGTCTTTTCACCCCAAGGACAAGCATTGTCTACAACACCACTATCTCAGAAGGCTATGAAGACTTCGCATATACGACCCAGCTATTCTGCGAGGGGATCCCTGACCCGAGGCATTCCACTTTCTCTTCGGTCGTCATCCCGGCTGTTGACACTGAAGGGAACGGCATCACCACTAGGATGTTCGTGCAGACATTCCCGGGTTCCGGCCGGGTACTGACCAACATAGACCGTCTGCTGTTTTGGGTCGACACGCAGAACTCCATACGCCGGGCCACGCAGATAGCCGAGAATCTGACAGGCATGAACCTCGGGGGATACGACATAGTCTATACCATACAGGCCAATGCGTCGGTGATAGGAGGACCTTCTGCAGGCGCAGCCATAGCCATAGTAACCATAGCAGCCTTGCAGAACAAGACGATCAACGATTCAGTGATCATAACGGGCTCGGTCAATCATGACGGAACGATAGGCCCTGTAGGAAATATCGTTGAGAAGGCCATAGCCTCGAAAGAAGCGGGCGCAGAGCTGTTCCTGGTTCCGCTGGCGCAGTCCACGGAAGTCACATACAGGACTAGGGAATACTGCGAGAAGATAGGCTGGGTCGATTGGTGCAGCACTGAAACCTATCCTGTCAAGCTGGACATCGAGGAAGAAGCTGGGTTATCAGTCAAAGAGGTCATGGACATAGGGGAAGCCGCAGAATACATGCTGATTTAAGATCTCTGGTTATAACTAGGTTTCAAAGTATGGCTCTGATTGTGTTTCAAAGCCAGCCTCATTCAGTACTGCTTTGATTTCCTCGATATACGGGAAGCGACTCAAGACACGTAGTAAGTATGTATCCGGTTCCTGTCCTTCTTGCAGATTACCAATTTCATATCCCTGGAAACTAATATCTGCTGTTTGATCTTCTTCCCTAGGTTGATATGTGAAGTCGAAGTTCGTTAACGCGCCCATGAGTCCACAGAGAAGATTAGTGAACCCTCCTCTGTATATCTCTTTTTGCGGTATTAGGGGTATCACCTCATATGGGGGTATAACATCATGTGTTTCCGCCACAGAATCACCATCAGCATTCTAATGTGGAGAACTTATAAACCTATCCTTTTTAAACCCCTCGATTAAAGGTGTTTCTATGATAGATACCCACGCACATCTCTGTTTCCCGGATTACGGGGAGGATCCTGAAAAGATAGCGAAAGAATGCGAGCATGAGATGACCGCAGTCATAGTGACATCTGCCAGGTATGATGAGGGATTGCTCGCGTTTAAGCTCTGCGCTAAGCACCCGCATCTCTTCCCCAGCATGGGATACCATCCAGCTGAAGGTGACGGCCACCCTGAGAAAGTCATGGAGATGATAAGGAAAGAGAAGGGCAGCATAGTTGGCATAGGCGAGGTAGGGCTTGACTATCACTGGGTCAGAGACCCTCAAAAGCGGGAGCAGCAGAAGAAAGTATTTTCGGACTTTATAAAACTCGCCGAGGAACTCAACAAGCCCCTGGTCGTACACAGCTGGGACGCTGAGCCGGAATGCTTCGGGATGGTGAAAACCCTGCAAATGCCTGTCATTTTCCACTGCTACTCCGGGTCCCGCGAACTGGCAGAGGAGATTCTGAAGCAGGGGTTCTACATATCCATCTCTACTCACGTGCTCCTTTCGAAGCAGCTGAGGAAGATCGCCAAAATGGTTCCCCTGGAGCAGATGACGCTCGAGACTGACGCCCCCTTCCTTTCGCCCAGCAAGTACCTGGAGACCAAAGGAATGGCGGACAGGCTCAAACCCGGATTCGACCCCAATAAGAACTACCCGTGGAACATCCGTTTCTCAGCCGAGAAGATAGCAGAGCTGAAGAAGGTGAGCGTGCAAGAAGTTCTTCAGAAGACAACAGAGAACGCTGTGAAGATATTCGGGCTGCGGCTCTAGAGCAGCATTACTCCCTGTTCTTCAAAAGCCCTTTCGACCTCTTCCGGCCAGACACCTGCCTGAACTTCACCAATATGTGCCTTCTGAAGGAGGAACATGCATATCCTCGACTGGCCTATACCTCCTCCTATGCTGGGAGGTATCGAACCTTCGATGACGCCGCTGTGGAACTCCATGGATTCTCTCTGGCTCAGTCCCATCAGCGCAAGCTGCCTCTTCATGGATTCCGGATCCACGCGGATGCCCATGGACGAGAGTTCAAGCGCCTTCCCTCTGATATCGTCCCAGACAATGATATCGCCGTTCAGACCTTTCTTACCATCTAGGGTGGGGGTTGACCAGTCATCGTAGTCGGCGGCTCTTAAATCGTGTGGATAACCGGACTTTAATTTTTCACCTATTCCTATTATGAACACAACGCCGAATTTCTTCGTTATCGCGTCCTCGCGCTCATCAGGAGTCATATCAGGATACATCTCTTCCAAGTCTTCAGCGTGCACGAAGGTAATGTCAACCGGAAGTCTCACTTTGAGTACCGGGAACTTCCTGCAGACCTCTGCTTCCGTTTCCCTCAAAGCTTCATATATCTTCCTCACCACGGACTTGAGGAATTCCAGACTTCTCTGTTCGGGAGCTATGACCTTCTCCCAATCCCACTGGTCGACATAAACGCTGTGTATGGGGCTTACGGCCTCGTCCTTCCTCACGGCGTCCATGTCCGTGTAGAGTCCTATGCCTTCGGGGAAACCGTACTTTGCGAGCGCATGCCGTTTCCACTTGGCTAGGCTGTGGACCATCTCGACGCGCTTGTCTGAGAATGTCGTCTTGAACCCTACTGGAACCTGCGTGCCTGCAAGGTCGTCCTGCAGCCCGCCATCAATGAATATGAACCTTGGAGCTGAAACGCGCCTGAGGGAAAGCCTATCTGCAAGAGCCTTCTGGAAATGCTTCTTTATGAAGTGTATGCCTTCCTCTGTCTCGAAGAAGTCCAGTTTGCTCTTATACCCTTCGGGGAAATGTTTCCCTGCAATAATCTTTTTCATTCTATCCTATTTGCAGGCGATTTGTATAAATACTTAAGCAGTAGCCATTGGGTTATATAAACCGGGCGGACAAATAGATTAACAGTGATTTTTATGACAAAGATAAAGGTCTTGGAGAAGCCCAGGCTCAGCAAACCACTGCTTCTTGTAGGATTGCCCGGAGTCGGCAACATAGGAAGGGTGGCCGTGGGATATTTGGTCAGCGAGCTGAAGGCGAAGAAGTTCGCCGAGCTGCATTCGAAATGGTTCTTCCCCTTCGTGGTCCTGCATGACAAGAGTGTTGCAAGCCTCCTGAAGAACGAGCTCTACTATTACAAGGGCAAGAAAGCCGGTGAGAGGGACATGATATTCCTCGTGGGAGACTGCCAGTCGCTTTCGCCGCAGGGTCATTATGAAGTCATAGATGTCATAATGGACTTCGCGGAGAAGCTGGGGGTGAAGGAGATAATTACCGTAGGCGGGCTGGCAACCGGAGAACTGGATTCAGCCAAGGGCCTCATAGGCGCAGTCAGCGATGAAAAGGTGATGAAGAAGTACAGGAAGTACAAGATAGACTTCAACGCAGGCGAGAAGGTCGGATACATAGTGGGCGCTGCAGGGCTCATGCTCGGGATTGGAAAGGAACGGGGCATCGAGGGGCTCTGCCTGCTTGGACAGACCAGCGGCTTCCCCATAGTGACAGATCCCAAGGCTGCGGAAAGCGCGCTTGATGTTCTTGTCAAGATGTTCGGACTGAAGATAGACATGGGCAAGCTTGAGAAGAAGGTCGATGAGATGGAGAAGTTCATCAAGAAGGTCGAAGGTCTCCAGATGAAGGCTGTTTCTGAACTGGCCAAGGCCTCAAAAGCGCCTTCCTCGGGCGAGCAGCTCAGGTACATAGGATAAATTTATAAAAGGGGACATACACTATTATTTACATTCATGCGGGGTTAATTATGAGACCAAAGGAAGATTACACGCATTTCGAGAAGGTCAGGATACTTTCTGCCAGGGCGCTCCAGATATCACAGGGCGCTCCGATTCTTGTGAGGGTGCCTTCAGGGATGACTGAACCCCTTGACATAGCAAAGCTCGAGTGGGAGAAGGAGCTCATTCCAATCGACAGCCGAAGGATATCAATGCTTTCCTGAATTTATGTTTCTTCTACGTCAGATAGAGAATATCTTTTTTCCCCACGTACAACTTCTGTTTCTAGTCGCCCACTTCCAACAGCTTCTTCTATTGCCCTTCTTGCATCGTTCACGTCCAGATTTTTCCCCTGGTTTATGTAATCGATTCTCAGCGCTTTAAGAAGTAACTCGCTTCTGTTATAATCCGGATGCTCTGCCATTATTTTTAATAAGCGATTGGCAGCTTCTGATAATTCCATATATCATAAAAGGAAGGTAATTTTTTAAGCACATCGCACGGCTTCTTCTTCGTTTCGTGTCTTTTTCATTGATTAATGATTTTTAACAATTAGAGAGTAACAAAAACGAAACCTTTATAAAGGCTCTGTCAGTATATCAATAAAGTGGTTAAAATGTTATTCAGTGATTTCTTTTTCAGACTTGGTGCTACGGCAAATGGTGTACCCGTAGGAGATCCTATAAGATCGAAAGCATGGGGAGAGGTTGCTTCAATATTAGAGACAGCACGTGATTATTTAGAAGATTCAAGATTTACGGGGAGTCCAGCCACTATGAAGACAGAAGTTCCAGGTTATATTGAAAGATTATTCGAAAAATACGTGGAAGCTTTTGGAACGTAAATGTCCTTAAAAAAGTCACTTCTTCTTCGATTCCTAACGCTTAAAAGAACAAAAACTTATATCGATTTTCTTATATATAGAAGGTGTTAATCAACCAATAGAACAGTACCAAGACAAATGCAAATAGATTCATTACAATTGGGATAATCCCATGAATCTTTTTATCAGGATATTTTTCCAGTATATGAAACCCAATCAATATACCCAATACAGCTGTCCATATGGACCCGGATAATGTTATTATAAAAGCCAAACCACCTATTGCTACAAATATTCGAGGAACTCTTTCTTCCATAATTAATCTTGTTTTTGTTATTTAAAAAGTCATTTCTTCATCGTTCCTCCCAAATATCATTTTTAACTTTGGGAAACCAATCATAATGCATGATACAGAATCTGAAGCTTTACGTGACGCTGAACGGTTCTGGTTCTTATGCGCTGAAGGCGAAGCTGTGGACGCGCTCTTCCACATACGAGGCGAGCGTCCCTGTGCCCGGCACCAGCCTGAAGAAAATCAAGGAGATGAAGTCGTTCTTCAGCTCCATAAGGCCCAATTTCACAGGACTTAATGAAGAGGACTGGCTGAATTTCGACAAGCTCCTGGAGCAGCTTGCAGGGAACAATGAGAATGCGCATCCTGCTCCCATGCTTGCCATGTCCCTTGCCTCGGCGAGAGCCGCCACCAACAACGAGTTGTGGAAGATAAAGGGGCCTGCCAACAAGTTCCCTTACATAATTGGCATCGCGGTGAACGGGAGCGCCTGGAGGGACTTCATGCTGATACCTCACAGGGAGAGCAATATAATGGACGCATTCAGCACCCTGCTCGAGGCGTGGAAGGTAGTCGGCGAGGAACTGAAGGAAAGGGGCGTCCTCAGGGGAAGGAGCGCCAGCGGGGCATGGCTGAGCGACCTTGGAGACACTGAGACCCTCTTTCTCCTCGAACATATCGCCAGGGACTGGAACATGGTACTGGGGATAGATGTGGGGGCCAGCCACCTCTGGGACGGAAAGTTCTATGATTACAGCAAAAACAGGAGCGACACGATAAAGGCGAGCCTGACCAACGGAGAGCAGATGAGCCTCCTTGAAGCGGTAATGGAGCAGTACAGCGTGGCGTACGTGGAGGACCCGTTCAACAAAACGGAGTTCACGCTGCACACCGGACTGTCACAGAAGTTCGAGAACACCATCATCGCGGGAGGGGACCTCTACGAACTTGAGCTCTCAAGGATAAAGAAGGCGCACAAGTACAGGTCAACGAAGGCGATAGCGGTTAACCCTGAGAACCTTTCGACAGTTTCCCAGCTCTCCAGGATATTTGACTTCAC
>CP070804.1:317790-333289 GCA_020343635.1 Candidatus Aenigmatarchaeota archaeon | reverse complement strand
TCCCGTCGATCTCGAACTCCTCCAGCTTGACTATGTTATGAGCTATAGCATAAACCGTTCGCATGTCCATCTCTTCCCAGGGCCTGCCGAAGACGTGTTCGAACACTTCCCTTATCCACTTGGTCATGACGGCCCTGTTGGTGAAGGAGTAGTTGACCGCAGCCTTCATGGCAGCGAAGAAGTCCTGTCCCTCGTCTGAACTGGCAGGAGCGCATGCAAGCTGCTTGTCCGGCAGCCATATCTTGTACTTCCTGACGGCCTCTTCCTGTATCTTCAGGTAATCAGATGCGATCTGATGTCCGAGCCCTCTGGACCCGCAGTGGAGCATTATCATTGCCTGCCCCTTTCCCTTTATCCCCCACTTGTCCGTGGTGTCCTTATCGAGAACATCCGTTACCTTCTGCACCTCAAGGAAGTGGTTGCCGGCGCCCAGGGTTCCCAGCTGGGGGCCACCCCTTTTCTTTGCAAGATCCGATACCTTGGAAGGATCGGCATCATCCATTCTTCCCCCTTCCTCTGTCGCGGCCTTATCCTCTTTGGTGGCATAGCCGTTATCCACGGCCCAGTCGACGCCCTTCACCAGAACCTCGTCAAGCTGGTCCCTCGAGAGATGCAGCTTCCCTTTACCGCCCACACCGACTGGTATGGTCCTGAATAGCTCTTCGACGAGTTCCCTCTGCCTCTTCATGACGTCCTCATGGCTCAGGCTGGTCCTTATTATGTTTATTCCGCAGTTTATGTCGAAGCCGCAGAGGCCCGCAGATATTATGCCTTCTTCATGATCAAACGCTGATACGGCCCCCATCGGCAGGCCGTAACCCCAGTGCATGTCAGGGAGACCCACCACCGGGCTGATAACTCCCGGAAGGCATGCAACATTCGTGAGCTGCTCTACGGCGGCGTCCTCTATAGCATTCAGTATCTTTTGGTTAGCTATTATCCTCGCGTCCACATTCATTTCCTTTCTCACACTTTTTGGCAGCCTCCATTCGAATTCGTTGACCTTCTCAAGCTTTTCCTTCATTAAAACACCTTCTTATGTTTTTTCCCATTGATATAAAAATTATATATCGACACTGACCCTTGTCCTGTAACCTTTCCTGGTCTTTTCGAAAAGGTATTTGTAATAAGTCACAGCCTTGACGACCGTCTCTCCTTTCTCAGGGACCATGTCCTCACCGTATATCTCCGCCTTCAGATGCCTGGAGTCTATCTCCTTGATCTCGAACTTCGAGAAGAACATGGACAGTGTGTCGACCAGTCCTATGAGTTCCTGGAGCCAGTTTATCATCAGCTCTCGCTCATCACGTCCATGGACCTCCACTTTGACAACATTGCTATGCTTCACCTCATCCAGCCTGCATATGATATTGAACATAGCCTCGGCTGCGTTTTCGAATACCTCTCGCAGATCCTTCCCGTAGGCCTCAAACATCACATCCGATGTCAGATCGTCTACGAACCTGTACTTTTCCAACTTCATATACAATTTATTTAAACAGAGTTATAATTAATTAGTGATTCGATGGCGACAAACGAAAGGGTCAGCATTGGGGTGCCTGGGCTGGACGAGATGCTTAACGGTGGAGTACCGAGAGGGCATACAGTTCTGCTGGCCGGGACTGCAGGCACAGGAAAGACCATTTTCTGCACCCATTTCATTTACACCGGGGCAACAAAGTACAAGGAGCCAGGAGTCTTCCTGTCTTTTGAAGAATCACCTGAATCGATAAAGAGCAATGCACTGAACTTCGGTATGGATTTTGGAAAGCTTGAGAATAACAAGATGACAAAATTTCTCAGGTACGATCCATATAACATAGAGGACATGAACACCAACCTGGAA
This sequence comes from Candidatus Aenigmatarchaeota archaeon, assembly GCA_020343635.1. Classification (GTDB taxonomy): domain Archaea; phylum Aenigmatarchaeota; class Aenigmatarchaeia; order QMZP01; family JAFGSV01; genus JAFGFG01. The sequence continues at coordinate 331,443 of CP070804.1, read as the reverse complement.
TCCATCATAAGAGAAATAAATGCACAGCGTGTGGTCATAGATTCTGTATCAGCTATGGAATTTTACGTCAGGGAGAACACCAACTTCAGAAAGTTGCTGATGGGGATGTCAAACTCAATCAAGAAGCTTGGCTGCACGACTATACTCACATCAGAGATAATGGCAGGAACGCATGGAATATCCAGGGGAGGAGTTGAGGAATTCATAGCCGATTCTGCAATTGTACTCTATTACAACAGGATAGGTTCCGCCTTCTCCAGGGCAGTCCAGGTGTGGAAGATGAGGGGCACATCACATTCCGAAAAGCTGCACCCTTACAAGATAACAGACAAGGGCGTTGTGGTCTTCCCTGAAGAGGAAGCATTCATAGACGAGAAGCGTTCATCATACAGACATTAAAATATCCGGAGTCAAATAATATACAGGTGTTTAACTGGGACCAAAATCTATAGTAGGGATAGATCCTGGGGTAAGGACCGCCGTTGCGATACTGGACCTGAACGGTGACGTTGTTGGTCTGAAGAGCGGCAGAAGTTTTTCCCTAAACGAAATACTACATTTTCTTTCCTCGGAATGCGTACCCCTGCTAGTCGCATCGGACGTCCATCCCGCTCCAAAACTAATAGAGAAGGTCGCCGCCGCTTTCTCCGCAAAGGTTTATGAGCCCGCTGAAAACCAGTCAAAATTGGCCAAATCAAGGCTCGTGCAGCCATTTGATCTCTCCGAGAGGCAGAGGCACGAAAAGGACGCATTGTCTGCAGCAGTGAGCGCCTACGAGTCGAAGCTTCCGATGATAAAGCGCATAAGGAAGAAGCTTAGGGATGAAGGCATGTCAGACACGATAGATGTGGGTGATGTCGCGATGAAGATAATGTCCGGAGAGTCCAACAACATACATTCCGCCGTTCACTCTCTCAAGAAGGAGTACTTCTCTGTAGGAGACAACTGAACGCCTATATTATGTCCTGCTCACTTACGATTATGAAGTCACCCACGGACTTCACAGCCGAGAACGGCACAAGAATCCTGCTCTTTTCATCCTGTCTCAGGTTGAGATCCGATATGTGCTGTGTCGGCTCGACAAGCACCAGGTTTATCAGCTCTCCGGATTCAATAATGTAATCGAGGTCGCCTACAACTCCGAACTTCTTTCCTGATTCCTCAGAAATCAAAATCTTACCTACCAAGTCTTTGCTTTTAACCCTTTCTTCCATCAACACACCTCAATGTATGCTTAATATAGCAAAAAACTATTTAAAAATTTATGCATTCACAAACATAGTTTGGAGTTTCGGATCGATTCTGTATTTGTACGCTTTGCCCTTCCTTTCCCTTATGACCATCTTGTCTGCAAGGAGTCTCCTCAGTATGTTGTTAACGGACCTGACGGCGTTGCCCTGGTCCGTGTAATCATCAGGTCCCATCTGCTTGACTATCTGTGAAGGGGTCATGTCTCCACCCGTGGACAGGATTTCGAGTATATGCCTCTGCCTGTACGGCAGATCCTCAACGCTTTCCATCGAAGCCCTGATGGTGTGGCGCGAAGTCTGCTTCAGGAACTCCGTGTCAATGGTGCTTATGTTCTCCTCAAGGGCGTTCTGAAGGAGTTCATTACACGTCCTCAATATCTCCCTCGGGAAGCCATTGGTCTTGTCATAAACGAAGTGCACGCTGTTTGATGTGAAAGGCTTCACATCTTCACCGCCCACCCATTCTATCCTTTTCTTTATCAGTTCCCTTGTCTCAGCGGAGGTGAGGTTCGTCAGCTCAAGCCTGTTCTCTATCCTTCTCCTGAAGGTCTCGAGCTCTTCCATCAGGCGCTTCTCGAATGTGGGCAGTCCCGCAAGCACAAGCGAGAGGTTCTGGACCTGGTCTGTCAGGGTCCTCAGCCACTCCAGCGATTCCTTGGTAGACTCATGGCACTCATCCACCAGGAGAAGAAGGCGCCTGCCCTTTGTCCTCTTGTTTATCCACTCACCAACTTCATAGATGGTGATATTCCTCAGCTTGGGCTTGAAGAAGAGCCTCTTGAAGAACCCGGGCTTCACAATCTCCGTGAATATCCTTTTCCACTCCTCGGGGTCATTAGGGGGCTTCGGAACGTAGAATACCCGGCCGTAGCCTTCTATCCTGCTTATGAGGTTCTTCATCATGGTTGTCTTTCCCGAGCCAGTGGGACCGACTATAAGGGAAAACTTGCACCCATCTGATATGTTTTCAATAAGAGAGTTCATTTCCTTTCCGTAACCAACAAACAATTCGGGTAATATCTTGAATACGAAGGGATTTCCCCGCAACCCGAACAAGTTCATGTATCTTTCACGCGAAAGTAACCCATCATTCATAATCATAGTTTCAGATAATTATCATCAAGTTTTATAAAATTTTTCATTCTATGCTAAGGATGGAAGAGAGACAGCTGAAGGCCATAGCCGTCACAGGGTCACTATTAAGCCTTGCAGCCATATACGTATTCGTTCTCAACATCTCTCCGGAAACAATCGAAATATGCGACATCTCTCTGGAACACGTGGGAAGGATAGTCAACGTCACGGGCACAGCGGAAGACGTACTTCAAAGAAACAATCACGTTTTCTTCACACTCAGCGAGGGGGGATGTGAAATACGCGTCGTCCTGTGGGAGAGCGTGGTGGAAGGTCTGGAAATACGCGGGACAGATGTCGCAGCCATCACCAACAACACGGTTGTCAACCTGGCAGGGGAAGTCGACATCCACGGCGGCTACCTCCAAATAGTCCCGACCAGGCCAACCCTCTCGATTGCTGAAAAAATTTAAAACACCGATTCAAACAGTATCCATGGAATGCTGCAACATCTGGGAAGTTTTCGATGAGAAGAACAATCTCATAAAGGAATACAAGCACTGGAAGCTTCTTGTAAGAAACAGAAACTGGACTCTTGGGAACTGTGTTGCCATAACAAAGAGACACATGCCTTCTTTCTCAGAAATAACCGAAGATGAAATGGCAGATCTTACAGAACTGGTTAAAGACGCTGAAAGAGCACTTAAGAAAGCATTCAATTATGACAAGATAAATTGGATGTCACTAATGATGAAAGACCCGCACTTACATTTTCACATAGTACCCAGATATTCTTCACCCAGACAGTTTGAAGATATTGAATGGACCGATGAAGGCTGGCCGAAACTTCCGGCTGGAAGAAAAGAGGACGTTCCGAAAGAAGTTCTCCAGAAAGTAAAACAAAAGATATTGGAGAACATCTAACTTCACACCAGTTTCACATCAACTACACGGAGTTCAGAAATACTTGTGTGCGCTCTCGGCCAGCTTCACGCACAGCTTCACAGCGCTCTCCACGACCTTCATGTCTGCGACTTCCACGGGGGTGTGGATGTATCTTGCCGGGACCGTGATTGCGCCTGACGGGATTCCTTCACGTATGGTCGGTGCGATGGACGCGTCTGTTGCACCGCCTGACATAACGTCAAATTGCAGTTTGATTTTGTTCCTCGATGCCGTCTCCTTAACCCACTTCTTGACCTTCGGGTGTACGACGCTCATGGCATCCTTTATGTCAAGCGCGGGGCCCTCCGAAAGCTTTATCGAGACTTCAGCCTTGCTTATCCCAGGGACATCTCCTGCCATGCCTGTGTCCACCGCTAGGAGCACATCGGGGTTGACACTGAAGGCTGAACCCCTGACACCTATCAGTCCGATCTCTTCCTTGACCGTTCCGACGAAATATGCGGTTCCCTTGAACCTCTTCAGCCCCTTCGCGGCCTCGATTATAGTCAGGCAGCCGAGTCTGTTGTCAAATCCATGCCCCGTGACCTTTGAGCCAAGCAACTTTTCAACAGAACCGAAATTCGTGATATAATCGCCGATGCTTATTCCGGCCTTCTTCACGCCACCTTCACTTGAGGCTCCGATGTCTATGAACATCTCCTTCAGCTTTGCAGGCTTCTTCTGCTCCTCCTTCTCCAGCAGATGCGCAGGCTTTGATCCTATGACACCGAAGACGGACCCCTTGGAACCATGGATGACGACTTTCCTGGTCGGAAGTATCCTCTCGTCCCACCCCCCTATCTTGTCGAAGAATATGAAACCTTCCTTGTCGATGTATTTGACTATGAGACCTATCTCATCCATGTGAGCAGCGAACATTACTACAGGTGAACCTTTGCCTTTTCTAGCGATGACATTGCCCACCCTGTCAAGCTTCACCTCATCCACGTGCTTCTTGAGCTCCTTCTTCAGGGCTTCCTGGATGTTCTCTTCGTACCCGCTTATGGAATCGGCATCTACGAGCTTCTTGAGGGTATCGAACATATGACCACCTATTATATTGATTTGCTTCACATCCTTATTAACTTTGATTTTGTCAGCATTTCGCAGCCATTCTTCTTGACCAGTACTATGTTCTCCAGTCTGCAGCCCCCAGCCTTTTTATCGTAAACGCCTGGCTCTATCGCCAGAACCATTCCCTCCCTGAGCTCAGCTTCAGTTCCGCTGAGTGAGGGGTATTCATGGACTTCAAGGCCTACGGAATGTCCCAGGGAGTGCTTTATCCTGAAATTCGCTGCCTTAAGTTTCTTCTCATAAATGTCATGGAGGGTGTTGGTTTTAACTCCTGCCCTGATCTTCTTTCCCAGGGCTTCCCATACACCCGAAATTGTTTCGATCATCTGCTCCTGTCTCTCACTCGGTCTGCCAAACAGGAAGGGAACGGTTATATCCGTTGAATATTCCCTGTACACAGCTCCGAAATCCACAAGTCCAAGTCCCTGGGCGACAGGTGTATCCGATGCGGGAGGACTGGGATGTATGAACATGGACCTCTGCCCGCTCGTGACTATTGTGTCAAAAGGAGGACGCTCCGATCCCATGATCTTCATGTTCCTCTCCAGTTCGGCTGCTATCTCGTTTTCCTTCACACGTGCACGCAGGAAGCCTTCCAGGAATTTAACCCCGGAATCGCATATGGAAGCTCCCTTCCGGATTACCACTATTTCTTGGGGTTCCTTCACCATCCTTACCCTCTCCATGAAAGGGCTCACGTCAACAAGCCCTGCATGCGGGATGTTCATCTTCTCCATCATCTCTACCGTGAACTTGTTTTTCACAGCGCCTATCTTCTTGTACTTCTCACAGTGATGTCTTATCGACTGAAAGAGATGAAGGCGGTGCTTGCATCTGAATATGTCATCGACATGTGCCTGGTTCTGCGCCCTGTCGTAGTCCAGTTCTGTGGTTATAAGTTCCATCCCCTCAGGGGTTAGAATCAGTGCCCCGTTCAGCATCCCGCTGAACCCGCTCAGGTACGCTATGTTGGAATCCATTACAGGTTCGTTGTTAACAAAAACGGCAGCATCCAATCCACTATCTACAATTTTACCCCTAATTTCCTCTACCTTTTTCCTGCCTATGAGTCTCATAACATTTTATTCCAAGTCTTTCTTCGAGAGTATGGTTACGCTGGAGTGTAAGTCTTCCTTCTCCATAGCCACGAGGTACTTGACACCCTTGTCCATGGCTATTCCGTTGAGTTTCTGGTCAACCTTGCCGTCGAACACTATTGTGTGAGGGCTGTCGATGGTACGGAGGGTATTGATTAGCTCGCTTACAGGGACCTTTCCAAGGAGCTGCTCCTTGGAGTCGAATATGCATGCTGCCCTGGTCCCGACAAGATCCGTAAGCATCTTCCTGAAGCTTTCCTTCTGCTCTTTCCCGAGCCGCGGAACCCTCTTCTCAAATGTTCTCGGTTTTCTGTCTCTCGCAGGCCTTGTTTCTCTCTCCCGGCTCCTGCTTGGAGTCCTTTTGATCTTTGCCCTTTCTTCCCTTTTTGGGACGGTTCTCCTTCTATCAAACTTGAACTGGGCTGCAGGAGTCTTCTCCCTAAGGGCCTTGTATATCTCCTTCTTGCTGAGCTCTTCGACTTCCTTTCCTTCAGGAGCAATGGCGACAAAGTCTATGTCAGCGGTCTCCATAAGTCCCTTCAGATTCAGCTGCCCCCCGCGGTCGCCGTCCATGAATGCGGTGGTCTCCTTCTCTCTCGAAATCTCCTTCACGACATCAGGAACGCTTGCCCCCTCTATCGCAATGGTATTCCTTATGCCGTGCCTGAGCAGGTTTATTATGTCAGCCCTTCCCTCTACGATTATCATCTCTCCCGAGTCTTCCATGTTTGGTCCGCACGGAAGTCCGTGGAACGATGTTATCTCATGCGAACGAACAGCCTCCTTTATCTCTTCAGAGAGACCGTCCGCATCGGGAACGCCGCTGTCCACAAGCCCCTTCAGGATTTCCTTGGCCTTGTCCACAACGTACTTCCTCTTGTCAGAACGCGTATCCTCGACTGTCGTCACTTTTATGTCAGCCGTGCATGGACCGACCCTTTCTATGGTCTCAAGCGTTGCCGCTATGAGCGCTGTCTCTGCAGCGTCAAGCGAACTGGGAATTATTATCTCCCCTTCCGATTCCCCGCTCTTTGACTTTACATTCACCTCAACCCGGCCTATTCTTCCGGTTTCCTGAAGTTCCCTCAGGTTGAGATCAGAACCAAGCAGACCCTCGGTCTGACCGAACACTGCCCCTATGACATCGGGCTTCTCAATGACTCCTTTGGCCTTTATGCTGGCCTTTATCACGTATTTTATTGAAGTGGGAGCTAACTTTGCCATAAATATCACCTTCCTTAAAGTCTTCAATCCTGTTCTTTCCGAACTGCATGAATTTTCTCCTAATCCTCGCATTAACCGCGACTTTATGCACCCTGAACAGACTCTCCAGCTTTGCCGCAATCTTTCTGCCTTCAGAATCAAAATCCGTCAGTATCACTACTTCTCTTTTTCCCTCGCTGCTGGAAATGAGTGATTTTGAAACATGAAAGGTGAATTCGGCAAGCGGTTTGCCGTTCAGTTGCATAATATTCTTTACACCAAGGCTTTTTAAAGACTTACTGTCCTTTTGTCCCTCGACAATGACGAGTTTCCCCTCTAATTCCTGGATACATTTACTGAGCTCTCGCCCGTTAACCTTGTTCAAAAGTCAACCACATCCACTATGTCCCTTTCCGTGATTATGCCTACAAGTTCGTGTTCTTCCAGGACGGGCAGGCCGCCTATCTTCCTTGAGACCATTATCCTGACAGCTTCGTACAGTTCTGCGCCAGCTTGAACCGTGTAAGGATTCTTCTTCATTATCCGGCTGACAGGCTGTTTCTGCTCGCGAAGCTTGTTGAAAAGCCTGTTCTCCTGCAGGAAAGAAAGAACATCACGCGGGGTGACCAGTCCGACAAGTATGTCATTCTTGACCACTGGAAGTCTTCTGAAGCCGCCCATGCTGAGCATTCCGGCGATATCGGCAACAGAGTGGTGCTCCTGGGCAGTCATGGGCCTCCTTACCATGACATCGGACACCTTAAGCTTTGTCCTTCCCCTTATCTGTCTGATCACATCCCATTCTGAAACCATGCCAACCAACTCTTTCCTGTAGGTAACGGGGTAAGCGCCTTTCCTGTGTTGCTTGAAGAATTCGATGACATCCTTGACATGCATGTTCTTGTCTATGTGCAGAACATGCGGATGCATGACACCCTTCACCTTGACATCCGTGAGGTTCTTGACCCTGTACCTCTTCTTGCCGAGTCCTGAAAGCACGCGAAGGACATCCGTGGCGGAAATGACCCCCCTGACATGTCGTGCCTTGTCCAGAACCGGTAGCCTCCTGTACTGCCCTGAGAGGTGGGGAAGGACTTCCTTGAGCTTCTGTTCCATCCTGCAGCTTACAGGCGCCTTTGAGGATATGTAAAGAACATTGGTGTTCATTTTGAGCCAGTTGGAAATGTTTACACTCTTGCCTTCGCCAATTTTCAGCATGTTAGATTCTTGGATTTCAGAAATAAAAATCATCGCCAAACATATTAACCAATTTCCCCAAAGAATAAACATGAACAGGGCTGATTCTGTTATTGAAAAGGCGCTAAAGAGGATAACCCCTTCTGCTGCCGAAAGGAAGAACACGGAGGCGGTTCTTTCTAGGATAAAGCAAGTGACCGAGGATGTCATAAAACCGCTGCACCTGAAGTACACGCTTGCGGGCTCCTTCCTCAGGGACACGTGGCTCGCGGACAAGCGCGAGTTCGACATCTTCATACTGTTCCCGGAATCCGTCACGAGGGAAGGCCTTGAAATGAAAGGCCTTCAGATAGGGAAAAAGATCGTGAAATCTTTAGGCGGGACATATGAAATAGCCTATGCAGAGCATCCTTACACACGCGCCACGGTCGAGGGATACGCCCTAGATCTTGTGCCATGCTACGACATTAAAGATGCCGGCAAGATAAAATCCGCGGTAGACAGGACGCCCCACCACAACCGTTATATGACCAAGAACCTCAAGCCCATCCTTTCTTCGGAAGTGCGGCTGCTGAAGCAGTTCTCCAAAAGCATAGGGGTATACGGCTCCGACCTGCGTGTGGAGGGCTTCTCAGGTTACCTTTCAGAGCTGCTCATAATCAGATACAGGAGCTTCCTGAACCTGCTGCGTGAGGCAGGTAAATGGGAAGCCGGCAGGGTTTTCATAGACCTGGAGAAGCACCACAGGACCAGGCCGGATACGAAGTCAAAGTACCCGAACCAGCCGCTGATAGTCATAGACCCAGTGGACAGGAACAGGAACGTCGCAGCAGCGCTTTCCCCTGCCAACTTCGAGAAGTTCAGGGAGAGTGCAAAGGCCTTCCTTGAAAAGCCAAGCGATAAGTACTTCAGCCTCGACAGGAAGGTAAATATCAAGGGGCTCTCGAAGACGCTGAAGAGCAGGAAAACTCGTATGTTAGCGCTGTCTTTCAGCAGGCCGAAAGTAGTGGATGACGTCATCTATCCGCAGATGAGGAGGAGTGCAAGGAGGATAAAAAGCATGTTGGAGGATAGCGATTTCCGCGTAATTGGATACGATGTCTGGTGCGATGACAGGGAATGCCTCATATTTCTCGAAATGGATGTATGGGACCTGCCGAAGATAAAGAAGCTCACAGGGCCCCCTACGTTCTCCAGGCAACACAGCGACGAGTTCACAAAGAAGTACCGTGGAAAGGGCAGGATATGGGTGGAAGGGGACAGGCTGGTCACCGAGGTTAAGAGGGAGTTCACTGATGCAGGGCAATTCCTGAAGAAGGTGATGGGAGCGAAGAGAAAGACGCTGCTGGACAGCGGGATCGCATCCTACGTGGCAGAGAGCGTTTCCAAGTCGTTCTCATTGATATCCGGCGCTGCCCTGATCAAGAAAGCCGCACGCAACGACGAACTGGCATTCTCCCTTTCCGATTACTTTAAAAACAAGATACTGTAATTATTGACAAAAGAGGTGTTTGCATGAAAGCCGTGTTTTTCATTCAGAAGGACAAGTACGGAGGCGCGAAGAACAAGCTCTATGGCGACGAGCTGGTTTCAAGGGGATCCATAACCGTCAGGGATAATGCTGCCATAGGAAAGAAAGAAGAAGGCTACTACGTGCAGATAGACGGAGACAAGGACGCCCTTAAGAAGGCGAGGGAACTGCTTAAAGACGCCGGACATGAGCTCAAAGGCAAGGACGCTGAAGAGGTTTCTGCAGCGATAGAAGGCCAGGAATCCAGTGCCGCCGAGGGTTTCGGAGCCATTTTTGGCTGAATCCTCCGGATTTTTAAAGCATTAATCGACAATTTACATGACGCGTTGGTAGTCTAGTTTGGTAGGACACAGCCCTGCCACGGCTGTAACCCGGGTTCAAATGCCCGCTTTTCCGGCAGCTAATGCCTCCGCTGCGCAAGCAGGGAAAACCCAACTCGCGTTGGGGACGCTCACGCTTGCACAAAAGCAGGCGCGCAAAAGTGGAAAAGTAAGCTGAAAATCCCGGCCAGCGCATATCTGAATTTATTTATCTAGGAACTTTTCCTTAAACATTTAAAAATCAGTAACCGAAAGATAACATTATAGATATTGGTTGGTTTCAATGGCTAAGGAATTCGAGGAACAGGTGAAGAAGGCCGTCGCCAAGCCCATGGTTGACATCCCCGGCGCTCCAAAGGGCGCTTCGCCCCCTGTTTTCGTAAAACTTGACCGTTTCAGGGACCTTCTTGAAGACATACAGAAGCTGAGATCATACTCTCTTGGCCTCAGGGACGCAATCGATGCAATGGCTGAGATAGAGAAGGAATTCAAGACAGCGATGGGATTAACGCACAAGGTGCTTGACAAGGTCAATATTCTGATATCCTCAATAGACGCCAAGCTCTTGCAGAAGACGGGACCGTCATCTCTTCTCGCAACGATAAAGCCTCCCGAGGACGTGGATAAGTACGTCAAGGGAATCTCCGACCAGATAGAGAAGCTGAAGTCTGAGTAGAGGACGCTTTCCTGAGCATTTTACTATTTTTAAATTGTATCCATATTATTACTAGCTATGCGGAGGTAGCGAAGTTGGTCAAGCACATGGACCGCTGCTATAGTAATCCTATCGGGTCGCTAAATAGGCGGTCGTGGGCTAAACGCGGCAGATTCCGCCGGGGCGCTGTTTGAATCAGCGTCCGCTGAAGCCGATGCTCAAGACCTGCTCCCTTAGTGGGTTCCGAGGTTCGAACCCTCGCCTCCGCACTGATTTTTTTCATTTCTGAAACACCAAAAAATATTTTTAAAACCCATTCGTCAAAAGAATGAGATAACAGGTTAACCAATCCATATAAAAACGCTCGGGATTACAATAATAGGAGTGGCATTATGAAGATAAGGGAGAAGAACGCGAGGCTGAAGGATCTGATAGCGAAGATGGAGGAAACGGGCAGGCAGGAAAATAAGCCCTTCTGGCGGGCCTTGGCAAAGAAGCTTAACAGGCCGCGCAGGAAGGCATACGAGGTCAACCTGTTCTCACTCGAAAGGTATGCAGGAAAGGAAACTGTTATCGTTCCTGGTTATGTTCTCGGTACCGGGGACATCACAAAGCCGGTTAATGTCGCCGCACTGAAATTCTCGGCAAAGGCCGAAGAAAAGATAAAGAAAGCCGGCGGAAAGGTAATGGATGTTTTCGATTTTGTTGAAAGCAGGCCCAATCTAAAGACGGTTAAGATAATGGGATGATTCTTATGATGTACATAGACGCAAAGGACATGATTCTCGGGAGGCTGGCATCAGCAACTGCCAAAAAACTTCTGAACGGAGAAAGCGTCTGTGTAGTCAATGCTGAAAAATCTGTTATTGTCGGCAGGCCTGAAACCATTATCGCAGAGTACAAGGAAAAAAGAGCGAGGGGAGATCCCTACCACGGCCCCTTCTTCCCCAGGACCCCGGACAGGATATTCAAGAGGACAGTCAGGGGCATGCTGCCATACAAAACGGCACGAGGCAGCGAAGCTTTAAAAAGGCTGAAGGTCTTTATCTCTATACCAGCGGGGCTCAAAGACAAGGAGTTCACGGCTGTAAAGGATGCTGAAAACAAGGGAGAACAGAAGTTCATAACCCTTGAAAAACTTTCGGGATTAATATGAGCAAGAAAGATGAAAAGGCAGAAGAGAAAAAAGCTGAAACTGCGAAGGCTGGAACAGCAGAATCTGCGCCTGAACAGAAGGGTAAAGCGCAGCCCAGGGTTGTTTTCTCCACAGGCAAGAGAAGGAAAGCAGTCGCAAGCGCAAGCTTAAAGCCCGGAAAGGGAATCATCACCCTGAACTCGAAGAGCATAGACGACATCGATAACAAAACAGTAAAGCTTCTTCTGCAGGAACCCCTCATGCTAGTGGGGGAAGCCTGGAAGAAGTTCAACATAAAGGTAACAAGCAAGGGTGGGGGAATCATAGGTCAGGCTCAGGCTGCCAGGCAGGCCATAGCGAAGGCGCTTTCCGAGAGCCTTGGAGCAGATGCAAGGAAGGTTTTCATGAGCTACGACAGGAACATGCTGGTTTATGATCAGAGGAGAACAGAAACCCACAAGTCACCGAGATCCTCGCAGGGCCCGAGGAGGGCAAAGCAGAAGAGCAAGAGGTAGATGATTATGGAATTCGCAAGAGTCAAGCTGGCAGGAAGGAACTACAAGGAACTGGAAGAAATCTGCGAGATGATAAGAGGCATAGCCAAGAAGTATGGGGTAGCCGTACGCGGACCCATGCCCCTGCCTACCAAGAAACTCAAGGTGACCACCCTCAAGACCCCATGCGGCGACGGAACAGGTCACGGCAATGCCACATGGGACAAGTGGGAGATGCGCGTCCACAGGAGAATCATAGACATCGGCACGAATGATCGTGCTCTCAGGCAGGTCGTCAGGCTTCCGATACCCGAAGGCATAAAAATCGACATAGAATTCAAGGAATAAGCATACAACTTCTTTAACCAGTTAGAAGAATTAATTTATTATGGGGCTGCCCGATTTCAGCAACCTGTCTCTGGATGACTTAACCGTAACAAACGTTTTGGAATTCATAAACGAAAACTACATAGTAGTTGCCGTTGTTCTGGCTGTTATAGTAGGCTTAATAGCATTCCTGATATTCAGAAGGGGGAGGAAGAAAGAACCTGCCGAGGAACAGCATGATGTCCCTGCGCCCCCCGGAGCACCCGCGCCGCCAGGAGCTCCCACTCCTCCTTCACCACCCACAGCCATGCAGCCCACGGGAGCGTCCCAACAACATATTTTGGGTTTCCCGGTTCCCCACACCGCATCCCAGTCGCCTGTGCCTAGTGAAAGACCGTTACGGCCTTTTTCCAAATCAGAAAAGCAGCTAGGCGTTGACGTTTTGGAAAAGGTGGATGACATGCTGGAGTCCGTGAAAGAACTGGAGCATCACTTCTACACCGTGCAGCCTGAAGTGCTGGGACCCGAGGAGAAAAAGTGGTACGATAAGATCAAGAAGGGCTTGGAGGATATCAAGAAGGATCTCGATTTCGGAGAAATTGAAAAGGCGAAAAAACACCTAGGCGAAGTGGAGATGTATGTGAAGATGTTCGACATGGTTTTTAAACGCAAATAGAGTTAAGGGTTTTAATAACAAAAACAACCTAATTCTATGGGAGTAAACCTTAGGGAAATAGTCACACACCGGGAAATTGAGATGGATTCTCTTAACGGCAAAACTATTGCAATAGATGCCCTCAACATCATATACCAGTTCCTTTCCATAATAAGGGACAGGTTCACCGGAGAACCGCTGAAGGATTCCCAGGGGAACATCACTTCCCATCTTTCAGGACTGTTCTACAGGACCACGAGGATGCTGGAGGGGGGCATAACACCCGTATTCATATTCGACGGAAAGCCGCCTGATTTCAAGAAGGGGGTCCAGGAGGAACGGCAGAAGATCAAGGAAGATGCCCAGAAAAAGCTTGAGGAGGCCATTAAAGAGGGAGACCGCGAAAGGATAAGACTCTATGCACAGCAGACTTCAAAGGTCACCAGTGATATGCTTGATGACGCCAAAGAGCTGCTTCAGGCCATGGGAATACAGTACGTGGAGGCGCCAAGCGAGGGCGAGGCCCAGGCGTCATACATGAACAGGAAGGGCCTTGTTTATGCCTGCGGTTCCCAGGACTGGGATGCCCTTCTGTTCGGGTCTCCCAGGCTCATCAGGAACCTCGCTTCGACAGGAAAGAGGAAGCTTCCCGGCAAGGAGAGTTACGTGAATGTCAACCCCGAGCTCATAGACCTC
>CP070804.1:313244-317690 GCA_020343635.1 Candidatus Aenigmatarchaeota archaeon | reverse complement strand
CTTCACCAACAGGGCCGTCATGACCAAGTGGATAAGGGAAGTGTTCGAGCACGTCTTCGGCAGGTCCTGGGAAGAGATGGACATGCGAACGGTTTATGCTATAGCGCATAACATAGTCAAGCTGGAGGAGTTCGAGATCGACGGGAAGAAGAGGATGCTTTATGTCCACAGGAAGGGTGCGACGAGATCATATCCAGACAAGCCCGTCATAATAGCAGGCACGATGGGAACGAGTTCTTATCTTCTGAAGGGAACCGAGACCGCGCTCAGGAAGACCTTCGGTTCTTCTGCACACGGTGCCGGAAGGTCCATGAGCAGGCACGCGGCCATAAAGCGCTTCTGGGGCGGCACCATAAAGGAGGAGCTTTCCAAGAAGGGCATAGAGTCAAGAAGCCCGACCCCTAAGAGCCTCGCTGAGGAGGCCCCCCTGGCCTACAAGGACGTCGAATCCGTGGTTGATTCAGTCCATGGAGCCGGTGTAAGCCTTAAGGTCTGCCGTCTGGAACCGGTAGGCGTAATCAAGGGATGAAACCGAAAGAAATAAAGATATACACATTTAATAATTGAGAATCAACATTTTAAGAGGTGCATTATGCCTGTAAACAAGGGATACTCAAGGGGATGGAAGCACGGAAAGGAGAGGGGAAAGGAGACCCTTGTTACGTGCACGTTCTGCGGCAGAAAGGTCCCGAAGTACAAGACATTTTCTGTTGTCCGCGGTTTCAGGATAACCGATCCGCTGCTGAAGGAAGAGATCGGCGGCCAGAAGGGAAGGGGAAGACCCATATCACTAATGAGCAGCAAGATGTACGCATGCCCGGCCTGTGCAAGGCACAGACATATTGTAAGAAGAAAGAAAAGGTAGAATATGAAATCCCTCAAGGAGCTCAAGAGCTTGAAGGATTGGTTCAGAAAAAGTGAAACTAAGCTATACCCAAAATTCTCTGTGAAGGAGCCTGCCTATCTCATAGAGCTTCCCAGAACAAAGAATGTGAGGGATCTCGATATAACATATCCGTTGCTCGTTCCCCTGGCGAGTGCCAGCATAAAGTGGAACCCCGTGAACAAGTCCCTTAAGTACAGCATAGTAGAGCCCAAACTGACGAAAAAGGAGAAGGAGATACTGGAAATTATAAAAAAAGACCTGACAGAGCTCATAGACATCGAGCTGACCACGCTCAGCGAATCCGGCAACCCGACGGAATACCTTGAGGGAAAGGTTGGGAAGGTTCTCGAGGAGGAGAACATCAAGCTTCCCTCGGACCAGTACATTAAGATAATGTACTACATATTCAGGGATTTCATAGGATTGAATGAGATAGAGCCGATGATGCATGACCCCTACATAGAAGATATAGGCTGTGACGGTATCAAGACCCCAGTATACATTGTCCACAAGAGGTTTGGTTCCGTTGAAACCAACCTATCCTATGATGAAATAGATAATCTAAACAACTTCGTGGTTAAGCTGGCAGAGAGATGCGGAAGATACATCTCCTATGCCATGCCTCTTCTTGACGGCTCGTTGCCGGACGGATCGAGGATACAGGCATCCCTTGCCAAGGACGTGACAACAAGGGGCCCCACGTTCTCCATAAGAAGGTTCAGGAAATTCCCGCTTTCACCGATAGAGCTCATGAACCTTGGAACGGCTTCACCCGAGCTCTTGGCATACATGTGGCTGGTCGTACAGTCCGGTGTTTCCCTGCTCACATGCGGGGGGGTCAGCACGGGCAAGACAAGCCTGCTGAATGCTATCACAATGTTCATCCCGCCTGAAGCGAAGATAGTCTCTATAGAGGACACTCGCGAGCTGAACCTGCCTCATGATAACTGGATACCCGCTGTTTCAAGGACAGGATTCGGGGTTCCCGATGCCTCAGGGAAGAGATACGGAGAGGTGACGCTCTTTGAGCTGCTGAAGGAATCCTTCAGGCAGAATCCCGATTATGTCATAGTGGGTGAGGTGAGGGGCAAGGAAGCCTATGTGATGTTCCAAGGCATGGCTTCGGGTCATGCCAGCATAGGTACTATACACGCCGGTTCTGTAGAGGACGTCATAAAGAGGCTTGAGACACCCCCGATAGAAATATCGCCCAGCCTCGTCGAGTCCCTTGATCTACTGATAGTCATGATAAAGTCCAAGGAAAGAGGCGAGTCAGCGAGGAGGATAAAGGAAGTTGTTGAAATACAGTCCGTGGACAGCGATACCGGAAGGGCTAAAACCCTGAAGAGCTTCACATGGAATCCTGCTACTGACAAGTTCGAGAGCAACAAGACCGAATCAGAGCTGCTCAGGAAGATATCGTTCGAGAAGGGCTTCAAGTACGAAAAAATTGTAGAGGAGCTTGAGAACCGACAGAAGGTTCTCGAATGGATGCAGAGGCATGACGTGACCAAGTACGACTACGTTGCTGAATTCGTTTCGCTCTATTACAAGGATCCGCAGTCACTGATGAAGTTGGTCAAAAAAGACGTTCACCCGTACAAGGTAAAGAGCAGGACGAAAAAGCTTATGGGATTCGTAACAGGTCTGAAATCAATAGAATAAATTCTAAGAGTAAACAACGTCGAATCCTCTTATAAGGTCCTGGGCACCTCCGCACTCAACCGATCTGACCTCTATGTAGTCTATGTTGCTGTCTGAAAGGTTGTGCACGAAGGTCTCGAAAGAGTTGGCATTAAGCGTGCTCTTTATTTCCCACGTACTCGGAATCGGTGGCCCGTTTTCGTCATAGCTGACTAGTACCATGAAGTCCTTAAGCGGGACCGTTCCCGGGTTGTAAAGCATTAAAGTCAGATTCGATGTCGCGGTATCGTAGACAGCTGTCCTCAGCATGACGTCCGCCCTGACGCATTTCTCGAGTATGGTCCTCTGTTCAGTGGCGAATCTGGTGGCCCAGCCTGCAAGAATGCCCGCAACGATCATAGTAAAAGCGATGAGCATTATAACTGCAACGAGCGGTGATATACCTTTTCTTTTACCTTTCATTTACTTACCTTTTTTATTATTGATTTAAGCTCCTTTTAAATATTTTCGACTTTTATCGGGTCAGGAGAATATTCTGGGCATGAGGCTGTCAAAACCTTCACAGTGTCTATGTTTGTTATGTTCTCCCTTGATATATTATAATTTGAGATGTTCGTCCTTATTAATTGAGTCCTTCCCGGACCAAGTTTGTAGGTGTCATCCGGGGAAGTGGCCTTAAGTACCTCAATTATGGTTCCGTTTTCAGCCTCAAAGCTGAAGTTGTAAAGATCGGCCTTGCCCGAGTTCTTCAGCCTGACAACCAGCTCCCCGCTGGTCTCGTTGACCTTTGCATCAGAAATGGTGTACAGGGTGGTTATGGTGCATATATCGTGCTTCGAACTCTCGGTGATAAAGCCGCCCAGCCATGAGGATACAAGGCCTCCGAGCAATATAGCGACACCCACAAGTACCACTACGGCCACTATGGGCGATAGCGCTTTTTTCGCCATGATATAGTTTTCCCCTACCGAACTTAAATATGGTTCAGAAGAAGCTGAACTGGACGTGAGATGCCACCGAGAATATGCTGTATCCTACCACCGTCAGCACTATGGAGTGCTTTACGCCTGCTATGACTGAGCCCTCGGCCATCTTTCCTGTCGAAAGTCCTGCGAAGAAACCCTGAATCACTATGAAGTTTATGAATATCTCGGGAGGGAACAGCTCCGGCACACCTGTACCTGCCATGCCTGCCACACCCACAGTCCCGGGTGTGCTCTGCGGAGTAAGAGCGGGTATAAGGAAGCTCTGAAGTATGACCAGTATGAATATGAAGACGAAGAATATGAGGTAAGAAGTCAGGATTTGGGACTGGACAGAAACAGATCGCTCCGCCTTTATCTTGTTTATCTCCAGCAAGCTCTCTCCCACGGCCTTCAGTGTGTCTGATATCTTGCCGCCTACCTTGTAGGTCTCAATTATGGTCGTTATTGCCCTCTTCACCGGCAACGAGTTGACCTTCTTGGAGAAGAGTCTGAGTGTTTCCCTGAAGGGCACGCCCCAGTCTACCTGCGAGGCTATGGCCTGTATGTTCTCTGACAGTATACCGTAGTCCTTTCTCTTGCAGTACTTCAGGGCTAACGGAAGCGTCATGCCAGAGTCTATGGCCTCCGTGAAATCCGTTATGAAGACCGTGAACTGGGTCTCCACCTCCTTGTTCTCCTTGTAGCGGGTGTAGAACACGAGTACAGGGGGGACTATGGCTATCATGGCGCCAGCCATGTTTATCATCGGCTGCATTAGCTCGAATATCTCCTCGGGTACCAACAGCGGGAAAACAAAGAAATTCAGCAGTATTATTGATGTTCCTACTATCACGCTGATTATCTCTATGAAATACTTTGTTATTTCCATTTAGACACCCGGATATGTCACGTGAATGAAAGTGAGGAATCCTACGTTCATTAAAGGCTATG
>CP070804.1:307856-313144 GCA_020343635.1 Candidatus Aenigmatarchaeota archaeon | reverse complement strand
CGTCAAGTTTCCATGTGTAGGAGAGGGTATCGCCGTCAGGGTCGCTTGCAGTTACGCTGAACGAGAGGGATGAGCCTTCATCTACTGATGGGGTTGTGTCCGTTGGTGTGAAGGAGTCTATAGTCGGGGGCCTGTTGACATTGTTGACGGTAACCGTCCATGACTGCGTGTCAGTGCCTCCATTGCCGTCAGAGACTGTCACGGAAACTGTATGAGTACCTGAATCTGCAAATCCGGGTGAGTATGTGTAAGAGTTGCCTGTTCCTACGTTTGCACCGTCAAGTTTCCATGTGTAGGAGAGGGTATCGCCGTCAGGGTCGCTTGCAGTTACGCTGAACGAGAGGGATGAGCCTTCATCTACTGATGGGGTTGTGTCCGTTGGTGTGAAGGAGTCTATGTTAGGCGGCCTGTTGACATCGTTTACTGTAACCTGGAATGTTTCCGTATCGGTGCCGCCGTAACCGTCTGTGGCCTCTATCTCCACAGTATGAACCTCGTCAGCATGGTTGGTGTCCCATCCTGGACTGTATGAATACGTGTCCCCTGTCATGGAACCGGGTCCTGAAATGACCGTATAGGAGAGTTCGTCATTTTCCGGGTCTGAGCCTGACACCGTGAATGAGAGTGTCTGGCCCTCGTCAACGTTCTTGTTGTTTATATTCCCTATCGTCGGGTCTCTGTTGACATCATTAACAGTGAGCTGGAAGAATTCCGTATCTGTCCCTCCGTAACCGTCATCAGCCAGTATAGTGACGCCGTAGACCTCATCATCGTGGTTGGGGTCCCAGTCGGGTGTGTATGAATATGTGTTTCCTGTCATGGAACCCGGTCCTGAGTCGACAGAGAGGACCGGATCATCACCGTCAGCATCAGTGACCGTAACGTCGAAACTGATTGTTGTCGCCTCATCGACATTCTTGTTTGGTATCGGGGCTATCACAGGTGCATCGTTTACATTGACCTCAACTGTTCCGTTGGTTGTGTAAACGGGTGATATAATCGCGAATGTCTCGTCCACGAATTCTGTATCCTCTATGTCCACCGGAGATGTGCCTTCTGCAAGGGCTTCGAATGTTATAACAAGAAGGTTTCCTGTTCCGCTAATGCCTACATCAGTTCCGAACCTTGTGCTGTCGTAGAACACATTTCCCTTATCCTGATCTATCATTATTATGGGATAGGTGCTTGCACCGTCTCCCCCAAGGAAATCGCCTTCATAGGCATCCGTTGCATTGAGAAATGTCGGCTCGTAGCTTATTATAATCGAACCGCCGAATACCTTGTCATCAGTGTCTATTACTATGTCGATATCAAAGACTGTCCCCGGTTCGACCCTCGTTTCGCTTGGTTCCACTGAAAGCTGAATGGTGTTGTTTGTACTAGCTGTACTGAACAGCACACTCCCGAAGTTTACACCGGTAGTTGCAAGATCTATTATGTCTATGACATCGTCTTTGTTAAGGTCTACAGAAGCATCTTCCGGTTCTATTTCACTCGTGCCGAAAATCCTTCCTATCTCGGCTAAGTCAGTCTCGTTGACAATGTAGTCGCTGTTCGTGTCACCATCCAAGTAGAGGTTGTTCTTGGAGACTATGAGATCATAGAGATCCGTCCCGGAAGCGCTCACAGGATTTGCAGACAATGCTAAAGCAAAAACCATCAAAACCGTAGCCGCCATTATCTTACGCATTTACTTTCACAACCCCGTTTTCTTTGTCAACCGTGAAGTCTTCGATGTTTTCATCGACTATATCCACCACTTCCAGAGATATCTCAGTTGTGTCTGTTGTGCTGGATATTGCCTCGAAATCAACTGTTATGAGTGTTCCTGACCCTGATTTACCATCCTGAGGTGATATCCTGGTCTGAGCATATTCTATTTCACCTGCATCGTTGTCGTAAGACAACACGATGGGATTCTGTGCATCACTGTCCAGAAAGTTGCCTTCAGAAATATCTGTGGCCTGGAGCACATTTTCATCAAAGCCCATTTTTAAGTATACGGCATAAACTGGAGAATCGGTATCTATTTCAACATCAACTGAGAATATGTCGTTTACAGAAACTTCGCTGCTACCTGGTGAAACGGAAACTGCCGCAGTAAGCTGAGGTTCACATGTTCCCGCACTGCAGGCAAATCCGCCCTGGCAGGTTCCGCACTGCAATGTTCCTCCGCATCCGTCAGGCCATGAACCGCATGAATATCCGAGGTTTGCGCATGTCGTAGGTTTGCAGGGGTTGCCTCCGCCGGAACCGCCGCCTGAAGATCCCCCGCCTGAACTGCCTCCACCGGAACCGCCGCCTGGTATCACCACTGTTGGGGTTTCATTTTCTTCTGTTGCAGGGAGTTCATCTTCTGTTTCTTCACTCTCTTCATCCTGGACGTCTGTGCCCGTCGTTGTTCTTTGACGTGGCTGTGTCCTGAGGCTGAGACCGAAGTCGGGTGAATCAGAATCATCAATTCCAATGGCATCGTCCTGTAACTGAGTTTCGTCATAAGAAGCGAAGAAACCTGACAGCGCCCCGCTGCTCATGAGCAGACCTACTGCCACGGCCAGTACGATGACAGTTGAGATAATTACAAGTCTCATAACTACCACTAATATTGATTATATAGGGGGAAAAAGTTTTTTAAACGTTTCACGACTAATTCGAGACGAAAATGCCTCTTATACTCTCGGTTTGAGCAATATTTAAAGAATGTGTTCAATAATTAAACAAGCAAAAGTGGTTCTATGGTAAAGGTAAGAGAAGTCATGAAGAGGGAGGTAATGAAGGTAAGTCCTCAAGCGACGCTTGCAGAAGCTGCAAGGATCATGACCAACAACAGAGTGGGTTCACTGGTGGTAGTGGAGAACAGTAATCGGCCCAAGGACATGGTCACCGAATCCGACATAACAACAGTGGTAGCGAATGGGCTGGATCCGGGCAAAATAAAGGTCTCTGACCTGAGAAAAAAGAAGATCAAGAAGAGGCCAAGACTTGTGAGTGTCAGCCCGGACGACAACATTCTTCAGGTCACAAAGCTCATGGTGAAGAATGGCGTCCAGAGGGTGCCGGTGCTTGACAACGGGAAGCTTAAGGGCATAATAGCCGACAAGGAGATACTTCTCATATCGCCTGAACTTATAGAAATCCTGTCTGAGAAGCTGAAAGAAAGGGTCAGCCTCGTACCCGGCTTCGGAGAGAAGTTATCCGGTATGTGTGAAGACTGCGGCGGTTATTCAGACAGACTTACCCAGTCCGGAGAACAGTGGGTGTGCCCACAGTGCTTAGCTGATGAATAAGGATTTATTATTTTGCGCAAAAACCTCCTAATGGAGATGTTTTATCAGAGCCACAAGTATTTTCTTTTGTCCCTTTTACTGGTCTGTTTCATTCCTTATGCGTCGGGCTGCCTTGAAATAAACGAAGTCAGCGCACATGATCCCGAGTGGGTTGAGGTTCATAATCCGTGCTCTATGGGTGTCAATCTGAGTTTATGGTATATTTCCGACAGCCAAGGCACAGATGAGATAACATGCCATACTTCATACAACTGTACCCTTCAGACGAGTGAAACCTATTTCATCATTCTCGGCAGGAATACAAACGTGACAGAGGTAACCCCGAAAAGTCTCGTGCATTTCTTCGTTGACGACAGCAGCATAGGTGGGTGGGGACTGAATAACGGCGGTGAAGATATAAACCTGAGCAACGGTTCCTATTCGAGCCTGATGTCGTATTCTTCCTCCTCATCGGGCATGACATGGTCACTCTGCAACGGGACGTGGACAGAAAAAGACCCCACACCAGGAGAAGACAATATGTGTGGTTACGTCCAGCCGGCCAACGAATCCAACGAAACTGTGGATTTTGGTGAATTTGCACTGTCCGTGTATGGACCCTCGTCATCCGTGCGCTTCGGTGACTTTGCCAACGTGAAGGCTGTTATACACACCGGAAACGAAGGAGTTCCGCTGAGGGTAGTGGCATATGTCTACAGTCCTAGGTGGATAAGCAACGATCTTGAAGGCAACACCATAAGAATCGGCCTCAATGAGACAGATACTGCGCTCATACTTGATGCGCGGAAAGGGCACAACGTAACACTTTTGCTGCCGGTTTTCCTTAAGAGTAACTGTGATGGGGATTATTCTGCTGGGGTTTATACAGGGAGGGTACGAATATACGAAGACCTGACAGGGGGTGTCATAGATGAAGAAAAGTTCAACATAACACTCAGCGGCATCAATTCCCTTTTCTGTGCTGATGCCCAGGACTGCCCCTCATGTCCCAAGTGCAAGAAGACCAGATGCAGTTACCCGTCGCCTGCGACAGGCCCTGCCCAAACAGAGGATGAAACTGAATTCATGGAACTGCTCTCAGCAAGTGATTCTGCAGAGATTGGTGTACCCTTCGAAACGGTTGTGCGCATAGAGAACATTGAGGACGTCAGCAAGGCTGTTTCGGTTTATTCATATGCCTATGAAGGCAGCCGGTGCATTTCACTAGGCTTTGACGGCGAAGAATGGAAGCATGGGTGGACAGCCAATTCTCATTCCCTGGAACTCTCTCCGGGAGAGTCTCTCAACCTCACTCTGGAGAACAAGATTCAGGAAGGTACCAGTCCCGGTATTTACAGCTTCAGAGTCCGACTTAAAGAGGGGGAAAAGAAGACCGATATAACCCGGACAATAAATGTTACTCCCGCCCCTGAGGTTCCCGAGGAGAAAGGTGATGAGTTCGCAGTAACGATCATTCCTGATGAAGATGAGGAAGAAGTCCCTGTTACAGGGATGGCTACTTCTATTGACACTGCTCAGAAAAGCGATCATGAAGGGCTGCTAGACGCCTTCATATCCTGGATTCTGTCCATTTTTAAATTTTAATAGTCAGTACATCTTTACTACATGGGCCCGTAGCTCAGTTTGGATAGAGCAGTAGCCTCCTAAGCTAAAGGTCGGGGGTTCGAATCCCCTCGGGTCCGCCTTCGTATGGATTTATAAAAACTACTCGCAAATAGTGATTAGGAAAACAAATAAAAAGCTCTATTGCATATAGAAGGTTAATATGACTCGAATAATAACGGTCGCAAGCGGAAAGGGGGGTGTTGGAAAGACCACCCTGGTCTCTAATCTTGCGAGCGCACTTGCTACTTTCAAGAAATCCGTAATAGCTATCGACGGCAACCTCACAACCGCCAACCTTGGAATCCACCTGGGAATACCTCTCTACCCCGTTACCCTTCAGGACGTGCTTAACGGAGAGGCCAGGCTTAACGATGCCCTTTACTACCATCCGGCGGG
>CP070804.1:298199-307756 GCA_020343635.1 Candidatus Aenigmatarchaeota archaeon | reverse complement strand
TAACATTCGTACTCGAGATAACAAAAAAAATGAGACAAAGAAGGGGGGCTATCGGCATTCGTGACTGAATCATATTAATTCTTTATTTTAAAAATTATAAAAAGGTTGGGCGGAAGCCAAAAAAAAACTTATGCCGCCCCGGCTTTGAAAAAGATGGTTCCTGTCTTGGCTCCAGCTTCTTCACCGTTTGGAACCGTAATATTCAGGTGCACATTGATGTCTCTCGCGGCTCCACCCGAAGATGTGGACAGATTGGCGACAAGATTTGCTACACCGCCATTGTAAGTCAGGTTTATGTCAGCAGCTGATGCATTTTCGGCCATGTTCTCCACCCTGAAAGACGCCCAGGTCGCTGCCCAGTCATATCCTGTCGTGGTTCCATTTCTTGTTGCGTTGAACCGGAAGTTATCTTCAGCAGTGTCGTCTTCGTCCCACAATTGATTGCCCGTGGACTCAGCGATCGAGACGTTGATGCGTTCACTGCCGTTGTTTCTCAGAACGAATGGTGGCGGATCTAAATCATCTGTAAGATTCTGACTACCTGGTGTGTTGTCTATGGTTCCGAAGTTTATAGTATCTCTCACAAGTTCTATTGCAATTTCAGATTCAACGGTTACCTGTGCTGTTCCTATCTCATAAGGGCTTGCAGCAAGTCCGGTAAAAGGTGCGCCGGGAGCCAATGACAACATGGTGGTTGTTCCAACTAAGCTGAATACCATGGCAAGCAAAACCAACACTGCGAGCACGTTGTTCGAAATCTCCATTTTTTAACCTCCTTCTTCAGATGGCAAAACATAAACTGATACCTTTCCTGTAGTTTCCGCAGGTGGTGGTGGTGGTGGAAGCACGTAAACGCTTACCTTTCCGCTGGTCTGAGACAAATCTTTCTCAACAACCGGAATGTCTCTATAGGTAAAAGAAGATATAGCTGCTAAGGTGCCGATGAATGATATTATGAGTGTTATAACAAGCAAAACCAATATCACACTTTTGCTCGTTTGCGCCATATTATTATATATGAGAGTCATATATTTAAATATTTACTAAAAGTCGGCCTTTTTCACACTATTCAATCCTTATCATAGGCTTTCCTGCCAGAGTTCCGTTGTTCTCAATTATTATGTTGTGTGAGCCCCGGCCAAATCTCAGCCTTCCCTGGAGATCTATGTTGTCGTAATATAGGGAAAGATCTGTTGAATACTTCTTGCCCAGGCCATAGGAGAAGCTAGGTACCGGATTGTCCATGAACCTTCCCTTTTCTATCATCTCTATCCTCCTTTGAACGACGGTCCAGTCGCCCAAGGTGAAAGCAAGGAAAATCACGGAATTTTCAATATCCTGCTGGAGGGAAATGTAATGGCCTGCTCCTTCTGTATCCGCTGCTATCATTCTCGGTATGCGGTTGCTGAATACAAGTGCCTTCACTGCGTTATTGAAATAAGACGCAAGGTAGTAGTTCGGGGGGTTTGCGTGGTAATAATCCACAATGCTGGCACTAACTTCACCACGACCTGGTATATATAAATAACCGTCAGTGTTGTTTATGACGAGTTTTATAGTGATTCTACTGGTAACGAGTACGCCCAATGTGTAGTTGGTGCTCTGAAACACGCACTGGGGGGCATTATCACAAATCCTGCAATTCCAAAAGTATGTTCCCGGGGTCATGGTTTCTACCACCCATGAGCTCTGGTTGCTCGTTCCGCTAACCGATGTGGTGGACTGGTTGTATATCTCGTTGTTGCTGTCCCATACGTAAAGTGTCATGCTCACCAAGTTCTCGTTGTCGGTCGCAGCACATGTGAAATTGACGTCTATGGATCTTGTCACATTTCCGTTTTCCGGTGTCATTGTCGTGATCTGAGGTTGGGGATCAAAGAGGAAGCAGGATACACCGTTGGTGGCAGATGCATTTTCATAGAATGTGAACTCTTTGGGTGCCTGAACTGTGCAGCTGACAGCATCTCCGGTTATGAACGTGGCGTTTATGGTGTAGGTGACCCCAGATGTCAGTCCGAAGTGAAGCTGCGGGGGACCGTTTTTTGAACTGTCCGAAGCTGTCACCTCTCTGAAACCTCTAAGGGTGCCGTTCGTGTCCGCAACTTCTACTTTTGTACCGACAGCATCCCTGCTGACGCTGGAAGTTGATGAAAAGATGTAAACATTGATGTAATTGTTGTCGTTTTTCCTGTTCAGATATATCCTGTTATTTCCGTAATTGCCTTCTATGTAATCAAGGTCGCCGTCGTTGTCAATGTCACCTGAGGCCACAGATCTTGTTCCCGTACCTATAGAAATGGTCTCATAAAGGCTGTAGTCAAAGAAGTTCGCAGAGCCGTCGTTTCTGTACATGTGGTTGGTCTGGCCGTCGTTGCCTGCAATTATGTCGACAAAGCCGTCGTTATCAAAATCGCCTAATGCAGCCGAGAACGTCACGTTTGTCTGACCAAAACTAGAGTCTGCGCTCCCGAATCCCCCGGTGCCGTCATTCAGGAACACGCTGTTGTTCTGATAGTTTCTGTCAGTAGCCTCCAAAATGTCAAGATTGCCGTCGTTATTGAGGTCCATTACGGACATATCCTTGCTGTAAAGACTGCTTCCAAGATTGCTGTCGTAGCTGAAAAACCCTGAGCCATTGTTCAAGTAGATGGACGTCAGCTGCGTTGGTATACCCCCGAGAACCATATCTATGTCACCATCATCGTCGAAGTCACCGGCAGCAACGGTGTAGAAGTTAGGATTATCCGTGATGTTCTGGAAATTGGTGAAGTTCGCAAGACCGTCATTTTTGTATATCTGTATCTCGGGATCGCCGCTTCCTCCCATATTGGCAACTGCGTAATCCAAGTCGCCGTCGTTGTCGAGATCTGCTATAATTATGGACCGTGTCTCCTCACTTCCCGTTCCGGTGTTGTTATCGTGGAGCACGAAGTTACCTGTTCCATTGTTGAGATATATGTTGTTTGGCTGCTGGTAATTTCCTGCAATGTAATCCATGTCGCCGTCGTTGTCGAGATCTGCGATTGCAATGAAATAAGTTTCCTGACTTTCGGCTGTGCTTTCATAAAGTGAGAAGTTTCCTGTGCCGTCGTTTATGTAAATCCTGTTGGGCTGATTGTAATTTCCGGCTATATAATCAAGATCACCGTCGTTGTCAAGGTCTGCAACTGCCACGGAATCTGTGTCATCGTTCTCGACGCTGGTCTGGAAAAGCTCGAAAAGGTTGACGTGCAATGTCCTGTTAATCCCGTTCCATGCAGAATTGGATTCGTTGTCATACGCAAGGCAGTTCCACTTGTAATTCCCGGGCTCCGTGTCATTGACAGTCCAGTTTGTCTCATTGAGCGTTCCTGATATCAGGCTCGTGTTCGAGTAGTAAACGCCGTCATCCTCGTCCCATACGAACAGGGTAATGTTCGTGAGATTCTCATCAGTGGCGTTGCAGCCGAACGTGAGATTAAGGGATGTTGATACGTAACCGTTATCAGGTGTCGTAAGATTCACAGACAGTGCATCTGTCCATGGAAGGTATAACAGAGTCCATGCTGCAAAAATAATCACCGGAATAATTTTTTTCGGAAGCATACTGTTTTATTATTGTGCTAGCTGGCCTATTTAATGTATCTTTTATATATATGATTAACAAAGGTAAATTATCCTGCAACTGGAGGCACAAAATGGCGGTTAACAGGCAGAGGCTGATTATATTGGTAATGGCGATATCGCTTGTAATAACTGTGAGCTATATAGTCATGGATTTCTTCCAGAAAATGAAGGCAGCTGATGAGAACACTGCATTCGCTCAGGGTTTCCAGGTAGGCTACGAGCAGGCTGTTTTACAGCTTCTGCAGCAGGCAAGCACGTGCCAGCCTGTACCTGTTACTGCGGACAACTTTACCCTTAACCTGTTGGCGACGGAGTGTCTACAGCAAGTAGAAACGCCGGCAGAGTAGTATTCTTTAATCCTCGACCCTCGGAGCCAGTATGAACTTGAGGCTTATCTTGTCGGTGTCAATGAAGCTCAGGCGCATCGGATAATCCGATCCGAATTCGAGTGTTGTCTTTTCAGCAAGTTTTGCCGCCTTTATCATCTTCTTGAGGTATTCGAGGGGGTAACGCGCCCTCAAGGCACCTGTGGCAGTCATGGCGAGGAGTCCTTCCTCCCCCTTCTTCAGTTCCAGTTCGGCTGATGATGTGTCCCCTCTCGTGGATATCCTGAACATCTCTGGCGAAGCCTGCATGACAAGGGAATCGGCTATTATCTCAGCGTCTGCTATTGCGTCCTCAAGCAGCTCGGATTTTAACTCTATGTTTCCCTGAAACTTCAGCTGGTCTATGGGGGGCTTTTCGGTCTTTATGTCCAGCAACGCAAGCCTGAACCTTCTTTTCCCGTTTCCCTCGAGGCTTATTAAGACCCTGTTTTCCTTTCCGGACTGGATTATTACCTTGTCGCTGCTCTTTATCCTCTTTATGACATCAACAAGCGATGACATGTTCAGGCCTATCTCCTGGATACCTTCGACCGAGAACTCGTCAAACGCTGAACTGGGTATATTAAGGTCGACCACCGCGACCATGGTCCTGTCCGGGCAGAGAAGCGAAAGCCCGTTCTGTGTTATCTTGAAGATTCCCTCGTCTATTATTTCAGAAATTATAGGGATGCTCTTCTTGAGCAGATCACCATTGTTCATCACCATTCTGAACATATCACACCTCCCTTTTCATCATAACTGTTTAAGCGAACTCTCCCAGAGCCCGCTGACCTTCTTGTACAACTCCACGTCAGCGACGGAAAAGTCCTGGCATGCCTCGCCCTGTATCTCGACTCCCCCTTCTATAGGTATCGTTTTTCCGAAAACCCTCACCAGCTGGCCTGTCTTCAGCGTGGGGGGCTCCTCGAACGTGACGTTCACATTTCCTGTGCCGTCATCAATGGCTACTGTGTCTCCGGTTGCGCCCACGACCGTGCCTACCAGGCTGACCCTGGTGTCCTCGGGTTTTATGCTGGATACGCTTCTTTCTCTGGCCGGCATTCGCTGGGGTGTTGACATAAACAAATAACGAATCGAAGTTTTAAAAGCTTTGGCTATTTGCTCATCCGTCTGAATAGCTTTTCAGCGATTATCAGGACGAAAGCGAGAGCTGCCGCTGCCAGAATCCAGTAGAGGAAACCAAAGGCGTTGGCGAACAGCAGCGCAAAAGAACCTGCGATGAGTCCCCCCATCCAGCTTATTGCAAATAACTGCTTTCCGTAAGGGAAAGCTGTATCGAAAATTATCAGTATTCCCATTGCAAAGAGTGAGACAGGGATTACCCATACCACTTCAGTGAACAGCCAGACGAAAAGCGCTCCAAGTATGAGTATGCCTGAAAGAAAACCGTAAACGGCGTCGTTTTCGCTTACAGACTTTCCTATCCATGGCATAATTGTCTTTTGGGGGAAAGAATTAAAAATTGGTTAGAGAGTAGGGACAATCAGGAAATGATAAATAAGCATCAAAAAATATATATTTATGAGAAAATTTGTTTTGGTTTTGCTTCTTTTAATTCTTATCAGTGGGTGTGTCAACAAGGATTCGGATATTGAAAAGACCCGGCACAGTGATTATAACCTTACAATAAGTTCTAGGAGTTACTTTTTGGGCGTTGTCCCTACTCCCAAAAGTGTGCCAGAATCCACATTTGATGATCTGACTGACGCCTACAAAGAAACAGGTGACATTGCTGAAGTTACGATGATATGGACTGGCAAGAATATAGGACAGAATGAACAGTTGAAGAAAAGCAGGGTGGTTACTGCGGTTAGGGTATATGGACTTAAACCAGTTCTGACGCTTAACTTTGCGACAATCAAAGAAGTCGAAGGAGCGGGGCTCAAATACGTCATTGATTCACCGACTGGTGTAAAGGCCGATATATCAGATCAGGGGTTCAGAAGCCTTTGGATTCAGGAAGCACGAGAATTAGCCAGAGATGTTAAACCCGAGTATTTTTCCCTGGGAAACGAGGTTAACGATTACTTTTATCTCAATCCGGATGACCTTGAACCATATCTAACCTTATTGGAAGAGGCATATGCTGCCATAAAGATGGAATCGCCCGATACAAAGGTAATGGTCGTTCTTTCATTCACCCATCTGATTGACAACAATCAATGGTTTTTGTTCGAAAAATTCAACGATAAGGTCGATATAATAGGATTAACAACTTATCCATGGAAGCATTATGATTCCCCGGATGACATACCGGCAGACTATTACAGCAGAATTACGAAATACACGAACAGGCCGATTGCTTTCACAGAGATTGGGTGGCCTTCTGATAACGAAAAAATGCAAGCAGAATTTTTGTTGCGATTCGTTGAGCTTACCAAAGATATGAACATCGAAATGGTTAATTGGCTGTTTTTGCATGACGCAGAACTGACGGGCATTGTTGGCAGTGTTACTGATCCGAAGACAGGCACAATTGCCTTGAAGAATTCAGACGGAACCAAGAAGGAGATTTACTACCTCTGGCTTGATTTAAAAGAACTGCCAATCGTATAAATTACTTCCTTAACCTCTTTATGTCAACGAACTCCTGTGCCATGAATTCGAGTTGCTTTCCTATCTCAAGCCATGCCCAGGCCCATACGATGGCCTCGAATGACCTCACGAGATCATTTTTCTCCAGAAAGTGTGCTGAATCGCTCACATAAGCCTTTATGTTGGCGAGGAATTCCCTGCCTTTGGCCCCGTAAACCTCTATGTTTTCCAGTTCTTCTCCTATCTTCTTTGTCCATTTTTCTATCTCGTTACGAAGTGTATCCTCTGTTTTCATCCTTTCACATCTTTTAAATTTGAGAGACAAAGATAAAATATGTTTGGACTGGAGGGAATCTTGGGCGGGCTTATACAGGAACCGAACCTGATAATATTTTTTGGACTTTTCTTCCTCTTTATGATTATCGCTTACAAGGTCGTCAAGCTCCTTATAAGGGCGCTCATAGTAGCTGTGCTCGCAGGATTATTTCCTGTTTTCGCAAATATGTTCCTTGGCATGTCGATACCGATAACATTCGAGAGCATAATATGGTTTGCCATGACCGGGGTGGAGATATTCTTCGTATACCACATACTTGTCGGTATAGGCCAGATTGCAGACTTCCTGCTCAGGCCGTTCAGAAAGGACAAGGCCAAGAAAGTGGAGAAAGTAATAATAATGGAAAAAGGAAAGGATAAAGATGAAAAGAAAGACTAAAAGTGCAGCGAAAAGGAAAGGAAAGGTCCCCAAGATAGAGGTTACCGAGGGTTCCGGCTTCAGGCCGGTCTATGCGAGCGGCGTCTTTGGTGGACTCGA
Organism: Candidatus Aenigmatarchaeota archaeon; assembly: GCA_020343635.1. Classification (GTDB taxonomy): domain Archaea; phylum Aenigmatarchaeota; class Aenigmatarchaeia; order QMZP01; family JAFGSV01; genus JAFGFG01. The sequence goes on along the minus strand of CP070804.1, from coordinate 300,415 downwards.
TCCCAACGACGGAAGGCTGATATTCTTCCTGGACAGGCTGAAGCCCAGCGTGAAGAAGGGGAAGACTGTAATGGAGCTGAGCAAAGTCGAGAGGGAGATGCAGGTGGAAGTCCACATGTCTCCCAACCAGTTCATGTCTGTTGCCAAGTGGATGAACGAGCACGTCCGCCGGCTTGGGAAGAAAGCTAAAAGCGGGAAGAAAGAATCCAGCACTTCCTACATAGGTTAGATGTCCTTGACATCCTCTGGATTCAGTACCAGTGCTCCGAGCATGCCCTGATCTTCGTATATCCTCGGGCAGGCCGTGTTCACCAGGACTTCTATCCCCATTCCCATGATCTTCTCCTTTGTCAGCATGTCCGCGGAAATTATGAACGCTTGCTTGTTCTTCTTCTCAAGGGCCTTCCTGATGCCCCCTGCCACCTCCATTCCCGACTGGCCCGGCTTGGTAGACACGAAAATCCCGAACGTTCGCATGTCTTTGGCCTTCTCCGTTCTCAGGCGCCTTTTGATCTCAAGCGTGTCCCTGTTCTCGTGCACCAGTGTGAAGCTGTCTGTTTCAGCGTCTATGAAGAATGTGGGCTTGGCAGTCCTTGCGGCCAGGCCTGAATAGTGGAAGCTGCCTGAACCTATGAATATGAAGCAGTCAGCCCTGTCCTCTATAAGGGCTACATTGGAGTAATCACAGCCAAGGACTTGGCCAAGGAGAAGCCTTCCTTGCTTTCCTGCCAGAACATGCTTGTTTTTGGATTCAAGGAAATCCCTGGCCTTTTTGAGCGCATCTGCATACTGTACAGATGAGGCCAGTCCAATAAAGTCGTACTTGTCGAGCTTCTTGAGGTTTTTCTTTAGAACACGTACAGGGTCAAAATCCGAAAACCATTCATCATAGACCACGGGCACGGAGGTGCCTAACCCGAAGTCGCTGTGTCCTATGTGCAGCAGGGCATCGCACCCAAGCTGCTTTGCCTCCCTGTCACGCAGGTCGCAGGCACCGAAGCACGGTTCAAGTCCCAGGACGACCGTGAATCCTTTCTCTTCCAAGGAAGCGGCTATCGAAAGGGCCCTCGTCTTGAGCCCCTCCGGTATCTGTAGGTACACCTTTTTCACTTTGAGGGACCTCAGTTTTTCAAGTGCCTTTGCGCTTATCATGCACTTCTATTGATATGATTCCTTTAAAAATTGCAGTTTTTCGATGATAGACGTTTTTTTGCATATACATTTAAAAACCACCAGTCGGCAAAGAGTAAGATTATGGTGAACGGAAACGGTAAACCTATGAAGTCGAGCATAGCGGGATTCCATGAGCTGAGCGCAGACGAGAAGATCAGACTCATAAGGAAATTCACAGACCTCACTGACGAGGAAGAGGAGGTGCTCAGAAAGACCGGGGCGCTCGAGATAGGAAAGGCGGAGATGATGATAGAGAACGTCATAGGCACCACGGAGTACCCTGTCGGGATCGCCACCAACTTCCTGATAAACGGAAGGGACTACCTGATTCCCATGTCTCTGGAGGAGCCCAGCGTGGTTGCTGCCGCTTCTTATGCCGCGAAGCTCGCGAGGCCCAGAGGGGGGTTCGTCGCAGAGGCTGATGAGCCGGTCATGATAGGACAGATACAGCTTGTCGGCATAAAGGACACAAAGAAAGCCAGGCAGAAGATACTTCTCAGGAAGGAAGAGATATTCGACATCGCGAACAAGTGCGATTCGGTGCTCATTCAGTTCGGCGGTGGCGTGAGAGACATAGAAGTCCGGGAGCTGAAGACAAACAGGGGAAACATGGTAGTAGTGCATCTCATAGTCGATGTCAGGGACGCCATGGGAGCGAACGCCGTGAACACCATGTGCGAGACCGTCGCACCCATGCTTGAGAAGGAGACCGGAGGAAAGGTGCGCCTGAGGATCATCTCCAACCTCGCTGACAAGAGGCTCGCACGCTCGAAAGCCGTCTGGGACAAGGAAACTCTCGGGGAAGCTACCATAGAAAGGATTCTCGATGCTTACGAACTGGCCGTGAACGACCAGTACAGGTGCACCACCCACAACAAGGGCGCAATGAACGGCATAGACGCTGTTGTGCTTGCCACAGCGAACGATTTCAGGGCTATCGAAGCGGGGGCTCATTCTTACGCTGCGAGGGATGGAAAGTACAAGCCTCTGACGAAGTACTACAAGGACGAGGAAGGCAACCTCGTCGGTGAGATCGAGTTGCC
>CP070804.1:283772-298099 GCA_020343635.1 Candidatus Aenigmatarchaeota archaeon | reverse complement strand
TTCATTCATCCTCACCTTTCATGCGCGTTCCTTATCAGCTTATGCGGCCCGGTCTCGTCCCTTCTCCAGGGAAAGACTCCGTGCGGGAAAGACTCGTCCAGGAACACCCGCCGCGAGTCTGGAATTCCCTTAACCTTTATCCCCAGCATCTCCTGCATCTCCCTCTCGGATATCAGGGCTCCCGGTATCAGGTCCGTTATGGTTCCTATCACAGGATCCTTCTTGGGAAGCATCACGTGCATGGTAAGCATGATCTCTCCCGCTCTTACCCCGTAGTTTATGGTGAAGTGGTACATCATCTCCAGCTCTGTCCCGGTATCGTATCCGGAACAGACAGCGAAATGCGGGTACGGATACTTATCGCACAGATACCTGACGGCATCGTGAAGATGCTTACGGTCTATCTGGAACCATATCCTTTCCGTGACGTGCTTCTTACTGTCGTTGACCCCCACATGCTGTATGACGGGCTTCTTTATCTTCGGACCGAACTGCTTCCTGAAACCAGACAGCACTTCCTGGGCTTTCATCTCTTACCACCCTTATCCAGCAACTTCCAGGCCTTCATGACCCCGTCTATTATGGCCTCCGGCCTTGGAGGGCATCCGCACACGTAAACGTCCACAGGCAGGATCCTGGCCACCGGACCCACTATGTTGTAGGACTCGTAAAAGACATCCGTGCTGTTCCCGCAGTTCCCTATGACCATCACGACCTTCGGGTCCGGGGTCTGCTCGTATATCATTTTCAGCCTCTTCTCCATGTCCCTTGTGACGGGTCCTGTGACCAAAAGCACGTCCGCATGTCTCGGCGTCCCTACCAACTTCATGCCGAACCTCTCGAGGTCGTACCTGGGGCTGAGAGAAGCCATTATCTCTATGTCGCAGCCGTTGCAGGAACCCGGATTGACGTGGAAGACCCACAAAGACCTGCTAAGATCCCTGAGACTCATAGCACACCTCCGAAAGCGAGCGCGGCAAAGATGATTATGATCAGGACAGCGAACGCGAAAGCGTAATCGTTAACGATGCCCGTATGCCAGCTCCTGAGCCATGCCGTGTACCTTTCAAGCTTCCTGGAAAAGCCCCAGTACAGGTTGTCCGGGTCCACGTTATCAGCAGGGGGCCGGTTTCCCGAGAAGAACTGCAAGGTCTGGTCTGTTCCCTTCTTGAACCTCTTTGTTCCGCTCGATCTTATTATGAGTACGATCACCAATATGATTGCAAAAGCTGCCAGCCATACCAGCGGGTTCCAGTATCCGGATGCCGTAATCAGCAGAGGTCCTGTCATATCACGCCTCCTATGTACGCCTGCGGGTCTAGCAGTGCCTGCGCTGCCGGGGTGATAAGCGTATCGACCGCGAATGGCGCGAACAGCCCGAGCAGGATTATGAGGACCGAAAGCACGAACATCGGTATCAGCATGGTTTTCGGAGTTTTCCTCAGTTTGCCTTCATAGGGTGTTCCAAGGAAGAGCGCGACAAATACCTTAACGAAAACAGCCAGCATGAGGATTGAGCCCGTTATGCCTATTACCGAGAGCAGGGGGTTGAGGAAGAACACGGACTCGAATATCATCAGCTTGCTGGCGAACCCGTTCATGGGAGGTATCCCCGAAATGGCCAGCAGGCCTATAAGGAAGAACACCGCGAGTGGCGCAGACCTGTGCGCGAGTCCGCCAACTCCACTGAGGTCTCTTCTCTCCGTAATGTAGGCAACCGCACAGGCGGCAAGGAAGATGAGGCTCATGTTCAGGGCGTCATTGACGATGTGGAACAGTCCTCCTGAAAGCGCATTGACCCCGAACGCGTTCACGGGCTGCATGCTAACGAGGCCGGTCCCGACCCCGAGCATCACGTAGCCTATCTCTGCGATCGCAACAAAACCTATCATCCTTCTGAGGTTTCTTTGAGGCATAGCCATTAGCACGCCGACGATTATCGAGACGGCGCCCAGTGCAACAATCAGCCAGCCGGCCACGGCGGTTGATACGGTGCCGAATACCGTGAATAATATCCTGAACAGGACATAGAGACCCACAAGGGACGACGTAAGTATCATGACAACGACATTTGCCGGAGCTTCCTGGAAGACGTCGGGCTTCCACATGTGCACGGGAAAGGACCCGCTCTTGAACAGCAGCGCGGAAGCTATGAGCGATATCGCGGCAACGTCCAGCAATGAGTGCCCGGCGGCAACCTCCCCCGCGATGGCAGCCATGTTCAGCATGCCGTAGTTGCCGTAAAGGATGCCCACGCCGAAAAGCAGGAACAGCCCCGCGGTCACGGATATCACCATGTACTTGAAGGCGGCCTCGAAGGATTCCCCGGACCTGAAGAACGATATCATCCCGGCGGATGATATGGAAACGATCTCGAAGAAGACGAAGAGCGTGAAGAAGTCCCCGGTGTAGCACATCCCCATCATGCCGGCTGAAAGCAGCAGGAAGAGCGCGAAGAACTTCCCGAGACCTTCCTTTGCAGGGATCAGCTTCAGTGAGAACAGCGACGCCAGGAATGCTATGGTCATTGCAACGAGGGATATTAGGGCCGACATGGCATCCACTTCAAGGATTATCCTGACAGGGAAACCGGCAGGTGCCGTGAGCGAGGGAACGGACGCGCCCAGGGCGTAAGTGCGGACCCCGTTCGCGAGGACGTCTCCTGCCAGCATCAGTACGACGAACTCTGTGAGGGCCAGGCTGAGTACGACACAGCCATCCCTTACCCTGCCCCCAAGCTTAGCCACGAGCGGTACCGTGAAGGCTGCCAGGAACGGTATTGCTATTGCGATGGCTGGTCCGTGCTCGACAAGGAAGGTCATCCGAGCAGCCTCCTTTTGAATGAATCGAGACTCCTGTAGTGCTTGTACAACATGATGATGAAGGAGAGCATCAGTGCTGTGACCGTCAGATTGATTACTATGGCTGTCAGGGTCAGCGCCTGGGGCGTTGGAAGTACCATCAGCAGGTCAGGAGCATTGGTGAAGATGGGGGCGACCGCCCCCTGCCTGTATCCCATGCTGATGAGGAACAGGTTAACCCCGCCCGCTATCACGTTCAGTCCCATCACGATCTTTATCATGTTCCTTTTGAACACCACGGCTGACAGGCCCAGCACCACCAGCACGATAACGAAGAGAAAATGCAGGCTTATCATGGGGTGTCCTCCTTGGAGTGGGTGAACATGATCAGTATTATCAGCGAAAGCGCGGCGAAGACCTCAAGGCCCACCGCGAGGTTCATAAAAGGGATGACACCTCCCGTGTTAACATTTCCGGGGTTGGAGCCGAATGCGACGGGGTCCCCGAAAATCCCCCCGGTGTTGGCGAGGAAGTTTCCGAAGAAGGTGCTGCCCATCCCAAGGAAGGCCACGAATGCGAACAGGAACAGCCCGATGCTTTCAAGGGATGAGAGGAAACCCCTTCCTCCCAGCTTGCCCCCCGCCCCCTTTCCGAACGCCACCAGCATCAGGGCTACAAGCGTCGCTATGACGGTCCCGCCCGGGAATCCTCCCCCCGGTGTCAGGTGGCCGTGAGAAACGACATAAAGGCCGAAGACGGTTACAGGTACTGCTATCAGGCACACCATGGTCTTCACTATGATGGACATCCCTTCATCTTTTTCCACTCAATGACCTCCTGAATACGAGAAACACGCCCGTGGCGGCTGCAAAAAGTATGCTCGCCTCTCCGAGCGTGTCCAGCCCCCTGTAATCGAACAGCACGGCAGTGACGACGTTGTTCGAACTGATCTCTTGCTGGCTGTTCGAGATGAAGTAGTCGTCCATGGACGTGTCTGCCGGAACGCCGAAGGGCCTCATCGTCATCATGGACAGTAGGAGTAATGCCAGCAGTATGATCAGTGACGCTGCCTTAACGCTTCTTATCATCTTCCCACCTCTCTGTCCTGTTGATTGTCACTATGTATATGGCGGTCGTCAGGCCCGCCCCCACCGCTGCTTCGGCTATGGCAACGTCAGGTGCCTGGAGCGCAAAGAATTCCACCGAAAGCAGCATGCTCATGATGGCCAGGAATATTACGGAGTTAAGAAGGTCCTTTGACCTGAGCGCCATCACTGCGGTGGCAACGATCCCTATAAGCAGCATGGAATGAGCGATCTCTTCTAGTATCATGATCCTCCCTCCTTCAGCTTGTCTACCACCGCTTCCTCGGGCTTGAGGCCGCTCCTGTGTGCAGCCCTGGCTATAGCATGGGCGGAAGTCGGGTTGGTCATCATTATGAGGACCATAACGAACACCGTGTGTATGGACAGTGCAGAATATTCAGGATTGCCGGAAAGATAGAGCGCGACCCCGTAATATATGATGGCCAGGTAGGTCAGGATCGAGCCCAGGGTCGTGCACTTGGTTGCCCCGTGCATCCTCGTGTAAGGATCCGGGAACCTGTGCAGCGCTATGGTGCCCAGGGTGTGGAAAACGAAACCGGCACCGAGGAGGATGTATACCGGGATCATGCATTGCCCTCCATGTGCCTTGAAATGTAAAGTGTGGTGACGAAAGACAGCATCGCATAGACTATCGCAACGTCCACGAATATGACTTCACCGAATGCCGCTCCCACCACTACAAGGGCGGCAGCCACAAGCGTGTTTATGGTGTCGAGGGCCACCATCCTGTCAGACGTCGTCGGCCCCCGGAACGCCCGCAGGATGCAGATAAGTATAAGGAAGAATATGAAAACCCCGGCGCCCAGGAGTTCAGCACCCGTTATCATTCGGCAACCCTCTTTATCCATTTATGGAACCCCGAACAGACGTCATCGGCCGTCAGTTGTTTCTTTTCCACATACAGCATGTGAACGTAGAGGTTTCCGCCCTTGTCGGTGTCAACGGAGAGCGTACCGGGTGTCAGGGTTATGGAATTGGCAAGCATGGATGTAGCGAACTCCGTCCTGAGGCCTGAATGGACCTTCACTATGCCCGGCCTTATCCTCCTGGTGATGACCATGGAGGCGACCTCAAGGTTCGCCTTCACCATGTTGAAAAGGAACGGACCGGCGGCGAAAACGAAAAATATCGCCCAGCGTACGGGGTTGAGCCATGCAAATCCCGGACGTAATCCTGTCAGGTCCAGCAACCTGGCAACAATCAGGGTCGTGATAAGCGAGAACACAATCCCGAATATAATTTCCCCGATGCTCCAGAAAAGAATCTGCCCGGAACCCACAGTCAGTGCAAGGTACGTCAGCATGGAAAATACAAAGACTATTAACGGAACAACCATTATAGATTATTGCTCAAATATCGTATTAATAATTTCAAGGACGGGCATGATTTATTTAACGAAAAGCCTGCAGTGGCAGCGGCCTTTTTTCTTGACTTCATCCCTGTGGTAGATGCAGGGGCAGATGTTCTTCCTGTCCTCGTCCTTGTTTCCGGTGACCACCCTGCACGGGCAGTACCTTGCGCCGTGCTTCCGCTGGTTTGCCAGGAGGCTCTTGCATATCCTCTCCACTTCTGCATTGTCTGGATTGAGCCTGAATCCTTGGCTCTCGGCGTACTTCGAGAAGGCGGCCTTCATTTGCTCTATCTGCTCTTTCTCTCCCATAATAAACTACCTCAGGACTGATAATAAAGAAAAGGTTTACTGGCTTATAGCACCTACCGGGCACGCGGAAATTGCTTCACCGACGCATGGGGCCTTCGGATCCTTTACGTGGGATTTGCCGTCATCCTTCATCTCGAATCCCGCCGGGCATACGGAAGCGCATGCTCCACACCCAATGCACTTGTCTGAATCCACTGATACCATAACAAAACCTCCGGATATCTTGAATTAATTTTTCGCAGAATATACTTAAAAGCTTGGAGATGCATAGCCCTTTTTAAATACGCACAGAAAAGAAGAGTATTACTGCACTTATGGTGTCTGCGTGCCAAAGAGCTATGAGGGTTATTATGAAGGGATTCGTCAACATAAACGAGGTGGATTTCAACGATGAGAGGGCCGTACTCAAGGCGGCGCTTGAGAACGAGGTGAAGGGAAGGAAGTTGTACACGCAGTACGCCAATACGGTCAAGAACGAGATGGCGAGGAGGGTCTTCGTCCAGCTCGCGAACGAGGAGCTGACCCACATAGAGGACATACAGAAGTTCCTGCAGGCCTCTGATGATTTCGGTGAGATCAATGTGAAGAGCATGACGTCCCAGGATTCTGTCAGGCATGCGAGGGAGATATTCGGTAAGCTCGTTTCGGAAATGGAAGGAAGGGTAAGCGCAAGCGACGACGACAACGAGTCAAGGGACGTGGCCATGGAATTCGAGAAGAACGGATACGAGTACTACAAGCTGGGCGCCAAGGCCACCAAGAATGAAAAGCTGAAGTCCTTCCTGACCTGGCTGATGGAGCAGGAGCAGTCCCACTACATGTTCATACAGAATGCATTCGAATACATGAACAATCCCGAATCATGGTATGCCGGTGAAGAGCACTGGCTTCTCGAAGGCTGAAATGCTATTATTCTTGTGATTTTATGGAGAGAGAGTTGGATGTAGCCAAGAGGGCGGCGCTCGAAGCCGGAAAGATACTGATGAAGTATTACGGCAGAGTCGATACCTCAAGCAAGAAAGACGGCAGCCCGGTCACGAAAGCGGACACAGAGTCGGAAGAGAAGATAAGGTCAATACTTATGCATGAATTCCCTGATTACGCTTTCATAGGGGAGGAGAGCGGAGTTACAGGTTCGGGTGAGTTCACCTGGGTTGTGGACCCGCTTGACGGGACTACCAACTACAGCTCCAGGAACCCCTTCTTCAACGTGTCAATAGGATTGCTTAAAGGAAACGAGGCTGTTCTGGGCATAGTCTTCGCGCCCGTCCAGAACGAGCTTTTCAGCGCAGCCAAAGGCGAGGGCGCACACCTCAACGGAAAGCCTATAAGGGTATCGGAAAAAGACGACATAAAGTCTTCCATCATCACGTTCTGCCACAGCCGGAAATGGAAGGACACCGAGAATATTTCTAAGGTCTTCCACAACTTCAAGCACATAACCGAGCACTTCAGGCAGTATGGCGCTGCCGCCCTTGAGCTGGCGTACGTGGCTTCGGGGAGGATAGAATCCTTCATGAGCTTCGGCCTGAATGTCTGGGACGTGACTGCGGGCATCGTCATAGTCAGGGAAGCCGGGGGCAGAGTGACTGACACGAAAGGCAGGAAAGTCGACGTAGATTCAAAGGAGATAGTGGCAAGCAATAAAAACATCCATGACAAAATACTGAAGAAAATAGAGGATTCCATATGATAACGATAATCGGCGCGGGAAGGGTAGGTTCAAGCGCGGCCATGAGGATAGCGGACCTGAACATAGACGACGTGCTGCTCGTGGACATAGTTGAAGGCCTTCCCATGGGAGAAGCTCTCGACATAGGGCAGTCCTGCAACTTCGATGTCGACCTCAGGGGAAGCAATAATTTTCAGGATATCAAAGGCTCGGACCTTGTCATAAACACGGCAGGCCTGGCGAGGGAGCCGGGAATGAACAGGCTGGACTTGACCAGGAAGAACTTCGAGATAACCAAGTCCATAGGAGAGAAGCTAAAGCGATACGCGGCCGGCACGGTACTGATGCAGGTGGCGAATCCCGTCGACCTCATGGCGCTTGCCCAGCTGAAGGTCACGGGCTTCCCGTCAGAGCGGGTTATAGCGATGGGCAACATGCTGGATACGCTGCGTTTCTCATACTTCATAGCAAAAGAGGCGGGAGTATCGCCGGCCAAAGTGGAATCCCTTGTGTTAGGAGAGCATGGAGACAGTATGGCTCCTGCGGCTTCACAGGCAAAGATCGAGGGAAAGCCCATTAAGGAAGTCCTCGATCAGAAGAGGATAGATAGCATAATCGAGAGGACCGGGCAGGCGGGGGGCGAGGTCATAAAGCTGAAGGGAAGCACCTTCTACGCCCCTTCACAGGCGATAGCGATACTGACAGAGGCCATTATCAAGGACAAGAAGACCGTGCATCCTACGTCAGCCTATCTGCAGGGCGAATACGGGGTCTCTGGTGTTTATGCGGGGGTTCCCGCAAGGCTTGGCAAAGGCGGACTTGAAGAGATAGTCGAGCTAGACCTTGACGATAACGAGCTGTCTAAGTTCAGGGAATCGTGCAGCGTCCTGAAAGGCAAGGCAAAAGAACTCGGCCTGTTATGATCAGAGCTTTAACCAGGGGAAGTAGCCCCTGAGCTTCTTTTCCTGCTCGCTCTCCTTGTCGGTTGGGGCAGGCCTGGCAGCCTGGGGTTCGAATACCCTGGGGACAGGCTCCTCCTCCCTTTCCTTCTCCTGGAAGGGCCTGACGTAGATATCCCATATCTTGGGATACATCCGGACCCTCTGCTTGGACCTTACAGACAGGTTTAACAGCGAGCCGGTCTCGAAAGTCACGAGCCCCAGGAACCTGTGCAGATAGTACTCCAGGATGTTCTGGCAGTCCAGATGCGTCTTAAGGGAAACATTTGCCGCTCTCCTTACTATGGTATTGGCGAACGCAGCCCTTTCGGGCGTGGCGTAGAATATTATGCTGGTGAGCATGGCGGCAAGCGCCTCTGTGAGGTTCGTCCTGCACACCGGTATGATCTTCTCACCGTAGTCCCTGAACAGTATGCCCTCGAAATCCTTTCTGCTGGCATGCTGGGGCAACTGTCTCGCGAGATCCTCGCTCAGTGTAACAGAAAGCGATAGTTTCTTCTGGTCCCTGTTTATGAAGCCCCCCATGGCATACCTCAGGATGCCTGCCTTTGACAAATCCGCGACAGTAGTCTCAGCGTCCTGGAACTGACCCCCCAGTGCTGTTACGGGTATGTTCCCGCCTATGTTGTATATGGTCCAGGCGAATTCGACCACTTCGTCCGCCTTCTGGGAAACCGAAAGAAGCTCTTTGGCAAAGGCCTTCTCTATTAAATCTAGCATGTTGTATTAATGTGATATTAAAAAATATAAAGTCAGTCTATTTCACCGCAGGAATGTGCGCTTCGAACAATGTTATCTCTTTTAAAGAGATAATTATTGAACATCTTTTACTGTATTAATGGTATCTAAATAGTTGGTAATTGCCCGTATAAGCCTGACAGTATCTCTCCGGTCAGCATAGCTTCCATCATCTGTTAAAAAATATAGCCGATTCCCTATGAGATCACACAATGTATTCCTTAAAGGGTGATTCCTCTTATTCTTGACTCTATAAGTAGTATCTTCAGGAAAATATGGAAGCCGGATATCAATTTCCGAGTCAAATTCATCACAAAGAGCATGAAGCATTGTGTCCGTATCTATAGGCCTTTCGAAAACTAAATAAGGCACCGCCGGACCAAGGCGCCCTCCTTTTTCCCTACCTAGCAACCTAATTCCTTCAGGAAGTTCAGCATCGTAGTTGAATGGTTTACTATTATAGAAATCTACATGTACACGATCCCCAAGGAACGACAGTCTCCGTCTATGGTCCTTCTGCTGAGCCATGAATGCTTTTCTCAAGAGCCTCTTGTCCATTGTCATAATCTTACAATTAACAAAAAGTTTTAAATAAAGAATTCCACAAGTGTCTCACTAGTGGATAGGCGTGCTGACCGATGGGACAATATTTAAAAAGGATTGCTAACATTGTCCCTAAACGATTTCACCCCATCCAACGAGGTGCCATCGTCCTGTGACCTGCCTGGATATCGCGACCTTTTCGCCCGGGTCTGCGCAGACCGGCAGCTTCAGCTTCACACTCGATACGCTTCCGCTCTTTGTTATTGCACCCACGGTCCTTGAAGTGCCTATGGTAAGCATCAGCGGAACGCCCTCCCTGAGAGGCTCTACCGCGGTCTTTTCCTTTATTCCGACCACCCTGTCGAGCATGCTTATCTTCAGGTTTAGTTCATCCCTTACAGGGGGCAGTGTACCAGGCTTCCCGATGACAGAGCCCGCAAGGGAATCAGATTTGGCCAGCGACGGATCTAGGGAGGTGGAAACTCCCAGGAGACCCCCAGGAGTTACGGCTTTCTGATCTTTCATGGCCTTCTGAAGACCTGTGATCCTGGTCTTCACAGGTTTCGTCTTATCATCTATCCTGATACCAGGGCATATCTCTATCTCATCCCCCACCTTGAGTCCGCCCTGCTTGAGAGAACCGCCAAGCACGCTTCCTTTCAGCTTCCCTGTTTCGGTTCCCGGCCTGTTTACGTCGAAGCTCCTCGCGACAAGCATTTTGGGATTGGCCTTGGGGTCCCTCTGGGGGGTCCGTATGTGCTTCTCCAGGCTATCTATGAGGGCGTCTATGTTGATCCTGTGCTGAGCAGATATGGGCACTATCGGGGCCTTCTCTGCTATCGTTCCCCTGAGAAAGTCTTTTATTTCGCTGAAGCTCTCTTCGGCCCTTTCCTTGTCGACCTTGTCTATCTTGTTCTGCACAACGACTATGTTCTTTATCCCGGCGATGTCGAGCGCGACCAGATGCTCGCTGGTCTGGGGCTGGGGGCAGGTTTCAGTCGCGGATATGACAAGGATGGCGCCGTCCATGAGCGCAGCGCCTGAAAGCACGGTCGCCATGAGCGTCTCGTGGCCGGGTGCGTCCACCAGGGACACGGTCCTAAGGATGTCGCAGTCGACAAAGCATTTCATGCACTTGGGCGACGTCCCGTAGGACTCGGTCTTGTCACCGCATTTCGGACACTTGTAGAATGAAATGTCAGCATAGCCTATTCGTATAGTGATCCCGCGCTTCACCTCTTCCGAATGCGTGTCTGTCCATTTTCCGCTCAAAGCCTCGGTAAGAGTGGTCTTGCCGTGGTCCACGTGACCGACAAGCCCTATATTCACTTCCGGGAGGCTCTCGGACTTCTTGATCTTCTTCTCTTTCTCAGCCATAGTAGCACCGTGTGTTTAATTTCGGGTGATGCTTTTAATAACTTTGCCAGATACTTAGGCTTAAAAACTTGCTCTGTTAATAACAGAGGGTGATATATATGAGGTATCCAACGTGGGTAGTAGCCTGGAGTGGTAGAGCAGAAGACGGATCAAGACTTCGATATGTTGATATTTTCTCAGATCTAGATTTTAGGGACATACTCCTCACCCATGGAATAAAAGTCTTTGGTGACGAGGCACTAGCCGTGCAGCCTTGCAGAACAAAGCCAGGAGTCCAAAGAACTATAAAAAACTTTAGAGAAGAATATGATGCTCCAAACTTCCTTGGTGTCGCTGAGTACAAGAATGCTGTCAGAATGGCACAACGAGGTGAATATTGGGGAGCAAGAGAATTACCTTCTTCATATCCTCTCGCATCAGACCATTTAGAACCTGCTTCCGTCAGTCCCTCAATTTTCAGCCCGGATTATTTCGTAGTGACATCACAGGCCGATTTCGCTTCCGGAAGTCGTCGATATGTGGGTACTTTCACAAAAAAACAATTCGGTGATCTGCTTCAGTTCGGAGCGGGGATTGCTAAAGTTCTGGAAGTAAGGCCCTGCATGACGTCCCTTGGAGCGAGAAAAGTCCGGGACAGACTAAGAAGAGATATGATAGCTAATCAATCTGATGATTATTCGGTTGTTGGTGAAGAAGAGTTTCCAGATCTTTAGAGCATTTACGTTAAAGGTTAGCGACAGTCACTTGCCCCACTTTTGCCCTTTTTATTTCTAATGCATGTTAAACTAAGTTAATATGAGCAGCACAATTCCCCATGAAGCTGATTTATTCAATGAGGCAGTGATTGAACATAAACTGGAAAAACGCAGACATGAATCACGAAGATATCAATCTGAAAGAAAAAGAAAATTAAAGGTTGGATGCGGCGAAGTTCAGAGAAGGCACTGGCCTAACAGAACTGGAAAATACAGAAATCCCGAACAAATGAAAGTACCAAAATATTATAGAACCAAACCATACATAAGACCCCATTTGTCAATAAGGAACTGGCCAGAATTGAGAACAGCCATACAGAATATACATGACGGCGCGCGCAATCAAGACCATTACAAAGGCGTAGATGGAACAACCAGACAGAGGCTGATATTAGCACAATCACTTAGAGACAGAGGTGTACCATATGAGGTTTCTTACATCGCCCATCTAAGTCCTGATCATATTGATCAGATTAGAGCAACAACGGAAACCCGTATTTTGGTTAGACGAGGAGGAAGACCTTACTAATACGCTTCTTCACTTGCCCCAGCCCTCGGGGTCATCTGCCCATTCCTCGCAGCTCTTCTTCTCTTCTTCGCTTATGTAGCCGGTTTCGGAAGCCGTCTGCAGCAGGGTTGTGAAGTCAGTGAGCGCCGTTAGAGTACAGTTGATTCTCCTGAAGGTTTCGTCGGCCTTCTTCAGGCCGTATGTGAAGATGGCGAAGCAGTTCGTGACCGCCGCGCCCGCCTCCCTGAGAGCATCCACCGCAGTCTCTGAGCTGCCGCCCGTGCTTATGAGGTCTTCAATCAGTATAGCCTTCTTCCCCTTTTCAAGGCGCCCTTCCACGACATTCTCCTTTCCGTGCCCCTTCCTATTTCCGCGCGCATAGACCATAGGCCTGTCGAAGTATGAAGCAATCCATGCAGCCCAGGGTATCCCGGATGTTGCAACCCCCGCCACGTAGTCGAAATCAGGGCATTCCTTTCTGATGGTTTCGATCATTGATTTGACAACAATCTTCCGTTCTTCCGGACATGACATGAGTATCCGATTATCCGTGTAAATTGGAGCAAAAATCCCGGAAACCCAGGTGAAGGGGTTCGTTGGTCTGAGCGTGACAGCCTTGGTCTTAAGCAGCAGCTCTGTTATTTCCCTTTTCATGCCAATCTACAGGTTGAACTCTTCTATCCTGAACTGCGACTCGCAGAAGTAGCACTTGTACTTCTGACCCTTCTTAAGGAATTTGGTCCCGCAGTCCTCCATGTTCGTGATGCATTTCTTGTTCGGACATTCCAGTATGTCGTTCAGCTCGTCGGGAGGGTTCACCCTCCTCTTGTCTTTCACCTTCCTGTTCTTGATTATGTTTATCGTGGCATTGGGGGCCACGAAGCTTATCTTGTCCGTCTCCTGCCTTGACAGGAACTTGTTCTCTATCTTGACCATGTCCTTCTTTCCCTCTCTTGCCGACTCGACGTTCATGGCTATTATGACAGGGAGGTTGGAGGAAAGGTTGAGCAGCCCGGCTATGTGCATTGCAGATCCTGCCGGAAGATGGTCTATCACGGTCCCGTTCTCTATCATCCTCACCTTAAGGTCTTCTCCCATGTCACTTACCTCCCAGCAGCATGTTGAGCAGGGCCATCCTGACGGATATGCCGTAGAAGGACTGCTCGAAGTATTTGGCGTAAGGCGTATCGTCGACTTCGGTCTTTATCTCATCCACCCTCGGCAGGGGATGGAGTATGACCATGCCTTTCCTGGCCTTGTCAAGCAGCCTCTTGTCAACGAAATATGAACCGGCGACCTTCTCGTACTCGTTCGGGTCAGGGAACCTTTCCCTCTGTATCCTGGTGACATAGAGCACGTCCGCCCAGGGCACCACATCTTGCAGCTTCTCCTTGAAACCCGGCCTCTTCCCGTATCTCTCCTCTATGTCATCGACTATGTATTCCGGCATCATCAGCGACCTGGGGGAGACAAGCGTCACATTCATTCCGAACATGTAGAGCAGGTATATCAGAGAGTGCACGGTCCTGCCGTATTTGAGGTCACCGCACAACGCCACGTTCAGCTTCTTTAGCCCCCTCTCGCGCTTTATAGTGAAAAGGTCCAGCAAGGCCTGCGTCGGGTGCTGGTTGGAACCATCGCCCCCGTTGATGAGGGGTATACTGATGGTCCTGGCAGCGAGCCTTGCCGAGCCTTCAACCGGGTTCCTCATCACTATGGCATCGGCATACTTCTCTATGTTCCTCATCGTGTCCTGCAGTGTTTCACCCTTCTTCAAGGATGTCCCTGCCGTTCCGGAGAAGCCTATTACAGATCCCCCCAGCCTGGTCATGGCAGATTCGAATGACAGCCTCGTCCGGGTGCTGGATTCAAAGAAAAGGGTTGCGAGTATCTTGCCTTTCAGCACTTCCAGCGGCTTCTTCTTCTGGAGGTGGTCAAGCATGACGTCTGATTCTTTGAGAATGGCTTCAACCTCTTTCTTTGTCAGGTCCGCTGCAGATATCACGTCTTTTGACTTGAGTCTCATATTATTCAAAAAAATGGATTTAGTATTTAAAAATAGTTCACATTGAAAATCCAGACATCGAACCACAGGAACAGATAAATGATAAGGCCGTTCGAAAGCCACCAGGAGAAATTCTGCCTCCCCACCATCCTCTGTGTCGCGTGCCCCACAATCACGCCGACCAGCAGCGCGGCTCCGAGGGC
>CP070804.1:278040-283672 GCA_020343635.1 Candidatus Aenigmatarchaeota archaeon | reverse complement strand
TAATGCCGACCCTCGGCATTACATTCTTGCTGGTGCTGGGTTCATTCGTGGGGCTCAGCATACAGATGGAATACGTTCTCTTGGGCATCCTGGGGTTCCTTACCTTCTTCCAGTTCATGCTTATAGGCATGATTAAATCTAAGAGGCCGGTGGGCATATGAGGCTGTTCGGAAAAAGAAGGAAAAAAGAGGAAAAAGAGACAGTCGAGAAAATAAAGGCTGCAGTGAATGATACACATAAACCTGAGAAAGTCAAGCCGATAGAGCCAAAGAAAGAGTATATTCCCGAGAAGAAAAAGGGAAAGAAGAAAGGCAGGGGCTTCCACCTTTTCAGACACAAAGAAAAGAAGCACAAAGAACACAAAAAAAGGAAGAAACATGAAGAGAAGAAGAAGCCTAAGCGGCCCGCTTTCGTGCCGCGCAACAATCTGGTGCCCAAGTTCTACGAGTCATGGGTGAAGAGGCAGCTCTGGTTCTCGGGGTCGGAGAGGGGTCCCCGGAAGACCATATTGACCATGATCATAATGAGCCTGATAATAAGCGTAGCCTCTGGGGCGGTCTTCAGGACGTATGCGGTCTACTTGGTCCCGGGAGTCTTCCTAATCATCTTCGGTGTGCTTAACGCGATGCTCATACTTTCCGTAGACAGGCGGGGAAGGTTCGTTGATGAAATACTGCCTGACGCCCTGCTGCTGCTTTCTGCCAACATAAGGGCGGGCTACATACCTAGCAGGGCCCTCATACTCTCCGCCAGGAAGGAATTCGGTCCCCTATCCGTTGCCATAAGGAAGGCGGGAAAGGAGATAATGACGGGAGCTTCCATTGAAGAGGGCATGAAGGAAATTCCCGAAAGGATAAGATCACAGGACCTGATCAGGACCATAAAGCTCATAATAGAGGGCATAAAGGGCGGGGGCCAGATAGTTACTCTTCTGGAGGAGAATGCCATCGACATCAGGCGCAGGCAGGCCATAAGGAAAGAGATAAAGGCCAACATAATGATGTACGCCATTTTCATAGCTTTCGCCGGCTGCCTGGGAGCCCCTGGTCTTTACGCACTTTCAGGCTATCTCACCAGCACGACATCAAGCCTGAGCCCCGACATCGCCGGGTCAGCCCAGATATCGGACAAGGTGGCGTTCATACAGATGGGCGGAGTACAGATATCGGAGGAGTTCCTGTTCCAGTTCTCCATAGCTGCGATACTCATAACCACGATATTCGGCGGCCTGATACTGGGACTGATAAATAGCGGAAGGGAGAAGGACGGGCTTAAGTACGCACCTATACTTTCGGTAATAGCCATTCTTGTATTCTTTGCCGCAAACTTCGCCATCAACCTGATGTTCTCGGCGATGTTGCCGGGATAGTCATTTTTATATCAAAATCCAAAATGCTTTTTATGCTCAACATAAAGTTCGTGGCAGAGAACCCGGAGGTTGTAAAAAGAGACCTGCGGAGAAGGAAGGACAGGGAGAAGGTCAAGTGGATAGACGACCTGTTAAAGAAGTACAGTGAATACGGGCAGCTTCTCTATGACCTGCAGAACCTCAGGAAGAAGAGAAACGAGGTCAGCCTCGAGATAGGACGGCTGAAGAAAGAACGGAAAAGCCCTGCGAAGCTTCTCAGGGAGATAAAGGACATACCCAAAAAGATAGAGGATGCAGAGAAGAAGATGGAGAAGCTGAAGGAGAAGATAGACTGGTACCTCATGCGTTTGCCGAACATCATGCACAAGTCCGTGCCTGAGGGAGCAGATGAGGATGACAACAAGGTCGTAAGGAAGTGGGGGACCCCCCGCAAGTTCACGTTCAGGCCTATGGACCACATAGACCTAACGAATCTTCTGGACTTCGCCGACACCGACAAGGCGGCCGAGGTAGCAGGCGCAAGGTTCTACTACCTGAAGAACGAGCTGGTGCTGCTCAACTACGCCCTCATAAAGTTCGCACTGGACTTCATAGCGAAGCGGGGATACAAACTCTTGCAGCCCCCCTACATGCTGAAGAGGCAGGCACTCAGCGGAGCCGTTGATCTCTCGGATTTCGAGGATGTCATCTACAAGGTCGAGGGCGAGGACCTGCACCTCATAGGCACGTCAGAGCATTCCATGCTGGCATTCCACATGGGGGAGATCATAGAAGGCGGGCTGCCCATCAGGTATGCAGCCATGTCCCCATGCTTCAGGAAGGAGGCGGGCTCACACGGCAGGGACACCAAGGGCATTTTCCGGGTCCACCAGTTCGAGAAGGTCGAGCAGTTCATATTCTGCAGGCCCGAGGAATCCTGGGAGATGCACGAGGAACTGATAAAGAACATGGAAGAGTTCTTCAAGGCGCTGAAGATACCGTACAGGATTATGAACGTCTGCACCGGAGACCTGGGAACGGTCGCTGCCAAGAAGTACGACCTGGAGGGATGGTTGCCGGGGCAGGGCAAGTACAGGGAACTCGGGTCGTGCTCCAACTGCACGGACTACCAGGCCAGGCGCTCAGGGATACGGTTCAGGAACCGCACGAGCGATCCTACAAAGACCCCCCACACCCTCAACAGCACCCTTGTGGCAACCGAGCGCGCCCTGATAGCGATACTCGAGAACTATCAGCAGAAGGATGGGAACATAAAGATACCCGATGTCCTAGTACCCTACATGAACGGTCGTAAGTATATCGGGAAGAAGTGATCATTTCTCTACAGAGAACGCTAAACTATCCATGCCTAGAGCTCTCGGAGCGAGTGAAATCGTCTGTCCGGGAAGTACTAAATGTGGTTCTGCTTCAGGGTCTAACATTTCTCTATCCACAGCAGTTCCGTTCGTGCTTTTTAAATCCTCTACGTAAACGCCATCACTTTTAGGTCTCACATAGGCATGTTGTCCCGATACACACATAAATTCGCCAGCAAATGGAAACCGCGGTCCAGCTGGGGTATACATTAAAAATGGATCAAAAGACATGGGAGATACTGTGAATTCAAAATCATCATCAAGCTTTCTGGCAGCATCGGCTGCTACTCCTATTGCTTTGTTAAAATATTTTATATTACGTTCTGCCGCAAAATTCTCTATATCAGGATCACTGACTAGTTCTCCCCTCTTGGCCTTCTCGCCAACTTCTAAAAGCAGGTCTCTCACTTCTTCTGCAGACCGAGCCCTTCTGAGGGGCACATATGCATAGCGAGCTAATTTGATTAAAGTATTTCCACAGTTCGTTTCCGATAAGGGATTAATTCTACCGATCATGTATTCGTCTTCAATAGGAATCTTTAGACTGAATCCGTCCAAATAATTCTTTCCTGCTAAAATATACATGTCAGCACCTTATAATTGCTACTTAAAATAAGAGTAAGATTTATAAAGATTATTTGCAGCCGGGACGGAAAGAAGAAGTGATTAACCGTAGAACACGGGCCTCTTTGTCAGCAGCTTCGGAAGAGGAAGCGGCCTGGACGGGAATCCCTCAGTTTCCTTCCTGACGAGGTCTGCTATCTGCTTTAAGGACATGCCCTTTACCTTTCCGGTTTCCCTGAACCTGACAGCTATCTTCTTGCTCTTCAGCTCCTTGTCGCCTATCACGGCTATCATGTTGATCCATTCGGTCTCGGCGTCGTGTATCTTCTTGCCTACAGATTCGGTCCTGTCGTCGACATCCACCCTGATGCCCTGCTTCTCAAGTTGTTCTGCGATCTTCCCAACGTCCTTGATGAACTTCTCAGATACAGGGCAAAGTCTCACCTGGGTAGGCGCCAGCCAGAGCGGGAACACGGGATTACGTCCAGCCTGCTGCTGCATGTGGTACTTCTCCATGATGGCGTACATCACCCTCTCTATGGAACCGCTAGGCGAAAGGTGAAGTATGACAGGCTCCTTCCTGGTGTTGTCAACATCTGTGTACTTCAGCTTGTATCTCGCCGCATTCTCCACATCTATCTGGTCTGTGGTCAGGCATGCAGCCTTGTCTAGGGCGTCAACGAAGTTCCACTCGTGCTTGAACACGAAGTAGAAGAACCTCTGGTCCCATATCTCGACAAGGACGGGCTTCCCCCATCTCTTCACCACTTCCTTGACATGATCTGGATGGTGCTTGTTGAAATCCTTCACGGTCCTTATCGACAGCTCTATGTCATCGGTTCTCAGTCCTATGCCGTTCTGGATCTTCCTGGCGACGTCGAAACGCGTCATCATCTCTTCCTTGGCCTGGGGAATGTCTTTGCACACGGCATGGCAGTCGGGCATCGTGAAACCCCTCAGCCTCCTCAAGCCAGCCAGCTCTCCCCTCTGCTCTACCCTGAAAGAGTAACGAGTCATCTCGTAAAGCCTCAACGGCAAATTCCTGTAGGATACGCTGGCATCATGCGTCATGAGGAACTGCCCGAAGCATGCCGCAAATCGCAGGAAAACGCGCTTGTTCGGAGTATCTATAGAATATTGCCTTGCAGGGAACCTGTTTATGTAGTCCTTCAGCGCCGGGTGCTCGAGGTCGTACATTATCGGAGTTTCGACCTCCATGGCTCCGTATTCGAGCATGTTCTTGGTGACCCAGTCCTCGAGCAGCGCCTTGACCATCTTCCCCTTCGGGAAGTACCTGAAGTGACCTGGATCGCTTCCCTCCTCGTAGTCCACAAGCTCGAGCTTCCGCATGATCTTTATGTGGGGCGGCTCCTCCTTCACATCGCGGCTCTTGGCCATCTCGTGCCTTGTCAGCTTCTCCAGCTTCGGATGCTTCCTGAAATCGAATCCTGTTATCTTGTCATCCTTCATCGAAATCTTGTGGAACTTACATTTTGTGTCAACAACGAACCATGCCGATTTCAGCTCCTTCTCCTTCTTCAGCGCTTCAGGAACTTCCTCCTCGCCAAGTTCCTTCCCGCCTTCGGCTGTGATGTCCCTGGAAAGCTCTGCGAGCGGATGGCCCTTGCACTTGATATCGAACGCCTTGTACCACCCGAACGGGGCACGCTTCACCTTCACCTTCTTCTCCAGCACCTTCTTCTCTACCCCCTTCACGACCGACAGACCGGCCGCCGGTGAGGAAGGTTCGTGAGACAGATGCACGAAGGGGTATATCACGATATTCTTCGCCTTCACCTGGCCGTAAACATCAAGTATCTCTTTGACAGTGTTGCTGATTATCTTGTCCTTGACCTTCTCGTCCCTTTTCTCAACGCTGCAGAAAACGACTAGCGCCTCGTTGACCCTCACGGGTCCGGGCTTTTCCAGGTCCTCGGCGGTCTGTATGGCCTTCTTCTTGGCCTCGTACTCTATAAAATCTGCATGTACCAGCAGTATCTTCATCTCAACACCTCCCGCAGCCTTACACTGACTGCTTTACCACGGTTAATAAAATACTGTGAAACGACGCTTATAAATATTTAAACACAATTCAGTAAAACATTCAGCACAGATAGCCCCGTAGTCTAGTGGTCAATTTTCTCTAGACTGTCTAGAGGGAGACTAAGGATGGTCGGCTCTGGACCGGCAGACCCAGGAGTGGTTGACTGTAAGGTCTTTCACTGGGAATTCGAATCCTGGCGGGGCTACTTCCCGTTTGTCGCAAGTTGGACATGTTCCCGAAAAGGGAACAGATACCCATATAAACAAGGTGTCCAACGTGAAAATCATGGAAACCGTAAGC
>CP070804.1:263331-277940 GCA_020343635.1 Candidatus Aenigmatarchaeota archaeon | reverse complement strand
ATTCAGGCAGATGGAAGTGAAGGTTTTCGCGGGCTACAAGGATAAAGAGAAGGCCGGCAATGCCATTAAAGCGCTCGAAATAAGGAAGGAGGAGATAAGGAAATCGAAGACGAACGCTCACAAGGATTACCTGAACAGGAAGATCGAGGAGAATACCTACAATGGCCTGAAGCAAAGATATGACAGGGAACTCTTCGAACTCGAGGAAGAGATCGACAAGCTCAGAAAAGGTGCGAGCAAATGAAGCTACTGATACTTATCGGTATGATCATTATTTTCATAACAAGCTATTTCATCATTGCTCTGGGAAACTTCATCATAGTGAATGCCGTGGTGTGCGAGGAGCTTCCGTTCAAGCCTGACTTCTTCAGCTGCCGGCTGGACGCGCTCAGCTCAGAGATGTTCATTGCTGCTATTCTGATAATATCTTTCCTGTTGATGGATATCGGTACACTATACCTGATAATCACCAACTGGGTATCCTAGTGGTTTTAAACTTTTTTATATACTAACTGTTCTTTATATATTGAAAATAGGTGTATCCATGAACATAAAAGAGCTACCAGCGGACAAGCTGATCGAAAAGACGGCCCAGAAGCTTAAGGCTATGGACGAGTTCAAGCCCCCGGAATGGGCGAGGTTCGTCAAGACAGGCGTGCATAAGGAAAGGACCCCCCAGCAGGATGACTGGTGGCATATAAGGGCAGCGGCAGTGATGAGGAAGGTAGGGATAGAGGGCGTAATAGGCGTCGAGAGGCTCAGGAAGGAATACGGCGGCAGGAAGAACCTCGGACACAAGCCCGAGCGCAAGAGGAAGGCATCGGGATCCGTTATAAGGAACGTGCTCAGGCAGCTCGAGGCCGCGGAGTTCGTGACCACGAGGAAGTCCAAGGGAAGGATGCTCGCTCCCAAGGGCAGATCATTTTTAACCGAAATCGCGCGCGAGATAAGGAAAAAATGAACGGAGAGACGATTGATGCAGAGAAGCTGCGGCAGGTGCAGCAGGTGGAAGCCTTGAAGAGACAGTTGCTGACAAACATGCTGTCGAAGGAGGCGTTCGAGAGGCTCGGAAGGATAAGGACAGTGAACCCTGACCTCGCCGGGCGGGTCGAGCTGTACCTCATACAGGTCTACCAGACAGGACAGCTGGAGCAAAAGGTAAGCGACGAAAAGATGAAGGATATATTAAATATCCTTACACAGAAGAAGCAGACGAAAATAAAGAGGGTTTAGGATGACAAGAAACAAGTCTTCGGGACTGAAGCTGAAACTGGCCGCACTGGCAAAGAGAAGGCCGTCTCCCAGATGGGCTGACATAAAGAAGTTCGGCCTGAAAAGGGCCAGGAGCAGGCGCATCAGGGTCAGCACTAAGAGATGGAGAAGGGACAAGCTGAAGGTCTAGGTGTTTGAATGGCTGACAAGAAAGCTCCCGCAGGAGAAGAGAAGATATTCACAATACCTCTAAGAAGGCGATGGACCCATGTTACCAGGATCGCTAAAACAAAGAGGTCCGTTTCTGCAGTAAGAGAGTACATAACAAGGCACTCGCATGCAAAAGACATCAAAATCTCGCAAATGCTCAACGACACGCTCTGGGCGAGGGGGGCAAAGAACCCGCTGAAGAGCATAAAGGTCAAGGTGAACGTCGTAGAGGGCATCGCCAACGCACGGCTTCCGGAGGAAATCACGCTTGAAGAGGAAAAGAAAAAGTTCCTCGAGAAAAAGGGTAAAGACAAGGAAAAGGAAGCTGAAAAGAAGAAGGAAGAGGAACCGAAGCCTGAAGGGAAGTCCAAGGAAGAGAAGACAGAAGAGAAGCCGAAAGAGGAACCGAAGACTGAAGGGAAGAAATAATAAACAAGACCGTAAACTATTTCTTATGCCATGGAAGATCAAGCAGAACCCCGAAGATTTCGTGGTGCGCGAGGTCATATTCGATACCGTCGAAAGCTCGTGGAAGGAGAAGTACAGGCAGATCCGCGGCCATAAGGCGCAGGCTAAGACGAAATACCTATGGTTCACTCTGTGCAAGAAGGATTACGATTTCTTCAGGGTCATAGCCGAACTGGGTAAGAAGCTCGGGATAAGCACCAAAGATATCGGTTATTCGGGTACCAAGGACAAGAAGGCCGTCACATACCAGACAATCTCTGTTCCCATAGACAAAGAGGGAGAGGTGAAGGCTCTGAAGATTCCCGGTGTGGATATCAGCGAACTCAGGCCCCGGAACCGGCCGATAAAGCTGGGAGAGCACAAAGGGAATGATTTCGAGATAACAATACGAAATCTCGAGGAAAGTGAGAGTTCGGACGTTAAGAAGAGGCTGGAGACTATGAAGAAGATCGGATTCGTCAACTACTTCGGAGAGCAGAGGTTCGGCTCAAAGAAGGCCAATGATAAAGTGGGGAGGCTGCTTGTTCTGGGAGACATAGAGGGCGCCGCGAAGAAGATCATGGACATTTCCAGGGAGTATGAAAGGAAGATGTCCGCTTATCTGGAGAAGAAGCCCCGGGACTACGAAGGAGCGCTCAGGCAGATCCCCCTGAGGCTGCTGAAGATATTCATCCACGCCTACCAGGCGAGGATATGGAACGAGTGCGCCAGGCGTTATGAAGGCGAGAACACGCCCATACCTGTAATAGGCCACAGGACCGATGTCAGGAACTACCCCAGAGTCAGAGGCATACTGGAGGAAGTTCTGGATGAGGAGAAGATCGGCCCGGGGGATTTCTCCAACAAGTCCTTCAAAGAGCTCTCCTCAAGGGGCTCGGAGCGCGACTACAGGGTCATTCCGGAGAAGCTGGAGCACGAGCTGAAGGAAGGGGTTCTGCGCCTGCAATTCTTCCTGCCGAAAGGAAGCTACGCGACTGAACTTGTGAGGCAATTGAGGATAGACTTATAAAATTTTATGCAGAGTCTATAAACCACGTGTTAGCATGAAAAATGTTTGTTTTGTGTGCCGTCATGGGGAAGGTGCTAGTTATAGCAATGTAGTAGATTTTCGCATTTATTTGAAAAAATGGGGTGTAGACGTAGAAAGTGTAGAAGCTACACGCGCTGGTACAGATTATTATTATCCAGATATAGAACGAGAAGGAGGAAATTTAAATGGATTGTTTGGAATTTTACCAGAAGATGAGATATTAAAAATCAAAGAAACAGTAGCTAAAATAGACGGATCCGATCTTGTTGTACCGTACTGGAGATTTACTAAAGATGTGTTATCGAGACGTGGGTATCAGAGACGTATATATCAATCTTTTGAAGAATTAATGAGCGAATTAAGAAGTGATTGGGAAGAAGCTTATAAGAGGATTTATGAAGAATTATTGGGACTACATTCTGAAGAAGAAGTCGGACTTGAAATTCTACCTGCCCAAGGATAGCTACGCCACCGTGCTCGTCAGGCAGCTTGAAGAAGCTTAATAAGCGAATTCTGCGAATTCTAATTATGGCGGAAAAGAAGACGGCTATCGAAGTGATAGACGAGGCCGAGGAGAAGAAAAAGAAGGGCAAGGTCAATGAATGCCCTCTCTGCGGCGCCCCGGGCGGGAAAGTGAAGTGCAAGAAATGCGGCTGGAGCATGGATGAAGATCTCGGACCTGATTATGACCCGGAAGAGGGAGATCCCGTTCTTGCCATGCAGAGGTCCGAGCGCACGCTGAAAAAAACCAAGGAAGAGTTTAGGAACCTCAGGGAGCAGAACAGGGCGCTCATGATAAACAACCAACGCTTTTCTGAGCTTGTCGAGAGAATGGAGACGCAGGCCAAGATATTGCGGGCGGAAGCGGGCAAGAAGTACGTTTACAGCTACACGGGGGGCGGCTGGGGACAGCTGGGTGACATCGACCCGCGGAAGCTGCACATCAACATCAAGAAGAAGACGATAAGTGTACAGGACATAAACAGGCAGCTTGAGGAGATCACGAAGCTGCTCAAACGCTACAAGAAATAAATTTAAACGAGCTAAGTGAATAATAATTATTGGTGTACTTATGACTGAAGAAACTGTATCAAAACCAGGGACGCATCCGCAGGGTGTTTCTGCTAAGCCCGTCAAGGAAGAGCACGTCAAGGGACTGGAAGACATAGTGGATACTCTTACCGAGGATGTCGTGAAAGCCCTTGACATCAAGGAACAGAAGGAGCAGCTTATACAGAAGATCAGGAAGCTGAAGCAGCAGGAGCTGCAGTTGAAGGAAGTTGTAGGCGAGCTGAAGATAACGAGGGACAGACTCCAGACCGAGCTTCACAGAAAGGCAGACGAGATAAACCTCCTTCAGACGAGGATAGACAACCTGAAGGAAGACAGGGCCCATCTGGCTTCGGATAAGGTCGCGCTCCAGGAGCAGGTGAAGAACCTCGAGAACGAAAAGGCCCTTATGTCAGTTTCCCTGACCAAGACCAACGACATGCTCGTAAAGCTGAGGCACCAGATAGAAACATTCGACGAGGAAATAAAGAAATAAGCTTCTTTCTTTTCCCCGTTTTTTTATTTTATTAAACAGGGCCATCAAATTTACATTAACTGATAGTTATGAAAATGCCGGATTTTACCACGAAGATGCTTGTCGCTATATTCCTGCTGGCTCTGACCCTCAGGTTCGTCCCGGTGCTCATAGCAGGTGTCCCTGTGGGCCTTGATTCGTATCTTCATATAGACATAGCGCTGAGGATACTCGAGAAGGGAACCCTCCTTTCATTCGACCCCTTATCGCTGGTGGGCCTCAAGGCGTACAGCTACCCTCCCGGCTTCCACGTCATACTGGCAGCCTTCCTGACGTTCCTTCCCCCGGTAGCAGGATCGCACTTCGTGGGTGCCCTGTTGGGCGCGCTCTCGGTGTTCTTCATTTTCAGGATATCCCAGGAGATATTCAGGGATGATAATGTCTCGCTCTTTTCGGCGCTCTTCTTCGCTACATCTCCAATACACATATTCAGGACCTCGATGCCCATACCCGAGGGTTTCGGGGTACTGCTCTTCACTGTATCTCTCCTCTATCTCATCAGGTACCTGAAGACAAAGCATTTGAAGTACCTGGCAATCACAGCCGGGGTTTTCGTTCTTTACATATTCTCCCACAGGGGCGCTTCGCTGTTCCTGCTTTCCGCGCTCCTCCTTTTGGTCGTATACTACTCCGGAGTCTTCAGGAAAAGGAGCTATCTCTTCGGCATGCTGGCCTTCATCGCGGTCGCCTATTACGGGATAACTACCTATATGTCAGATCTCCTTTCAAGGATAAACGTGGAGGCCGTCACTGCCCTGGGCTATATCAAGTGGATGGGCACCATGCAGCTCTTCTTTGCGGCAGTCGGTGTGATACTTCTCTACAAGACCAAGGACAGGCTGAAGCTGTTCCTGATAGTCTGGGCTGCGCTGCTGCTTGTCGTGGGCTCGTTCTCGTTCAGGTTCAGGGACCCCTACGCGGCGATACCACTGTCGCTTCTGGCAGGCTATGCGGTGATACACTATGTCATCCCTGAGTTCAGGAAGAACAGGAAAGTCCTTAAAGCTGTCTTGGGGTTCGTGATCCTATTCACAGTCGGCCAGGCGTTATACACCTCTCTGTATGTGGTCGAGTACCCGACGCCTGGGGAGATAGAGGCGCTTATGTGGATAAAGGAAAACACGCCTGAGGATTCGATCATACTCACATGGAAGGAGGAGGGCTACTACATTATGGGCGTCACAGAGAGAAAGGACATACTCACATGGAAGAGGATATACCAGGGATTCTTCGAGGAGCCGCCTTCTGTGGACGAGGCCAAGGCCGCGTATATAGATATGTTCGTGATGTTCAGGTCAGCAAACAAGGACTGGATGCTGAGCCTCATGAAGAGGTACGATGTCGACTATATTTACATAGACAGCCGCATGCGCTTGGAACTGGATGCTCTCAAGTACGGTCTTGTTGACTACCTGAGCTATGATACGTACTTCGAGCCCGTGTTCGCCAACGACATGGCAGAGATATACAGATTCGTTGAGGAACCTATGATGCCACAAGAGTATTCAGGGAAATTCAGTGATTATGCTGGCTTCAGGGATTACAGACCGACGTTTGACAGGAACATGACGATGTCCCTCATTCCTTATCTGGAGGAATACTGGAACGGCATGTCTTATTTGGATTCCAGGGACTACAGGTCACATTACTCCGATATAACAGAGATAATCAGGCTTATGCTCGTGCTGGACAGGGAAAGCCTTACAGGTATGTACCATTCACGGGCGGAATGGCTGCTAGAATGGCTGGCCTTCCAGCAGCTGGTCGATGGCGGCTTCTTGGACCAGAAATATGAGAACCCGAAGAAGAGCGCAGCAACAACCTGCCTCGTGGTAAGCGATCTGATAGACATTTACAGGGAGGAACCGGAAATGGAAGGACCCTCTGTGGAGAAAGGGGAAGAGCTTATCATGTCAAGCTACAATGGTTTATGGATAAAGACTGTGGAAAGCTCCATATTCGACGACTACAGGACCGATGCCGTGTGCCTCCCGGCCCTTTGGAAGCTTGGACAGACAGGCGCTGCCAGACAGATCGAACAGAGGCTTCTCATGTCTCAGAAGAACAGCGGAGCATGGCCTTACGGGGAGTTCAGCGACAGGAGCACCGTAAACTCCCAGACCGTCATACTGGAAGCACTGATAGAGTACTACGAGCTTAGTGGTAGTGAGGAAGTGAGGGGTGCCGTGGTCAGGGGAGCGAGATGGCTTTCCACACAGCAGAGCGATGCCGGCAAGTTCTGGAACTACGTGGTACCCGAGACAGGAAGGGTGATAAAGACCGAGCAGGTGACATATCCGAAGGCAGGGGGAATATATGATTTCGCGGGCATGGAAGGCCAGAAACAGCTGACTCTCGATTATATTTCAGAGAACTACGACCCTGACAGAGATGATCTCGAGGCGCTTGTCCAGATAATGAGTGATAACCTATGAACATATGCATCATATCCCCTTATCCACCGCAGAGCGGAGGTGTGCCCATCCATACGGAGAGCCTCGTAAAGCATCTTTCCAAGGAACATAAGGTCTTCCTGATAACCTATGGCAGGTTCGGGAGGCACTCACACGGGAATGTAAAGATAATAGAGGTTCCCATAATTGATGTGAAATTCCTCAGGGGCCTGTCGTTCTTCCTTGGCGCATTTTTCAGATTAAGGGGTCTTGTCAAGCACGAGAAGATAGATGTCATACACTCACAGTTCATGCATCCTCCGGGAACTGTGGGCTCGTTCTACAGGTGGTTCCATGGAAAGAAACCCAGGTTCGTAGTGACTGCGCACGGATCAGACCTGCTTTCTCTCGCCCAGGGCAGGATCGGGAGAAGTATCATAAAATGCGTGGGAAAGAGATGCGACCGGCTTATCTGCGTCTCCGAATACCTCTCCAAGGAAGCGCAGAAGCTTGGCATCAGCAGGAAGAAGACAACCCTCATATACAACGGCCTTGAAGACCGGGGGTTGCCGAAGGCTTCCAAGGAGTCTCTCAGGAAGGTGCTGAATCTTCCGGACAGGAAGATCGTGACATTCTCCGGAAAGCTCAGTGAAGCCAAAGGGGCTGACATATTCCTTATACTCGCCGAGCATTTCGCAAGAAAAGGCGATGTGCATTTCATTCTGGTGGGTGACGGCCCGGCGAGAGATGATCTCGAGGGATTCTGCAAGAAGATGGCGATAACCAAGTCGGTCTCGTTCGTGGGGGAGAAATCCCATCAGGATTCCCTGAAATACATGAAGGCTTCTGATGTTGTGGTGGTCCCGTCGAGAATCGAAGGCTTCGGGCTGACAGCGCTGGAAGCCATGCGAATGGGCGTCCCTGTCATTGCTTTCCCCAACGGAGCGCTCCCGGAGATAATGCCTGATATAGCAGTAACCGAGAACATGCCCCATACGGTCAAGAAGATAATCGAAAGCAGGAAGTTCAGGGAAGCACTCGTAAAGCGCAACAGGGAGGCCTCAAAGAAATTCACGCTGGAGAAGATGTTCGATGAAACCGACAGGATTTACAAAAAGCGTTTATGATTGCCTTACGGGTCCCTGCATATTCATAGTGGCAGGACTCGTATACCTTGCCGCGAGCACTGCCGCCGCATTCGATCCCTCGCTGGGGGCCGGCGGCATGGATATTTCCACGAGCTCGCTGGCTTTCCTAGTCTTCCTCTTCGGCCTGATTTCATTCTACATAGGCGTAATCACGAGCCGTTCCGCTCTGAGACTTTCATACCTGCCGGTAATGGCCGGCATCTTCCTGGCGATAATCACAGGCTACTTCGTCCTCGGGCTCTGTCAGATCTTCGCTGTGGTGTTCGCGCTCTCGGTTCTGCTCGTATCGTACGTGCTCCTGTTCTCAAAGATAAACTGGGAGTACGCTTTCACGGCAGGTACCTTCCTGCTGTGGCTCAGCTATGTCCTGAACGGGATACCGCTTACGGACATGAATCTCCACAGGGACCTCTTCACACATGTCAATCCCATCTTCATGACAGGGTTCTTCCTGATGACCTATTCCCTTGCGAGGATGCATCCCAAAAGGAGATATTTGTGGCTGTTCCTCCTTTTCAGCCTGGCGCTCTCCACGTTCAGGCTTTATCTCGGAATAGCATTCATCACATGGGTTCTCCTTGAGATTAAGGAAATGGGAGATAAGAAGGCTTCAGATCTGTTCAGGCTGTGGTCTATAGGACTCGTCACCGGGGCAGTGATACTGACTTTCGTATTCATAGGACATTCGATGATGGATGAACAGCATCCTGAATGGAATATGGATCCGCTCCGTACAGCTGAATACAGGCTCGCCTTCACGATGAGCGTCTTCGATGACATAGTGCATCTCTCCTTTCCCTTTGGATACACCTATGGCGGATCACTTACAATGGAATCTACAGAATTCATATCACGAACGCTCTATGGTTATGACGCGAGGATAACCGCGACCTCATTCGGGGAAGCCATGCTGAACTTCGGCCTAGCTGGCGTCTTCCTTGTCGCCTGGTGGGCTGGCGCAGTCCTGGCCAACCTGCGCAGGATCGACTATAGGCTCTATGCAGTCCTCATGGCTATGCTCATATCAACGCTAGATGTGGGCATAAACGTCTTCGTGATATTGGGGCTGATATATCTTGGATGGATGAGAGTCATGAGCGTAAAAGAAAAGTCCGGCATACTGGATAATTTTAAGCATCTAAAGAAAGATTAACGGTGAGCTAATGGAAAGGAATACGCTTTACAGGGGCGGGCTGGTGTTGCTCATAGGATTCATATTCCTGAAGTTCGGAGGAGTGCTCTTCAGGGTAATATGCATGAACATGCTTTCTGTGAGCGCATACGGTGAAGTGGCGATTTTTCTTGTACTGTTCAACTGGTTCATGCTGTTCGCGACCTTCAATGTGACTCTTGGTCTGGCCAAATTCGTGTCTCAGGACAGCAGCAAGAAGGGCGTGTATTACAGCGCTGCGCTGATTGGTTCCTTCGTCCTTGCCCTGGTGATAACAGGCGTGCTTCTGCTGCTGACGCCACTGCTTTCGTCAGCGATAAACGTCAGCCAGGGAGTCGTGCTCTGGGCGGTGCTTACCATACCCTTCGCAGTCGTGTACAACATAGGCATATTCTACTTCCGCGGGCTCTACCATATGAAGCACAGCACCATGACGGACACCGTAATGATGATAATAAGGATAGCCGCCCTGGTCGCGCTGCTTTACGCCGGCCTTTACTACGCCCCCTTCTTCGCATTCATGGTAAGCTTCGTGGTGATAGACATTTACATACTTTTCAGGAACCGGGGGGTCCTGGAGTATGGAGGAGAGACACTGGGCGTTTTCAAGCAATTGCTGATATACTCTTTCCCTATATTTGTCAGCGAATTCCTGAGGCACTTCTCCATGTCCTTTGACAGGCTCGCTCTGTCCGGGTTCTACTCGACCGTGGAGGCGGGCTTCTATGACGCAGCGACCGCCCTGTGCTTAGGATACATCATCATATCCAATTCTTATGCGAACGCCCTGCTGCCAAAGGCTTCTTCAAGTGAGACGAATCTTCCTAAGAGGAGAAAAGAGCTGCTCAGGGCACTGAAGGCCAGCGCTGCACTGTTTGTCCTGTACACCGTCCTGTTAATAATCCTGGGAAGGCCTGTGATAAACATAATAAACCCAGCCTACCTGGGCATATTCGAGTTCCTTCCGTTCATGATGATAGCGTACATGATAATGGGAATCCTGGTGACGCTGTTCTTCTTTTCAAATTCGATCGGCAGGCAGCGATACGCTGTCTACGGTGGTGCAGTGTTTGCCTTTTTAAGCCTGACGCTAAATGTTTATCTGGTGCCTGTGATGCTGTATATGGGGGCCATCAGCGCACTCATAATATCGTCCCTGGCATCACTTTCAGTAATGGGTGTCCTGTTATGGAAATCAGAAAGGTCCTGATCACAACATTCGCGTTCCTGCTCGTCTTCCAGGGCTCCGCGAGTGCATTCGTTGACTATGATGTCATAATCGTAAGGGGGGACCTGCCGACTGACTACACCATAGCTTCGATATATGCAAGCACGCAGAAGATACCTCTGGTTTTCGTCAATCCCGACAGCATACAGCCGCAGATAAAGAGCGAGCTCGTAGGCTTCCGGGAGAAGGGATATCAACTCATGCTCATAATAGGGGGTGAAAGCGCCATCTCAGGTTCAGTGGAACAGGAGCTGAAGGATGCGGGCTTCATAGTTAACAGGTTGTGGGACTGGAACAGGTATGGTACAGCTGCAAGAGTGGCGATAGACTTGTGGGGTGAATCCGAAGAAGTGGTGATAACGAATGGTGAGGATTACACAGGATTCCTGCTGGCCCAGCACGTGGCACTTGAAAGGGGTGTGCCCATACTATTCATAAACAACGCGACCGTGCCCGATGAGACGAGGGGCGCAATAAGAAAGCTGGGCGCTACCTCCGCCGTTCTGGTAAGTTCTGAAAGCTCAGCTCATGGGGCCGTGAATTCACTTGGGCTGAACGTAGAGACAATAGAGACCAGTATAATCAAGGATGCAGCGGAAGAACAGGCTACCCTGCTTGATTTCTATCTGGTCTTCTCGCTTGCTGTGATAATAGTTCTCGCCGCTGTCATCATATTGAGGTTCAGGGAAGGCAGGGGCTCTATATTCCTGCTGACTGAAGACGAAGAGAAGATTATAGAGATACTGAAGATGCACGGAAAGACGGAACAGAACAAGCTTGCACACATGACCGGATTCTCGAAACCAAGGATTTCCAGAATGCTCAGGAGCCTTGAGGAAAGGGGTCTCATAGAGAGAGAAAAGTTCAAGAAGACCTTTAAGATAAAAACAACGCCTAAAATAGCATAATATTTTATTTTAAGTTTTCTTAATACTCCGGGAATGATAGGAAATGTTAAAATAATTTTATATTTATTTTAGAGTTTTAATAGATGCAATTATATTTTGTTTTGAAATGTTTCAGTAGTAATATTTATATGGATAATAGTCTGCATTATTAATTATGGTAGTTAATCTTATGGTTCCCATACTGTCGGTTTCGGCTTTTCTGTCGGTGCTGACATATTTCCTGACGCCAAATATAGCCAGAAAGCTGAAGGAAATGAACGTTGTGGGAGTGGATGTGCACAAGAGGAAGCGGCCGAAAGTCGCCGAAATGGGAGGCATAGCAGTATTACCGCCTCTGATGCTCATACCGGCGTCAGTCTACTTCCTCAGCGGATCGCCTCTGGTTCTCCTGGTGATGCTTTCCACGTCCCTTTTCGCGGCCTACGGAGTGCTCGATGACATAATGAAGCTCGGTAAGTACGCGAAGCTCGTTCTCTCTGTGTTGATAGGCAGTTTCCTGCTGGTGCTCGCCGGTCCTCCGGCAATACTTTTCATTCCGCTCCTGATACTGACAGCTGCAATAGGGAATTCGTTCAACCTCTTCGCGGGCTTCAACGGGCTCGAAGTAGGCTGCTCCACCCTGACAGCCCTCTTCTTTTCGCTTGCATGCCTCGTAACGGGAAATCTCGTTCCCTTTTACCTTTCGCTCGGA
Source organism: Candidatus Aenigmatarchaeota archaeon (assembly GCA_020343635.1). Taxonomy (GTDB): domain Archaea; phylum Aenigmatarchaeota; class Aenigmatarchaeia; order QMZP01; family JAFGSV01; genus JAFGFG01. The sequence goes on along the minus strand of CP070804.1, from coordinate 265,896 downwards.
ATGTCCTTGATACTCTTCGCCTTCCTGCTGCACAACAAGTATCCGGCGAGGGTATTCCCGGGAAACATAGGCACTTTCACTATAGGCGGTTTTTTCGTGGGCATCGCCCTTTACTACAATCTCATGCATCTTCTGATACCCCTTCTTGCACTTCATGCAGCTGACATGGCAATAAAGGGCAGCTCTTCAGGATTCTTCAGCTCAAGCGAAAAGGCCAGGACGCGCGTAAACGGAAAGAACATACTCGTCCCGAGAAGTGATTATCTCTCTCTTGTCCGATTGGTGCTTAGGTACAGGCCCATGACCGAAAAGCAGCTGGTCAACTTCTTCTGGGCGATTTCAATAGTAATTGGGGTTTCAACGGTAACTGTTGCAGGTGTATTGCTGTGAAATTCTGGATAGATGTGACCAGCCTGCCACACGTGAATTTCTTCAGGGCGCTGATAAAGAAACTGGAAAAGTCCGGTAATGAAGTAATTGTGACGTGCAGGGAATTCGGGATAATGAATGATATTCTTGAGAGAAACGGCATAGAATACAGAAGCGTGGGATCCCATGGTGGAAAGGGTCTCAAGGAAAAGCTTATACACAGCTCTGAAAGGATCATAGAACTTGCAAAGCTCATGTCACTCGAGAGGCCTGACATCGGCATTTCTAAGCATTCCATAGAAAGCGCCAGAGTCTGCTTCGGCCTGGGGATCCCCTCGGTGATGGTAATAGATCACGAGACAGCATCGAAACAGAGCAGGCTGACAGCGCCTCTGGTAAATGTGGTTGTGGCACCTGAGTTCACGGACAAGGAAATGCTTGCAAGATACGGCGCCAAGGACCTCAAAACATTCTACGGGATTTGTGAGAGTGCCCATTTCAATGATTTCAAACCCAGTAAAGACGTCCTGGATGACATAGGACTTTCTTCTGGTGATAAGATAGTTATTGGCAGAACAGAACCGCTCCTGGCTTCACATAACTTCAAAGAGTCACTGATTTTCTCGGTACTTGCCAGACTCAAGGAAGACGATGAGGAGATGAATATAGTGTTCATACCAAGGAACGAAAAGGACAGGATAACGGCAAAAAAGCTCGGTTTTTTTGTTCCTGAACGCTCCATAGACGTGCTGAGCCTTTATTCGTTCGCTGACCTGATGATAGGTGCAGGTTCCTGCATGAACAGGGAAGCTTCCATAGGCGGATGCCCTACCATATCCATATGCCCGGACAGGTTGCCGGGAGTGGACAGATTCCTCATAGAAAGGGGCCTTATGTTCCACTCGTGTACTGAGAATGACATAATATCAAAGGCTGAAGAGATCCTGAAATCAAAGAAGCGCAACGACACTGACAGCATGAAGAGATTCGAAGATCCCCACGAAATTATTATGGAAGCTGTAAAATCAGTTAGCTGATTCTAAGAATATACTCACGTCATGCAATGAAAATAAAAAGAAAAGGTGAGGGGGGAAACCCCCCAAATTTAATTGATTTAGTGTAGGTTTAAGCTGCGTAATCCAAGGTTCCCTGCATGACCTTTACTGCAAGGTCTCTTGTTGCGGCCCTGTCGACACCAGCTACTATCAATGCCTTGTAACCTGAATCGAAAGCGTCCTCAACAATCTTGATGACACCCTCGGTTGGGTAATCAGCTGTGAACTCAGTTGCACACGCTGGGCTGGTTGCTGACATCTCAAGAAGCTCTGCTACAAGTCCGTTTGCACAAGGTCCGCCGAGAAGCACAAGATCCCTGTTAAGGGTCGCTGTGTTTACCTCGGATTCCATCTTGGAGATGCTGTTCTTTATCTGTACTGCCTGCTGCACGGTACCAGCAGCTACACCTTCTCCAGCTGAGAAGGATGGAGATATACCGAATGCTACGAATACCGGAGTTGCCTCGTCAGGTATGTACATTGTTATTGTCTTCTCCTCGTCCCAGTTGGTTCCCTTTATGTAGGTACCAGCCTCGGTAAGGAAGTACGCAGATGAACCGTCGTCGTCGGCAAGCTCAGTTAAGTTGGTCTCAACCTCGACATCTCCGCTTGACTCTGATACAGATAGCGAGAATTGCTGTGGTGTGACCTCTGTTTCTACATCGAACGCACCATCATTCTCTTCCCACACAAATACTGCATCAGTTGTTGAGATGATGTCGTCTGTCGTTGCACACTGTGGACCGCATGTCGTGTTGACGTTGAAGATCAAAGAAGCTCCGTTCTTGGTAAGCAATGCTGCTACCTCGTTAGCAGGACCGCCTGTGTTGTTGAATGTAACGGTCTCTGCTGTCGTGTCGAAGCCCGTGACTTCCACATCAAGGGAACCTATTGCTACGTCTGTACCGTAATCGTTTGCGGTTACGATGTACTCGGTTCCTGTGCTAACGTCCTCGAATGTGGCCTCTTCCTCGCCCGAACTTCCGGACCAGTCCTTGAACTCAAGGATGTATGAGTACTCACCGTCTGCGTATGCGTTGTGGTCTGTGACGACTACAAATTCATCCTCAAGTAGTGTTGCGTTGTTCAAGAAGTGCACATCGTTGTCACTGCCGTCCTCTGTATGCCACAAGCTGGCGGT
>CP070804.1:258660-263231 GCA_020343635.1 Candidatus Aenigmatarchaeota archaeon | reverse complement strand
GTAGGGCCTTCTATGGAAATGGGGTCCCCGTTTTTCAAGGTTCCGGATAATTCAACAACGGCTACGCTTATCTTGCCGAAGTAGTGGGTTATCTTCCCCACTTTTTTCTTTGCCATATTTATCACAGTGTTTATTCTTTCCCCAACTATATTAAATGCTTTACTATACCCATACCCACGAGAAGAGCAGGTTCGCTGCATTGTATAGGATGAATCCCACTATGAAGTCAAGGATTGAGAGTATGAACTGTCCTATGCCTACTACAAAGCCTATAAGCGGCCATAATACGATGAGAATCAGGAGCAGTACGAGTATCATGGTGAATCCCTTGAAGGCAGCTTTGGGCTCCATGTAGAACATAAGCAGGGAACCCGTGACAAGCCCGCCTATATGAGCCACATATGCTATGCCCGAAGCATGCAGCGGGACCGCGGCAAGCGCCACCTGCGCGAGTATGAAGAGTATAGCCACCAGGCCCAGAGGAAGGGGAAGTACGTATATCCTTATGAGCTGCTTGGGCTGACAGAACATGGAGGCGCCCATGACCCCGAATATCGCCCCCGAGGCCCCTACAGCGGGTGCCGAGCTTGTAAGCGCAAAGACAAGGCTTCCCACAAGGCCTGACAGGAAGTATATGAGCAGGAATTTCCTGGACCCGATATCACTTTCGAGAACCCGGCCGAAGAAGTACAGGGCTATCATGTTGAAGAAAAGATGTGATGCGCTGCCATGCAGGAACATCGTGGTTACCCATCTCCAAGCCTCCAGCATCTTCGCTGCGGAGAAGTCGAAGGTATCGAAGGTCGCCTGCAGGAGTTGCTCCGGCATGCTGAATACCAGCAGGAATACAGCCACATTGGCTATGATCAGTAAGTTCGTTACCCTTCCCATAAATATTTCATGTGCGAAATGACATTTAAACAACGTTGCCCAATTATGATTATGAGCTATGCCAGAGGCCGGCGGTTTGAGCACCTTGTCAAGGACAAGCTCGTAGCTGCCGGTTTTGATGCAAGGAGGATACCCCTTTCAGGCAGGCAGAGACCCGAAGGAGAGGAGGACATCCCGAATACGGACATAATAGTCGAGAACAAGTTCTTCGGCAAGGCCAAGACCACGAAGGCGAAGAAGTACGTGTCCTTCCCCGAAGGGGAGATAATGGAGCTGGCGAAGGGACAGCAGGATTTCCTGGTTTTCAACTTCACCAAGACCCCTCCATTCGTGGTTGTAAGGTTCGACGACTTCCTGGAACTCCTAAAGATGTGGAAGGAGAAGGGGAAGAAATAATAGGGCGTTAGCCAATTATTAAGATTGGTGATTCGGATGGCAAAATGGGTTGTCGAGGACAGGAAAGTCAAGCATGTTTACTGGCCTTCTGATGCGATGAAGAAGAGGGCATGGATCTCGGACGAATCCTTCTACAGGGAAGGCCAGAAGGATCCCGTTAAGTTCTGGGAAAAGAGAGCCTCAGAGGCGCTCGACTGGAAGAAGAAGTGGAAGCATGCCTACCAGCAGGGTAAGAAGCCCTGGCAGTTCAAGTGGTTCGTCGGAGCGGAGATCAACGCGTGCTACAACGCGCTCGACAGGCACATCAAGGCAGGCAGCGGCGACAGGGAAGCGATTGTCTGGGTTCCTGAGCCTACCGATGATAAGCCGAAGACTTATACTTACAAAATGCTCTACGACGAGGTTAACAGGCTTGCGAGCGCCATGAAGAAGCTCGGCGTCAGAAAGGGTGATCGGGTGTCAATATATCTGCCGATGATACCCGAGGTTGTCATATCGATGCTTGCAACCTCAAGGCTTGGCGCAATCCACAGCGTGTGCTTCTCAGCTTTCAGCGGCGAGTCGCTGAGGGACAGGGTGGATGATGCCAACTCGAAGCTCATCATAACTGCAGACGGTTATTACAGAAGGGGCAAACCCCTTGATCTTAAGAAGAATGCGGACATAGGTGCCTCAGCGCCGAGCGTAAAGCATGTGATAGTCGTCAAGAGGACCAGACTTGATGTCGCATGGAACAAGAAGAAGGACCTGTGGTATCATGAGCTTCTGAAGAAAGCAGATAAATACTGTGAGCCAACGTTCGTGGAGAGCAACGAGAAGCTGTTCCTGCTGTACACAAGCGGCACGACCGGGAAGCCCAAGGGCATAGTGCATGACACGGGGGGTTATCTCACCCAGGCATACTGGACGACCAAGCTTGATTTCGATTTGCATGACTCCGACTTGTTCTGGTGCACCGCCGATGTGGGCTGGGTCACGGGACACACGTACGGCTGTTACGGCCCCCTTCTGCTTGGGGCAAGGATGCTCATGTTCGAGGGCGCTCCTGACTATCCAGACCCGGGAAGATGGTGGAAGATTGTGGCTGATCATAAGGTCACAGTGTTCTACACTGCGCCAACCGCGATAAGGATGTTCATAAAGTTCGGAGACCAGTGGCCGGAGAAGTATGACCTGAGCACGCTGAGGATTCTCGGGACTGTGGGCGAGCCCATCGATGTGGAAGCCTGGATGTGGTACTTCAGGAAGATTGGCGGCGGAAGGTGCCCTGTGATAGACACGTGGTGGCAGACCGAGACAGGCGGAACCCTGATAAACTCGCTCCCTGGTGTCGGTCCGTTCATACCGACGGTATCCGGAAGGATGTTCCCGGGCACGCACCACATACTGCTCGACGAGGACGGGGACGAGGTCAAGATGGGCCAGGGAGGCTATCTTGCACAGGTGCCTCCATTTGCTCCCGGGATGCTCAGAGGGGTGTACAGGAACGAGAAGAAGTACATAGACACGTACTGGTCAAGGTTCCCGGGATATTACGATACCAGCGACGGTGCAGTGATGAGGGAGTACGAGACCATACGCGTGACAGGCAGGGTGGATGATACGATGAAGGTCGCGGGACACAGGCTTTCAACTGCGGAACTGGAGAACGCCATAAACAAGCACAAGCTCGTCAGGGAATCCGCAGTCGTGCCCAAGCCGCACGAAATAAAGGGTGAAGTGCCTGTGGCTTTCGTACTGCTGAAGGGTCAGGCAAAGGCCAGCGATGCACTGAAGCAGGAGATAGTAAAGCACGTTGACAAGATGATAGGGCCCACGGCCAGGCCCGGGGAGATCTACTTCGTTGAAGATGTGCCAAAGACGAGGTCAGGGAAGATAATGAGAAGGATACTCAGGGGGCTGTTAAAGAACGACAAGGACCTCGGGAACCTGACTACGCTCATGAACCCTGAGTGCGTGGAAGTATTGAAGAAGATAGTCGGCTACAAAGCCTGATTACTGCCCGAACTTCCTCTGCTGCTCGTGATACCATCGCATGATATGGTCGAAGTCCTTTCTCGTGAAATCCGGCCACAGCTTGTCGCAGAAGTATATCTCGGCATAACTGGCCTGGTAGAGCATGAAGTTGCTCAGCCTGTGCTGCTTGCCCGTCCTTATCACCAGGTCGAGGGGCTCCTTGACATACAACGCCTTGTCAAGCTTTTCGAACGGCTTCCTTATGACCTCCTTCACGGCCTCGTTTATCTCCAGCTTCGAACCATAGGCGAGCATTATGTTCAGGAACGTCCTTGAATAGCTCTTCGTGGAGTCGTACAACTCTTTGACTATATCCTTGATGTCAGGCCTCCAGACGCCTCTTTCCCCGAGGACCCGCACCCTCATCTTTTTCTTCTTTACACTAGGATGTTTCAGAAGCTTTTTCAGCTCGTCCCTGTAGACCCTCCAGAGGGCATTAACCTCAGTCCTCGATCTGTTGAGGTTCTCAGTAGACAAAGCGAATATGGAAACCATCCTTATCTCAGGGTACTCGTCACACCATTCGAGAAACTCCTCTATCTTCTTTGCGCCCAGCCTGTGACCTTCAAGAACATTGATACCTTTCTCCACAGCATACCTGCGGTTTCCGTCGGGTATCAGCCCTATGTGTATTCCGCTCTTTCTGGATTTGACGTCGTCGGTCATTCTTCTTCACTCACCCTGCCTGCCATTCTCTCAAGCTTGGCTATTCTCCTGCTAATCGGAGGATGTGTGGAGAAAAGCCCGGTGAACCAGTCCTGCTTGAACGGATTCACTATCCACAGATGCGAGGTGGCGGAAGATCCGTGAACAGGGTTGTGCCTGACGGTTTCAGTTATCTTCCTCAGCGCAGAAGCCAGGGCCTGCGGCTCCTTGGTCATCAGGGCGGCTCCGTGGTCAGCAGCATACTCCCTTCTCCTGGATATGGCAAGCTTTACAATAGTCGCGGCGAGGGGTGCAAATATGGCTATGAGTATGACCCCGATAAGCATGCCTCCGTCCCGCCTGTGACCGGCGAAAAGGCTCCAGTACCCTATCATGGCCAGATATGAAACAGCACCGGCTATAGTTGCAGCTATGCTCTGTATGAGGGTATCCCTGTTCTTTATGTGTCTTATCTCATGCGCGATCACGCCCTCCATCTCGCTCCTGGTGAGCCTCATCAGACCACGCGTAACAGCAACGGCTCCGTGTTCGGGGTTCCTTCCTGTGGCGAATGCGTTCGGGATATCGCTGGGCACAACGTACAGCTTGGGAACGGGTATACT
>CP070804.1:251197-258560 GCA_020343635.1 Candidatus Aenigmatarchaeota archaeon | reverse complement strand
TATCCGCGCAGCTTGGCCTTGAACCTTCTCTGGGCCTCGGACATGGGATGGGCCTTCCCCCTCGCTTTCCTGCTGCTCATGCTGACCGTGTGCTCCGTGTGCCTCTTGCACTTAGGGCAGTATGTATTCAGGGATTTGGGATACTTCACGCATATCACGTATCTCTAATTATTCCGGTAATGTTAATAAATGTATTGTTATTTAAACCATTGTCTAGGGAGTTACTTATGAGAATGCCTGACCTCTTCAAGAGGCTCGTCAGAGGGCCCCAGATAATCACCCTGAAGGACGCGGCCATAATCTCTGCCTTCACAGGTATATCCCCGGGCGATCTTGTGGTCGACGCCGGAGCGGGTTCAGGATTCCTTGCCATCTATCTCGGCAACCTTGTGAAGCCTGGGGGGAGGGTGGTTTCCTATGAAATGCGCCCGGATTTCGCCAAGCTTGCGCGAAGGAACGTCGACCGGGCAGGACTCGGAAAATACATTGAGATAAAGGAAAAGGACATTTTTGAGGGCATCGACGAGAAGGATGTCGATGTGATAACCCTTGACATGCCCGAGCCCTGGCATGCCGTACCCAACGCGGCAAAGTCCCTGAAAGACGGCGGCTATCTGGTAAGTTATGTCCCGACAGTCGAGCAGGTAAGAACCTTCGTTCTAGAGTGCAAGAAAAACAAACTGAAACATGAGCAGACTCTCGAATGCAGCATCAGGGAAATGCTCGTGAAGGAAAGGGGAACGCGCCCCCAAACCAAGGGTATAATGCATACGGGTTATTTATCCTTCGTGAGAAGGTGAACAAAACATAAAAAAGTTATTATCAACTGCTTAACTGATAATAATGACTTTAGAAGAAGATATGGATCAGTTAAAAGAATTAATTCCTAAGTGTACAGCTCTCATAGATCAGTATGATGATGTTGTCGCAGATGGTGATGAAGCAGAATTTGAAAGAACCTTTGATGAGCTTGCTGAAGAAAACAACGGTGTGGTTTTCAGGTTAATGAGGGGATATTTGTCTGAGATGGTAGGTGAAAACCGCTTAGGAATCTATCCAGCTGCTGGAAGGGACACCGAATTTCCTCTAAATCTCGGAGGACGATGGGTCTTTGTTGACCTGGCTTATAATAACAGACAGAGAACTGTCACAAAAACCGAGAAAGGTAGGAGGGTGTTCACTGCAAAAGCTATAACACATAGCTATTTTTCTGATGATTTACCACCGGGTGTTGAACCAGGCTCTTTTGATGTAAGTCTCATTAGAAATCCGTTTGGTGAAGATCCTGGTTTAAATAGACGTACAGGATGTGAAGGCGTTGTTCTTTATGTTTCTCCTGATGATCCAGTTGACGAAGAGGGTGATTTTTTCTTGAAGAAGAGAATAATAAGAGGACTTTTGAAACATACAGTGGAGCCTATGAGACCGGGTGGTGTACTTCTAACTGAAATAGATATGGATGCATTCTACTCTGAAGAATATATTAGACCTGTAATGGAGCCATTCTATTCGCAACTGGAAGATGGAAGTTTACGTCTTCCCATATTTGAATACAGGCAGCGACAAGGTGTAAAAATGCCTAGAATTTTTTATTTTGTTGGCTGGATAAAAAAGTAGACTAGCAGATCTTCTTGATTATGGAATCAAGCGAGAGCTTCGATTCCCGGCCGGACTTCATGTCCCTCAGCGTGTACTTCCTGCTCTTGACTTCCTTCGGGCCGACTATCACGGCGCAACACGCGCCTTTCTTGTTAGCGTATTCAAGCTGCTTCCTCATGTCCCTTCCCATGACGTCTGCCTCCACCCTCAAGCATTCCTTCCTCAGCCTTCGCGCGATGTCGCAGACCTGCTTACGGACGGCGTCGTTAACAGCTATCACGAAGATGAGGCATCTGGACTCGATATCCTTGAACATGTTCTCAGATTTCATTATCTCGTAGATGCGCTCTATACCCAGGGATATGCCCGTTGCGGGCGTTTGTCTCCCGCCATAGAGCCCTATAAGGTTGTCGTATCTGCCGCCGCCTACAACAGAGCCCACATTCTTGCCTGCCGTGACGCTTATTTCGAATATCGGGCCTGTGTAGTAATCCAGACCCCGGACGAGACTGAAGTCTATCACAAGGTTCTTGCCAAAGCCGTAGGACTTCGCTAGTGCCGAAATTTCGCCAAGCTCCCTGAGCCCTTCCTCGGCGATTGCGATGCCCTTGAGCTGCCTGGAGATTCTGGAGAGCGTGGCCGCTGGCTTGCCCTTCACGCCAATCATGTGCATCAGCTTCGTAACTGTGCCTGACTGCAGTCCAGCCTTCTTCAGCTCCCTTTTTATATCGCCAAGGCTTATCTTCTCGAGTTTATCCAGAATCCTGAATGTGGCCTTCGATTTCTTCGCCGGTATACCGGCGAACTCTATCATGCCGTTAAGGACCTTGCGGCTGTTGAGCCTGATTTCGAATTTACTGAAACCCAGCTGTTTCAGCGCCTCGAATGCAACGGCTATGCACTCGGCATCTGCGTCCATTCTCTCCGTGCCAACGGTATCAACATCCATCTGCATGAACTCCCGCATGCGACCGGCCTGGGGCCTGTCGTAGCGCCACACCCTGCCTATTTGATATCGTTTGAAAGGCATCTTCATCTGGGGATTGTTGGCAACGACCCTGGCAAGCGGAACTGTAAGATCAAAGCGCAGACCCAGCTCACGGTCTGACTTGTCCCTGAAGTAGTATATCTCGTCCCTGATCTCATCACCACCACTGCCTTTCTTGGATAGCAGCTCCCAGGATTCGAAAGCAGGCGTCTCCATGGGCTCGAACCCGAAGGACTCGAAGGCCTTCCTCACACTATCAATGATGTACCCTCTTCTTGACATCTCCTCAGGGAGGAAGTCCCTTGTGCCTCTTGCGGGCTGGAATTGCGACATTTGAATCACATTTTAATTATTTTGCGGCGTCTCTATAAAACTGTGAACACGGTCTTTAAATAAACTACTGGAAAGTGACAATATATTTAAATAACTTACTGTCATAATCTTAGTATTGAAAGTCATTTGCGTATCTTGCGCCGCGAAAACATTTAAAAAGAAAAAAGTTAATTAGTACGCAGTGACAAATGGAGAGTAATATGTTAGGATCACAGGAAATCCTTGACGCACTGAAGAACATTGGGCTCAACCTTTACGAGAGGAAAATCTATGTGGCTCTCATCGCGAAGGGCGTTGCTACTGCAGGTGAGGTCTCTGAGATAGCCAAGGTTCCAAGATCAAGGTCCTATGATGTTCTAGAATCGCTCGCTGACAAGGGATTCGTTGTTTCACAGTCCTCAAAGCCCATAAAGTACGTTGCCCTTGCCCCGAATGACGCAATCGAGAGGGCAAAGGACAACTTGCAGAGGAAGCATACCGACACCTTGGAAAGGATGGACAAGATGTCCAAGTCACCTATAATGACACAGCTTGAGAGCATATACAGCCAGGGTTTCAGCATGATCCAGCCTTCTGACATCGCAGGAACCCTGAAGGGTAATTTCTCCATAAACCAGCAGATGAAATCACTGTTCAAGAGTGCAAAGAGTCACATAAAGGTCATAACCAATGCCGACGGGGTCACAGAGTTGCACGGGAAGCACATGAACGCACTGAAGAGCGCCAAGAAGAGGGGTGCCAAGATAAGGATTCTGAGCACCGACATCAGATCAAAGGCCGCAAAGGCCCTGGCAGGCGTGGCTGAGATCAAGTCACTTGAAAAGTCCCTGGGAAGAATATTCTCGGTGGACAGTGAACACTTCATGATTTCCCTAACAGATTCAAAGGAAGTGCACCCAACACAGGATGTCGCATTCTGGGCAGGTTCAAGCCATGTTTCAGGCGGCGTTCTGGATCACCTTTTCGAGAACTTGTGGGGAAAGTATAAACCCGTGCAAAAATGAGGTCGCGTATCAGAACTAGATAAAAGCTGTCTTACTTTTCAGGAAGGTTTTTCACCAGTCTTCATCTTCTGTATCAGTGTCGTCTTCTTCAGATTCATCTTCCTTTTCCTCTTCCTCGTCCCAGTATCTCATAAGACTTGCCCCAATATCTCTATCAAGCGTGTTAAAATTTAAATATATTTGGGTTCAGCTGGCTTTGATAATTACATTCTTTCCGATCTTCCAGTATCCTACCTCTTCTCCGGGCTGCAGCTTTCCCTTAAGTTCCGCTGGAACATTCGCGTCGAAGGTGTTGTATTCCTCCATGTCCATGAGCTGGACGAAATCCCCTGTTATTGAGATAACCTGAGCCTTCTTCTTCTCAATTATAGGTACCTGGACCGTGGCATCTGCCGGCTTGAGAAGGCTTCTCTTCCTGCTGTCAAACAAACCGACAGCGTCGACCCTTGCTTTCGTAGAACCGTGCTTCCCCGGCTTTGAAAGTGATACACTGACAACCTTGCAGGGCTCGTCATCTATCATGATGTAATGACCGGGCTTGACTCCCTTTAAAGTACCACTCTTTGTTGCCATAAATTTAATTATTCAGATCAGTTATAAAGTTTATACTTCCCCGCCTGCTCTCAAATAAAAATATAAAATCTCAATGTATTGTATTGATAGGTAGTTGAGAAATATGGCAGTCAAAACTATAAAGAAAGATGAATGGGCACTGGTGCTGGATTTCCTTGCAAGGGGCCACTCCGGAATGCAGAGGTCAGAGCCGGTGGCCCAGATAATAGGAGACAGGTACTTTTCCCTGCTGGAAGTAATAATGCGCGAGAATTCCTCTTTCAAGCCCGAAGACAGGGTTTACATAGGCGAGGGAAAGCGGGCAGACGTGAAGTACATAAGGAAGAGGATAAGCTACGGAGAGCTCACAGCAGCAGCCAAGGAAGAGCTTAATGACATGGTTGAGAAGATAGTCACCAAGAACCCCAAGATGTTCCTTAACTTCTTCAACAAGTCTGGGCCTGTAACAAACAGGCTCCATCAGCTGGAGCTGCTGCCGGGCATTGGCAAGAGGCATCTGTGGGGCATAATAGGTGAAAGGAAGAAGGCCCCCTTCGAATCGTTCGAGGATATCAAGAAGCGCGTGCCCTTGCTGCCGCATCCTGAGAAGCTTATAGTTCGAAGAATACTCTGTGAACTGGAGGATAAGGACAAATACAGGATATTCGTACCGAGATGGGAGAAGAAATCAGGAGGATAATATGATAGTGAAAGAAATCATGAACAAGGAAGTTGAGAAGATGTCACCGAAAACGACCATCTTCGAAGCTGCGCAGAGGATGAAGGAGAAGGAAGTGGGATATGTTCTGGCCGTGGATAAGACCAAGCTTGCCGGCATCATCACAGAGGAAGACATAATCGAGAAGGTCGTCAGCGAGGGCAAAGATCCGAAAGCTACAACAATAGAAGATATAATGGTCAGGGAAGTCATCCATATAGGATCCGACAGTAGCCTTGAGGATGCCGCACAGATCATGACCGAGAAGAAGATAAAGAAGCTTCCTGTCGTCGAAAACAAGAATCTTCTGGGAATAATAACCGCCCAAGACATGATAGCTGCCGAACCCAAGATGATAGAGCAGCTCGGAGAGCTCATAATCTTCGCGAAGAAGCAGAAAAGGGTTGCGGGTTAGTTCGTTTTTTGACCGAGGCGCTTACTCCCTTTTTTAAAGTTTTGTCCACAATATTTCTATTTGGGAGTGTAATTATGTCAGTCGGTAGCTTGGACATGGCAACTAGGGAACTTTTTGAAGATTTTAAACCTAGGAAGGTCCTATTGCCACAGGACATTGCTGAAGGTTTCTTGGCTCAAAAAGCGCGTGAAACCGGGATTATATCTATGAAAGCTGCCGAAGAACTAGGTGTCAATCCTATGGCTATATCAAATGAACCAGTTTATACGGGTCCATTTGCGAGTATTCTGAGAGATTATGCCGAACCTGTTCTGGATAGTATGAAAAGGTATTTCGGGGAAAGAGGTGCTGTTCCGTACTTTGGAAATGTCAAAATATCTGCAGAAAAGCTCCCGACATACTGGGGTCTATTCATCCAGAAAACAAGGAATGGTCTCAGGATTGTCCCGAAGGTGGTTGGAAAGGTCTTCGGAACATATGACCCGAGAAGTGATGCAATAAGCGTAGACCCTGTTACATTCAAGGACAATGATCCTGAAGCTAAGTATATGTTAATGAAACCCGAAGGTGTGAAAAAGACGCTGGCTCACGAATTTGCACACTCATTGCAGAAATGGGTCGGAACTTTGTGGCGACACACAATAAGTGATACCGAAGCGGAAGCCGAAGAAATAGGAGCTGAAATAACAGGGACAGAACCAAGAGCGTATCCCAAGGAAAGGAAATCATTCAGAAAAAGATATAATGGCTGGATTACTGACATTGGGAGCTATGCCAAGGAAGTTAAAAGGAATTACATAGATCCAATATTAGTATCGTTAAATCCACAGCCGCCTTTAGCGACAGTACCGGTCTCCTCGTACAGGGGACGCTAAACAGTGAACAAGCTTTCGTTTTTGTATAAAAACAAGGAGTTCAACGGTGTTTTCGTAAGCTAATATTTTTCTTTCACCAATTAATATATAATGTTAATAAGAAAAAAGTCACTGAAGATGCAGGAACGACTTGGAATGAAAATAGGCGTGACTTACGGTATTTCCACTGTTCCTGTTGTCAAGAGCATTGACCAGACAATCGAGGTGCTGCGTGAGCTTTACAAGGTGGGGTTCAGGGCGCTTGTCCTTCCTCCGGACATCTTCAGGGGCATAAATGACACCACAGAGCTCTACAAGGAATACTACGGCGACCTTCTGAGGCTGAAGAACATAGCCAAGAAGTTCGGCATAGAGCTTTCCCTCAGGTGCACGGAGTTGGGGGATATCCCGGACAAGCCTCTCAAGATATTCTCGACAATAGCATCGGTCATGGACTGCAGGATATTCACGATACCTCCGACATTCTACTCAAGGATGTCCGAAGCACAGGCTCTCAAGCTGGTTGTTTACAAGATAAATGAAGTGATGAATGAGCTGCGTGTGAATTCCAGGATAGGGATAGAGACTACAGGAAGGGTCGGAGAGCTTGGAAGCCTTGAGGACGTGATAGAGATATGCAAAAGGACGCACAACACCGAGCCTGTGATAAACTGGGCCCATCTTCATGCCAGAGGCGCTGGTTTTCTGAAGTCGCAGGAGGATTTCAAGAGGGTCATCGAACAGGTCAGGCAGAACATCGGACAGCAGTGGATAAGGGACGCATACTTCTTCTTTTCAGGTGTAAAATACGGACCCTCAGGAGAGATAGGTCACACATCATTCATTAATTCCGACATGAAACTTGAGCATTTGATAAGAAGCAGCTTGTCTTACGGGATT
>CP070804.1:235972-251097 GCA_020343635.1 Candidatus Aenigmatarchaeota archaeon | reverse complement strand
GGAAACTTGACGGTGCAAACGTAGGAACAGGCAACTCTTACACATACTCACCCGGATTTGCAGATTCAGGTACTCATACAGTTTCCGTGACAGTCTCTGACGGCAATGGAGGCACTGACACGCAGTTATGGACGGTTACTGTAAAAGATGTAGCCCCTCTTCCTGATCTTATCGTAGAGGATGTAGTAGTACAATATCCCGCACCACCAGATGATCTTGTACACGGCCAAGATATCATGCTCGGTTTCACCGTGAAGAACGTAGGTGACACAACTGCAGATAATGTTTTGTGGATGATAGATACCGGATCATCTGATCCTAACCCTGAAAGAACCGTACCTATAACGCTATCTCCAGGAGAAGAAGCAAGGGCATTCCTTATCATTATATATGCCCAGCCCGGGTCATACACAGCAACAGTTATAGCAGACCACAATGACTTGGTCTCGGAATCCAATGAAAATAACAACGATGATACTATAGATTTGGTGGTAATATAGAGGATATGGTGTGATTAATATGACAGTATATAATGGCGGACATGCTGCTAGAGGAAGCCGATTTAGAAAAGGTGTATATACGGCTCTTGCCGCTTTGGGAACCACATTATTTTCCATAGGATGCGGCGGCGAGTCTATGACGACCGAACCACCTCCTAACAGACCACCGACAGTAAGAGTTGGAAGAGAGCTGGACCCCGAGGGAGGTGAAGTCGGCTGGGGAATCAAGGCAGACGATCCAGACGGAGATCCTGTAACTATACATTATGATACACATGCTGGCAGTGGTCGGGTAGGTGCTGACACGGCATATGTGGAGGAAGGCCTTAGAAGCGGAACAAACAGTATAACAACGTGGGCAACAGATAACAGAGGCGGAAGAGGCAACGATCTAACAGATGACTTCTACATACCAACTGAGCAAGAGGCTAGGGATATTATGACACAAGTCGTCGGGAATTATAGCGGATTTTCGAGCCAACAGGACGTCTCAGTATATTTCTTAGATGATGAGATCCCTGTGGACTTACTCGTAACAGATCCTGATGGACGGAACGCCGTTATAATGTACGCGAACGCTGCGGAAGACTATGACGCCTTGGTGACTGAGCTCGACACAAAGTTGGGAGTTTTTATACCACATATTGTAGTACCAAGAGACGAAGCAGCTTCAATACGCAGCAGGGTCTCCACTTTCATCGAAGGGCTGTAAGAAAACTAGTTACTTTATCTTAAGACTTTCGGAGCCGCCGACTATGTCTATTCCCTTTTCATTTATCCTGAAGGGGTATATGTCCTTTCCGTGCGCGGTTCTTCTCATCTTCCTTATCTGGATGCTTCTGTTGGCCTCGTCTCCTATCCCGAGATAGTTGAGGATTATCACACCATCCACCACGAACTCCTCGACTCCGAACCTAGACAGCGCTTTGCTGTCCTCCATTATCTCGGATGTCACCAGTGAGGTGCAGCCTGCATTCTTGACGGCCTTCATAAGCTTTCCCAGCTGCTTCCTGACAGTAGCCTGGTCCTTCATGTAGAGACCCAGCATTGAAATGGAGTCAACAGCAAGCCTCTTTGCCTTTATGTACTCTATCTGGTTGACAAGAACAGAGCTCACATCCGTTTCGAAAGGGTCATGGAACATTATCCTGAACAGGCCCTTCTTCTCATACTTTTCGAGGTCCCAGCCGAACATCCTTGCATCAGCCTTTATCTCCTCGGCGTCCTCTTCAAGGGAAAGATACACGCATGGTTCTCCCTTCTGCAAACCCTCCCAGATGAACTGAAGGCACATTATGGTCTTACCGGTTCCAGTACCGCCTGTTATCATGGTCACTGTGCTCTCAAGAAGGCCGCCCTCCAGAAGCGAGTCCAACTTGGGTATGCCTGTAGAAACTCTGGTAGTCATAATATATTGTTGATACCCCGACCTAAATAAATTTAATACGTTTAAATCAGGTATAACTATGGAATCAGAAATAATGGAGTTCCTCAAAGGGAAGAAGAAGACCATAGACGAGGCGATAGCGAAGTATCTTCCCAAGAATGTCGATGAGAAGTACATAAAGTGGCTTCTGGGGAAGCCCAGCTATGAATACACCACGAAAACCATCCAGGAGGCCCTTTCGAAGCCCATTTGGGAATTCCTGACCAGAGGCGGCAAAAGATGGAGGCCTGCCCTTTTCCTTCTCTTCAACGAGGCGCTCGGCGGTGACGCTGCCAAAGTGAAGGATTTCACGGCCACGCTTGAGCTGCTGCACGAGGGATCGATCATGATCGACGATATAGAGGACTCTTCAGACCTCAGGAGGGGCAAGCCATGCACGCACAAGATATTCGGCGAGGACATCGCGATAAACGCGGGAAACTTCATGTATTTCCTGGCATTCTTCCCGTTAATCAAGAACAGGGACAAGTTCAATGAGAAGACACTCCTGAGGGCCTGGCAAACCACCCTGGAGGAAATAACGAGGATACACTACGGACAGGCCAGTGACATAGCCTGGCACAAGGGCCTGGCAGATGCTGACAGCATCAACGAAAGGGAATACATGCAGATGTGCGCCTACAAGACAGGCGTGCTGGCGAGGCTGGCGGCCCGTCTCGCGGTCATACTTAATGACGGAAGCGAGGAACTGGAGGAAAAGCTTGGCGGGTTCTCGGAATCCATTGGTGTGGCATTCCAGATACAGGACGATATAATGAACATCGCCCCCACGAAGGGCTGGGGCAAAGAGACAGGCGACGACATCAACGAAGGCAAACGAACGCTTCTGGTTATACACACCCTGAAAAAAGCTGACAAGAAGGATGCCCAGAGGCTCCTGCTCATCCTCGAGATGCACACCAAGGACAGGAAGCTGATAGGGGAAGCCATCAACATAATCAAGAAATACGGCGCAGTAGAATACTCCAAGAAATTCGCCAGGAACATGGTCAGGAAGGCCTGGAAGGAAGTCGAAGAACTCATTCCGGGGGGCGAAGCCAAGAAGAAGCTAGAGGCCTTCGCCATGTTCGCTATAGAGAGGGAAATCTGATTCATATGAAGGACAAGGGCACAGGCGCCGGCTTCGGCAAGACCATACTTTTCGGGGAGCATTTCGTTGTTTACGGTCTCCCCGGCATAGCATCCGGAATAGGTGACCGGACCATAGCGGAAATAGAGCCTGCTGAAAAGTACGAGCTCATTGACAACAGGCCTGCAACTCCCGACTACAAGCAGAAAAAGAAGGGGGAGATGGAAAGGTCTATGAAGATGATCCTGGACTTCATGCGGATTGA
Source organism: Candidatus Aenigmatarchaeota archaeon (assembly GCA_020343635.1). Taxonomy (GTDB): domain Archaea; phylum Aenigmatarchaeota; class Aenigmatarchaeia; order QMZP01; family JAFGSV01; genus JAFGFG01. The sequence continues at coordinate 247,816 of CP070804.1, read as the reverse complement.
TGTCGAGAAGAACCCTGTGAAAATCACGCTCTCGGGCAACCTCTACTGCACTAGCGGAGTGGGTGCAAGCGCCGCCATGGCGACGTCCATTGCGAGAGCCTTCTCCGATCTTTACGAACTTAACCTGAACGACGAGCAGATCAACAGGATATCATACGAAGGAGAGAAGGGTACAGTCGGAACTCACTCGGGTCTAGACAACACCTGCGCCACCTTCGGCGGGCTCATATGGTTCATCAAGAACCTCGAAGGTGGAGAGAATACGATAGAGCATATCGATCTGAAGGAGCCCATAGACATAGTGCTTGCCAATACAGGCATCTCCCAAGACACCAAAGAAGTGGTAATGGACGTGAAGAGCAACAAGGAAGCAGAACCAGAGAAGTACGAAAGGATTTTCAGGGACTATGAAGCGTTCGTCCATGAGGCTAGGAGTGCATTGGAGGGTGGTGATTTTGATAGGCTGGCGCAACTCATCGACAGGAACCACGAGCTGCTCAGAGAAATCACGGTCTCCTGCAAGGAAGCAGAGGAGATCATAACAGCGGCAAAGGAGAATGGCGCGACAGCAGGCAAGATTACAGGCACAGGCAGGGGAGGATACGTCATACTCCTGACACCAAGAAAAGACATCCAGGACAGGGTAGCAAAAGCCATAGAAGCGAAAGGCTACAAAACGATGAAGACGACGATTGGTTATTGAAAAATCAGAACTTTTTAATACTTTCTCCATATTATTACCATAAAATCGGTTCAGAGATGATATAATGAGCTTCAGGGAATTTGTTGAGAGCGCTGCGAAGAGCGGGAATCTGGTCAGAATTTCTAAACAGGTTTCCAAGAAGCTGGAGGTTTCTGCAATACTGGTGGAACTTGGAGATAAGTCTGTACTTTTCGAAAAAGTCAAGGATAATGATTTCAGGATAGCAGGCAACCTCTGCATATCAAAGGAGGCATTCGCCAACTATTTCGGGATAAAGCCGAACGAGCTCGTTCCGAAGATGATGAACGCCATGTCCAATCCCAAAAAGCCTGAAATTGTTAAAGATGCGCCTTGCCAGGAAGTGGAGATGCCCGAGGTCGACCTAGACAAGCTTCCCATACTTTTCCACTGCTCAAAGGACGGCGGCAACTACGTCAGCTCAGGCGTGTTCGTGATAAAGAAAAGTAATGGAGTGCAGAACCTCGATTTTCACAGGGCCATGCAGATAGGAAAGAACAGGTTCACGATAAGGGTTGTGCCAAGCAGGGACTTCGATAATGCGCTCAAAGAGGGTGGAGGCACCATTGACGCTGTTATGTGCGTTGGCTGCTCACCGAACGTGCTTCTCGGCGCAGCTACATCGGTTTCTGCCGACCAAGACGAGGTCGAAATAGCGAATGCGCTGGAGCCTCTCAAGCTGGTGAAGGCGAAGACGACAGACCTCATGATACCCGCTGACACGGAGTTCGTTCTCGAGGGCAGGATACTGGCCGAAAAAGCAGATGAAGGGCCATTCGTGGATCTTACCGAGACCTATGACATCGTCAGGCAGGAGCCCATATTCGAGGTGACCAAGATAACCCACAGGAAAGACCCGTTATGGCATGCACTGCTTCCAGGAAAGCTTGAGCACAGGATACTGATGGGAATGCCGAGGGAGCCGACGATATTCAAGCATGTCAACGATGCAGGCGTGAAATCTCTTGACGTGAGCGTCAATCCTGGCGGTTGTTCATGGCTTCACGGGATAGTCCAGATAGAGAAGAAGCACGATGATGACGGCAAGAAGGCCATTCAGGCAGCTTTCCAGGGGCACAAGTCCATGAAACACGTGTTCATAGTAGACCACGACATAGACATCAACGATCCGCTGCAAGTTGAGTGGGCTATGTCAACGAGGTTCCAGGGCAACAAGGACATGGTAATCAAAGAAGGCGAGAAGGGTTCTTCACTCGACCCGAGCGCCAACCCGATGACCAAGGAAACCACAAAAGTCGGCTTCGATCTCACCGCGCCTATAGGGAAAGAAAGGAAGAACTTCGAGAAGGCGGAATTTCCCAAGGTTGACATTGACAAGTTTTAATTTAAGAAAAACAAGGTAGACACTATGAAGCTTACCAAAGAAGAGCAGGAGATGCTGGAAGGGAAGCACGGGAACGCTGTGAAGAGCAGCATGGATATTCTCGTTTCACTGGGAGAGATATTCGACGCTAGAAGGCTTATTGATGTTTCGAGCGTGCAGATCGCGGGCGTTTCCTATCACAACCTTGGCGAGGCAGGCTTGAGCTATCTGGGGGACCTTGCCCTTGACGGAAAGGTGCGCGTTTTGACTACTCTCAACCCCGCAGGGATGGACATGGAGAACTGGAAGGCTCTGGGCATTCCTGAGGATTTCGCCGAGAAGCAGATAAAGGTCATAGAGGCCTTCAAGAAGATGGGCGTGGTGACCACCTGCACATGCACGCCTTACTTCATAGGCAACACCCCTCATTTCGGCGAGCATGTCGCCTGGAGCGAGAGCTCTGCCGTATGCTATGCCAATTCTGTACTCGGGCTGAAGACGAACAGGGAAGGTGGCCCAAGTGCGCTTGCATCTGCGCTCACAGGAAAGACCCCCGAGTTCGGGACGCATCTCGAGGAGAACAGGCAGGCGAAGGTAATAGTCAATGTCAATGCGAAGATGGATACGATCACGGATTTCGGAGCACTGGGATATGTCATAGGAAAGAATATAGGCAAGAAGGTCGCGCTGATCAGAGGTGTGAAGAAGGCGAGCATAGAGCAGCTGAAGAGCTTCTGTGCCTCTATTGCGACATACGGGGGGACAGCGCTGTTCCACATGGAGGGAATCACTCCAAACAAGACCAGGGTGCCAAAGGAATCCGTTGCAGTTTCTCAGAAAGAAATAGACGCAGCCAAGAGGGAGCTGAACGATGGCGGTGTCGATCCTGACATCTATGCTATCGGCTGTCCGCACCTGAGCCTCAAGGAGGTTGAGGAAATAGCGAAGATGCTCGAAGGGAAGAAGGTCAAGAAGGAGATGTGGGTATGCGTTGCGAGACCCATCAAGAAGATAGCCGACCAGATGGGCTACACGAAGATTATTGAAAAGTCGGGCGCCAAGATGGCCTGCGACACGTGCATGGTGGTCGCGCCGATCAAGGGAAGGTTCAAGTGCCTTGCCACAGATTCCGCGAAAGGATGCTTTTACGCTAGGGGAAAGAACAAATTCAACATAGTCTTCAAGGAGATACCCGAGCTCGTGAAGGAGGCGACTAGATGATATTAAAGGGCAGAAAGGTTATGAAGGGCAGGGCAGAAGGAGAGGCGCTGGTTTCAAGTGATGGTATTTCATTCTACGGCGGCGTGGAGCCCGAGACAGGAAAGGTCGTAGAGAAGGGGCACCCACTTGAAGGGCAGTGCGTCACAGGCAAGATCCTTGTTTTTCCAACCGGTAAAGGCAGCACAGTGGGATCTTACACGATATACGACATGAAAAAGCGCGGGACAGCGCCTTTGGCAATAGTCAATCACGAGATAGAGACGATCATAGCTGTGGGTGCGATCATATCAGAGATACCGTGCGTAGACCAAATTGACATTAACAAGATCAAGACCGGTGACAAGGTCAAGGTTGACGGCGACAGCGGAAAGGTCGAGATTGCCTGAAATGTATTTAAATTCTGAAGGGAAGCGGTTTTTATGTCCAAGAAGGTCATTGTCGGTATTACGGGAAGCTCAGCAACGATACTCGGGGTACGTGCCCTCGAGGAGCTGAAGAAGGCAGGCGCAGAGACGCACCTGATCATTACGAAAGCGGGAAAGGATATACTAGAGGATGAGACCGATTACAAGGTTAAAGATGTCGAGAAATTAGCGACGAAGGTCTACAAAATAGACGATCTTTTTGCCCCCATTTCCTCAGGCTCATTCAAGACCGATGGTATGCTGATTGCGCCATGCTCCATGAAAACCCTCGCGGGCATAGCTTCAGGGTATACAGACAACCTGCTGCTCAGGGCAGCCGATGTCGTGCTGAAGGAAAGGCGGAAGCTCATCCTTTTGACAAGGGAGATGCCGCTCAGCTACATACACATAAAGAACATGAAGACCGTCACGACCGCAGGCGCTGTAGTGATACCGCCAGTGTTGACTTTCTACTCGAAACCAAAGACAATAGAAGACATGGTTAAGCACGTGGTTGGAAAGGCGCTCGATCATCTGGGAATAGACACGGGTTACAAGAGATGGAATTAGGTCCCCTCCTGCCAGCTGTTGACATACTTGATCTGCTCGGGTTCCATCTTGTCTATCTTCACACCGTACGTCGCGAGCTTCAGCAGAGATATTTCATGGTCTATGCTCTCCGGAAGCTCTATGACCCCCGGCCTGAGCTTGCCCCTGTTCTTTACCAGGTATTCGCATGCCAGAGACTGCCCGCAGAATGAGGTATCCATCACGGTGCTGGGATGACCTTCAGCCAGGGCAAGGTTCACAAGCCTTCCCTGGGCAAGGAATATTATCCTCTTGCCGTTCCTAAGGGTGAACTCCTCGACGAGCGGCCTTACTTCCTTCACGCTTTTTGAAATCTTCTTGAGACCTGCATAATCAATTTCAATGTCGAAGTGGCCTGAATTGCAGACTATTGCACCGTCGCGCATCTTCTCCATGTGCTTGGTCTTTATCACATGCTTGTTGCCTGTAAGCGTTATGAATATATCCCCCTTGCGAACTGCCTCATCCATGGGCATGACCTGATAGCCGTCGTAGAACGCCTGCAACGCCCTGAATGGATCCACTTCAGTGACGATGACCTTGCCGCCCATGCCCTTGGCTCTGAGTGCGACACCCTTCCCGCAACTTCCATAGCCGGCCACAACAACGGTCTTGCCTGCGACGAGGACATTCGTACCGCGCTTTATGCCATCCCAGGTAGATTCACCCGTTCCGAGGTAGTTGTCCAGCAAATGCTTCGTTTTGTTGTCATTGACCGCGATTATCGGATACTTCAGTGCGTTGTCCCTCACCATCGCCTTCAGACGGATGATGCCCGTCGTGGTCTCCTCGCAGCCGCCTATTATGTTCGGTATGAGTTCCGGACGCTTTGAGTGTATCTCCGAGACGAGATCGCAGCCGTCGTCTATGGTTATGTTCGGCTTCTGGTCTATGACATAGCCTATGTACCTGTAATAATCCTTGGTGGTCTCGCCCTTGTAGGCCCACACGTGGACGCCCTCCTTGGCCAGGGCAGCAGCAACATCATCCTGTGTCGAAAGCGGATTGCATCCGGTTATCGCGACCTTGGCGCCTCCTGCCACAAGAGTCCTCACCAGAACACCCGTCTCCTTCGTAACATGAAGAGCAAGTCCGATGGTTATGCCCTTGAACGGTTTCTCCTTCCTGAAGCGCTCCCTTATCTTCAGCAGGGCGCCCATCTCCATCTCGGCCATCTCAACCTTCATCTTTCCGAGTTCAGCGAGGCTGATGTCCTTCACTTCGTAGCTTTTCCCCTTGTCCATAAAGGCACCTTATTCACTTTATTCACATTGTTGAGTATTTATATCTATTCCGGAATGCTCCCAAAGACTTAAAAACGCTGCACTAAGAATATGGAATGAAAGATCTAATCTTGGTGAAGATTGGTGGCTCCCTGATAACTGATAAGTCAAAGCCCTTCACAGAGAGGAAGGATGTAATCAGAAGGCTTGCCGGTGAGATACACGAGGCCCGCGTGGAGAAGGGTATAAAGCTCTTGGTTGGTCATGGTGGCGGGTCCTATCCACACAAGCCTGCAAAGGAGTACAGTACGCACAAGGGAATATCCGGCAAAGAAGGCTACAAGGGAATGGCACTGGTACAGGACGCTGCTGCAAGGCTCCACAGGATAGTAGTCGGGGAGCTGATAGAGGCAGGCGAGAACGCCATGTCGGTACAGCCATCTGCTGCATCTCTCTCAAATGATGGAAGGATAGTCGAGTGGTACACGAAACCTATTGAGAAGTTGCTGGACTATGGGATGCTGCCTGTTGTCTATGGTGACGTTGGAATAGACACAAAGAAAGGGTGCTGCATACTTTCGACAGAGGAGTTGTTCAGGTTCCTATCCACACGTTTAAGGCCGAAAAGGGTTATAATGTGCGGGAAGACCGATGGTGTGTTCACATCAGATCCGGGGAAGGACTCCTCTGCCAAGCACATACCTGAAATCACACTGAAGTCATTCCCGGAAATGAGAAAGCATCTGCTGGATTCCGATGGTATTGATGTTACAGGAGGCATGATACACAAGATAGAACAGGCCTTGGAGCTTGTCAGGAACGGCGCAAGCGTCCAGGTAATAAACGGGAAGCGGGATGGTGACCTGAAGAAGGCACTGCTTGGTGAAAACGTCAAAGGTACGGTCATTCGATAGGTACTTTTTTAAAGGGATGAGGAAATCATTATCTATGAGCACGGAGAAAAGGAAAGGCGACCATATAAGAGTTTGCCTTGAGGAAGACGTAGAATTCTTCCGGGGAAACGGCTTCGATGAATTCAGCTTTACGCATAACGCCTTGCCGGAGGTTGACTGGAACGAAATAGACATAAGCACCAGATTCCTCGGCAGGAAATTCAGCGCGCCCATCTTCATAGGAGCAGTTACCGGCGGCACCACCGAATCCGTGGAGATAAACAAGAACCTCGCAAAGGCTGCTCAGGAACTCGGCATAGGCATGGGACTAGGTTCCCAGAGAGCTATGATAGAGAGCCCGTCACTTGCCAAGACGTTCAAAGTGAGGGATGTAGCACCTGACATATTCTTGGTGGGCAACATAGGCGCCTCACAGATACTCAAATACGGATACACCCCAGAGAAGATATCGCGCGCCCTTGAAGAGATAGGCGCGAATGCCCTCGCCATACACCTCAACCCCGCTCAGGAACTGGCACAGAAAGGAGGAAACAGGGACTGGAAGGGGGCACTAGAATCCATAGAGAAGATCAAATCCGGGATAAAGCTTCCAGTGATAGTGAAGGAAGTGGGTAACGGGATTTCGGGAGACGTGGCAAAGAAGCTCGCCGGTGTTGGCGTGGACGCTATAGATGTCGCGGGATCCGGGGGGACGAACTGGGTAAAAGTCGATTCGATAATTGCGAAAACGCCCTATGAGGCCTTCTACGAGTGGGGCATACCTACAGCCGTTGCACTCGAACAGTGTCTGGCTTCAGTGAAGATACCCATAATAGCCTCTGGCGGCATAAGAAACGGCATAGATGCGGCCAAGGCGCTTTCTATGGGCGCATCGCTTGCAGGCATGTCGCTTCCCCTGCTCAGACCGGCATGCGATTCTGCGGGTGCTGTAAAAGCCGCGCTTGAGAAATTCATCAACGAGCTCAAGACCACCATGTTCCTGACATCTTCCAAAAACCTCTCGGAACTTCGCAGAAAGGCCATTAAAATTTAATACAGGCTTTGAAATTAACTATAATGCTGAAGGAATTCCTTTTGGGAACATTCGTAATAATATCATTACCTCTTCTAATTATCTACTTTTCTTCACTCAATCTTCCGGCTTTCGTATCCCTGTTTTTGATTATAGTCGCGGTCCCGCCTTTTTATGTGTACAGAAAGTACGGATGGCTGGAGGGGATAATGACTTTCATACTTGACTTGGCATTCTCGTACCTGATTCTCCTCCTCTTTTTGATTTATCTGAACATATGCTGCATATGAGCAAAAATTTAATAACTCAATCCAAACACAAATCATGAAGATCCCAAAAAGGGATGTGGTGAAGTTCGTCGTGAAATCCGTGCTTAGCAAAAAATCTGCCGGAACCCAGCAGGAGCTTTCCGGGTTAGTGAACGCCGAGCTCAGGAAGGTCGACCCTGATTATTCTGTTTCCGGGAAGAGGTTAAGGGAGATAGCGTTAACCATATCCGAAGTAAAGATAGAGGTCAGAGTCAGGAAGGGAGGGACCCCGAAAAGATGCCCATCATGCTCTTCATCCCTGAAAAAGACATGGGACAGAAACCTGAGGGGAAGGAAGGTTCTCAGGGACCTCATATGCCACAAGTGCGGCTACAGGGGGACCACAGGCAGGTGGTCTCCCAGTAAATACGGCTTCTCCATGAAGAAGTGAGGGCACTTTTTATTTGAGGCCATGAAATAGTTAATTATGCTGGATGAAATTAGAAAAGACATATTCGAAAGGTCCACTATAGTGTCAACCTCCAGGTCCAAGAGGCCAGGGGCGTTCCTCGATGAAAGACACAGAGAAAAGGCCTGCCCCTTCTGCCCGGGAAATGAGGCAAGGACGGAAAAAACCCTGCTCGCACTGCCAAATGAAAAGCAATGGAAGATACGTGTTTTCAAGAACAAGTTCCCGGTTCTTCATACCAGACACTTCAAGCGGATTGAGAACGATTTCTTCAGCAAATATACCCCGGCCGGTTCCCACGAGATTCTAATAGAGACGAACAAGCACGATCATGAGTACTTCAACATGACCGAGAAGGATATAGCACTGGTGTTAGAGGCAATAAAGCACCGTTACCTCGATCTGATGAATATAGAGGACGTGAACTACGTAGCCATATTCAAGAACAAAGGTGAAAGAGCAGGGGCGAGCCTGCCGCATCCACATATGCAGATAATAGCTGCCCCCCTATTCCCTCAGGCCATATCAGAAGAGATGCAGGAGTCCGAGAACTACTTCAAGAAGGAGAAGAAGTGCGGGGAGTGTGTAATGGTGAAAGAGGAAACGCATGCAAGAAAAAGGGTGATAACGCACAACAAGGACTGGCTTGCAGTAGCACCCTTCGTTTCCTCATGGCCGTACCAGACGACCATACTCCCGAGAAGGCATTTTTCGGAAGTATCAGAGATGACGGACGGGGAAGCGCTAAATCTGGCGAAGGTGATAAAGAAGCTATTCCATGGGTATTCAAAACTCTTCGATGATCCGCCCTACAACATGATGTATCACAACTTCCCGGGTTCAGACTTCTGGCACTTCCACATCCACATCTATCCAAGACTTGTGACCCATGCGGGATTTGAGTTCTTCGGCCTCAACGTGGTTATAGTATCGCCGGAGGATGCCGCCCAGACCCTCAAAAATGCTATAAGGTAGTTCAGAACTTATGCCCGAGTTTCTCGAAAACGCCCTTCATTACAAGGGCGTCTCCCTCTATGTCAGGGGATTCTGAAATTATGTTTATCTCCTTGAGACTGCTCTTCAGCACGATCTTTGCGACGTCCTTGAAGTCCGGCTGCTTACTCTCGAGTGTCAGGTGTCTCCTTTCACCTTTTTCTGTGAAATCTATGTTCGAAAAATGTGTATGCAGCCTGTCATAACCCGCAGAAATAACTTTGGAGAGTATCGATTTGAAGTCAAGTTTGCCCTGATATTTGGCAAAAAGATGGGCCCAGTCTATAACAGGAATACATAATTTATTCCTCTTGCATATGCCTAATATTTCGTCTACGGTACCAAATTGCGATACCTTTCCGGTACTCTCCAAGCCCAATTTCACCTTCCATTCATTCTCTTCAATTACATCGGCCATTTCTCTGCAGGCCTCTCCGACCATATCAAATGCTTCCTCCTTCTCAAGACTGCCGTAATATCCCGGATGAAAAACGATAACCTCCGATCCCATAAGATGGCCGCGATAGCAGGAATCTATTATCCTCTTCTGGCTGTCCTTGGCCTTTTCCGGGTTGCATAAATTTATGTAGTATGGCGCATGAACGGATAGCCTTATACCGAGCTCTGAGGCCACCTTTCCGGCTTCCCTGGCGAGTCCCGGCTTCATGTTAACGCCGCGTACGAACTCCACTTCCATGCTCTGCAGTCCCAGTTCCTTCACGCGCCTGATTCCTGCGGGAGTGGAACGCTCCTCAGCGGATCCGGGTATACCGGCTGTGCCTATCAGTATTTTCATAACTAACACTTGTCTGTTTTCAATAAATAGCTTAAATGAACTTGATCAGCAGTTCGAGTACTATTAATCCTACAGCTGCTATGAGAATGTGCTCAGGCTTTATCTTTATGGATTCCTTGGATTGCTCGAAGTACCTGATAAGCCCCGCAGTGCTCTGGGGCATCATGCTTTTTTCCCTTTTTGGCATCCGAAGCACCTGATAATAGTTTGTTCCAGCCTTTTAAAAATGATGCGCGTGCCGGAAATAGCCCACTTTCTGTCATCTCCGCACCTGTTACGGTGCACGGAGACGGTGGTATCTGTCTGAGCGTCGCAAAGGACTTGCACCCCGCGGCGTCCGCTATTTCACCCGTTTCGGCATTCACTGCTCTTACAGGTTTCATCGCTCTGTACCGGACGGTTTATTTCTGTGCAGCTCACTGGCTTCTCAGCCACTGCCTCTCAGCAGCGCGTTTTGGCTAGGCCATGGTGTGTGGAACTTCCTCACCAGGAACCCTTTTCCACAAGTAAACGTGGAAAAGCGTTCAGCGGAAAGTACGCTGCCGCACCTCCCTTTGGCGAAACCACCTTTCCGGCTCGCGCAAATGTGATTATCGTATAAGGCTTTATAAAGGTTTCTGGTAGCCAAATTCGCCAAGCTTAGCCTCTATATCAGCGAATTTCTTTCCACAGAGCATGCCCCCAGCTATGAAAACCTCATGAGTGACATCAGCGAGGCAGAATTCGGGCATCTCGAACGAATCTTTCTCCTCATGGGTTGTGAACTCGAAATCCACAAGAACGAGACCCTCCAATGCACCTTTGAATACATCTATCTCGGCCTTTCTGCCGTTGTAGTCGTAGTAGTAGCGTACCTTTTCAACGCGCTTTCCTTCAAGTTGAGAAAGCTTTCGGAACTCCTCTTTTGTCAGAGTTATCGTCTGCTCTCTCTGATCTGACGCATCACCGCTTCTGACCGGGGATTTCTTTGTAAGCTCGTACTTATCACCATCCTTTCTCAGCCTCAGTACAGGATGATCAGCCTCTTTTGGATGGTATATGTCTATTACCTCTTTATTTGGAAGTTTTTCGAATCCTTCCGGAAGATGCTTCGCAAGGAATGTTCTCTCGAGTTCTATCATGGTTATAATAATCCCTGCGGTTTTAAGAACTTACTTGGGGTAAAAGTAGAACTCCCAGAAGTTCATGTAGGAGCACGTCTTCCAGCCTTCCGTCACATTGACTATCTCATAGCACCAGACAGGCGTGAAGCTTGCGACAAGAAAGATGAAAAATCCCACTATCAGTATAAACAGAACGTTTTTGCAGTATCCAACATCATAGAACACAAGGGCCTTGCTCAAAGTCAAAAAGAAACCGGCAACACCTATTGCTAAAGAAGCCACGAGTCCCAATACTTCAGTAGAATACCATAATCCCATGTTTGCGATTGCCATGAGAAGGAATCCCGTAACCATCTGCAAGAATACTTTCAGCTTTTCCTTCTCCATGAAATAGAATTGGGTCTAATTGTAATAATAATGAAAATATAAGGCGATTCGTTTCTTTGACCAGGGTCATTTGAGCTTTTAGTAACCGTGGGCTGAATATCTCGTTGCCTTGATACTTACACCCCGGTCCTATCAAACCGGTAGTCTACCGGGCTCTCCTCCCCTCCACGAAAGTTACCAATCGTCTTGGAGAATGACGAACTCTTTTTAGGAGCGACTTCGGGCTTAGATGCTTTCAGCCCTTATTCGCAATGGCATAGCTACTCAGCAATGCTTCCACAACTGATAGACCAGAGGCCACAACGCATCGTTCCTTTCGTACTTGATGCATTTTCCCCTCAGTTCGTCCGCACATCCAGTAGATATAGACCGTACTGGCTCGCACCGTACTTAACCCAGCTAACGTGGCTCTTTAATGGGTGAACACCCCCACCCTTGGGC
>CP070804.1:231054-235872 GCA_020343635.1 Candidatus Aenigmatarchaeota archaeon | reverse complement strand
GTCTTCTCTATCCAGATCTTGCCGTCGCGCTCGAAAATGTCCGCTTTTACTATCTTAAGGCACTCAGGGCAGATGGAGCCCGTTGTGCTTATCATCTTCTTCCCTGAACTGCGCTTAACCGATTTTTTCCGGGCACTTTTCTTCATCGGCATGTTATCAACTTTTAATAATTTTTAAAACTTCTAAATTTATAAATGAATTGGTCCCTATTATATAAATAACCGGTGGTCGTATGCCAAAGCCTGCAAACGCTGAGGAGGGGGTGTTCTCCATATTCTCAGACCTGGCAAGCACTCTAGGCTATTCCCCTGTGCACGGAAAGATAATAGGCGCTCTCCTCTCTGAGGACGAGCCCATAGCAATGCAGGACCTGGCAAAAAAGACAGGCTATTCGACAGGCATGATATCGCTCAGCCTCGACTTGCTGGAGGTTCTCGGCGTGATAAAGGAGGTCAAGAAGCCGGGGGACAGGAAGCTGTACGTACAGCTGGACGGGGATCTTCTCACCATACTGAAGAAGGCCGTCACCATGAGATTAAGGAAGGGCATAGACAGCTCCCTCGCGGACCTGGCCAACAGGAGAAAGGAAATCATGAAGCTTGAGGGGGAGAAGCGGAAGAGGCTGCTGAAGACCGTGGACACCCTCGAGAGCGAGATAAAGCGCCTGGAGAAGTACGTGAACCTGCTCTCAGGCATCAGGCTCCCCTAAAAGATTAATATAAGATAATCAAACAATATTTATGGCACTAGACGCGGTTTCATTGTCGGTGATGTACTTCGCCATTCTTCTCGGTTTCGGTGTGCTAGTCGCGAATCTTCTGAAGAAGAGGAACATACCTGACACCTTCTTCTTGCTGTTGCTGGGCCTGCTGTTCAGCCCGACAGTGACGATGAATCCTGTTATCATGCAGTACATCTCCATAGATCTCGTGGATGTGAAAGCCATGGGAACGATACCCGACTTCCTGAGGACACTCGCTCTTATAATGGTCATTTTCGTGGGCACCTTCAATCTGAATTTCGGGGTGTTCAAGAGGTACTCGAACATATCGATAAAGCTGGCGTTCGCCGGTGTGATCTTCAACACCGTGATACTCGGGCTCGCGGCCTACTTCCTATTCAACATAGACATAATCTTCGCGCTGCTGATGGGCGCGGTCATAAGCGGCACAGGCACCGGGGTGGTGTTCGCATTCGAGAAGGCGCTTTCCCATGCAAAGAGCGCCTTAACCATACTGAAGGTCGAGTCCATATTCAATTCACCACTGTCCGTGCTCCTTCCGCTCATATTCCTTGACTTGGTTGCGGGTTCAGGAACACCCGGAGCCATAATAGAGCCCCTGAAGTACGTGTCCCAGTTCTGGCAGATGATAACCGTAGGCGTGGGCACGGGCCTCATAATAGGCCTCGCTGCCTCCAGGATGTTCCGAGGCATATTAAGCGAGTACACGCCCCTGATGCTCTTCTCCATCGCTCTCATAACGTATGCGCTTTCAACAGGCGTAGGAGGAAGCGGCATGCTGGCAGTAGCGATATGCGGGCTTGTCGCGGGCAACTTCACCCTGAAGGGAAGGGAGGACAAGAAGGAAATCCTGCACTTCCAGGACCATTTCTCAGAGATGCTCAGGATATCCGTTTTCACGCTGCTTGGCGCCCAGGTGACGCTTCTGTTCGGGATGCAGGAGCTGTTCTACATACTGTTCTTCTTCATGATAGTAGTCCTGATAAGGCCTGTAATGCTGATGTTCCTGATGGGGGAGCTCAGGGAGAAGTTCTCCAAGAAGGAAATCACCCTGATGAGCTTCATAGCACCGAGGGGCCTTTCCGCCGCGGCTATGATACCCATAGTAGCAGCTGCAGTCATCGGAGCCGGCCAGCCCGCAGTTGCGGAGCAGATGGTGAATATAGTGTTCATGATAATCCTGCTGACTGTGTTCTTCAGCACCATTGTTGGCGCCATAGGAAGCCTGGCCAGATTCGGTGGGAAGAAGAGAAGGACCAAGAAAGAGGAGAAAGAAGTAGAGCAAGAACCCGAAATAGCCATAAAGAAGGAAGATGATATCTCTCCCATGATAGAGTACGATGACACGGGAGGCTGATATGAAAGTTGCAGGAATCTGTGCCGAGTGCAGCAGGGTGGCAAAGCCCGCCTACACGTGCAGCGTCTGCGGCGCAAGTGTCTGCTCAAAATGCTTCAACACCGACCTCGGAACCTGCAGGAGATGCGCGGGCCAGTCGAGAAGGGGCTTCTAACCGCTAAAGCTATATAAAAACGCATTCTCAAGATTATTCACATGCCGAGGTGGCGGAACCTGGTTAACGCGCCAGACTGGAAACACCTTTTTGTCCAAGTAAACGGACAAAAACGCGTCCCGAAAAGTACGCTGACGCACAGATATCTGGTGGGCTTTTGCCCTTAAGGGTTCAAATGCCCGCTTTTCCGGCAGCTGACGCTTGCACAAAAGCAGGCGCGCAAAATGGAAAGGTGGTCTGAAATTCCCTTCCTCGGCGCTTTTTGATTTCGGAGCCGGGAACTATCCGGTATTTAAGTAAGAACTTTATATTATATTCATGGCCGACCAGTCGCGGAAACGGGAGACACCGAGAGTCTGGAACGTGTTCAAGAGGATACTGCCAAAAAGGAGCGGCAGGCACGGAAAGCGGAATTAATATTCTTCTGCCTTTATGCTGCTTAACGTGCTATTTGAAATAAAGGATCCATACTATCGCAATGAAGAAGTAGAGCATCAGCGCTGTCACAACCCCTATCGCGCTGTAGCCGATAATTCTCCCCCTGTCCATGACATATATTAAGCGCGGTGTCATTTATTTCTCTATGAAAATCGCGCTTAAAGTGGGGGGCTCGGTCTTCTGCCCGACAGAGAGCCCGGACATGGAATTTGTGGGCAAGCTGTCTAAGGTACTGCTGGACCTGAAGAAAGAACATGATATCGCGGTAATCGTCGGCGGGGGCAGGCTGGCGAGGAAGATGATGGAAGAGGCACGCGCCATAGGCATCGAATCAGACGAGGAGCTGCACCAGCTCGGCATAGAGGCGGCAAGGAAGAACGCCTCGGTGCTGGTAAAGGCCCTCGGAGGGGGTGCCTTCCCAGATGTCCCCAGAAACGAGGAAGAGGTCAGGCATGCTCTTGAGAGCGGCAAAATCGTTGCTGTGGGGGGCTTCAGGCTGGGACAGACAACGGATGCGGTGACCCTGCAGTCCGCCGAGGCTATCGGCGCCGATCTGGTGATAATCGGTACCGATGTAAAGGGCGTCTACGACAAGGATCCCAAGAGGCACAAGGATGCCAGGTTCATATCCTACATATCTGCTTCAGAGCTCCTGGATCTGGTTGACACGGAATCCGTTGAGCCTGGGGCCAAGACCATAATAGACCCGGTTGCAGTCAGGATAATGATAAAGACCGGCATGAGGACCGCAGTCCTTGACATCACGAATCTTGACAATCTCCGGAAGGCCGTGCTTGGGACAGAATTCGAGGGGACGCTGGTCAGGTAAAGAATATAAAGTTTGGGGGAAAGTAGAAGGTAGTGATCTGATGATTAAGCTCGTGATGTTCGATTTCGACGGTGTGCTTGTGGACTCCAACGAGGCCTGGGCAGACATATACGACAAGGCCGCGAAGGCAACGGGTCTCGAAAAGGATATTACCTATGACCAGCTAAGGCAGCACTACGGAAAGCCTTACATAGAGGTTCTGAGGGCCGGGGTGCCTGAACTCGTCGGCGACGAGAAGGCCATGGATGAGATGTACAAGAGCTTCGTGGAACTCGCATCTTCCGAGGATTTTGTCTCGTCCTTCAGGAGCATAAAGGGTCTCAAGAACTCGCTGGCAAACCTCAAGAAGAGGTTCAAGCTTGCAGTCGGTTCTGGCAACACCAAGAGGAGCATAAACAGGTTCCTTCACAAGCTCGGCCTTCACGAATACTTCGACCTGGTCGTCGCAGGTGACGAGGTCAGCAAGGGGAAGCCGGATCCTGACATGCTCATAAAGGCCATGGAGCACTTCCGGGTGAGGCCTGAAGAGGCTGTGTACGTAGGCGACGCGAAGGCAGACATAATAGCCGCGAAGAGGGCTGGGATAGCCTCCATAGCCGTGCTTACAGGGGCCCTCAGCAAAGAGGAGGCGGAAGAGCTCGACCCAGACTACATAGTTGATGATGCTACAAAAGTTCCGGAGGTGCTTGCATGTATGTCGTAGCCATTACAACCTGCCCTAACATGAGGGTGGCAAAGAAGCTGGCAAAGACCATACTGGACGCAAAGCTTGCCGCGTGTGTGAACATCCTGCCGGGTCTTACCAGCCTCTACTGGTGGAAGGGCAAGAAAAAGGAGGGGACAGAGATACTCCTTCTCATCAAGACCACCGAAAAGAACGTGAAGAAGCTGGGCAAGACCATAAGGGATAACCACCCGTACGAACTTGAAGAGTTCATCACGCTTCCTGTGGGCGGGTCCAAGAAATATTTCGACTGGGTAAACAAAGAGACCGTCTAAACGTTCATAACACTGGTTATTCTGGGGCTTTTTGCCTCTTCCCATATCTCAAGCAGTCTGCTGAATTTCGACGTATTTGCGGCCCCTGTGATGCCGAGCTTTATCATGTCCGCACCGAACGCGACGGCAAGATCCGAAAGCCAGTCATCGCCCGTCTCGCTGCGGAACCTCGACAATGACAGCCAGATGCTCCTGTGCCTGGTGAAGTCAAATATCCTGGAGAGCTGGGAAACTGTCGAAAGGTTCTCAGGGTTAACCGCTATCGCCTTCGTTGACCTGTACTTGTGCGCCTTCTTTAT
>CP070804.1:224918-230954 GCA_020343635.1 Candidatus Aenigmatarchaeota archaeon | reverse complement strand
GCTCAAGAACGGTTCTGTCCAGAAGGTCTTCATCCCGAATAATTGCCCGGCTGCATTCGTAAAGGAACTCGAGTACTACAACAAAATATCCAAGGTTGAGATCGAGAGGTTCAAGGGCACTGCTAGTGCGCTAGGGCAGATATGCGGAAAGCCGTTCAGGATAGTCATGTTGGGAATAGGGAAGTAATCTATGTCGATAAAGTTTCAGACCCAGAACATAAGGGACATCTGTGTCTTCGAGAGGGTCACCAAGGTCCATGTAAAGGACTGCATACGCGACGAGAACTCTGTTTACTTCATGATAGAAACAGGCAAATCCGGACTTGCCATAGGCAAGAACGGCGCAGTGATAAAGGCCGTCAGCCGCGTGCTCGGAAAGACCGTAAAGGTATTCGAGTTCGCAGGCGACCTTGAGACCATGGTTAAGAACATGGTACCCACGGCCAAGAGCGTAGAGATATCCAAAGATTCGGTGACAGTCACAATACCGAACAGCGACAGGTCCGTTGTCATAGGCCGGAGCGGCCGGAACATCAAGATCATGAAAGAATTTTTAAAGAGGCACTTCAAAATAAATTACCTGAGGTTGAGATAGATGGGAGAATTCGCGGCAAGGAACATGGTAAAGAAGAGGAAGAGGTTCAGGTGGAGCCCTAAAGCGGGGAAGAAGAAGCTGCTCAAGTTGTGGAAGGATGAGCCGCTGAAGGGGGCGCCCACGGGCAGGGGGATAGTCCTGAAGAAGAAGGGAGTCGAGCAGAAGCAGCCCCACTCCGGCATCATCAAATGCGTCAGGGTGCAGCTTATCAAGAACGGCGTTCAGGTCACGGCTTTCGTTCCCGGGACCAATGCCATCAAGTTCATAGACGAGCACGACGAGGTCACAATAGTCGGTGTCGGCGGTTCGCAGAAGTCTGCCGTAGGATCCATGCACGGCATCAAGTACAAGGTCGTGGAGGTCAACGGCGCTTCGCTGAACGAGCTGCTTAAAGGAAAGAAGGAGAAGCCAAAGACCGCCTAGGTGATATCATGCTTTTATTCGGACGATGGAGCACGAACGGCATCTCTGTTGAGGATCCCGGCCTTGTCAAGTACATAAACCTCACCCCTGTCGTCGTTCCAAGGAGCTACGGCAGGAAGAGCGGAGACTTCAGGAAGAATGAGATGAACATCGTCGAGAGATTCATGAACAAGTTGCAGGTCACAGGGCACACGGGAAAGAGGCACAAGCTGACCTCAGGAAGGTTCACAGGGAACTACCAGACCATCATGCGCGAAACAGAGCGGGCCTTCGAGATCATAGAGGAGAAGACCAAGAAGAACCCCGTACAGATTCTTGTCAAGGCCATTGAGAATTCCGCCCTTTACGAGGAGATAGCCGCGTACCAGCTTGGCGGCATAATTGCAAGGAAGGCCGTCATAACCTCCCCGCAGAGGAGGGTGGACCTGGCTTTGAGGCTGATAACCCAGGGCATATACAGGTCTGCTTTCCAGAACAAGAAATCCCTGGGACACGTAATCGCGGATGAATTGCTGGCAATAGCGAACAATGACCCGAAGACCCTTCCGATAAGGGAGAGGAACCGAACAGAGAAGGAAGCAGAGGGTGCCAGGTAATATGGCTAAGGATAACATAACAGAAGTGGTCAAGGAACTCATGGTCAAACCCGAGCAGATAAGAAACATAGGGATAGTCGCGCACATAGACCACGGTAAGACAACGCTCACCGATAACCTTTTGGCAGGCGCTGGCATGATGTCAGAGGAGCTTGCCGGAAAGCAGCTCGCCATGGACTTCGTTGCACAGGAGCAGGAGAGGGGCATAACCATCTATTCCGCTAACGTGAGCATGGTCCACACCGTAGGCGGGAAGGACTACCTGATTAACCTCATAGACACCCCCGGTCACGTGGACTTCGGGGGTGACGTCACCAGGGCGATGAGGGCGGTCGACGGCGTTATAGTGGTTGCCGATGCAGTGGAGGGCTGCATGCCCCAGACCGAAACGGTTCTCAGGCAGGCCCTGAAGGAAAGGGTACGGCCTCTTCTTTTCATCAACAAGGTTGACAGGATGATAAAGGAGCTGAAGCTGACCCCCCAGCAGATGGAGGAGAGGTTCAAGAGCATCATAACGGAAGTGAACGTGCTTATCCAGAAGTACGCCGAGAAGGAGTACGGGAGCAAGTACACAGTCAATGTCATGGACGGAAGCGTGGCTTTCGGTTCCGCACTCAGGAACTGGGCAATATCCGTGCCCAAGATGCGGGAAACGGGCATCTCCTTCAAGGACATAATTGACATGACCGAGAGCGGACAGGAGAAGGGGCTCGCCAAGAAGACCCCCCTCCATGCAGTCGTTCTTGAGATGGTCATCAAGCACTTGCCCGACCCTCTTCAGGCACAGAACTACAGGGTAGAGAAGATATGGCCTGGAGAGCACGACAGCCCGATAGCCCAGTCCATGAAGAAGTGTGACCCGAACGGGCATCTCGCGGGAATAGTCACAAAGATATATCCCGATCCACACGCAGGTTACGTCGCAACCGTAAGGATAATGTCAGGGAAGATAAGGAGCGGACAGGAGCTGAGCCTTATAGGTTCAAAAAAGCATGAAAAGATACAGCAGGTCTCCATCTACAAGGGCGCCCAGAGGATAACCATGGATGAGGTCGTGGCAGGCAACATCGTGGGTATAGTGGGCCTGAAGAGCGCATTCTCAGGCGAAACGCTTGCAGAAGCGGATTACGCCATACCGGCTTTCGAGAGCATCAAGCACATATTCGAGCCTGTGGTCACGAAGGCGGTTGAGCCGAAGCAGCCGAAGCAGCTCGCAAAGCTCATAGAGTTCCTGAGGAAGACGAGCAGGGAAGACCCGACAATGAAGGTTCAGATAAACGAGGATACCGGTGAATACCTGGTTTCCGGACTTGGAGAACTCCACATAGACGCAAAGATAGAAAGGCCGCTAAAGGACGCTGAGATAGACGTCAGCGTTTCTCCGCCGATAGTCATATACAAGGAATCGGTAAAACAGCACACTGGCGAACCCGTGGAAGGAAAGTCGCCGAACAGGCACAACAGGTTCTACATGGTCGCTGAACCGCTTGAAGAGAAGGTGCTTCGGGCCATGACGTTAGGGGAGATACCGTCGGACATCGAGATAAAGAAGAAGGACCTCGAGCTGATAGACAAGCTCGTTGACCTTGGGATGGAGAGGGACGAGATAAAGAAGATCAAGCTCATACACAACAGGAACATCTTCATCGACAACACGCATGGCGTCACAGCCATACTTGAGGTCATGGAGATGCTGAAGCAGTCATTCGTGGAGGCCATGAACGAGGGTCCTCTCGCAAGAGAGCCGTGTACAGGCATAAAGGTCAAGATCGTGGACGCAAAGCTTCACGAGGACGCCATACACAGGGGCCCGGCACAGGTCATACCCGCTGTCAGGAGGGCAACAAGGCAGGCGATGATAGACGGAAAGGCGTTCATACTCGAGCCGAAGCAGGTCATCAGGATAGACGTTCCGAGCGAGCAGCTCAGCGGAGCCATGAAGGAGGTGCAGAACAGGAGAGGGCAGATACTCGAGATGAACGAGGAGAGGGGAGCCACCGTGATAAAGGCAAAGTTGCCCGTGGCCGAGATGTTCGGATTCAACTCTGCTCTCAAATCAGGAACCGGAGGCCAGGGATTCTTCTGGCTCATAGACGTCGTGTACGAGCCTCTTATCAAGGAGCTTTCGCAGAAGGTCATAAACCATATCAGGCAGAGAAAGGGCATAACCAGCGAAGAAGAGCCCGAAGACGCTGAATAGCGAGTTCTTCTGGCAGTTTTAAAGACCAGAACCCCAAAAAATTAATTATCTCTAAACTAGGGTTGATATCAATGACCAAGGAAACAGTGGCGCAGAAGAAGCTTATGGGTCTCATCAAGAAGCTGAGTCCCATACGCGGCCGGCATACGGAGCTGATAACCATCTATGTACCCACGGGTACAAACTTCAGCACGGTGTCAAACCAGGTCGCACAGGAGCAGGGCACGGCAGCGAACATAAAGTCGAAAACCGTAAGGAAGAACGTCCTTGGGGCGCTGGAGAAGATAGCCCAGCATCTCAAGCTCTACAAGACAACCCCGCCCAACGGGCTGGCCATATTCTGCGGAAACGTTTCCGAGAAGGAGGGAGACAGCGACATAGAATTATGGGTCGTGGAGCCTCCTGAAAAGCTGAACCAGAGGCTTTACAGGTGCGACCAGACCTTCGTACTGGATCCCCTCAAACATATGGTGAGGGAGAAGGAGGTTTACGGGCTCATAGTGCTTGACAAGTCCGACTCTGAGATAGCCACGCTTACAGGAAAGCGGATAGAGCCGCTGAAGCACATAGAGTCTCTTGTCCCCGGAAAGACGAAGAAGGGGGGCTGGTCCCAGGCGCGTTACGCCCGCGTCAGGGAGGGACTGCTTAACGATCATCTCAAGAAGACCGGCGAAATTGCGACGGCATTCTTCAGGGAACTGAAGGACCTCAGGGGTGTCGTGATAGGAGGACCGGGGCCGATAAAGGACATGTTCCACAACGGCGACTTCCTGCCATCGGATCTCAAATCCAAGGTCGTAGGGGTGGTTGACACGTCATACACGGGAGTACCGGGCCTTGAGGAGATGCTGGTCAGAGGAGAAGACATACTCGCAGAGGCCTCCGTTACCAGGGAGAGGAAGATCATGGAGAGGTTCTTCTCCGAACTGGCAAAGGATTCCGGCCTTGCCATTTACGGCATAAAGGAGACAGTCGAGGCCCTGGAGAAAGGCGCTGTCGAAACCTTGCTCATATCTGAAGACCTCGACTGGGTCCATGCCGGCCTTCAGTGCCCGTCATGCAGGAAAGCGCTGAAGAAGATGGTCAGGGAAGACAGAAAGAACGACGTCAAGTGCCCGGGATGCGGAACCGTGATGGAACTAAAAGAGGAGAATGACGCGGTCGAGATGCTTGACGGGCTCGCGGAACAGAGAGGCGCCAACGTAGAGATGGTATCGGCGCACACGAGAGAGGGGGAGCAGCTGCTTGAAATGGGCGGCGTAGCAGGATTACTGAGATACAACCTTTAGAGTATCTCGTCCTCCCACCTGTACAGCTTCTTGCGGTATCTCCAGACCAGCATGGTCAGTATCATACCCACGAAAAACCCTGCGATGACATCACTGACTGTATGGACACCAAGAGCTACCCTTGATGCCGCGACCAAGGCAACAAGTATGTAGACAAAGAGGTACCTGTTTCTTCTCAGAACCAGGAACAGCGCAGTCACCAGTCCTGTTATGGTACTGGTATGCCCTGAGGGGAATGAGAAGGTTACCGGGCAGTAGGGATTGCACCCGGTTCCCGGACAGGGGACGCATGGCCTGGGCATCTGGAATATGATCTTCAGAATCTCAGAACCCAGCATTGAGACAATGATGACAGGTATTACCAGCAGCAGGAACTTCTTCAGCAGCGGCAGATGCGCCTGTTTGGGGCCGATTTTGATGTATTTCTTCTTGACCCCGAAATAGAAGAGGATGAGAATGATTATGGAGACAGACCATATGACAGGATCTCCTAAAAGCGTCAGGGCGGCCCAAAAATTCATCATCATTACACCTGATTCTAATTGGGCTCGCTCGCTTTTATTAGAAATCGGCGATTCAGATTTCCTTCGAGGGTTTCACTTTGACGCCTATTTTCCCAAGGTTCTCCTGGAACTTCACAAGCGCCCTGTGGATGTCTTTCTCGTTCTGGGCGCCCGCGCATATAATCCTGCCTGACGTGAAAAGCAGGAATGCGACCCTGGGTTCGCTTATCCTGTACACAAGTCCGGGGAACTGCTCGGGTTCGTATTCGCTGTTTTCCAGGGTGGCTGCTATCTCCTCAAGGCTGAGTTCGCCATCGATTTTGGTGGAAGCCACTATGTTCTCCACCTTGGTTTTATATTTGGTCGGCATTGAGATTCCTGCCTTCCTTATCCTGGCTACTATCTTCTTCATCGCCTTGTCAAGATCTTC
>CP070804.1:221327-224818 GCA_020343635.1 Candidatus Aenigmatarchaeota archaeon | reverse complement strand
GGCTGCAAACATAAACCCATTCGTTAGCGGGTTCTACTGCACATGGGTTAATATCAAGAACTGTGTTGAGAAGGACAGGACGGCTTTCACCAGGCACACTGGCAAGAACGAGATCATGCCCATACCCATAGCACACGGAGAAGGCAGGTTCACGACGAAGGAAGAGGGACTTTTGGAGAAGCTTAAGGAAGGGGGTCAGATCGTGTTCAGATACTGCGACAGGGGCGGCAATATAGTCGGTGAGTTTCCTGTGAATCCGAACGGTTCTGTGTACAACATAGCGGCCATATGCAACCCCGAAGGCAACGTGATGTCTATCATGCCTCATCCTGAAAGGGCCTCGTGGAACAGGCAGGTACCAGGGTTCGAAGGGAAATCATTCAGGGACATGGACGCTGACGGGCCCGGAAGGAAGATATTCCATTCGATGAAGGAATATATAGAGAAGGAGGGGTCCTCATGGAAATAGAGATGACAGTAGAGTTGCTGGTGCCTGATACAACGGCAATCACGACCTTCCACACCCTGGAGAGGATGGGCTTCAGCGCTCTTAAGAAGCTCAAGAGGGAGGATTACTACAGGTTCTCTGCCGAGGGTGATTTTGCCAGGGTTTCCCAGGATCTGGGAAAGGTGGATATCATAGTCAATGCCAACAAGCACAGGTACAAGGCAAAGCGTGCAGGGGAAGCTGAGGAGGACCCGAAAACCGTCAGGGTGCTCGTCCAGGACACCGACAACAGGGACGGTGGCCTTCTCGGTACTCTTCAGGAAAGGCTGGGATTCAAAAATATAAAAACTGCGGAGAGAGGTGTATTATGGTCTCTGGACTTTGACGTGGCTTCTAAGGAGGCCGCCCTGAAGCAGGCAACCGAGGCCGCGGAGAAGCTGCTGTCAAACAGGCACTACCAGGAGTTCAGGATAATATGACTAAGAAAATAACTTACAAGGACGCGGGCGTCAATATAGACGCCGCGAACGAATCCACCAAACGGATAAAGGAGCACGTAAAGAAGACCTTCGATTCGAGCGTAGTTATAGACATGGGCACATTCGCCGGGGCAGTGAATCTTGAGAAACTGAAGAAGTACAAGAATCCTGTCCTCGTCTCCAGTATCGACGGCGTTGGCACGAAGCTCATGATAGCATCAATGATGAACAAATGGGACACCATAGGGAAGGACATAGTCGGACACTGCGCCAACGACATACTTTCCGTGGGAGGAGAACCCCTCTTCTTCCTGGATTATATAGCAAGCGCGAGTATGAAGCCCGAGATTATAGAGCAGATAGTGAAGGGCATGTCACACGCCTGCCGCGAGAACGGGATACCGCTGGTAGCGGGGGAGACGGCCGAGATGCCTGGCGTTTACAGGGAAGGCGAGCATGACATCGTAGGCTGTATAGTAGGCGTGGCAGAAAAGGACAGAACCCTCGACGGTTCGAAGATAAAGGAAGACGATGTAATTGTAGGAGTGGCTTCGGACGGTCTTCACACCAATGGATACTCCCTGGCAAGGAAGGTGCTTTTCGATGTAGCGGGCTTTTCGGTAGATCAGAAGGTGGGGGATTTCGACATTACGATAGGAGAGGAACTGCTCAGGCCGCACAGGTCTTACGTCAGGCCTGTCCTGGATGTCATGTCTAAGTTCGAAGTCCGCGGCATGGCACACATAACAGGAGGCGGACTCATTGAAAACATACCCAGGATACTTCCGGACGGGCTGGCAGTCGAGATACAGAAGGCCTCTCTTAACCCTCCTGAGATATTCCACCTGATAAAGGAGAAGGGGAACGTGCCGGAGCATGACATGTACAGGACGTTCAACATGGGTGTGGGCATGGTACTCATAGTTCCAGAGGACGATGGCATACCGGTTCTCAAAAGGCTGAAAGAGCTCAAAGAGGAAGCTGGGATAATAGGCCGTGTTGTGCATGGTGAATGGGGCGTCAAATTAATTTAAATACCTCCAGTAAACGATAGTTATGACTGAAGTAATGGTAATAGCCGGGTCGAAATCCGACGAGAAGATAGTCGAAAATGTTACGAAAGTCCTCAAGGAAGAAGGCGTGAAGTTCAGACTTGAATACGCGAGTGCGCACAGGGAGCCGGAAAGGGTCAACAAGATAGTCAAGGGTTCTGATGCGAAGGTCTTCATCGCTATAGCAGGGCTTTCCGCCGCGTTGCCGGGCGTAGTCGCAAGCCTGACCAAGAAGCCCGTCATAGGCGTTCCGGTGGACTCAAAGATAGGCGGCCTCGACGCGCTGCTTTCGATAGTGCAGATGCCAAAGGGAGTTCCAGTGGCGACAGTCGGCATAGACAACGGCCAGAACGCGGCTTACCTTGCGAAGAGGATACTGGATGCGTGATCCGATGGGCTCGGTAAAGGACGTTGTTGTAGAGAAGAAGCCCACCGAAACGGAGTTCGGTGAAGGTTACTTCGAGTTCAGGAGCGATTACTCTGTCTTCGACTACGGAGCCATGCCGGACCAGATCCCGGGAAAGGGAGAAGCTTTATGCCGCATGTCTGCCTTCAACTTCACGGAGCTCGCTAAGCTGGGACTAAAGTCTCACTTTCTCGATTTCATAAAGCCCAACAGGCTCAAGATAAAACTGGTCAGGGTTCTCTATCCCGGTAAGGATGAAATAACCACGGAAACCAGTAATTACCTCATACCCCTCGAGATCATATTCAGGAATTCCCTCCCTTCAGGATCCTCGGTGTTCAGGGCGCTCGAATCCGGTGAGAGAACCATACATGACTTCGGGCTGGACCACATGCCAAAGCCGGGGGAGAAGCTCGAGAAGCCGATCATAGACATAACCACGAAGCTTGAAGTTTCTGACAGGAGGATAAACTGGGACGAGGCCAAGCAGTTCTCAGCGCTCACCGACGAAGAGGTGGAGAGGATAAAGGAGATTGCCCTAAAGGTAAATGATTTCATAACCAAAAGAGCTGAAGAGATAGGACTGGAGCACGCCGACGGGAAGGTCGAGCTTGCCTTCGGGCCTGACAGGGAAATCCTTCTAGTGGATGCCTGCGGCACTCCGGACGAGAACAGGTTCCTGCTCAACGGCTTCCACATAAGCAAACAAATTCTCAGGGACTATTACAGGAAGACGCCCTGGTACGTGAAATTCGAGGAGGCAAAGAAAGGCCTTCCAAAGGAACAGTGGCCGGCGCCCGAAAAACTGCCCGAAGAACTCGTGAACGCTGCCGGTGACATGTACAAGGCCGTCTGCGAGATGTGGACAGGGGAAAAGGTATGGGGAGCATCGCTCCAGGATTCCATAAGCGGGGTAAGGGGGTTTTTGTGATGGACATATTCGATAACGTCTCTCCACTGGATTACCGCTACTATGGAAGGTACAAGGACATCTTTGAAAGGCTTTCGCCCTACCTTTCCGAGAACGCAAGGATAAGGTACCAGCTGAAGGTAGAGCTGGCTCTCGTCAGGGTTCTCGCCAAGAGGGGCATCTGCTTGAACGACGT
>CP070804.1:215804-221227 GCA_020343635.1 Candidatus Aenigmatarchaeota archaeon | reverse complement strand
TCGACTGCATGTACTGCAGGAACTTGTCCATCGCTGCAAGCTCGTCTATGCCTGGGGCCATGCCCATCATGTCGAACGTGTCCCCGAGGCCCAGCCCTTTGAGAGATTCCACCCCCTCTATCTTGGGCATGATCTTGTCCTTGTACTCATGCATGGCCTTCTGGGGGTCTATCTCGACAGCGTAAAGATTCTTCCCTATCTTCTTCTCCTCGCCCCCTATCTTCGTCTCGAACGAGTCCGAGAGAGAATGCGCCGGGTCCGTTGAAATGATAAGGACCTTCTTGCCTTTGTTCGAGAGATGCACCGCGGTAGCAGCTGCCAGTGACGTTTTTCCGACACCTCCCTTGCCGGCAAAAAGCAGGTACCTGGTGTCCTTTTCTCTCTTGACGATCTTCTTCAGCACCATGAGAATCAACCCTCTACTTTTTAGCGTGTATGGCTTTCGCGAACTTCCTGACCTGCCCGAGCGGGTCCTTGTCGTCCTCTATCCTCGTCCCTATGTGGATGCAGTTTGCCCCAGCCTTCACCAGATCAGTGATGTGCTGCGGCGTCTTGACCCCTCCTGCTATTACGATGTTGATGTCAGTCGCCTGCCTTATGGCCGATACTATATCATTCGGAACTGGTCCCGGAGCTCCGGATCCTGACTCGAGTATGACGAAGCGCATGCCCATGTACTGCGCGGCAAGAGAGTAGGCTAGTGGGACATCCGCCTTGTCCCTCGGAAGAAGCTTCGCCTCTCCGACATATCCGACTGTCTGGCCGGGCTCGAAGACAAGGTACGCAGTCGGTATGGCCTCTATGCTGTACTTCATCACCATGGGTGCACCCAGTGACTGCGCCCCGGTTATCCAGTAGGGATTCTTTGAATTCAGAAGACTCATGAAGTATGTGGAATCTGCATAGCTGGTTATGTTGCTGACGTTGCCGGGAAAGAGGTGCAGAGGCACGGAGACGTTCTCCTTTATCAGCCTGGCCATCTCGTCCAGGTCCTTGCCCTGGGCACCGATCGAGCCCCCAAGCATTATGACGTCGGCCCCGCCTTCATACATAATCCTGGCGAGTTCCGCCCCCTTCTCGGGCTTATGCTTCTCGGGATCTATCAGTGCCATGAAAACTCCGCTGCCGGATGATATTATAGAATCGATGTATTTTTCAACCCGGCCCTTCCTCACTTTTTTTGTCTTGCCGGGGATTATCTTTCGGACGTATCGCCCCACCTTTCTGTCCATTGTATTAAATTGACACCAAGTTTTTAAATGTACCTCTGAGAAAGAATACATATGCTGCTTGTTACCGGTGCCACGGGATTCATCGGGAAGGAAGTCGTGGGAAGACTCATCAGAAAAGGGTATAAAATTAGGGCGCTCTGCATTGACACGGACGATGCAAAAAATCTCCCGAAAGGTGTAGACGCAGTCATAGGGGATATCACGCACCACCAGTCCCTGATAAGCGCAACTGAGGGGATCGACACGGTCATACACCTCGCCGGTATTATATCCTATTCGAAGTCGATCGAAGAGCTCTTCAGGATAAATGCCATAGGCACGAAAAATCTGCTCAGACATTGCGGAAAGGTGAAGAAGTTCATACTTTCCTCAAGTGTTTCGGTTTACGGTGAGATAAAGGGTGAAGCGGACGAGAACTACCCCCCGTCACCTGGGAACCATTACGGAGAGTCCAAACTCAAGGCGGAGCAGTTTGTACGTGAGTCCGGATTGAACCATGTCATACTCAGGATAGCCCCGATTTATGGTGTTGCAAGCCCCGTATGGAAGAGGAACCTGAGGCTCCTCGAGAAGGGATTCCCTATACCCAGCACAGACAGCATGACGCACGTCGTTCACGTATCAGACGTGGCCGAGGCTTTCGTCAGAGCTGTCGAAAAGGGAAGTGGTACGTACAACATAGCCGACAGTTCGCCTATACGCTTCACAGACTTCGCTGAAAAACTCGTGACCTTGCTTGGAAAGAAGCCGAGAAAGCTTCCTCATTTCATGGTAAGGGGAATAGCCGCGGTGATGGGGATGGGCAATTACCTCAGGGTGCTCACCATTAACAGGCACTATGTGATAAGGAAGGCCGAGAAAGAGCTCGGATACAGGCCAAAAGCCGACGTACAGAAGGAACTGAAGCGCATGGTAGATTGGTATCGTGGGCTCTCTTGATACCGATTAATGAATCCATTTCAGCCCATGCATACGTTTTTTGTTACTTTTCAATCCGAAATAAGTAGCAAGCGTAACATTTATAAACCAGAAAACCATAGAATTATTGAAAATTTCGCTGGGAGGTTTTTCAAATGGCAGGAAAGAAATACTACGAAATGAAGATTGGTGGAAGCAAGCACGTTTTCACCGGGAAATCTCCACGACAGGCCGCTCTTAAGGCCGCAGCCAGAGGATTTGGCGACATAAAGCTGAGGGAGAGAGGCAGGAGAAACAAGGACGGAACTTACACCATGCACAAGTTCAAGGGTTCTGTAAATATAATCAACGCCCCGGCCAACAGGCCATCCTGGCTTCCGGCAAAGGTCAAGAAGCCCGTCGTGAGGAAAGCAGGAGTTGACAGGGTAAAGAGCTTTTAAGTGCGTTTAGCCTTTCAGGCTCTACCTTTTTTATTCTTACCTGTAGGTTTAGCTACACAGGCAGCAGAATCACGATCAGGTTCCCTATAAACATTGTGAGGAGCAGGTTTATCACGAATACGGGAGCGAATCTGACGCCCTCTTTTATCCAGAACTCGCCTCCCCTCTTTCTAAGCTTTTTGACTTCATGCTCAGTGAGACCCCGCCACTTGTCCGTTATCAGCACATCTCCCGCCTTCAGGTCTTTGGCTTTTATCTTTCTCTTGAACAAGTCTTTCTCAACGGCCTTGGCGTACTGCAGGAAGAGCATGAGAAGCAGGGCAGCGAACGGGACGAGCAAGAGGTTAGTGAACCTGTATATATGGAGGTAGAAGGCGAAAGAGAGGTACATTGATGCGAACAAAGCCGCTGCTGCAGTGGCAACGAATATGACAATGATAGTCTTCTTCCTCTCGTGTACATTCTTAATGAAGCTCTTGTAGATATTCGGGTTCCTTATGCCAAGCACAAGGGCGTAGACCACGAGATATGCCAGGGCCACAAGAAAGAAGTTGAAGATCAACATGAACGGGAAGGGCATCGCCCCCTGGAACATGGGAACGAATCCTGTCGCGTCCGGAAAGAGGAAACCCAGTGCCCCCATGAGCCACGCGTCTCCGTCGCCCCATTGCCTGAGGAAATAAAGCATATACCCCAGGCCTAGGAAGAGCAGTCCGTAGAACACGGAATCCATTATTATAGTGAAATCGTTGAGCAGGAACGCCGAAACACCGCGCACGGCGAGCGCTGCTATTATAATGGAATAGGGGAGCCAGTCCTCGAACTCTGTTGTCTTCAGGTCCTTGTATCCGGCATAGCCAAAGCCCACCACGCCTATTGCAAGCAGTATCCATCCGAGCATAGTAATAGTTGTCTCAGGAAAAATAAATTAGAATGGGGCCGCGAAGATTTGAACTCCGGTTACGAGACCCCCAGTCTCGAGTGATAGACCAAACTACACTACGGCCCCATTGAACTCCTTACCGTGGGGGATGGGACCGCCGAGATTTGTCCAACCCCTTCGCGATTTCCGCGGAAGCTTATTTTCCGGCGGGCGCTTTTGTGCGTTTACTGGCGCTAAAGGGTTCTTGAACTCGAGTCTGGGACTCCCGAAGCCCCGATGCTAGGCCAAGCTACACCACGGTCCCGTCTCACAGTATTATTGAAATTTGGTTATATTAAAGCTAGACAAGGGATATACTTTATAAATTTTAGATTCAATATTGGACCACGGGTTGGTAACGTGAAATATTTGATTGGTATCACAATTGCCATGTTTCTTCTGACTGTCAGCTTTACAAATGCGCAGAGGGAGCTGACTATGGACCTTATTGACAGAGAACTTATAATCAATCCCGGGGAAGAGGCCATATTCATGCTCACTGCGTACAGCCCTGAGACAGAGGGCGGCCTTTACGTATACGTTGAGGGAACACCCTCGCACTGGATAAACCTGGGAACTTCCTACATAGACCTTCCTATTGAGGAGCCGATATTCATACCCCTGGACTTCTTCCCGAACAACGTGCCCGGAACCTACAAATACACCGTATTCGTCCAGTCCATGCTGAAACCCGATGTCAAGGTGAGCAGGGAGGTAACCCTAATCGTCCTGGGCGGTGAAGATGTAAGGGGGCTTGACAGCGAGATCATAATGGATGATGAAAGCATAAACATACAGCTCGAAATAGACTCGATTGTCGAGGAAGAGATCACAGCAGAGTTCTCCCTGATCAGCAGTTCCGGCATGAAAATGGCCACATACACGAGAACTTTCATAGTTGAGGGAAAATCCTTCATAAAACACGAGATACCCCTTTCAGCAGCGGTTTTTGCTGACACATACACAGTGAGAGCAGAGATCAAGGACACAGGCATGGTTTTCGAAGAAATGTTCGAGATAGAGCCCATCCACAGGATAGTAAAGACAAGCGAAGAGAGCAGCAGCACGCTGTTCCAGGAATACAGGCTCAGCGTCGCCAACGAGGGTAACGTCGTGGAAGAGGATTACGTAGTCACGGCTAATGTGCCTACGGGCTTTCTAACATTCTCAGTAGAGCCTGACAGGTGCGAGGCCGGTGTCTGCGAATGGTCGGTTTCCAAGCTGAATCCCGGGGAAGCTTTGCAGATAGTTTACAGGCTTGAGTACTGGCCGCTTGTTGCCCAGGGAGTTCTCATCGCAGTGATATTGGCACTGTTCGTATTCTTCGGCTGGAACAGGATTAATGTTCCTTCCTTCAGGAAGAATATTGAGGTGAGCAAAGACGGCAAGTATACCGCAGTGCTGGAGATTAAGAACGCCGGAAAGAAGATAACCAACGTGGTGGTAAGGGACGAAGTTTCAGCGCTTTTCAAGCTTATCCGCAAGTTCGACACCGTGGAGCCCGCGATAAAGCATCATGAGGACACCACAGAGCTCGTCTGGTCTCTGCCTGCCATAGAGCCCGGTGACCAGAGGATAATACACTACAGCATGGCCCCTGTCGTTAAGGGTCACCTGAAGGTGCCGAAAGCTCACATGAGATACTCCACGGAAAGTGGTAAGAAATCCAAGGTTGAGTCCAAAGGCTCCTACCTTGCAGCCTAGATTATCTTTTTAAGACTTTCACGTCAATTCTATACACAGCCCGAGGTAGCTCAGACCGGCTAGAGCGATCGGCTGTAGGCGAGCACACCGTGATATATGCACGGTCTTATGAGTGTGTTTGTTAAACGCAGTCGCTCGAGAGAGACCGATAGGTCGGGAGTTCAAATCACTTCCACGACCCTTCGTGGAAGGGTGAAACTCTCCCCC
>CP070804.1:203698-215704 GCA_020343635.1 Candidatus Aenigmatarchaeota archaeon | reverse complement strand
TTCGAATTATTTTTTGAAGGCGATCCGTTAACTGAAGCCCATGAAAAAGACATGTCAAGGCTAGCCTCAGATATGCAGATTAGTAGAGCACGATTTGCTAACAGGTACCTGTCTACAGATGATGTTATCGCAGATATTTCATGCGGTTCCGGTTACCTTTCAGAATTGCTGAGATTCAAAACATATTATGGAGTTGACCACCCTGAAATGGTTGCAATGATAGCCGACTCAGGGATGCATCAGAGATCTTCGGTTGTATTTGTTCCACATGACTTTGAAGATGGGACTGATCTTTCTTTGAGTGAAGAAATGGACAAGATAGTTTCCTTTGAAACGATTGAACATCTCGAGGATCCGGAGCGCTTTCTTCACAATATAGGTAGGAATCTCAGAACAGGTGGTCAGCTCATACTATCGACGCCTAACAATCCGTTCAATGATCCTCCCCGTTATAGCTATCATGTCAGAGAATATTCACTGAAAGAAATGCATTCGATGCTAACTGATAGTGGATTCGATGTCACAGGGAGTTACACAATGGGTGTCCCCTTTGAGCTCGCGAGAAGAGCTCTTGAAAGCACACACATCAAGACTTATAGAGCCGATCCGAGCGGTGAGAGGGGGACGCTTTCAAAAGTGATGGATTATGTAAGACCTCTAAGAAGGTTGTACTGTGCTGTATTACCTTACAGCACACTTGGAATCAATATCGGTGATTCGGGTTCAGGAATGATACTAGTCTCTTCAAAGAGATAAAATTTTCTGGCATCATCCGACCAGCATGCCGCTGCTCGACGGAATGAGCCTCTGGAAGTCGTCCGTGTTTATCTGGTCTATCAGCGGCCTGTCCTCAGGTGTTGCCTTGTAAGAGAGCTTCTTCTTTATCTCATTCGCCAGCTGCTGTAACGGAACGTCACCGGGCTTTATGGTGACGAAATACTTCGAAAATGTCCTCAGCGCCATCACAGGTCCGGCTATGGCCTCGGCCTTCTGCATACCCCTGTCAACAAGGGCACCTATGGCCATCTTCACCTCGACGTCCCTGAACCACTGGCGCGAACCGTAAATCATGAAGGACCCCCTTGGCAGGCTCATGCCGCTGGGCGGAGTCTTAGATACCTGGTTGGGCCTGACCGCGTAGACGTCTATGTTTCCCAGCCCCCTGCTCCACGCTTGCGAGCAGGCAGCGGCTATTTCGGAGGCCTCCTTCAGCACGTCCGGAGAGAGAATCTCCCCCTCCTTGAGCCCGGCAAACTTGGTCCCTCTTGGGGATTTCGTCTTAATCACGACGAAGGCTGAACCCTGGATATCCGTGTGCAGCACCCAGTCTGAATCGTCGGTCTTCTTCTTTATAAGGTTCTCGTTGGTGGTGGCGTCCTTGCCGGCCACTATCAGGAACTTCCTGCTGGATACGAACCACTTGAACCTCTCGTACCACTTCTTCCTCGGCTTCCTGGGCTTCTTCTCCTTTATCACAGATTGCTCTGCTGTTGGAAGTGCCGCTATCATACCCATCTCGCCAATCTTGCCGGCCATGGCTGATTCAGCCCCCTCAGCTTTTCTCCTGGCGTCCTTGGAATCCTCGTAATAATCGGCCGCGTTCTCCTCGACTGATTTCGTGAAGTCCAGCTCTATCTGCTTTCCGCCCAGCTCCACCACGACAACGCCCTCGTGCTCCTTTATCTCTACTATGGAGTCGGCCTCTGGAGTCTGCTCGCTCTGCACCCTCCTCTTTATCTCCTCCCAGCCGAGGCCGCTGTCCCTCGCCATCCGTATGCCGTTCAGTATGTCCTCGACAAGGCCGTAGAACCTGTATATGGTATCGGCCTTGTCCTTGTCATGCGAGCGTCGCTCCTTCATCCTTTCCACGGCCGCCTTCTGACGCTCTATTATCCTCTCGATTTCTCCCTTCTTCTCCTCTACCACTGCTGTTCGCTCTTTTTGCGCCTCTTCAGCTGCATGCCTGGAGAACATTTCGTCCAGGGGGGCCGACAGGCTGGACCACTTGCTCTTGATGCTCTCCTTCTTGGTCCGGAGAGGGAACGGAAATACGGTTCCATCTTCGTACGTGACCGGCTGCCCTTTCGCATTCCCGAGGCTCTTCATGGCCTCGAAGAGCTTTGAGATGTCTTCCCGGGACTGGCGCCCTGACTCACTGTCCGGGTTAACATTTGCCATTGAGCAAATTTCGTTCGCATATGTTGAACCGAAACCAAGCTTTGCAATGACAGAGCCTGTTTTTTCCTCTCTTGTGGAGACAATCTTCCTGAAACTCTCAAGTGAGATGTTATAGGGGTTGACATTCTCAGGCGGATACCTGTAAGGCTTCTTCGGCAGGATTTCCCTGTCTTTCCATCTCTGCACCTGAAGCGGCATTATGATGTTGTAGAACCTGTCGCACAATATCACATTCCCGGGCGGTATGAACTCGAATATGATTATGCTCTTGTCCGTGGCGATTTCTACGATCCTGTCGAATCCGTGCTGTCTCACGTCCTTGATTGTCGACCCTATCAGGTGCTTCCTCAGGAACATGCAGAAGTTAGGCGGCGTCTCAGGGGCCTCCTTCTTGTGATGGGCAAGGAACATCTTTTGAGGGTCCGAGTAGAGCCAGAAATTGCCTTTGGTAGAGACGTACACGTCAAAAAGGAAGCTCTTTTGCCCAGGTCCGTACTGGTAAACCTTGCGGAACTTACCGCCAAGAACAGAAGCCCGGAGCTCCTTTACCATGAACCTGAAGTCGAAGGATTTCAGCTCAGCATTCATAATGTTTAATTATGGTTCAGAGAAGATAAAAAGCAGCATTTTCATGCAAAGTGCTTGAATAGTATGTAACAGGAACCCCCTGCTGTCTTCTTGACTTCCCCGACTATCTTGGCCACCTTCTCTCCCAGCTTCTCGTAGCTGGTCATTATGCAGGTATCCGTCCCGTCGTCTATCCTGTACCAGTAAAGCTTGGTCTTGCCTTTGTCGGCCTTGTTGAAAAGGCTGAGCTTGCTATTGATGATCACCGTCTTTCCCACGTTATTTGACAATTCGTCAAGCTGCACGACATTGTCGGCCACATCTTCAGGATCCCTCCTTACAGGGACCTTGGACGGCGTTCCGGTAACAAAGTTCAGTTCGCTCTTCCTGACGAAATCCGAAAGCCTTGACTTTATGGTGTCCATCTCGTTCTTTAGATACCTGACGCTTTTCACCATCTCCCTGTCAGCACCGGAATAAACCTTATCGACGCCATCCTTCAGCCTGTTGTAGAAATGTTCGAGCTTCTCAGACAGGTCGCGCATTTCATTCTCAAGCATCTCTATCCTGTGGTATTCAGGTCCCGGCTTCTGATCATAGTCCGTCCGTAACGCCTTTTCTCCCTGGGTCTTCGCAGATGAAACTACTTTCTTTATAGTGTTTATATCGCTGTTCAGCTTTTCCGTCTCCTTCTTCACTTCCTTGTATCCCCTTTTCTCAATTTCCTTGTTCACGTTGATGAGTTCCACATCCATCTTCTTCTTCAGCCTGTCGTATGTGTATTCAGGGAATTTGGAGCTCTTGTGGGCATCATCAAGAGATTGCATGAAGGCCTCAAGTTCGTCCTTTCTCTTCAGGAGCTCGTCCAGGCTCTGGACAGCGATGTCAGGTCTCTTCTCTACGGTCTCATGAACCTTCGGCTTCGCCCCCGGCGTCTTCTTCACTTTAGCTGACTTTTCCTTTTTTTCATCCTTGATGACCCTCTTTCCAAGTATTATGGAAAAGTCATCTTCCACCCTTCTTTTTTCAGCCATAAACTTATTTTGTTGCCAAGTGATAAAAAAATTAGCTCAGTAACCGGTTTCCTCCTCCTTTTTGAACTTCGATAACAGCCTGTTCAGTATCGAAACTATAGCCGATCCACTCTCGTATTCGTCATCACCCACCCTGACGAAGAAGTTTTCACCTGTCTGGACCGCCTGGTAGTTTATGGTTATCTCCTCATCCTCACTGAGCGTTGCAACCCATGTTAGGTTACTCACATTTCCCATATCCTCAATCCTGGGCATGAGTCCAGATGTCACGAAAGCCCCCCTCGGGACACTGTCGAGTATCATAACGTTGTCCATGTACTCATCGGTCCTGTTCTTGATCCTCAGCAAAACATTCTGACCTTCCACCACCTTCTTCAGGCTGAGAGGAGGAAGGGTTTTCCAGTAAAAGAAGCCTGTCAGTCCAGCGGCAGCGACTAATATGAGCAGTATAATGGCAGCGATATCAATGCCGGGTGTTATATCGAAAGTCGCGATTTTCCTGTCAAATCCGGCAAGGTCAGCCTTGACTATTATCTGCCCCGCCTCCTTTGGTATCAGTGTCACCACCCCAGCATCATCGGTTGTGTAGCTTTCCTCGATACCGGATCTGTACTCTATCCTTATCTTTGCCCCCTCAACGGGCTCGTTATTCTGATCCACAAGCACTATTCTGAATTCCTCACCCACTATTGCAGCAGCCGGGAACAGCAGAGTGAGGTTTTTCTGAACGCATTCATGTGTCACTGTGTTGCACTCTTCATTATTTCCGCAGTCGAAGTTGGAGCAGCACTCGTACTCAAAGCATATGTTGTCCTCTATGTAGCCGCAGTCGCAGCTAATCTCCACGCATACTTCGGAAACGCATTTCTGTGTTTCAAGACAGTCATCATCGGAGCAGCACTCGTACGGCTTGCACCTGTGTTCATCGGCGTATGTGCATCCTGTACATATTATGTCAACGCAGAGCGAATTAACACACTGCTCTGCGCCTGTGCATATCCCTGTCTCGTTGTTCTCGCATTCATCTTCCCTGATTGTGAACTGTACAGTGCTGGAGTTGTACAACCCCACAGTGTCGGTACATCCCACGGTCAGGCTGTATGAACCCTCGTCGACATCAGTCATGTTATAACTCCACACCTTGCTGCTTTCCTCAACCATTCCGAAGGGACCCCGGGGGCTTGAATCCCCAAAAAATAAAAGATAAAGTTCGCAGTCTACAACATCCAGATTGGTGTTGACGTATACGTCAAAGGAATCTGTGTTCCAGTACGTTTTGTTGAGAGGCTGCTGGATGTCTATGTAGAAGCCTGTCGTCAGCACGCGGAAGCTGTCATTTTCAGTTATCCACACACCACTATCGTCACACCAGACGTCCAGCTCGTGGAGACCTTCAGTGAGGCCTATAAAGCTGTAATACCAGGACTGGTTGTTTGTCATGCTCATTGACACGTTTCCGCCCTTGTCAAGCGACAGCAGGCAGGCTCCGACATCTTCGTCTGTGCTGATATTGACCGTAACTGAGCTTTGACTGAAGATGACTCCGGCCGGCCACTCGAAGGTTATGGAGTTCGAAGAAGGTGTTGTATCAACACTGAAATATACTGTTGAATTCTGTATACCGAGCGAAATATCTTGGAATTGGATTTCCAGTTCGTAATTGCCATCATCAGGTACAGTGAAAGTAGTGTTTCCCGTTATGATATTACCCCCGCTGGAAGCTCCTGAAAGCTCTGAGAAAAAATAGGCCATGTAAGCACTGGGAAAGGTGGGACTGTAATATTCGAAATTCAGGGCCAGGTTAGTCCTGTAGTCATACGTCGTATTCGCAGGTGAATTTATCTTGAGAGGTTTCGGAGAGGTCTTGTTTATGGTGATTGTTTCAGAGGTTCCGACATTGCCAGCATTATCACGGCAGGTGACATAGAAGTCATGCACGCCATCCGGACTGTAGAACGCTACCACTCGGACGCTGAACGCTTCTGTTATGAAATATGTGTGAGTGTCCCTGCTGACACCCTGTGACCATATATTGCATATTACAAACTGCGTTAGTTCTTCGAATATATTGTAACTTATAACGTTCCTTATCAGGGATATGTTAACGATTTCTGAAGTCGAAGCCGGTACAGTTATATTGAAGATTTCATATGACGTAAGATTGATAGTGATCGCAGGATTTGTCCTGTCAACGGTGAGCCTCCTTTCTGACGATGAAACGTTGGTCCCGTTGATGCAGTTAATGTACCATGCTATATGTCCTTCGGTCATGTCCTGATCCGCATATATCACGTTATAGCTACCGTTCAATGCATTCATCGTACCTCTCTGAGATCCGTTGAAGAAGAGTGTACAATCTGCAGTAGCGTTGTCAGGATCCGTGAATGTGAAGTTGAATGGAACGGTGTCGTTGGTTTCGTTTGTATGGTCTAAGTCATAAGGGGATATTAGAGTAACTGTTCCTGTTAACGCATAAGAAGAATTCGCACTAACTAGTATGAAAAGAAACGTTAATAGTGCTAATATTCTATACCCCATTATTTATAATTCATTCCTGGTTCATATTAAGGTTTTCAGGAACATCTTCCTGGGGCGGCGCATCTCCCTTTTTGATCAGTTTTTCTATGAGCTGCTCCCTTACCCTTTCCTTCTCCTCCCCGAAGTACCTTTCGAACTCCTGGGTAAGGCTCAGCATCTTCGTCCTTCCGTGCTTCTCCCCCCTTACCAGTCCTCTGGTTATGAGGCTCCTTATGTAGGCATATGTCTTGTTCCCCTGTATCTTTATCACTTCGGACTGCGTGACGGGTTCCTTGTAGGCGATGAGCGCCAGGGTCCTCTTCTGGCCTTCGGGTATATCCGCATGGGGGGTAAGATTGGCGACCTTGTCCAGGTGGTCCCTGTGGACCTGAAAGGACCAGCCCTGGGCACTCTCGAGAAGCCGGATGCCCCTTTCAGCGTAATCGTCCTTAAGCTCAAGAAGCATGCCCCTAAGATAGCCCAGCGAGTTGACGCCCGTCACCTTTGACAGCTCATCGAGGCTCATGGGTTCGGAAGACATGAACAGTGCTGCCTCAAGAAGCCCCTTTTGGTTATGATATTGTGTATCTCCCATCTCCAATCACTTGTCTATTTCCTCTCAGAGTAACCGCCGACCTCAGAAAACCCAGTGCAGCGTAGTCAAGCGAAAAGACTATTCCCACTTTGAACACGAGTCTTTCCATGAATTTATTGGTCAGCATATCTATTAAAACTTCAGTGGACATGAAGCCTATCGAAAATATAAGAATCATCCCCAGCGCAGCATCGACTTCCATGCTCTCCTCGTGCTTTGCTCCCAGAACTATCACGGTTGCCATGGCGACATAGCCTACCGTGAAGAACTCGCTTGCAAACAGGTTATTCCCCTGGACCAGTACAGAGGCCACCAGGCATGCGAGCACCAGCAACAAGAGCCCGTAATATTTCATGGGGGCTATCTCCTTCAGGATATATCTTCCCTTTTCTTAATGAATATCTCGTCGAACATATCCTTCTGCCTGCATTCTATCTTCCTGTCGTTGTCAAGATGTATGAGAGGTACGAACGTATCTATGACCTTTTCCTTCTCCCATCTGTCCACAACACTGGAGAATGGCAGCTTCTTCTCGTTCATCTTTGTGAGCATGCTGCTTATCCTGTTGTAGAGGTTCTCTATCCTCACAGCTATATCATCGGTCTTTATCTTTATCTTCCCCCTGGCCTTCCTGACCTTCAGCACTCTCCTCCTTTCGCTGGACAGCACCCTCTTCAGTGAGCTGACAAGCTCCGTTATCGTTATGGCCCTTATGGGCTTTCTCCTGGCCGTGACCTCTATGGGGTCTATGTCTTCCTCAAGAATACCGGTGCCCAGATCCTCTATCTCGGTTTCCTCCAGTTCGTCA
This sequence comes from Candidatus Aenigmatarchaeota archaeon, assembly GCA_020343635.1. Lineage (GTDB taxonomy): Archaea > Aenigmatarchaeota > Aenigmatarchaeia > QMZP01 > JAFGSV01 > JAFGFG01. Next base: position 208,005 of record CP070804.1, on the reverse strand, counting down.
AAATCTATGAACTCGCCTTCTTCCGGCTCCCTGTCCATCTTCATTATCTTGATGTAATCGGACTTCATCCTCAGCAGAACAGCGGCTATTATTATCCATTTGGCAGGTATCCTGAAGTCCAGCTCCTCAAGGGACATTATATGGTCTGCGAATCCCTTGGACAGGACGTTCAGGTCGAGGTTCCACGGGTCGAGGTTGTTCATGGCCACGACCTGATAGAGTATCTGCTCCCACGAGTTCTCCCCGGGTATAAGGTCAAGAATCTCCTTTTCGTGTCCGTTGTTTTCCATATAGTAAATAATTATTGTCCCCAACGTTTATTAATCCTGCAACAGCACGGGGGGCCTGCAGCTTTTTAAATGTGAGGACCAAATACGATTCATGGAATTCAGAGACATAAGGGAGGAGAAGGCTGTCGATTCCCTGCTGCATACGCTTAAGGAGGGCAACTACAAGAAGGCCACCCTGAAGCTTGGCGAACTCAGAGGCAGGCCCGAGGAGTTCATGAAGCTTTTTGAATACATCACACACGAAAGCCGCCTGCAGGACCTAAAGCTCAAGATAAAGACTGTGAAGGCGAGAGTCCGCTGCCTTTCCTGCGACTGGAAGGGGGACCCCGAGATAGTGCGCAACGGCGTACGCTGTCCAAGATGCAGGAGCGACGTGAAAGTTCTGAGAGGGCACGAATTCCATTTCGAGCTTTGAATTATTTTAAATCTGTGAACCGAATACTAGTCCTATGACATGCATACTCTGCGGTAAGAAGAGCGTGATAGACTTGCAGCAGGGTCCCCTCTGCAGGAACTGCTTCATCAGGAATTTCCAGAAGAAGGTTTACAAGACCGTGCGCAAGTTTCGGCTGTTCACAAAGAGGGACAGGCTGTGCTTCGCAGTCTCGGGAGGCCCGGGTTCCTTGTCCGTACTATATATTGTAAAGAATATTGCCAAACAGCAGCGCCAGCAATTCTTCGCGGTCAACATAGACGAGGGCGGGAAGGGATGCAAAAACCGGGCTGAGCATGTGGAAAGGTTCTGCAGGAAGCATGGCATAGAATCCGTTTTCTTATCTTTTGAAGAGGAGTTCGGGAAGTTCTGCGAAGAGCTGAGCAGGGAAATAAAAAAGAAGAAACTCGACATAGAGTGTTCCGAGCTCTGTACCATGCTTCGCATGAATATCCTCGCGAAGTATGCAAAGAGGGTCGGCGCCGCCAGGGTTGCCTTAGGAAACAGCCTGGACGACGAAGCCAGGGCATTCATGATGAACCTCCTCGGAGAAGGCACCCCCATCACCAGCGGACTGGGACCTTCCCTCGACTTCAGCGGGGTGAAATTCATAAAGCCGCTCTACATGTGCACCGCTGAAGAGATATCACTTTACGCCAAGTACATGCACTTCGGGACCGGATGTGACTGCGCATGCAGCAGGAACAGCAAGGGGGCATTCATGAGCAGGAAGTTGGAAAGTATCGAAAACGACTATCCCGGGACCAAAACCAGCATCATCCAGAATATGATAAGGTTGATGCCCGCTCTGAAGAAAGAGTTCTCCAAGGGCGACATAAATAACTGCAAAATATGCGGCGAGCCCAGCAAGAACAGCGTATGCAAGTCCTGTTCGACATTGAAGAAGCTGGGGATAAAATATTAATTTTTTTACTTTCATTTTTATGTATGGGACTTACGGTTGTTGTTACAGACGATTATGACGCGATGAGCTTAAAAGCTGCAGATATGCTAATCCCACACATGTATAAAAAAACTGGTGAATATTTCAGACTAGGAACTGCAACGGGAAGCTCGCCTACAGGGCTTTACAATCATATTGCAGAAAGACAGGGAGAATTTAATCCAAGAAGGGTTATAACATGTGGCCTAGACGAGTACGTAGGGCTTCCGGGAAACACAGCAGATGAAAGATCAGAACACCATAGCAGTTACGAAGCAGAAATGAATAGAAAGCTTTTTTCAAGAACGGAACGCCCATTTTTAAAAACTTATATGCCCCCTGGAAGTAAGATAGATGCTGAAAAGATTGATGGATGTTTGGAAAATGGAGAAGCTATTCTTGAGGGAACTGGAAACGGAAAGGCAGTAATAGCGAAAAAAGATCTCAGAAAACCCAGTTATATGACAGAGGTTGAAGAACAGAAATCCAACTACCTGGAACTCATAGGAGGCGGAGAAGTGAGAATAGACTGCTGGGTTGTCGGTGTAGGTGAAAATGGCCATATTGCTATGCATGAAAAAGGTATACCCCTTCATTATAGAATGGTCCTTGTAAGACTTGACCAAAATACGAGAGAGAACGCTTACAAAGACGGGTATTTTCCCAACCTGGATGAAGTACCAATATACGCGTTATCCATGGGCGCAGGGGGAGTCGTAGAACTTTCAAAAACAATTTTGCTTCTGGCAAGCGGTGATAGAAAGACAGAGCCACTCGCAAAAGGACTTCTTGATCCCGAAACCGAAGACGTTCCCATATCCGTGGTCCAGCGGTACATAAAGAAACCTACGGGAAACGATACAATATGCGTTTTTGACGAAGTGGCCGCGCAGGAAATCTTAGAGACAAAAAACCTGAAGCGCCTCGCAGCTAAGGGAATAGAGTTAGAAGACATGAGGTCGTGAACCTTTTTAATTTGTGTGTCATCTTCTTCTTATGAAGTACGTACTGGTGCATTACTCCGAAATCGGGCTTAAGGGGAAGAATAGGGCATTCTTCGAGAGGAAGCTCGTGTCAAACATAAGGCATGCGCTCAAAGGCCTGGGGCCGATAGTCAAGCGGCTTCCTGGAAGGCTGATTGTGGACACCGACGGAAGCTGGGATGAAATAACGGAGAGGCTCCAGAAGGTACCGGGGATAGCCACGTTCTCCTTCGCCTTGATGGTCGACAGGGATATGAAAGACATAAAGAAGGCCCTCGACGAGTTGTCTGACAAGGGTGTAAAGACCTTCGCTGTCTCCACGACGAGAAGCGACAAGGCATTCAGGCACACCTCACAGGAACTCAACACGATACTGGGCGATTACCTCAGGAAGAAGTACAGGTGGAAGGTGGACCTGAAAACCCCCGACAGGACGTTCTATGTGGAGCTGACATCAAAGGAGGCTTTCGTTTTCAGGAAGAAGTTGAAGGGCATGGGAGGCCTTCCGGTGACCTCGAGCGGGAAGCTTGTGTCGCTCATATCCGGGGGCATAGACAGCCCTGTCGCGGCATACGAGATGTTCAAGCGCGGCTGTGAAATAGTGTTCGTGCACTTCCACAACTGGACGGCGCAGAAGGACGTGGTCAGGGACAAGGTCGAGAGGATCGTACGCATACTTTCGGCTTACCAGCCTAGGACAAGGCTGTACATGGTGCCTTTCGAGAACTTGCAGAAGCATCTCATAGCAAAGGTTCGGGCAAAGTACAGGATGATAGTGTACAGGAGGATCATGTTCGAGATAGCGGGCATGATAGCGAAGAAGGAGAAGGCCCTCGGATTCGTGACAGGCGACTCTGTAGGTCAGGTTGCATCACAGACCCTCGAGAACATCTACTGCATCTACGACAAGGCGGGCTTCCCTGTGTTCACACCGATAGCCGGAGACAACAAGGAGGACATTGTAAACAGGGCGGAAAGGATAGGGACATACGACATTTCGAAGCTTCCTTACAGCGACTGCTGCTCATTCCTGGTTGACAAGCATCCCGAGACGAAGGCAAGGCTCGGTGACATAGAGAAGATCGAGGCCGGAATAGACATCCCATCGCTGGCCAAAAAGGCGTTGGATCATGCCGAAATCAAAGAGTTCTAATAGAAGCCTAGCGCATAATATGAGACGACCGCATTATGATCCCCAGTGGTGTCACCCGATGAAGACTTGTGTATGAGCTTGGCCTTAAGCCCCAGCTCTTTGGCTCCCGACATCACGACTGCGATTGGCCCGAAACCGCATACAGACGCATCCACTTCCTCAAGCTTCCTGAAGAATTGCCTGATATCAAGGTTGAGTATCTTCTCGAGAGCGGCCTCGTCCTTCATGTCCGCGACATTCTGCGGGAGGTAGTGGGAGAAATCACTGGAGGCTATCACGCCAACCTCCTTCTTATGTAGAATGGAGGCTATCGTTTTCCCGAGTGACTGGCACTTGTACAGGAAGTCGTCCGTGTAGCGTATGTTCATGATGCACACGGGCACAAACCTGAAGCTTTTGAACCTGTGCTGCAGGAAAGGGAGCTGAACCTCTATGCTGTGTTCACTTGAATGGGCCAGGTCGTCATCCTCTATGAAATCCAGCTTTCTGATCTTATCTGCAAGCT
>CP070804.1:188663-203598 GCA_020343635.1 Candidatus Aenigmatarchaeota archaeon | reverse complement strand
GGAGGACCCCCGGGACAGCCGGGAGCGCCAGCAGAGGCAGCCACGGGAATGATGGCCATGGGAGGCGGACTCGAGCTCAAAAAGGAGGTGGACGGAATCAAAAAGTCCCTCAAAGATATTGCCACCCTGGTTGATGCATTCAAGGAAGAAGCTGAGAACAGGTTCATGGCCCTGGACAGGGAACTTGAAGTGCTTGACAGGTTCCCGGATATGGAGCAGAAGATGGACCAGTTCGAGAAGAAGCTTGGACCTGAGAACGTGCAGAGGCTGAGGATGCTTATATCAACAGCAGATGACCTCAAGGAGGAAGTCATACCCCTCGTCGTCAGGAGGCAGACCGAGGAGAAGCTCGAGCCCTTCCAGAAGAAAGTCAAGGCTGTCGAGGAAGTCAATGAAAAAGTGAAGGAAAAGCTCGACGAGCTGCTTCTTGAGCTAAAGGGAGACCGTAAGGACATAAAGACGCTCTACAAGTTCGAGGAGAGAATAGCCAAGATCGAGGATTTGACTAAGCAGCTGGGTACCACTATTAAGGAAATCAACGACAGCATGAAGAACTTTGAAAGGGTGCAGATGGCGGGAACAACAGATAAGATAAAGGAACTGTTTCCAGGAATGATAGAGTCGGAATCCAGCACAATCAGGAAGGATTTTGCCGGAAGGTTCGCATTTGTGGAAGACAAGATCCAGTCAGTAGAAAATATGATTTCGGAAATGCATAACGATATAGCAGAACTTTCGACCCTTAAAGGCGAGATGGACGCAGCAACTGAGAAGACGGAGGCACTGAAAGAAAACGATGAAAGGCTGGAAGACAGGATAGATGCGCTCAAGGCAAAGAATCACGATCTGCTCGATATGATAGAAAAGCTACAAACACCCAAGGAAATAATCACAGAGCTTGACAACAAGACCAAGGACGTACTTGATATACGCGAATTCTTCATCAGGCGTGCTGACGGTCTTGAAGACCGGATAAACGAACTTGACAAGAGGGCCGTCCCTACGAAAAAGCTTAACGATAAGGTAGACAGTCTGATCAACAATCTCACGGATTTCAGAAATAACCAGAAAAAACTTGAACAGAAATTCGATGCAGATAAGAAGGAGATGCAGAAGATAATAAACCAGCATGCGAATGAGAAGAGGATTCTGGAGGACAAGCTCAAGGAACAGAAGACGAGGATAGCCTTCCTCCTCAAGGAATTCAAGTGATCATATGGACGAGATAAAGGAAGTCGAGAGTGAACTGAGGCGTCTCCGCGAGGAAGCAGTCCATTTCAAGAGAGCCGCTGAGCACGCCAGCAAGGAGAAGAAGACGCTCGAAGCCAAGAACGACTACCTGGTTAACAAGCTCAAGGAGGCATCCTACGTTTACGGAGAAGCGGGAAAGAGGCTGCTCTACTTCATAAACAACCAGGTAAACCCTGTCACGAAAAGGCTGAATGACCTGGATGCGAGGGACAGGAAGCTCAGTTCAGATCACAAGACTCTTGGGGAGTCGCTCATCTCCATGGAAAAGACGCTTAAGGATGATTTCACCAAGACTGACAAAAGGCTCCTTGCCCTAAGCGAAGAAATAAGTGCTCTTCAGGAAAGGATGCACAGGGCGCTGAAATCATCTGTACGCAAGAGCGAGAAGTATGACCTGGGACTAGAAGAAAAGCTGGGCGCAGCCCTCGTTGATTTTGACAATGCGATGAAGGCCCTTAAGGTTGCAATGGACAGGAAGACCACCACACGCCTGAACCTTCTTGAGAAGAAGACTGACAGCAAGATGGACACGCTCAGGGAACAAAACCTGCTGATGGGAAAGGACATAGAGGCACTGAAGAAATTCGAGGGCGACATAGAAGGTTTGGAGGGTAAGCTACAGACTACAGTGGCGAACCTGACGCAGACGAGGCTCGACATGGAGGGATTGGCCCAGCGCGTGAAGGGCGAAATGGGAAAGACGAAAATTGCGGTTGATAACGAAATGGAATTGGCCAGAAATGATGTCGACCAGAAGCTCGCTGCATTATCAGCCACCATGGCGGATATGAATGAAAAGAACCTCAGCATAATAAGGGCCGAGGTCAGGAAGCAGCAGCAGGCCTTCAGCAAGAAGATAAAGGAGAACAGCGATGAGCTAGTTTCATTCGAGGATTCCGTCAACAGCGCAATGAAGAATACCTCTGAGGATGTGAAAAACCAGCTCGCGGCTTTCAATAGCGGGATAGAGAAAAGGCTCAGCACGCTTGAGGCAGGCCTAAACACCAGCTCCAAGAATCAGAAGGACATGGAGAGGATATTCAACGAGAAATTCGAATCCTCACTAAAGCACAGCGGAACCACAGATGAAAGGATCGATAACGTGGAAGCAACTCTGAGTGAGCATCTCAGCAACTTCAAGGAACTTACCAAGAGAAGAGAGATGGTGCTGAAGAACGAACTGAATAAGATAGGCAAAGCAGCCGATCAGAAAATAGGACACGCTTCTCTGGAGCTGGAACGGAAGATAGCCCTTTTGACCAAGGATATAGATTCCGTCAGGGCATTCGGGACAGACATAGGCAAGGTCATAACAGAACTTGAGAAGACAAAGGAGGAATCTGCTTCCCTGAGAGCAAGGATGAACTCAATCTCCCAAGACATAACCAACAAGTCTGAAAAGGCAGACATGATCATAAAGAAGCAACTGGAAATGTTGCAGGCAGAGGTTAAGAACAGCCTTGACGCAGCCGAGGCAAGGATAGTTAAAGAAAACGTCAGGTCATTCTCACAGGCTAGGCACAACCTTAAGAAAGACGTTCATTCTCTCAGGGAAGACAACGCCGCTCTCAAGGCCGAAATCAAGAACCTCCGTAGCCTTGGTGACATGGTCAGTGACATCCGGCAGGCCGTAGTTGATTCACAGAAGAAATCCGATGAGGCGCTCAGCACCGTCGAACAGATGTCTGCCGGGATATCAGCTGAGGTGGAGAAGCAGGCACTGAAGATGAGCAAGGACCTGACAGAAATATCTGCAGGCCTGCAGGCCGATATGAAGGACACGCTGGCAAAAGAGAAGCAGAGATTCGCCTCCCAGAGCGCCGAACTTGATACCAGGTATTCAGAACTGGCAGAGATGACCGCTGGACTCAGAGCCGAGTCTAAAGCGAACTATACAACCAGCGCATCCAACAAGAAGAATATTGCAAGTTTGGAGAAAAAGATAGGAACCATACTGAACGAGATAGTGGGCCTGAAGAAAGAGTACAAGACTGAGATGGGAAAGCTTCTCAGGGAACTGGAGGGTTGAGATGGAAGAGTTCAGCAAGGTCAGAACCGGGATAGCAGCTCTTAAGAAAGAGAGGGAAGAACTCAGGAAGAATTATGAGTTTGTGAGCAGCGAGCTCAGCAGGCTTGCGGAGAACAACGCGAAATCCATAAAGGAACTTTACGACAAATCGGAATCTTTCGCCGCGTTTGAAAAATCCGTCAAGGAATCGATATCCACCATTGACAACAAGTTCGTTTCAGGTATATCTCTGCTCAACAGAACTAGCGACGAGCAGTCTTCACTGCTGAAGGATCAGGATTCGGCTATCCAGAGGCTCACGCTGAGCCTTCAGGCAGTCAAGAAAGACATAGAGGCGGAGAACGAGAGAACAAGACGCGTTAAGGAGAGTGCCGAGGAGAACAAAAGGAAGCTTGAGCTTATCGGGAAACTGGAGGCGAAGATAAAGCACATAGAGGACGTCAAGGCAGGACTGATAAAGGGCGTGGAATCCCTAAAGAACATAAAGACAGATATGGCTGCTCTCGAACAGAAGACCAAGGACCTTGCTTCCAAGCTTACGGATGCTGACAAGTTCCTCGAATCAAGACTGCTTGAGAAGACGAGGATGCTTGATTCCCAGATAGCAGACAAGACAGATGCTATGGTATACCAGATGGAGGACCGCCTGAAGTTGCTGGAATCCAACATAGTCAAAAGGAACAACGAAGTAATATCAAAGGTCAATCTCGACCTGACTGGCATTGGAAAAGATATAGTGACTGCCAACAAGATGATTTCCTCACTGAAAACTGAAGGTGCTACAACAAAGAAGAGATTCTCGGAAATCGATGCAATCCGTCACAGGGTAGAGGATGTGGAAAAGCTCGGAGACGCAATATCTGGGAATCTCGCAGAGATCAAGCACCTGCAGAAGAACATAGCAGACTTAAGAAAGGACGTCGACTCCAGCAAGATAGTGATGAAGGACGTCGATGCCGCGATAGACAAGAAGATGGATTACAACATTTCTTCAATAAAGAAGGAGGCGGCTCTCAATTCAGCCACTCTGACGAAACTCGAGCAGGACCTGAACAGGTTCTCGCTCGATCTGAATTCCGTCAAGAAGGATATTGGTTCCAGCGGAACGAACCTTGGAAAGCTTTCCTCGGCTGTGGAAAAGCTTCAGAAGAAGATTGTGGGTCTTGAGAAGCTGCAGGTAAAACTCGGCGAGATGGGCGACGCCAAGCAGGCCCTGACCGAGGCAATGGAAGCCCAGCTTGAAGAGAGGATAAAGTTCCTGGATACGTCCCTGAGGCAGAAGGCAGAGAACATAGAAGCCGGCATTCTGGAGAAATCCAAGGCTTCGGAATCGCGACTGAATACTGATATAAACACAATAAAGAAGGAGCTGTCAGGCAAGTCAAAAACGATAGACTCCGTCAAGACAAGGCTCGAAAAGATAGGCAGGCTGGAGGAGCGCCTGAAGAACATAGACAGGCAAAAAGATGTGATAACGAAGAACGTCACGTCTTTGCAGGAGATGAAAGCGGGCATGACAAAGATGGACGAGAGGTCCAGGAACCTTGACAGGGAACTTAGGGCACTCAAGGCCCAGGTGGATTCAGGCTTCGCTGACGTCAGGGGAGCGGTTGACACGAAGACCACCGAAGAAGACAACAAATTCAGCACAGCAGTCAAGGCATTCCTCAATGCAAGGGGGGATCTCAACAGGAAGATAAGCCTTCTTGACCTCAAGATAGCAGATAACAACAAGAGACTTAACGATTTCTCAAAAACCAGCAGCAGAATAGATCTCCTCGAAAGGAAGCTCGACAGGCTGAGTGAAAAGGATGCGGCAATCAGGAGAGACGTGGACGATCTTGAGAGAAAAGGTGGAGACGAAGAAAAAGTGATGGTGGTCGATCTCGGAAAGGATGAGTGATCATCATGGAAGCTTATGCACTCTACATTGTGGTTCTATGCTCTCTGGTTTTCATAGCAGCGGGAATCTATCTTCATATACTTAGGAAGAAGTCTGGGAGTGTTTTTCCGGCACCATTTCTGAATCCGCATGGCAGGAGAAAACCAAGGAAGAAATCCTAGGCTTTCTTGATTATACTCGATACTTCCTTTCTTCCGCCCGAGATTATCAGCACATCTCCCGGGGCTATGGTCATCTCCCTGTCAGGAAGGTAGAACCACTTATCTGATCTCCTGAGTCCTATTACGTTCACATTTCCCTCTGTGAACTCCTCTATGGTCTTACCGACGGACTTCGAGCGTTTCTTAATCTCAAGGTAATCGGCTACCTCTATCGAATCCTTCAGGCCCTTGAGAATGGTCGGGTGTATAGGGATACCCCTGGAGAGCGAGTCTATGAGCTCCTTTATCGCATTGGAGATGTCCTCCATGGCGCTGGACAGCCTCAGCACCGACGTCAGCTCGAGGGCATCCTTGGGCGTCTTTGTTGCAAGCATGCACTCCGCTTCTATCTCATACTGACGTATGTCTATCTCTTCTTCCAGCTCATGGATTTTCTCCACGAGCTTCTCGTCCTTCATCAAAAGCGCTGAAAAACCCAGAGCTATAGCAAGGTTGACCATGTTCTTCATTTCGACAATGAGGTCAACGACGTTCTTTTCCTTTTCCAGTATATCCTCTAGAATTTTTTCGCTTTTGTATTCGGATTTGGGTATGCTACCACTACTCCTTATTTCATTTAATTTTGCCGCTTTAAATAACTTTCTAGATTACCACCGCAGTTATCAAAAGCAGCATCGTAATGCCCACGAAATCACCAGCCGTGGTGAGTATGGGAACAACAACATTATCCGGGTCAATGCCGTGCCTGTACACGAGGTAACTCGTGAATATCGAGCCGAACATCAGTATTAGTACTGTTATCAGTCCGGCCGTCAGGGTTATGATGGGGAAAATCATGAAGGTCCCCGTTTCCGCTCCAAACAGGATGTTGACAGCCGCAGCTGCAATCCCGAGCACCAGGAAAGCGATCACAGAGACTATGAGCATAGAGTGTATGGTCTGTCCCAGCACCTTGCTTCTCCTGAAGTGCGGTTTAACGAGACCCATATGAAGAGCCGAGGAGAGCCTGCTCGATACGACGCTTGAGATGTTACCGTTTACGGACATGAATGAAGGCACTATTATCAGTATACCGGGAAGCGCCCTCAGCAACTCTTCATTCTTGCCCAGGAAGACCCCCGAGAGTATGCTTATGGCTGCAGCTATTGAGAGAATAGGTAGGCTCTCTTCAATAACTTCCTTCCTGTTTATCATATTCCCAACACCAGTACGAATCTTATGGAAATGAGCAGGCAGATTATGGTTATTATGTCACCTATGCTTGCCGCTGCAGGGAGCGTTGTGTTATCGGGATCAAGCCCGCGCCTGTAGCTCAGTATTGCAATTCCGGATGTAGTGAAGGACATGAGCACCCCCGACATCAGGCCTGTAAGCACAGTTATAAGTACGAAATTTGTGAGACCCATGCACGTTCCACCAAGGTAAATGCATGTCTGCCAGGCGAGGACGGAAAGCACAAATGATATGAAAAGGCTCATGAGGATGCTTATCTCTATGTTCGCCTTGAGACCCTTTGAGAACTTCCTCGTTGATATGTAACCCAGATGCAGTCCGGAGCTCAGCCTCGCTCCGAGTGCGGATGATATGTTTCCTCTCAGACCAAGCATTCCCGGTACAATTATGAGAATCCCGGGAACCATCGAAGCGTCTTTTATGACTCCGTTAAGGACGCCTCCTGTGAAAAGTCCCACGAAAAGGAAAAGAAGTATTATAGGTAACGTCTCCTCAATTATGCGGAATTCAGACTTTGAGACCCCCATTAAAAACAATTATCAGAGATGATATAAATAACGGAATTGAAGGATATATTATGCTCAGAAAGAAAAAGATTCTCGCGGGCGGGACTTTCAGTATAATCCACCCCGGGCACATACACTTTCTTGAGGAAGCGAAGAAGCTGGGTAACAGGCTTGTTGTGGTTGTAGCCTCGGACAGGACAGTTCTTAGAAACCAGAAAAAGCTGCTTCACCCTGCGAGAGAGCGCGCAGAAAGGATAAATGTTCTGTCATTCGTTGACAAAACAGTCATTGGTGATGACAATGACATGAGCAGGGTAATAAGGGAAGAGAAACCCGATGTAATAGCCATTGGATATGACCAGGACGACAAAATGGTCAGAAAACTGATTTCTATGGCAGGGGTCAGATGCGAAGTCGTGAGGATTGAAAAGTTAAAGGGATATTCGACCAAAAAGATAACAGAGGGGAAAAAATGAGGAAGGCCCAGCTGTGGACACTCGACATGGCGCTGTCTCTGCTGATATTTTTCAGCGCGCTTCTTTCAGCGATATTCGCATGGAACTACATAAGCGCCGACACCGTGGAGAACAGGATGCTGAAAGAGCTGCAGCTCAAGGCATTCGAACTTTCCGATTCGCTCATAAGGACTCCCGGTATCCCTGCTGTCTGGAACGACAGCACTGTACAGGTCATAGGTCTTGCATACAGTGATAATATTCTTGACGAGAACAAGGTGAAAGAGTTTGTGGGCATGGACTACAGCGTGGCAGCCTCCATGCTCGACATTAACCCCTATGAATTCTATTTCGAGGTCAAGGACATCAACGGGACCGTTTACGAGAACAGCACAGTCCCCCTTTCGGCATCTGCAAGTACGATAGTACCCATAGAGCGTTATGCCGTCTATAACGGCCGCGTGGTGAAGGTCAAATTAGTCATCTGGGAGTGACTCTAATCCTTTTAAGTGAAACTACCAAACATAAACAGTGATTCCCATGAAGAAGCAGTTCGTCAATTCCTTCTCAAGGAACGGTGAGGCTGTGGAAGACAACTTCGCGGTCAAGTTCAAGAAGCCCCCGGTAGCATACAAAGGCGCAGATAAGGCAGGCAAGTGGTTCGAGCTCAGGCTCTCGGACAGGACAGGGGAGATAACGGCCAAGTACTGGGGAAGGAACGACCAGGAGACCGAGCGCATCTACGGCAGCATTGAGAAGGGCGACGTGCTCCATGTTAAGGGCATTATCCAGGAATACCCGCCCGGAACCAAGAGCTTTTCGCTTTCTGTAGATGCGTCAAAGGGCGAACTCAGAAAGTGCGAAAAGGGCGAATACGAACCAGAGGATTTCGTTGCAAGTTCAAGCAAGGATACAGGGAAGATGCTTGAGGAACTTAAGAGGGCTCTTTCCGGGATAAAGAACGAACACCTCAGGAAGCTTGTCAACGCCTTCCTTGATGACAGCGCTTTCATGGACACGTTCAGCAGGGCTCCTGCAGCGATGGAATATCACCAGAACTACATAGGCGGCCTCCTGGAGCACACCAACAACATGATAAGGATAATAAACACCTTATGCGACATACACAGGGAACTGGACAGGGATGTATGTTTAGCAGGGACCTTCCTTCACGACATAGGAAAGACAAAAGAGCTAGGAGTCTCCGGAGGTGTCATAGATGTCACGGACGAGGGCATGATGATAGGACATATCACGGCAGGATATGAGATGCTCTCAAAAAAGATAGAGCAGATACCAGGATTCCCTCATGAGCTGAAGCTGAAGATGCTCCACATAATGCTGAGCCATCACGGAAAGCTCGAATACGGTGCTGTCAAGCAGCCGCAGACCCCTGAAGCGCTCGCAATATATTACGCGGACGACGCGGACGCGCAGGTAGATCTTTACCTACGCCTTAAGAGAGAAGCCAACACGGATGACCAGTGGATATGGAACAAGAAGATAAACGGTCACATATACCTGAAGTGACTAGATCTCGAACTCGAGCATCTTGTACTTGATCTTCATCTTGTATCCCGCGGCCTTTATCATCTTGATTATGTAGCTGTTCAGCTTGTTCCTGTGACCTATCTGATGGAATCCCATCTCCAGGGCGACTATGGGATTCTTTATCTCCACCACGATTTCTCTTGGAGTGAGAACTAAGTCTACAGCAGGCTTTCCCTCGAAGAAAAGATGGAAACGGAGCCTGCCTGAAAATACCTCAAGTATATCTGTGATTAAACTCATAAAAACCAAATATTCCGGAATTTTTAAGATCACTTCTTCTTCGATGGGACTACGGTGAATTCCACGTTTCCGTTTACTTTAACAACAGTCCCGCCAACATCGAACTTTATGCCGTCAAGGTTAACGTTAGCTGAGGTCGCTTTCCCCTCCATGATGCTTAGGAACTTGACAAGCAGTTCTTCCTTGTTCTTCAAGAGTTCTTCAATGAAGCCCATTGATAACACCTCCGTTTGCCTATTTTCTGGCAATTAAATAAATATAATCCGAGCCAATTAATAAAGATACTAGCACAGGGGCGCTATCTATGGTTGAGAACATCGTTGTCGGAAGGGACAAGGACGACCTGAAAAAGTACGGTGAGAAGGGTACTGCATTCTTGGGCAAGCATATAGTGGGCAAGGGTGAAGACGCCCACCTGACAAATCCCATACTTATGGACGTCACCAGGCCCCACGTCATGCTGATATCCGGCAAGAGAGGAGCTGGTAAGTCCTATACTGCGGGTATTATTGCCGAGGAGATAGCACTGCTTCCTGAAGAGATAAGAAGCAATTTATCTGTAATCATGTTCGATACCATGGGCATATACTGGTCCATGAAGAACCCGAACGAGAGGGACAAAGAGATTTTGAAGGAATGGGGTCTGAAGCCGAAAGCGTTGTCTGTGCAGCTCTTCATACCAAAGGGCTATGCGGATGAGTACGAGCAGGCGGGCGTGACCTATGACAGCACATTCAACCTGGTCTGCTCTGACCTTGCCCCCGAGGACTGGGTTCTCACCTTCGGTTTTTCATTCGTTGATGAGCACGGCACCACCATAGAAAGGATTATAAAGAACCTCAAAAAGACCAAGAAGGGTTATTCCATAGCAGACATAATCAAGGCCATAGAAGCCGACAAGAGGGCCGAGCAGAGGGTCAAGGACGCCCTCGTAAACAGATTCAGCGCTGCAGAAGGCTGGGGTGTATTCGGTTCGACCGGAACGAAGATGCATGACCTAATAAAGCCCGGAACAGTCTCTGTCGTTGACGTATCCCATTACATGCAGTTTTCGACTGCCTGGTCGATACGTTCCATGCTCGTGGGGCTCCTGAGCAGGAATATATACCATTCACGTTCGCTGGCCAGGAAGTCCGAGGAGCTTGAAGTGATGACCGGGGAGAGCAGGCAGACCATGCCCATGGTATGGATAATGATAGATGAAGCGCACCAGTTCCTGCCCTCCACAGGTACGACTGCCGCAACAGAACCGCTGCTGAGGCTCGTAAAGCAGGGAAGGGAACCGGGCATTTCGCTTCTATTCATTACGCAAAGGCCCAACAAACTGCATGAGGATGCCCTCGCGCAGTCGGACATGATCATAGCGCACAGGCTTACGGCCGAAGCCGACCTGACCGCGCTCAGGGGGATAATGCAGACATACATGCTTGATGACATTCAGGAATACATCAACACCTTGCCAAGGAAGAAGGGAACGGCAATCGTCCTCGACGACAGCTCGGAGAGGATATACACAATGCAGGCAAGGCCAAGGAAGACATGGCACGCGGGAGGATCTCCCACGGCCATAAAGGAAATAAGCGTTCTGGGATGATTACCTGAAAGATATAAGGAGGTGAAAAAATGGCAGAGGAACAACCTGCAGGACAGCCTGCACAGCCACCGCCACAACAGCCAGCACAACCACCGGCACAGCCTCAGCAGCCTGCTGCGGCACCAGCAGAACAGACAGCCGGAGGCAGATCATCGGTTCCGTTCATCCTGGCTCTTATAGGCGGGATTTTAGTACTTGTCAATGGACTGATCTTGGCAGCTTTTGGTGCATTTCTCACGATGCTGACCACGATGATTCCGGGCTCCGAGCTCACAATGGGTCTTCTGGCTGGAGCACTGTTATACCTGCCCTTGGTTTTTGGAGTGCTGATACTGGTCGGTTCAATACTAATGAGAAGTCCCGGAAGAGCAAAGATCGGCGGAATTCTCGTCTTGATATTGTCTATAGCATCACTGGCCACGATAATCGGGAGCGGATTTATCATAGGCGCTATTCTCGGAATAATCGGCGGGGCCCTTGGTTTGAAGGGATAAATCCGGAAAACACAGGCTCCCCTTTCTTAGTTTCACTGATATTTAGGAGTGTTACTATTTTTAACTTTTCGCTCTTTTAGATAGAATAATGGAAGAATTCGATTTTGGTGAAAACGGTTCAGATGTTCAGGAAGATTTCAATCTTGAGATGGGGGATTTCGTAGTAAAGAAAAGGAAGAGATTCAACCTCATCTGGACAGTAGGATTTGGCGGAAACATAGGTTCTGCTCCTGTAATAGAAGATGGTAAGATATATTTCGGTGCTGCTGATTATATCGTATATTCTGTCGATGTCAATACCGGAAAGAAGATATGGGATTACAAGACAAAGGGTGTCATTACAGGCTGCTCACCAGTCTTGAAGGACGGTATCTTGTACATAGGCTCATATGATTACAACCTTCATGCAATCAGGCATTCCGATGGAAGTCCTCTCTGGACTTTCCCCACTCAGGGAGAGATATTTGCTGCGCCGTCTTTTAGTGAAGGGAAGTTATACTTCGGTTCTAGGGATAATTACGTATACTGCATCGATGCAGATAGCGGCAATCTTATATGGAAATACAAGACATATGACGCAGTGGCGTCCTCACCGGCTGTCCATGACGACCTCGTCATCATAGGGAGTTACGATAACTATCTCTATGCGCTCAACAAGTATACGGGCCATGTTGTATGGAAATTTAGAACAATGGGGAACATAACCAACAAGCATCCCTTCCTGGTTGAAAACGGGCTTGTTTATTTCGGTTCTCATGACGACAACCTTTACTGTGCAGATGTTGAGACAGGAGATCTTGTCTGGAAGTTTAAGACTTATGACAGTGTCGTATCAAGCCCTGTTATCCACAACGGGGTCATCTACTTTTCCAGTTGGGACCATAACTTCTATGCCCTCACAATGGAAGGCAGGAAGCTCTGGAGCTTCAAGACCAATGATAAAATAGGTAGCATAAGACCTGAGATTATAGATGGTAATATATACTTCTCTTCATCCGACCATCATGTATACGCCATATCCCTTGAGGGAAAACTGAAGTGGAAGTACAAGACAAAAGGCCCAATCTGGTCAAGCACACCCGTGCATGGTGACTCCGTCTTTACAGGATCGTGGGACTGCCACCTGCATGCTATCAACCGGTTCAGCGGCAAGGAAATATGGAAGTTCAGGACTAGCACGGGAATGTCATCTCCATACGTTGAGGATGTCTACGTTGAGTTCAAGGTTCCTAAGAGTGAAGTAAAAGAAGAAAGAAGAAAGGATTATGATCCTGTAGTTGCAGAAGAAGATGAAATCAACAATTTCTATTCATCCAGGATAACTTACCAAATGTCGGATCAGTATATGGCAAAGGGAAGATACAGAAGTAAAGATGATGGTCTATGAGTATTACGGGCTCGGAAGCTACCTAGAAAATCATTCCGGAAGGTCATTCTGGAGCGTTTTCCTCATCGCCCGTTATTGTTTTGGGTAAATCTTTTAAAAAGGCAGATATTATTCATAATATGGGTTTTCTAGGTTCTATATTCGGAAAGAAGAAGGTTCAAAGCACTCCGCAGCCTGCTCAGGAGCCGCTGGTCGCGGAGCTTGAGTTAGCCGATGTGCCGCCCTGGTTGCAATCGAAATTCGGCCAGGAGATGGAAGCCGAAGGCAGGAGATTCGCCGGGCTTTCGAAAGCCCTGCTGGAGAGTGTAGACGACTTCCAGAAGAACATACACAGCATAAGAAGGAGGGGTTTTGAAGAGGGAGACAGAACGTATGCGGCTGTCAACATGATAAAGGATACGTGGGCCAAGAGGGCGTTAATGAGCATTTCCTCCTATCAGAGGGAGATAAACACACAAGCTGTTTCTTCAGGCAGCATGAAATTCCAGGATTTCAATAATATGTTCCACTCCACCATGAAGCTGCTCAACGAGACCAACATGATACCCAAGCAGAAGATCGTGTTGCAGAGGTATTTCGAAAAGGAGAGCAAAAGAATGTCGGATATACTGAAGTCCATGGGGGAGAAGATAGAAGAGATGCGCCTGATTATAAATGAAAGGAGCAGAATGAAAGCCTTAAGCGAGATAGAGAAGATGATGGAAGAAATAAACTCGGCAAAGGATGAGGTCCCTTCCCTGGAGTCACGTCTGAAGGAACTGGAAAATGATATGGAAAGAAAGGAAAAGGACGTTTTGGAAGCGGAAAAAGCTCTCAAGTATGTGGAAAAGAGTCCCGAGTGGGACGAGCTCAGAGAGCTCAGTGAGGGACTCGGGAAAAGCGAGAAGAAAATAGAGGAGATAGAGACAAAGGTCATGGGGAAGCTGGGAGACTTCAAAAGGGTCATGAAGCTTTTCGCGCATGATGCAAAGGAGCTCAACAAACAGGAGAAGAAACTGGCGGAAAACCTCTCGCATTCGCCCATGAAAGCGTATACCTCCAATGATGTTTCTCTGATTCAGGACATATTCAAGAAGCTCGTACTTTCTGTAGAAACTGGCGCCTACAGCCTCCCGGAAAAGGATAAGGGAAGGATGAAGCCCATAAAGGAAATGGTGGATTCCGGCTGGCTAGGTGTTGTCAGGGCAGAGTATGATGAAGCAAAAGATAAAGCTTCCGAATACAGGGACAAGATAGGAAAGATCCGGGTCAATCTTCAGAAGGGTGAGGCACAGAGGGCCGCCGAGAAGGCAAGGGTAGAGACGAAAAACCTAAAGCATGAAAAGACAGAGCTCGAGGAGAAAATAAAAGAGAGAACAGGCAGCCTGGATACAAAGAAAAAGAAGATTTCCGACTACATGAAGAAGGAGTTCAACGCTGAGGTGGTGATCCTGTGAGCCCGACAGAGCACATTAAACTGAGAAGCGGACAGATGATGCCTCTCCTCGGTATAGGTACATGGCAGCTTTTGGGCGATGCATGCGTCAATGCTGTGAAAAAGGCACTGGAACTGGGCTACACACACATAGACACTGCTGAGATCTATGGCAACCACAGACACGTTGGAGAGGCGATAAAGGGACACGACCGGTCGAGACTTTTCATAACGTCGAAGGTCTGGAGGAACGACATGACCTATGAAGGGATGCTCAGGGCGTGCGACAAAGCGCTCGGTGAAATAGGGACGGACTATCTCGATTTGTATCTCATTCACTATCCAAACGACAGCATTCCCATAAAAGAAACCATGAAAGGTTTCAAGCACCTGGTCGATGACGGAAAGGTCAGGAGCATAGGCATCAGCAACTTCGATGAAAAAAGGACAGAAGAGGCTCTCAAAGCTTCAGAGGTCCCGATTTCCGTTAACCAGGTGGAATTCCATCCTTATCTTTACCAAAGGGACCTTTTGGAATACAGCAAGAGGCGCGGCATAGTTATAACGGCTTACTGTCCAGTTGCCAGGGGGAGGGTAACCGAAGACCAATTGCTGATTAAGATAGCCAGAAATCATGGCAAGAGTCCAGCGCAGGTCAGCCTTAAATGGCATATACAGCACGGTATGACCGTGATACCGAAATCTACCGGAAGGCAT
>CP070804.1:182480-188563 GCA_020343635.1 Candidatus Aenigmatarchaeota archaeon | reverse complement strand
TTGTGGTTGATTGTGCTGGTATTACTGGGAATTTTCTGGATCATAATACATACTTTCGTCGGCGGAGCCAGCAGCGGAGGCGCCAAGTCAAGAGTCGCCGGTGTAGAAGGTGGAGGAGGGGCGATGGGTAGCCTCATGAAGAGGCTCAGAAGCGATGTGACAGGAGAAACGGGAAGGCTAGAGAAGGAGATTGACATGGCTCTTGGAGAGATCAAGATAGTAGAGAACGCTGTCAAGAGTGGAGATTCACAGGCTTTCAGGATGATTGCAGCTGCCTTGGAGAGACTACATGCACTGAGAAGGGAATATATAGCACTTCTAAGAGGTCCTGGAGGCTTCAGGATCGGCGGAAAGTTCAAGCAGTATGAAGGCAAAATAGACAATGCCATAAAGAGGCTCCAGCATATGCAGAGTAAGGTGAAGCCTGCTGCCGCGTGAGGTGTTTGAATGTTTTTGCCTTTCAACTTCATGACCCTGGAAACTCTCCTTCCGTTCCTGCTCATACTGGCTGTTGCTTATGGGGCGCTCGAGACTGTAGGGTTGTTCAGGAACAAGGCCGTAAAGGCCATAATAGCCGTTGTAATCGCATTCTTCGGAATAGTCAATTATTCCGTTGTCCAGCTGATAAACAGCTCCCTGCCTTATGTCGCGATATTGTTCATTCTGGTGTTCATAATAGGCTTCGCCAGGAAGGCTCTCAGTGGCGGCGAGAAGGACAACACCATGATAATAATCATAATAGTTCTCATACTGCTCCTTGTAGGTTCCATAGCGAATGCGCAGGGCGGCTTCGGGATGCTGCAGTACAACGAGCTCCTGTGGCTGATAGGAACCGTCCTGATACTGGCAGTGATCTTTGCGGCATACAGGATGAAGGAACAGAGATGAGAGGATAGCATGGGCGGATTCAGCACCATGACGGAGTTTCTCAACAACCTGGGGTTCTTCAACTATCTCGCCTTCTTCTTGCTGTTCATACTGCTCTACTTCCTTTTTGAATATCTCCTGAGGAGGCACGTCAGCCGATTCAGTGAAGGCAACCTTGGGAAGGCATTGGCTGTCGTATTTTCGGCACTAATAACGGTCATCCTTTTCTTTGCCAGCGCTCCCTTGGCAGGGGATGCCGCAGCCGTGATTTCGGCCATAATTTTCTCACTCGCCGTGATCTTCTTTCTGATAGTTTTGGTCGCAAAATTATTGGGAATAGATGTCCTCTCATTTTTCCAAAAGAAATAGAAAGGGCCGTTGTGGGCAAAAGGTTTATAAGTGTTATGATGCAATAACATCTTATGGGACTATTCGAAACAATGGTTCAGAATATGCAGAGAATGGAGTTCTTCCAGTACCTGTTCCCCTTCCTACTGTCATTTGCAATCCTTTATGGATTGATGCAGTATGTATTTGGGAAAGAAAAACTCGGGGGCCCGAGGGTACACTCGCTAATAGCAATCGTTCTCTCATTCTTCGTGATGCTGTACTCCAGTTTCAACCCATGGCTGTACATGTTCCTGACCACGACATCAGGCGTCTGGTTAGGATTCGCGACAGTCGTACTGCTTATAGTGCTCGTTCTGGCACTGGCTGGCGTCAACGTTCACGAACTTTTCACTGGTAGCAAGAATTGGGTCAAATACGTGGTAGTGCTCATCATCATCTACATAGTACTGCTCGCCATCCTGGGTCAGGGAGGACTGTTCTCGACGTATCTGCCGTACTGGCTCACAGGCAGCGACCTTTGGACCGTAGTCTTCGTGATAATAATAATCGCGATAGTCTTCTGGTTCGTAGGCGAGGGAAAAGAGGAAGAAGGCAAACCCGCTCCTGGCGGCGAAGGAGCAGGACACGGAAGAACAGGAGAAAAATAGGTTCTTTGTTTTTCTCTTTTATTTTGTTAGAAGTAGCAGTCTAACTATGGGCCTGCGGAGAGTACCTCGGAGGCTCTCCCGGTTCCTCGCTCTTTTCTTTCCCCTTCCGTGGCTCAGGTTCCGGCGGAGGTTCCTCGGCTTTTGGTGCAACCTTGTTGAGCTTCCTTACAGATTCCAGCATGGGCGTGAGTGAATTTTTGACAACATCCTCAAGAGAGTCTATCCTCGCGTTTAACTCTTCCACGCTCTCTCGCTGGTTTGCGAGCTCGTCCTTCAGCTTGCCATAGTCCTCAGAACCGAGTCCTGCCGTCTGTGTCGCGCTGCTCTTCATCTCGGATGAAACCTTCTCAATGTTCTCCTCGAGGATACGCACCCTGTTCATCATATCCTGCCATTTCTCCTCGGTTATTTCCTCGGTGAGCTCCTCTATCTCCTTGCGCCTTCTGTCCCTTATCTCCCTTATCCTGTCGTCCTTTCCCTTGGGGAGTGGGGCCCTTGCGAACGGAAGGGGCTCAGGTTCTCTCATGGGCTCCCCGGGAGCCGGAGGAAGAGCTTCTTCAGCACCGGACAGGAAGGATTCAGGTCCAATCTTCCTTTCCTTCGGAATCCTTTCGGCTTTATCAAGATCAAAATCATCATCAAGCATGTCATCATCATACTTTGTCGGGGCGAACCTGTCCCTTTTCTCGAATCTAGGCTCTGGTTCCGGAGGCAGTGGCTGTGCAGGCGGCGGCGCTTCAGGTGCAGGCGGTTGCGGGGGGCCCGGTTCAGGCACCGGAGGAGCAGCAGGCGTCGGTGGTTCCTGGGGAGGGGCGGGCTGCGGTGGCGGCTGTGCCGGCTGGCCGCCGGCTCCTGCCCTCATCGCGTCCTTCATGGCCCGGTCGATCTCCAGAGGCGTATGCCCTTCTTCTCTGAGCTTTTTTATTATCTCAGGTTCCGAATATCCCTGGGAAGAAAGAGAAAGCACTTTCTGCATAGGAACACCCATGCCACTGGCTGCCGGATAAGCGGGCTGCCCTTCTTTTTTCCTGCCAAATCCCAACATAATAAAATCAATTTATATTTTCCTTTCTTTACTTAAATCTTTACTAGCCCCGTTCAGATACCTGTTTTCCAGCCTGCGAAAGAATCGGGTCGAACAGCTTCATTTTTTCCTCGATCTTCTTGAACTCGCTCCTCTTTACAAGGAACTGCAGCTGTTTCACAACTTCCCTGAGCGTGTTGTTCACCGTCGTCACCTTTTCATCCAGTGCTATTATAGTCGCTTCCAGCTCCTTCCTAGAGTTTTCCAGGTACTCCAGCTTTGCGTTGATAGACTCGTCCATGGAGGTAGTCCTGCTCGTCAGAAGTTTTTCCCTCTGCTCCAGCAGTCTCAACCTCTTCGTGTTGTCGTTCACCCTTCCGACGATTTCGTTGACTACAGGGAGAGCTCCGCCTTGGGACTTCTTTTTCTGGTCACCACCTAAGACTGGCATAACTAACACTCCGGGTATTTTTATTTAGAGCTCTACAATATAAAATAGTAAACAGCTGTTTAAATAGCAGTCAGGGGTATGTCATGGCTGTAGGCGATTATACTTACGACGAGGACGAGGAGAAACTCAGAATTAATTATCTTGGCTCGATATTCGGGGCCAGCATAGAGGATTTCGCAGACTGCATGGCCGACGTACTTGACAAGGTCCTCGAGGTAAAGCACCCAAACAGCGTCGTCCTTGTCAAGGACAGGGAATACGAATACGGCCCTGAGCAGACCAAGATGCTCGTGGAGATAGCCAAGATCATAGAGGACGTGGTCAGGGAGAGGCTCGTGTCAACCCTGCAGGCGAAGGACAACCTGCAGAGGAAGATGTTCCCTGAGATCAATGCCAGGATACAGAACGTGGTGCTGAACACACTGAGAAGGGATCCTATAGGCGCCTACGTGGAGATCATTCGCGAGATACGGCGAGTCAGGATAAACATGAGGAACACCAGGCACAAGAGCGTCCATGACTTCTACGGGGCATATCTCAAAAATGTTCTCAACGTCATAAAAGCGAAGATGGAGAAGACCCAGCTCATAGAGCTCGCCAAACCCCATATCGCGGGTTATCACATAGGTGACCGTTCGCTCTACAGGGAAATATTCGTTCCCAGCGTCAGGCCGAACTTCATGCTGACGAGGTACATGATAACACCTCCCGAGAACGGCAAGTCTGTGAAGAGGTACAACGTCGGTGACATAGAAGTCGAGGTATTCAAGTTGCCTGACAAGACCGAATACTTCTATTACGTGTTGCCTCCGGAATTCATACTAAGCGAGGAGAAGTACGCGGTGCTTGACGCAGCCAGGAGATACATGGCGACTCACAGGCCCAAGGAGGCAGAGTTCGTCAAGACCGGGCGAATACGCGAGGTGTTCTACAACATCGGCAGGGACATGATCAGGGAGGTCGCGGACCAGCAGAAGGTGCACCTCACCAACAAGGACCTTGACCAGCTCGCTGTCATACTTACAAGGTATACAGCGGGCCTGGGGGTGCTGGAGTTGCTCCTGGCGGACGAGAACATACAGGACATCTACGTCAACTCTCCGGTGGAATCGCAGCCCATACTCATAAACCATTCAGAGTTCGAGGAGTGCAGGACAAACCTCATACCCACGCAGCAGGACGCCGAATCATGGGCCACGAGGATGAGGATGGAATCCGGAAGGCCCCTTGACGAGGCGAATCCGGTTCTGGACACGGACATACTGGTTCCTGGAGGCCGTGCGAGATTCTGCATAATAACAAAGACCCTCTCCCCTAAGGGACTTGGCTTCTCCATAAGGAGGCACAGGGACAGGCCATGGACGCTCCCCCTTTTCATGAAGGCCAAGATGCTTACCCCCCTTGCATCAGGGGTGCTGTCCTTCCTCATAGACGGTACTGCAAGCATGCTCGTTGCCGGAGGCAGGGGCTCGGGCAAGACCAGCATGCTCGCCGCCATGATGCTGGAACTCCTCCCAAAGACAAGGATAGTGTCAATACAGGACACGCTCGAGCTTCCCATAGAGCAGCTCATGGATCTCGGATACAACATAGAGAGCCTGAAATCAAGGTCTGTAATGACGATGGTGGAGACGGAGATACCCGCTGACGAGGCTCTGAGGACAGCATTAAGGCTTGGCGATTCGGCGCTTGTCGTTGGTGAGGTCAGATCCACGGAAGCCAAATCCTTGTACGAGGCCATGAGGATAGGAGCACTTTCCAACGTAGTCATGGGAACCATACACGGCGAATCCGCTTATGGCGTATTTGACAGGGTAGTCAACGACCTGGAAGTGCCGTTGACTTCATTCAAGGCCACGGACATAGTACCGATATGCAAGACCCTCAGGTCAGCGGACGGGCTCCACAGGTTCAGGAGGATGACGGAGATCACGGAGGTCCGCAAGAAATGGGAGAAGAACCCCGACAAGGAGGGAGGCTTTGTCAACCTCTTCGAGTATTCCGCCAAGGAGGATACGATCAAGCCCACGGACACGCTGGTCAACGGCGAATCTGAGACCCTCAACAGGATCGCCAGCCACGTTCGGGAATGGCATGGGGACTGGCAGTCTGTATGGGAGAACATAAACCTCAGGGCCAACATCAAGAAGACCATAGTGGAGATGAGCGACAAGCTGAAGAACCCGAACCTGCTTGAGGCCGAGTGGGTGATGCGCTCCAACTCGCATTTCCACATCATATCGGAAGCTGCTAGGAAGGAAGTCGGCTCTGTAGAATCAAAGAGGGTATACGATGAGTGGCTGCGCTGGCTGAAGGCGGCCATACGCTGATTCTTTCAACTAATTAAAGCGGAACTGACAAATATTTATAATGGCTCTGTTCAAGAAGAAAAAGGACGAGGATGCTTCCAATCTAGCCGCTGTTTCTTCACTTCCCACAAAGGGGAGAAGGATAGACATAGCCTCCAGGGAATACAAGATATTCAGGAGGAAGGCAGAGCTGAAATTCACATGGTACGAGAAGCTTGCCCGGTTCGCCGGCGGGCTGATAGACATAAGCTTCGACAAGAAGAGCACAGACGAGCTCAAGGCGGCCATAGACTTCACGGGACTGAGAATAAAACCCACTTCCCCCTTTTCACTGATGATAATCACTGTGATATTATTCTCATTCGCTGGCGGCTTCTTTTACGCATTCAGGCCTACTTCAACCCCGTTCGTTATACTGATCGCCACTATACTGT
>CP070804.1:178565-182380 GCA_020343635.1 Candidatus Aenigmatarchaeota archaeon | reverse complement strand
GAAAGGGAAGATCGTAAAGCTCAAGAACTTCACCCTGACCGTCCTGGACGTGGACAGGGATGATCCCAGCATAGTCAAGAGGATAAAGATTGTCAAGCGCCGGGGAAAGATAAAGCACAGCTAAGCGTTACTGTTTATAAAACTGATGTATTTATATCCTGATTAATAGGAAGAGATGTAACTATGACTAAGTTAGTTGGAATAAACGAGTTTTATGGAATTAATCTAGAGCTGTTTCCGTTTGTAGAATATAGAATCATGAGGGGGAACAATGATAAAAGTGAGACAGGGCGCCTAATATCAGACGAGCTTATACCGCGGGTGAATGAATTACGAAGAAAGATGCCATATGATATGTCAAATGAATTCCTTTACCAGGTTGCTTACCTGATGGATCCTGATCTTGAAGGGAAACATCTATCGGAAGAAAATGAAAGACTTATGCGACTCATAGAGGGTTTTGATGTCGACGATGCTTTAATAAGGGGTATAGTAAATTGCTCGAAGAGACTGGGTCGAGATGTTTTTCACGGATTCATCAATCCATTGGAATTTCCTGAAGAAAATGTATCTATTTTGGTTAGTGGAGGCGTACCTGCTGCTTTAATTTTGCCGAGACTGGGTCCTTTTACTTACGTCTCAGGAAATCATGCGAAGATGACGCCCTATCCAGATGGTGTGATGGTTGAAGATATGGGAAGCAGCCACGGCACGGCAGTCGATGGTATTGTCATAGGCGTTAACAAAACCGTTGATGAGCTGGAGGACAGATTTTTACGCGAGGGGAGACACAATATTTCACGTGATGAGCTGCGTGGTAAAGTGGAAGCGCCTTACGGGAGCACCATATCACTTGCTCCCATCCCTTTGGGGGACCCGTATTCATTCCGGGTCGAAAGGAGCGGTTTTGTTATTTAGAGGTGTGGTATGGACAGAAGGGAATTCATAAGAATGGCATCTGGGGCAGCGGCTTCTGTTATGATCCCCCCTCTTGTACGCATTAATGATCCGGATGACCTGGGGATCATAGATTACCCCAGTCCCAGAAGGTCCAGAAGGCCCCGGAGAAAAAGTACAGATTACATAGTATTACACACCACAGAGATGACAGGGAGTGTGCCAGAGAACAACATAAGCCGGTACATACGTCGGTACGGCCTGGCCAATTATGTTGTAAACAAGAAAGGCGCAGTCTACAGGATAATGGGACGGCATCAGGTTTCTCACGGATGCGGCAGAAGCATGTGGGATGGCATAATGGATCTCGATCAGAACGCAGTCAACATAGAATTTGTAGGCAAACACAACAGTCTGCTGACACCCAGCCAGTTTGACAGCGGACGTGACCTGCTGGCAGAGCTCAAGAGTCTGCATTCAGTGGAAGACATGAATGTAATGCCACATTCCATGGTCGCATATGCAAGACCAGATCCGATGTTCCTTATACTCAATGGATATCATCCTGTTGTGATGAATAATTCAGATCGCTCAAGGCGCGGAAGGAAGCGCTGCGGTATGCTTTTTGCCAAAGACGACATAAGATTAAGACTGGGCCTTGAAGAAAGGCCTCTTCAGGACCCTGATGTCGAAAGTGACAGGCTTTCTATCGGCGATCCGTATCTTCATCGCGTCCTCTACGGGGATGCGAAAATAGATGAAGACGTTCCACTCCTGCCGAGGTGGGATGAGACGTTCTGTGAAGAGATTGAATCAGGATCACACCCATTTTATCACGCAGGTAAAGAATATGCAGCTGAAAGTACTCTCTACATTTTACCCGGCGGCGTGGTCGCTACAGGAGCTGACCTTCAGGAAGCCGAACACGATTTCAGTGATAATCCTCAGGGAACGCATATTTGTGTTGGTTTCGAATACGGAGGGCGTTTCGAGGGGGGAGACAAACCATACGAACGCATGGGTCGTGCCTGGAGCATGCCGTCGACATGGTACTTTTTACCGGATGGAGATACAATAAACGGAGATAACATTGATCCCGAAACCGTTCCCGTGGGCACAATGTACTTTTTCAGAAAGTAGTTATGCTACTTATTGAGTGGGACCACATAACCCTTAGGGTAGGCCATCAAAACGCAGTAACCCCATGAATCAAGGTCACAAGGTCTCGAATAAGGCATTATCCTGACAACCTCGGCGCCGAAGTGGGAATGCACGCCTATGTTCTCGTCCAAAAGTCTGCCATGCTCATCTCTCATTGAAACATATTCACCGACGATACCATCCAGAAGTTCATCCCTCTGCATAGGGTCAAATCCTATTTTCTTCAGATATTTATCCAATCCGGAAGGCCTCGTGTACGGACAGGCGATGAGACCTTTATCCTTGGCGAATTTTGTTCCTCCATGAAGAAGCGCCCTTGCAACACCTTTTCCGTGGTGCTCGGGTGGTATGTTTATGGCATAACAAATAACAAGATTTCCATCGGGATCATGAGCATAACCATCAATATAGCCAAATGACGTCAAGTACTCCCATTTACCCTCAACCTTACCGTAATCCGGTTGTCCGTCTTCATCCATAGCTGAGACCATTATGGTAGAAAGTCCCCCCATTACACCTTCTGCAGGATCCAATACGGCCAACTGTCCTTCCGGAAATATTTCAATCCTGGACGCAAATTGTTTTCTACATTTTCCCAGCATGTCCTCTTCTGTGGAACACTCCCATAATTCAGTATCCAGTATCGGCCTCCACATCTGCAGGTATATCTCACTCAGTCTCGTCAGAGCACCATCGTCCAGTTTATTTCCGTCAACAATCTCCATGGTGTTTTTTCAGCTAGAAAATTTTAAAAATCATTCGCACTTCAGGAGCTTTCTGGTTATTTTAATCTGCTCGCTCAATAATCATTCTATGTGCTACGCAATACCCGGCAGGATTACTGGAATCGAGAAGGGCATCGCGGTTGTAGACTACTTCGGCGAGAAGAGGAATGTTCTCTGCGACTTCGCTGATGTCCGGATAGGCGAATACGTCTACGCCCAGGGTGGCGTGCTGATAAGCAAAATCCCAGCAAAGGAGGCGCTCGAAATCCTCGAGGCCTGGAGGGAGAGGTTCTTCCAGCTGAAGGAAGTGGACAGAAAAAGCGCGATGGTCCACGGCGAAGGTGCTTCTGACAATATTCTTGGAATCCTGCAGAAGGTGAGCACGGGCCGGGAGATCAGCAGGGAGGAAGCGCTCGAGCTGCTCAGGAGCGAAGAGAAGGAGGACCTGAGGCTGCTCATGGACACGGCCAACAACCTCAGGCAGCGCGACCATGACAACGCCTGCTGCGTCCACGGCATAATAGAGTTCTCGAACTACTGCGGGAACGACTGCTTCTACTGCGGCATAAGGCAGAGCAGCCCCGTGAAGCGCTACAGGATGACCCCAGAGGAGATAATAGAAGCTGCAAGGCATGCGGCCAGGGATCTCGGATTCAAGGCGCTGGTCCTGCAATCTGGAGACGATCTCTGGTACGATGATGACAGGCTTGCACATATAGTGAGGGAAGTGAGGAAGCTCGGCGTGCTGATATTCCTGAGCATTGGTCTCAGGAGCAAAGAGACTTACAGGAGGCTCTACGATGCCGGGGCCAGGGCTGCGCTGCTCAGGTTCGAGACTAGCAACAGGGATATATTCCATAAACTGCGCCCCGGGACCACTTTCGACGAAAGGGTGGACCTCATCAGGCACCTGAAGGAACTGGGATACGTCGTTGCCACGGGATTCCTTGTAGGGTTGCCGGGAGAGAGCGACGAGGACTTGATAGAGAACATAATGCTCTAGAAGGAGCTGTGAGCTGACATGTACTCTTT
>CP070804.1:172431-178465 GCA_020343635.1 Candidatus Aenigmatarchaeota archaeon | reverse complement strand
CCCGAGATGTACGGCCGGATCACGGCGAAGAAGAGGGAGTTGCAAGGAGAAATAAAGAGCGGTCTCGCTTCCGCCGCGCAGGCTGTTGCGGATTACGAGTTGCTGAAGCACGATGAAAGGAAATACCGCGAAATACTGGAATATTTCAAGGAAGGGAAGGAGGACGAGCATGTCCTCAGGTCGCTTTTCGTGTACAGGGTGGATGCACATACCGGAGAAGGATATTCAATGATAAGCATGACCAAGAGATGGCCCACCATAATAACCGATTTCGTGAGGATGTCTGACGTGCCCAAGGAGGACAGGGAAAACGTCCACAAGGTCAAGGGCAAACTGGAAATACCGGAAGCAGAGGCGGTCGTCCTGAAGACCAAGAACAAGATATATGAGGAGTGGAAGACCATATTCTTCCCGGATATCCGTGACAGGTACGCAAGGATCAAGAACCTGGTCGAGGCCAGGAGGAAATCCATAGACGAATACAGGGAGTGGCTGAAGCCGTATGTCACCAGCATGAAGATGATGAAAGACACAATGGAGGTTAACCCCTCCAAGCTTTTCACGACTGCCATACAGCCCTGGCTGAAGCCGGATTCCATGTACTGGGTCAAGGTTTACATGTGGAAGACCCTGACACCCGAAGAAGTTGGAAAACCGGGTTTCGCTGAAGGGGAGATAAAGCCTTATGACGACTTCGTTAAGAGACGCATCCCCGAAATTCAAGAGAACTATGGTGTCAAGATAGTCAAAACCAAAGCTGATAAAGAAAAGGTTCAGGAGGAAGGACTGAAAGACGAAGCAGAACGCGTCTACACTGACGACGACATAATAGTAATAGATGAAAAAATCGAGGAATGGGGAGAGACGACAGAGATTTACGAGAGCGAGCCCAGGCTCAACAAGAGCAGGTACTACTATGCTTTCTATGACCTCAATATAACGAGCCCCCTTTTCAAGATGGAGGGCGGCAAGGAGGAGATAGACGACTGGAACTGCGAGATTATACCCTATCTCATGTCACAGAATGTCATGCTCCTGGTGCTCCTCGAAATAGAGGCGAGGCAGAGATGGCTGAACAAGTACGTAAAGGAGCTTATAGGAGTCCGGGAGATAGAGGACAAGATAAGGGACGAGGTGGTCAAGCGTTACGATCTCGAAGGTGAAAAAGAGAAGGTGTGGGCGCCGAGGCGTTTTTACAGGAGAGTCAAGGAAAAGAGAAAGAACATCAACAACAGGATGGATAACTGGTTCCTTAAGAACAAGGTCAAGATGAGGGGAGTGCTGAAATACTTCATGAGGATAGGTCCATACGAGACCGTGAGCGCCGAGAGGCTGAGCAAGATGTACGGCAGGTACATGGGCGGAGGAATGACAGACCCGTTTATAAAATATCTGAAAACCAACTTCGGCAAGCTTTCTGGTGTTCATCCTCCGTAAGTGGTTATTATGCCATTCAAAGTAGGAGTCACTACAGGTCTTTACTATATCGCACATGATGTCAGTCTTGCGAGTACCCTTAAGAAGATAGGATACACGCTGACAAGGGGCACTGATGTCGTGGAGATATCGGGTGATACCCCCCACGAGATAACGGAAACAGAAGGGGAGGAGCTCAGGAACATATCAAAGAATCAGGGTCTGGACCTCCTTTTCCACGGAAGCCTCACGGTGCCGATGTGCATGCCCGAGAGGACAGACTGGAGGGACGCCCAGGACCACATGGAGAAATCTGTCAGGTCTGCGGTGAACGCGGGATGCAAGTACGTCCTCTTCCACGCCTGTCTGCATTTCTGGGTCGAGCTGCTTACATATACAGGTACCAAGCTCACCATCACCATGTGTGATCACGACGGCAACTTCATCTCCGAGGTTTTGTACAACAATAACAGGCTTAGGAACTGGTTTGTCAAGAACCTCAGATCAATCGGCGACATACCCTATGATCAGTACATACTTGACGAGGATGAGATACACGATGCCATGTCGAGGTCGCATGCGAGGCAGAGGGCTTGGGAGCAGGCGGAGATACAGCGCAGGCAGGAGGAACTGCAGAAGGAACTTAGGTTGGCTGAGGCAGAAAACAGAGCCAGACTTTCCGGGAGAAAGGAAGACTGGGAGAGGTTTAATGCCCTTGCTAAGAAGTACAAGGAAACAATTGAAAAAATAACAGAAGAAGTTTCTGAAAAGGGTGGTCAGAACGAGTCACTTCTCAGGAGGAAATTACTTGATGAAAAGGTGATGAAGAAACTTTCTGAGAAGAAATATGAAAACAGGCGCTGGAGGATAGACACCATGGGAAGGCTTGTGGATGTATACAAGATAATGGCGCATCATCTCTTCTTCGATAAGGATCCCCAGTGGATTTCCATGGCAGAGGTGTACAAGGATGTCATCCAGAAGTACGGCATGGACTACTCTGATGATAACTGGCTGACCAGATCGTGGGATCTGGCCGAGAAGAACAACGACAGGGAGTTCAAGGAGTTCTTCTACGCTGTCGTAGGTGCAAAGTTCCTGGAAGGACACGTTGAGGCTCTGCTTAATTGGATAGACAACGAGTACATACCAAAGGAGCTCAAGGGGGACCCGGAAAGGCAGGAGATCGCGAAAAAACTCAGGGTAACCATAGAGATTCCTGACGCGAGAGACCCGAAGTACGCAGGCCGGTACATGCTTTCACATCCGAAGCAGATATATGCGGCCATAAAGTCCGTAAGAAAGAAGCTGAACACAGACCGGATATGGATAACCATAGATAACGAGCACCTGGCTACGCAGGGCTATGATCCATGGATCGAGGGAGCTAAGATGGTGGAGAACTTCCCTGAATACGGAAAAATGATACAGTCTGTACACGCCACTTATCCTACGCCTCTTCACTCGCATTATCCCATAGAGCTTGGCCAGACAGAAGTATACCAGCTTCTGTGGAATCTTCGCATGGCCGGGGCAGGGAAGAAGGACGATCACACAGTATATCTGATCTTCGAAAGGGGCGGAGGTGACGACCCTTTCAGGCAAGCTGTCGACGCGCTGAAGATCATGGCGAAGTTCCTGCACAAGGACGTGCCTCCGAAAGACCTTCCGCTGGAGTTCTACGGCCTGGAGAAGACAGCGTTCGACGAGAGGAGACAGGGCCAGATAATGATGGACCACAGGTTCGACGTGCTCAAGGATCTTTTTGAGGTCCCTGAAGAGGAATGGGGACTTCTTTCGACTGCTGCTGTGAAGAAGGGAAAACGCGAGATATTCAAGAAGGAAGAAGTCAGATAGGGCATACTTTTTAATCATTTAGGTGAATAATTGGGAATGGTCAGGAAAAAAATAATTAACAAAGGGGAGACACTTCATATAAAGGACGATGGCGGTTTCATAGACAACGACTTCAAGGAAAAGCCTTCGGAGGACAAGGACAAGATAGAGGAAGTCAAGGACAAGAAGGAAAGAATAGACATACTAAAGAAATTCGCGAAGGAGCTCCTGAAGAAATACGGTCATGTTGTGAGGTCTGTCGTGCTTTTCGGTTCAACTGCAAGAGAGGAGTGGAAGGGGAAGTCTGATATCGACGTATTCGTTATAATTGACGACACCAGGCAGAAGATAACGCCCATGGCCAAGGACAAGATAGACGCAGAGATGGTGAAGATATCGAAGGACATACACTCCCAGCTTTCCGTACAGCAGCCGTACCTTCTGACGGAGTTCTGGAACATGGTGAGGCTGGGCCATCCCATAGTATTCAACTTCATACGGGAAGGCGTCCCTGTTTACGACAAGGACACGTTCCTTCCGATAAAGCGGTTGCTGCAGATGGGCGAGATAAAGCCCAGCAAGGAGGCGGTCGAGAAGTACATAGAGAGGGCGCCAAGAAGGATAAAGAGGGTCGAGAATGCGAAGATATACATGGTCGTAGAGGACTGCTATTATGCCATGATGGAATCCGCGCAGGCCGTGCTCATGTTCCTCGGTGAGAGCCCGCCCAGACCGTCGGATGCCGCAGAAGCACTGGAGAGGTCGGCGGTCAAGATAAAGCTGCTGGAGCCGAAGTATGCTGAATGGCTGAAAAATATGGTAGATGTTAGGAAGGATGTGGAGCACAGGAAGAAGCAGACCATGCCAGGGGGGGAACTCGACTCCTGGATAAAGAAGACAAAGCAGTTCGTGAAGAGGATGCAGCAGCTCATAGTCAGGATAGAGGTAATGAAGAGGGAGAACATAATTGACAAGTCCTACAGCATTATGGAGGAGACCACGATAACGCTTCTTCAGGCCCTGAAGAAGACACCAAAGAAGAAAAAGATAACAAACATAGAGAAGCTTTTCGAGAGCGAGCTCGTGAAGACCGGCCTCATATCAGAGAACTACCTGTATGCCTTCAGGGAGCTCAAGAAACTGAAGAAAATGACAAAGGACGGAAAGTCACTCGACCTTCCCAAGCAGCACATACTTCTTCAGAGGGAATACGTCAGGAAGTTCATACGCGAGGTTGGCAAGATACTGAAAGAAAGAGCAAACAACGAGTGATTACCTCACCTTGTAGGTCTTCACTTCAAATCCCTTGCTGGTTATATTGTATATGTTCGACTTCCTCTCTATTCCAGTAGAACGCATCTTCTCGACTTTCAGCAGGTTTTTCACTTCTCCCGCAGCCTCGACTGACTTAAGGTGGATAACACCATCAGTCAGAAATTCCGATATGGTGTCCCTGCTCAGCCACACACTTTCCTTGGCAAGCTCGGAAACGAGTATGGTGGTACAGCCCATCCCTTTCGTCTTCATTATGAACCTTCCTAGTGAATTCCTAGTCATGACAGCAATGGATGATAGCGAATCCAGGACTATCCTGTCGAACTGCTTTCCGGTGAGGGCCTCCTCGAACTCCTCCGGCTTCAGTTCAAGGAACTTGACCCCTGTCATGTCCCACCCGAATTCCGCTGCCTGGTCCATTATGTCCTTTGGTGCCTGTGAATAAGTTATGTATGCGCATTTCTCACCGTTCTTCAGGCCCTCGTTGAGGAAGTGAAGGCCGAATATGGTCTTGCCAGTCCCGGGAGAACCAGAAACAAGCACTACGAAGTTTTTCGGGAAACCTCCCTGAATGAGATCGTCAAAACCCGGAACGCCGCTCTTTACCCTCTCCAAAGAACCACCTTATAATTAATTGAACTGGACATTATAAATTTTATTCGAACCTTTTCCTGAACTCTTCGTGGACCCTTTCCACGACCTCTTCTATTTTCATCCCTGTCGTATCAACCACAAGATCGTAGTTATGCATCTCCGTTATGTCCACACCATAGTGCTTTTTGTAACGCAGCACATCGCTTTCGCCCCTCTTTGCGAGGTCCTTCTTAAGCTGATTTATGTCATCGGTTTTTTCGTCTTCCCTCTTGTCGCCGTAGACCCTCTTCACCCCGGTGTCAGGGTCCACGGTCAGGAAGACCTTGAAGGAATTCGGTATGAAATGGAAGGAAAGCCTGCCGTCTATGACCGCGTTCTCTCCCCTTTTGGCTATCTCCACCTGCCATTCATCCGCCTTCTTGTCTGTCCAGTCTTCTGTCTCGCCGAGCTTGTTCAGCTCGTCTATGGTCATTCCCCTCTCAAGGGCCCATTTACCTCTGAGTTCACCGACGGAATAGAATTCGTATCCCAGCTTCTTTGCAAGCAACCTTCCGACTGTGGTTTTTCCAGAACCGGGCATCCCCGTAATTGTCACTATCATCTTACCATATCCCCGAGACCGTCAAGCATGGCCACTATGTTCTTCTCCCTTTCCGGTTCCTCAAAGATTATCGTACCGCCAATCCCGTAAGACAAGCTGCTTCTTATCAAATGCTCAAGTTTCATGTCGGAATTGATGAATGATGTGTGGCCTATCTCTCCTGAGGGTCCGTATTTTATACCTGAAAAGAAGAAGTATGCATCCTTTATCCACTGCTGTCCGATGCTCTGCCTGACCTGTTCGATGATCCTCTTGAAATCCTCCTGCGACTTCAGGAAACCAGCGCCTCTTGCATGAAGATGGGCCCAGTTT
>CP070804.1:167033-172331 GCA_020343635.1 Candidatus Aenigmatarchaeota archaeon | reverse complement strand
TCATGGTGACCTTCAGCTCCCTGCCGAACTCCTTCTGCAGGAGCTCCCTTACCCAGAAATCGATCTGTGCTGTGTCGTGGAACTTAAGCGAACCGACGCTCATCACTATATCTACCTTCTTCGGGTTCTTCCCCTCAAGCTTATGCTTTACCTCTTCGGAGACCGAATATGCGACTGACATGTCGTGCATGAAAACCCTATTATATTCAGAGGGGATGTATAAAAGCGTTTCTATTCCGTCAACAAATATAACACAGAGTCCCCAAGAAATTATATTGGGATTCTGATGGTGAAACAAGCCAACTATACGATGGAGAAGAAAGACCTTCAGAAGTTCCTGGGTGCGCTGGCTTCCAAAATGGACGTTTATGCGCCCGTTAAGACGAAAGGCAGGTACAACTTCTCTCGGCTCAAAAGGGGTCAGGAAATTGAGCTGGCAGGCTATTCCAACACCGAATTCCCCCCAAGGGAGATACTGATGCCGGAAGGCGAGACCCTGGTCAGGTACGCTCGGAAAACCATATGCGAGGTCTTCGATGAGCGCAAGAAGGTCCTGTTCGGGGTGAGGCCGTGCGATGTACACGGCATAATCGTTCTGGACAAGGTCATGATGGGTCACGGGGATATGGAGATGCATTATGTCGAGAGGAGGAAGAGCACCCTTATAATCGCGCTCAACTGCACCGAGGCTGGTGAGAACTGCTTCTGCGAGTCCATGGAGACCGACACGCTCACTGGGGGCTTCGATATCCTGCTTACGGATGCCGGTGAAAGGTACCATGTCGAGGTCGGGACACCCGAGGGAGCGAAGCTCGTGAAAGGTGCGGGCAGGATATTTACTGAAACGCTTGAGAAGCCCGTAAAACCGAAGCCTGGCTGCGAGAAAAAGCTGGACATGAACGGGCTTCCGGATATGATGAAGAGGGCCGCCAAGAGCAAGATCTGGGAGGACGTCGCGAAGAGGTGCCTTTCGTGCGCGTGCTGCACGTTCTCCTGTCCCACCTGCTTCTGCTTCAGCCTTAAGCATGAGCCTGATATGACGGACCTGAGCAAAGGTGAGATCAAGCGGGAGATGGACTACTGCATGCTGCTGCGCTTCTCCAGGGTCGCAGGTAACATGGTCTTCAGGCAGCACAGGGCCGAAAGAGTGAAGCAGTTCTTCTACCACAAGCTCGTTTACGGGATGGAAAACGAGGGGAAGAGCCACTGCGTCGGATGCGGGCGCTGCATAACCGAGTGCATGGCGCATATCGATATCACTGAGGAGGCCGCAAAGGTGAGGAAGAGTTATGGTAGAT
Organism: Candidatus Aenigmatarchaeota archaeon; assembly: GCA_020343635.1. Classification (GTDB taxonomy): domain Archaea; phylum Aenigmatarchaeota; class Aenigmatarchaeia; order QMZP01; family JAFGSV01; genus JAFGFG01. The sequence goes on along the minus strand of CP070804.1, from coordinate 171,033 downwards.
GAGCATACGTACAAGCCGAATCCTGCGAAGGTCGTCAAAATAATAGACGAGACTCCGGACATAAAGACGTTCGTCCTGAAGTTCGGGAAACCCGCAGACAGGAAGCACTTCAGCTTCATGCCCGGGCAGTTCGGACTCTTCTCGCTCATGGGCATAGGTGAAGCCCCCTTCTCCATGTGCTCTACGCCCAAGGATCCTGAGATTAAGATAAGCGTCAGGAATGTAGGGAACGTGACGAACTCCATGCTCACCATGAAGAAAGGCGACCTGCTTGGCGTGAGAGGCCCGTACGGGAACGGATTCCCTGTCGACGAGATTAAAGGAAAGGACGTGATAATTGTCGCAGGCGGTATCGGGTTCCCTCCTCTGGCATCGACTGTGGAATATATTTTGCAGAAAAGGAAAGACTACGGCAGGATATGGGTGATTTACGGCGTGGAACATGTGAATGATATCGTCTACCGTTCCAGTGCATCCAGATGGAAGAGAGCCAAGAACTTAGAGATGATAACCACGGTGGAGGAGAAGTGCAAGGGCTGGGAAGGCTGCGTTGGACTCGTTACAGATCCGCTGAAGAAGCTGAAGATAAACCCGGCTAATACAGTGGGGCTTTCGTGCGGACCTTCCGTCATGCTGAAGTTCGTATCTCAGGCCTTCCAAAAACTGGGCATAGACGATCTTGACATACATCTTTCGTTCGAGAGGATGATGCAGTGCGGCATAGGCAAGTGCGGGCACTGCAACATCGGGGACAAATACGTCTGCAGGGACGGACCGATCTTCAGTCTCAGGGAGATAAAGAGGATGCAGGAGGAGGTATGGTGAGACCGAAAGTGGCCTTCTTCGGGATGACGTCGTGCAAGGGATGCTACTTCCAGCTGCTGCTCGTTAACGAAAAGCTGCCTTATCTGCTGGACAGGATGGATGTGGTGGACTTCTGGATGCTCAACGAGGCTCCCAAAAAGGCCGACAAATACGACATAGCCTTCATAGACGGCGCTGTGTCAAACCATGAGAACGCTGAGCTTGTCAGAGAAGTTAGGGAAAAGGCGAAGTTCGTGATAGCCTTCGGCACGTGCGCCTGCCTGGGAGGCATCCCTGCCCTGAGGAACCCGGATGAAAAGCAGCATAATGCCTATCACAAGATGGTCTACGGGAAAGAGATCGCCATAAAATCTTATCCGCACGCGGATCCTGTACACAAGCATATACATGTGGACTGCCATATGTACGGCTGCCCCATAAACGAGCATGAGATAATCGAGGTTGTCAGGGACGTCATTCTCGGCAAGAAGCCGGTGGAGCCTGATTATCCTGTGTGTGTCGACTGCAAGAAAGCAGGCATCAGCTGCCTGTTCAAGGAAGGCGTCCCGTGCCTGGGGCCGGTTTCGATAGCGGGATGCGATGCCCCGTGCCCTGCAAGCAAGACAGCATGCGACGGCTGCCGAGGACCGTTGCCGGATGCGAACTGGTCAGAGGAGGCGAAGCTGCTCAAGGAGCATGGAATTGACAGGAAGAAGATAGACATGATGTTCAGCAAGTATACAGGGGAGAAGGTGAAATAATGGACAAGAGCTATACACTCGAGAGCCTGACGAAGGTGGAAGGCCATGCAAGGCTTGACGTGGAGATGGACGGCAAGAACGTCAAGAAGGCCGAGATAGCTGTCTTCGAGCCGTCGAGGTACTTCGAGCATATGGTGAGAGGAAAGCCGTTCGATCTCGTGCCCACGATATCCCAGAGGATTTGCGGCATATGCTCAGTGATGCATACGGTCGCTGCAATAAAGGCTGTTGAGAATGGAACGGGCATAAAACCTTCACCGCAGACAGTAGACCTCAGAAGGCTGCTGTTGCATGCGAGTAACTTACACAGCCACACAGCGCATCTGTTCTTCTTCACGGCTCCGGACTATCTGGGGGTAGACGACGTGATGGGAATCGCGAGGAAGCATAAGAAGAAAATGGAACTGGCCATAGAGCTTCAGAAGAGGTCTAGCGACATAGTGAAACAAATAGGAGGCAGGTCCATCCACCCTGTAAACTGCAGGGTAGGTTACTTCAACTCTGTCCCGGATCTGGGAGAAGTAGAGAGTATGACAGAACAGTTCAGGGAGATCAAGCAACTCAGCACAGAAGCCGCAGAGTTGTTCCTTTCATTCAAGTACCCGAAATTCGAGAACAAAACACAGTACCTGGCGCTTCAGGAGAAAGGCGTCTACGACCTCTATGAGGGAAGCGTGTCTGTTTTCGGAGGAAAGGGGTTCACAGTTCCTTGCTACAGGAAGAACATAGAGGAGGAGACCATACAAAGATCCACGGCCAAGTACGCAATGTACAAAGGAAAGCCCTACATGACTGGTGCTCTGGCCAGGCTCAACATAAGCGGCAGCAGGCTCTCTCCGTCAGCGAAGAAGCTGCTCAGAAAGCATAAGATCAAAGTGCCCAACTTCTCGACCTTCACCAACAACATAGCGCAGGCTGTCGAGATGGTCCACTTATGCGACAGGGCGCTTGAAATCCTGGGGAAGTACGATAAGTCCGGATTTAAGGAAGAGAAGAAGCAGGTTAAACCGAAAGCCGGGGAAGGTGTGGCTGCCTGCGAGGCTCCGAGGGGGACCCTTTACCACCACTACAGATTCAGCCCGTCAGGGAAGTGCACCTACGCCAACATCATAACGCCCACGTGCCAGAACGTAAGGAACATGGAGTACGACATGCAGCAGTGGATGCCTTCAATAATAAAGGAGAGCGATGCCAACGTCAAGAAGAAGCTCGAGATGCTGATAAGGGCTTATGACCCGTGCTTCTCCTGTTCAACCCATTTCCTTGAGCTAAAGCTGAGACGTTAGTATCTTCTTCAGGTCTTTCATGATCTCGCTCTTGCTGGAACCATGCGGCAGTCCTATTATGCTGACGGACTTGAGCTTTCCCATACCCTCAAGGACATGTAAGAAGGTCCCGATGTCTATGTCATGTGTGGTCACGCTCTCCACTTGCTTGAAATCCTCTATGCTCCTGAAGAGCCTCGGTCTTTTCAGGCCTTTAACGTTGTCTATTATGACCAGTTCATCAAGGTCCACGTAGGCCATGATATCTATGGGAGAGTCGCATTTTACAAAATTGAAATCATGGTTGTTTCTCAGGGATTCGCATATCCTGAAGGGGGTGTCATCAAGGGCGACTTCGCTTCCGAAACAGAGTATGGTTTTTGCCATTCAATATTAATTTTTGAATAAGGTCCTTTTAAGTAGATAGTGTTCTAAAGATTATCCATGAACATCTCCGTCAGGAAGGGGTTCAGCTTCGGACTGGTAACCGCGATAATAACGACTCTCGCCCTTATGGTGGGCCTCAGCGCCAGCACGAGTTCTGTTATCGTTGTCATAAGCGGTATCGTGATAATAGCCGTCGCAGATGCGCTTTCAGATTCCCTGGGCATGCACATATCCGAGGAAGCCGAGTACAAGCACAGCAACAGAGAGGTGTGGGAATCAACAGGAGCGACGTTCGCTGCCAAGTTCATGGTCGCATTGACCTTCATAGCGCCCGTCCTGCTGCTTCCGCTGCAGATGGCTATAGTGGCGAGCGTCATATGGGGGCTTCTTCTAATAACGGTTCTGAGCTTCTTTGTGGCGAAGCATCAGAAGAAGAACATTCCGTGGACCATCGCGGAGCACATAGCGCTGATGCTTTTCATCATATTAATCTCGCACGGTCTGGGCACATGGCTTTCGACCCTGGCCTAAACTTCCACAGCGCACACGTCTCCGACATCACACGGCGGCGTTATCTGGAACTGGATGAAGAGCACTATCAGATAGATTGACAGAACCGTCGTTACTATTGCGAAGGTTGTCATGAATATGTTGAAGTTCCTCTCGCTGATGAAGAACCGCCCGAGCCTGACGAGCCCTCTCTGTGTTAGCCAGGCGCTAAAGGCCATCCTCATCCTGTTGTCAAAAGAAACGGAACATTTCTTCCTCCTGAGCTTGTCCAGG
>CP070804.1:162541-166933 GCA_020343635.1 Candidatus Aenigmatarchaeota archaeon | reverse complement strand
GAGGACCTGTGGACCGAACTGAAAAGGGAGATACTGTCCAAGGGAATCGGGCCTGTCATCAAGAAGAAGAAAATAGACGACATACTCGCCAAAAAGGGTATCGACAAGGAGATACATGTGGCAGTCGAAGTGGAGGCCAAGAAGAAGTTCGAGATATTCGGCCTCGACCTGCTTTCATTCTCTGCTGATTTCATACTTCCTGAGGATTACGAGGAGTACCTGGAGAAACGCAGCGGGATGAAAGAAGAGGCGGAAAAAGAAGAATTCAAAGGCGAGGAAGAGACAAAGAAGGCCGTGCGCGACCGGGATATCGAGGAGATAAAGGGCACGGCAGAGACAAGGGAGAAGGTCCTTGACGACATGGAGAAAGAGAGGATAAAGCGCGAAACAGAGATGGAGATTGAGGAAGAGGAAACGCAGCAGGACATGCGCGATGCCATGGAAGGACTGAAGCTGAAGGAGCTGAAGGACAGGCAGAAGGATGAAAGGGACGTGGAAAGAAAGAGGCTGGGCCTGGAAACCCTGAAGGCCGTCGAACCCGGCAGGAGCGCGGAGATGCAGGAGAAGTACGAAACCCTGCAAAAAATGATGGGGGCGACAGAGAAGAAGTTCCTGAACAGGAAGCTGGAGAAGGAGACGTTCAGGAAGCTGATGGAGAACTACGAAAAGGAGAAAAAAGAACTCGAGGTTAAGATGAAGAAGAGGTGATAATATGGAGGAGAATCTTTTCGATCTTCTGGAAAGGATGGAGAGTATAATACCCGATTACAGCTATGAGAGCATGAAGAAGATAGCGGAGACTGACAAAAAGATAAAGGCACACCTGCTCTCTGAGATGAAGGTGATAAAGGACAACATGTTCCATGTCGTCCAGGCGAGCTATGAGATTCAGAGGGATAAGCTGAGCGAAGGTGCTGAGGACGTCTGGGATGATATAACATCGCTGATGAACAGGATTGAGAACAGCAGGACATGCAACCCCAAAGGAGGAAAGGATTACTGCGAAAAATGCATGAGAAGGGTTGAAAGGAATCTTCGCGATATCATAAGCATGGACAGGCGGCTTGTAGTCACCACCGGGAACATGAAGGGTGATGTGCATACACTCTACAAGATGCTTTTTGACGAAGGAAGAGAAAAGTCCTTTATTAAAAATCTGGACAAAATTAAAACATACGTTGAGGAACTGAACACCATGGTAGACGAAAGGGAGAAAAGCATAGTAGGATGATATTATGAGCGAATGGGGAAAGGCCAGGGGGGAAATGAAGAAGGAATTCAGCTGGATGGAGAAGCTTGTGGACGGATACAGCTACCAGGACCCCAAGCACACCGATAAGACCGACAATAAAGTGAGGACACTTATCGCAGATGAGATAAAGAAATGCAGGGACACCCTCTTCCCCATGATAGAAGCCGCGTACCTGGACCAGGACATGAAAAGCGCCGGCCCCCTTGACGATGTTATGCAGTGGCTGGACATATTCCTTCTGGAACTGGGTCTGAAGATGAACTGGAGCGAGGTTGGTGACCACAGGGATTACATGAGGCTCATCAAGTTCGACATCACGCTTATAAAGAACGCGAAAAAACTGGCAGAGATACTCGATGATATGCACGAGCGTGTACTGAAGCGGAAGGACACAAGGTCTGTGCCTGCCAAGTCTGCGCAGATAAAGAAGTACATACTTGATCTTCTGAAAGTCTTCAAGAAAAGAAGGCACTCTCTCGGAGGCTGAAATGGGAAAGGATTCTGGGGAAGGGCACAGAGAATCAAAACTTGAATCCGTAAGGAAGGGGCTTGAAATCGACATAGCCGAAAGGGAGAGGGAGGCCAAGGAGAGGCTGGACGAGATACTTTCTGAGAAAAGGATGGAATTCTGCTCCCGCTGCGGCAAGAAGATAGGCTCCAGGACCGACTGGGCCGGCAAATGCTTGTGGGAAGACTGCGAAGAACTTGTTTGCAGGGGCTGCTGGGATGTCAACAAGTACAAATTCTGCAGGAAGCATTCCAGGGAGGTGGTCGAGGAAGGGGATGAGGATCCCAAGAAGAAGCTGGTCTTCAGGGAAGAGGAGCCGGAGATAAAGGCCGACCTCAGCGAGGTTCTTGACGAGCATGAGGAGAGCAGGAAATCAAAACTGCAGTACTATGCTTCCGAGTACTCCATATGGTTGCAGAAGAGGATGGGGCATGCCGGTCCTTTGGACTGGACGCCGACGAAATACGTACAGAAGGCCAGGTTCCGTTCTGAGAAGAAAGAGGGAGATTACATAACAGAAGTCTACACCAAGAGATGGTTCTGGAAGAGCACGAAACTCACAGTAATAATCACCCCCTACGACTCGAAAGGCGAGTTCGATGAGAATTCGCTGAACGCATACCTGCACAAGACCGCGAGAAGATTCAAGGGTTACAGGCTTTTCGTTCTGGTCACGGACGGGGCAGGCATAGGGCTGACCCATTTCGTCAACAGGTTCCACGACAACGCCTTCTCCCTGTTTTTGGCCGAACCAAAGAAGGGTCACCTGAACTTCAACATAAAGGAGCCTCTCACCACGAGCTATTCCGAGTGGTTCAGCAAGAACAAGGAACCGCTTAACTTCATGGGAAGGCTGAAAAAGATAGGCGACACGGTCTCAGGCAGGACAGTCGTCTCAGAAAAGGCAGTTGCGAAGGAGTTCGGCTTTGACGAGAGGGAAGTGGGGGACATACTGAAGTCATGCAAGTTCCTGGATCCTGTTAAGGGAACGGACACCTACCTGCTGAAGAAAGGCTAGAACCCTTCAAGGAAAGACGAGCAGAGCTTTCCTATGTCGTTCACATTGTAGCCGCCCTCAAGGGTTACGAAAGTCGGTACGTTCAGTCCGCTGACCATTCTGCCTATCTTTTCGTATCCGTTCTCTGTCAGGTGCTGGCCTGCGAGGGGGTCCTTGGCGTAGGTATCGAATCCCATGGAAACCGCGAGCATTTCAGGCTTATAAGAACCGATAACCTCCAACGCCTTCTCGAGTGTCTTCAGGTAGGTCTTTTCGTCGGTGTCCGGCAGCAGCGGGAAGTTGTGGCAGTTCTGCTCGGACTTGAGTCCTGTCATCGGGTAGAGGGGGACCTGGTGCAGGGACACATATATGACATCATCGGCTCCTAGAAATATGGCCTGGGTGCCGTTTCCGTGGTGCACGTCAATGTCAAGAATCGCTGTCCTCTTTCCCAGGCGCCTGACTGCTATCGCTATGTTGTTGAAGTAACAGAACCCTTCCAGCATCTCTCTGCTGGCGTGATGGCCCGGCGGCCTGGTAAGAGCAAAACCAAGAACCTCCGATGCCTTTATGGTCGCCCCTGCTGACATGAGGGGATATTTTATGTCTATGGGCGGTGTCTCTATCCCGGCATAATCTGCATGCTTGACGGTTTCGTAATGCTCCTCTGAATGCACAAGGAGTATGTCCTCCTTTTTTGCAGGTTCCGGTGATACGAATCTGTAACCCGCGGACTTCAGTGCGTCGTGTATCTGCTTCACCCGGTCCGGGCATTCCGGGTGTCCGGGGGTGTCATATTCCAGGCTCAGCGGAGAGTACACGATTAACATAATTAATAGCTGGGATAAACAATATAATATGATTATCCCCTTCCGGCCCAAGAAGCGTGTGAAAGACAGGATAAAGGATCTTCTGTTCAAATTCTCGGATAATCTTACGATAAAAGTGCGCAAGCTCCCTACCAGAAGATACTTGTCATTTTACGTGAGCCAGAAATCAGGTAAATTTATAAGACGCTCTAGGTATCTCGCAGAGGACGCGGGCTTCGAGCTGAAGAAACTTTCAAGGCACACCGAACTGATATTGTTCTCTCTGATAATACTGTTTTCACTTTTCATACTTTTCGGCTATGAGGGGAGGGATATGCTCACCACGCTTATCGCGATCCTGCTCATCGTACTCATAGTCGTGATTTATGCCCAGATGAGGATTCAGAAAAGGATGATAAAGCAGTACATGCCTGCTATAGACTTCGTAAGGGTGACCAAAAGCCAGCTCTATTCAGACAGGATAAGGATGATAAACATCTACGGCGTCAGGGACAGGCTTGACGAGATAGGAAAGATAAGAAATGTGGTCATAGGATATGACGTTGTCAATGAAAGCTATTCCCCCGTTTCCATAGAGGGCGCTGCCCTGACTATAAAGCTGAAGAAAGGCAGGAGGATACAATTCCCGACATCCGCGTCCATACTCGATGTGCAGCCCAAGAAAAGTTCAGGAACCGAGGTGTCATTCAGGCTGAAGAATCCTGTGAGGTTCGATTCCATAGAATGGCTGCAACTGGAGCTCAGGGGAAACGTCAGCAAGAAGGTACGCATAAAACCACACCTATACGTGAACATAATGCTCAGG
>CP070804.1:158248-162441 GCA_020343635.1 Candidatus Aenigmatarchaeota archaeon | reverse complement strand
TTCGATCTCAACAGCGAGATGGTCATCGCAGAGCCTATATACATAATACTGGCAGCGCACAACCACCCGGACGCGCATGAATACGTAAAGCAGCTAACTCTTAAGTCACAGAAGACAGGAAAGCTTCTGCTCGACCTCCTCTTCGAGGACCCGGAAGCCAAGCCCTACCTGGCAAAGCTCACCAAGGCGCAGAAGGATATCCTCACAAATCCGGAGAAGTACACAGGCATAGCCTCAAAGAAGGCCGAGAGCGTCTGCTCATTCTGGGAGAAGAAGCTCAGCCTTTGATTTCTTCGAAGAATACTCTTATGATATCCTGCGCCTCTTCCGGGGTTTCGTACTCCATCATGACCACGTTCGGCAATTCGGCCTTCGACATGCCCCTTACCATGCCGGAAAGTTCGGCTCCGTATGTTTTGTTGTAGAGAAGGAGCATGGGGATCTCTTTGAGTCCCAGCTTGGGCCTTATGTAGGCATGCGCTATCTCTATCCCGGTCCCGAGGCTCGGCACAGTTACATCGAAGATCGCAGCGTCTACGTTGCCTGAAAGCGCGTCTATTATATTCATGCGGTTGGCCTGGGTCCTCTCCTCCCTCTCTCCGGGCAGCCTCCCGAAAGCGATCTCCAGCATCTTGACAGCGTCTTCATAGGTTTCCGCCGCGGTATGCTCTGTCACGACCTCGTGCCCGCAGGCCTTTATGGAGTCTATCATGAACCTGTTAATGTCGGCTCTCTCAGCTCTGTCACCTCTCCCCTGTATTGCCGCACCGTAGAAAACCCTCATAATCTGTATATTGTCCAAATAGTTTTTAAAACAGGCTGGATACAATATCTTATGGACACAATCGTAGTTCTTGACTTCGGGGGGCAGTACACACATCTCATATCCAGGAGAATAAGGGATCTTAACGTGTTTTCACATGTGATGCCAGCCGAAACGAGCGTTGAAGAGGTTAAGTCCATCAAAGGGCTCAAGGGCGTTATTTTTTCCGGGGGCGCTGCTTCGGTATACGACAAGGATTCACCAAAGTGCGATAAGGCGATGCTTGATGTCGGTGTTCCCGTACTGGGCATATGCTACGGCCACCAGCTCATTTCCTTACTGGAGAAAGGCAAAGTCACATACGGGATGAAGGGGGAGTACGGGATAACAGACCTTGAAATTACGAAGGAAGGGAGCCTGCTGAAGGAAGCAGGCAGGACGCTGAAGGTATGGATGAACCACAGGGACATCGTTGAGCATCTTCCCGAAGGATACGAAACCGTGGCAGCGACCAGGAACTCTCCTGTCGCGGCCTTTGAGAATCCCCTTAAGCACGTGTACGGCGTGCAGTTCCACCCGGAAGTCACCCACACTCAGAACGGCATGAAGATACTGGAGAACTTCGCAAGCGGCATATGCAAAGCCAGGAAGGAGTGGACTTCAGGGCTCTTCGTGGAGAAAGCGGTCAGGGAAGCCAGAGCCACAATAGGAAACAAGAAGGCGGTGATAGGGCTTTCAGGCGGCGTGGACTCATCGGTATCAGCTGTTCTCATGAGCAAGGCAATAGGCAGGAACCTTACGGCAGTTTACGTGGATACGGGAATGATGAGGCACAGGGAGACGGAGTTCATAAAGAAGACCTTCTCGAAATACGACCTCGATCTCAGGATTGTCGACGCGAGTGATAGATTCTTCAAAGCGCTCAAAGGCGTGACAGATCCGGAGAAGAAGAGGAAGATCATCGGGAAGACCTTCATAGAGATTTTCGACAAGGTCGCTGACGATGTAGGCGCGGAATATCTCGTGCAGGGCACCATATACTCGGACAGGATAGAGAGCGGCCACTCGAAGCATTCCTCAAGGATAAAATCGCATCACAACGTGGGCGGGCTTCCGGAGGACATGAAGATGAGGGTATACGAGCCTCTCAGGGACATATACAAGGACGAGGTCAGGAAGGTCGCGGAAGAGCTTGACATGCCCATGGATATAATAAAGAGGCATGTTTTCCCGGGACCAGGGCTCGGTGTGAGGATCGTAGGGGAAGTCACACCGGAGAAGGCGGAAATAGTGCGTAAAGCGAGCTACATAATCGAGACGGAGCTGGAGGAGGCCGGTTTGCATGAAAAGGCGTGGATGGCATTCGCAATCCTGCTCTCCGTAAAGAGCGTGGGCGTGCAGGGAGACGAGAGGAGCTACAAGTATCCCGTAGTGGTAAGGATAATAGAGTCCGAGGACGCCATGACAGCGAACTTCACAAAGGTACCCTACAAACTACTAGAAAAAATTTCCACGAGAATCACAAATGAGATAAAGGAAGTCAACAGGGTCGTTTACGATATAACCAACAAGCCACCTGCAACCATGGAATGGGAGTGAATGATTATCAACTAGAATCATCTGGATTTATGAACTCTCTAATTTCTTTTGAAAAAAAATCATCTGGATGGGGTGATCCATTTCTTAAATCAAGAATCTCCATCGTGTGATCATTTCCAGTAAAAATACCTATATCCCTGTAAGGCTCTGGTTCACTAAAGAAGTCTGAATGCCAACCTATTTTAGCCAACTCTTCGTTCAGATATTTTAACTTAGCTAAGGTATAATTTGTTTGTATTTGAGGTGGGGTTACACCTTCAGCCTGCAGCTTTTCATAAACACCCGCAGGAAGTCTAAATTTTTCAATTCTAATTCCACCGTGTAAAAAAAGATCATCACTACCAGGTACATCTTCTTGGGCAGAAAATATATTTCCCTCTGCATCCTTCTTAGCAAGTATGTTTGTAGCGAATCTTAAAACTTCTTCACCTTGATAACCGTAACTATATGCTAACCTTATGCTGGGCTCCTTACATCTTCCGAAATCATAGATCCTTGAAATTAAGGGGTCATCTTCCTTAATGGCTTCTAGATATTGTATAAATCTTTCTACGAATAATCTATATTCCGGTGTTACATCTATGCCATAATTTGGAGAGACCGGTTGATCTAATGATTCGGGCCTTTTTTTAGATTCATCTGAATTGTTCATGTTTCTAAATCAAGACAAAGGTTTATAAAGATTTCTTTGAAAAAAAGTTTTAAAAAAGCTTTTGCAACTAATTGTCATGATTTGTCTTGGTGTAGAGGCGACTGCGCACACTTTCGGCGTGGCTGTGGTAGACGGTAAAGGCAGGGTCCTTTCAAACGAGAGGGACACGTACAGGCCCAAGAAGGGCTGGGGCATAGTCCCTATGGACGCGAGGAATCACCACGAGGAGAAGGCATCCAAAGTAATGGAGGCCGCCCTGAAGAAAGCCGGGAAGGCAATGGAGGATGTCGATATCATAGCGTTCTCACAGGGACCGGGCCTGCCCCCATGCCTCTATGCAGGCATGAACTTCTCGGTCGAACTTGCGAAGAAGACGAAGAAGCCTCTTCTTGGCGTAAACCACTGTATAGCCCACATAGAGATAGGCAGGCTGACCACGAAGCTGAAGGATCCGGTGACGCTTTACGTTTCAGGCGCTAACACCCAGATAATTGCGCATGCTGCAGGCAAGTACAGGATATTCGGCGAGACCCAGGACATCGGTATAGGCAACGCGCTCGACAAGTTCGGACGCGAGGCAGGGCTTACTTTCCCTTACGGACCGGAGATAGAGAAGCACGCCTCGGGCGGGCGCTGGATAGGGCTGCCCTACGTAGTCAAGGGCATGGATCTTTCATTTTCGGGCATAGTCACAGAGGCGATAAAGAGGCGGGAGAAGGGCGAAAAGCTGAAGGACGTCTGCTTCTCGATCCAGGAGACCATGTTCGCCATGGTGACTGAGGTTATCGAAAGAGCGCTCGCGCATACAGGCAAGAGCGAGGTTATGCTCACGGGTGGCGTAGCCGCGAACAAAAGGCTGCAGGAGATGATTGAGATTATGTGCAGGGAAAGAGGAGCCAGATCAGCCTCGGTTCCATGGGAATACTGCGGCGACAATGCGGCCATGATCGCATGGACAGGCATAATTGCACACAGGGCTAAGCAGAAACCGCTAAACCTGAAGAAAGCCGAAGTCCTGCCGAGGTGGAGGACCGACCAGGTGGACGCCGACTGGGTCTAGGATTCCTTGAAGACGAGATCGCCTTCCCTTACCTTCTCCGCGACCTTCAGGCCTATGGACTGCCCTTTTTTTGCAGTCTCCACGGGCTCGTGCTCTATCTGCATGCTGTCAACCTTTTG
>CP070804.1:155641-158148 GCA_020343635.1 Candidatus Aenigmatarchaeota archaeon | reverse complement strand
CCGGCGAGAAGATAGTCTACGAGAAGGACGGAGAGACCATCGATCCCGACCAGATCCTTCCGGACGCCATGAGGCCGGGGATGGAATGGATAAGGGAGAACACACCCGCCGATGCGGTCATAATGTCCTGGTGGGACTACGGCCACGCCATACGCGCTTACGCCGGGAGGGAGCCTGTGGTAGACGCTCCGTCAAGGGAGGCGCTGACCACGACCGTGTCCAAGCACTTGGGAAAGGACCCCGACGAGATAGAGTGCGAAGAATGCGTGCCGCATGAGATGCTTCAGGAAATTGCCGGGCTGCTGCTTACGGAAGATGATTCGCAAGCCGTCACGATTATGGAGAAGTACGGCGCGACCTATCTTTACATCCACCAGGAGGATGAGGCAAAGTCCGTTGCGTTATTCATAGTGCTCGGTGAAGAGCAGCGCCCACTCGGAGACACTGTTCTCGGAAGGGCGCTCACAGGAGAGATTATAGAGGGATTTGAACTCGTCTATGAAGACTATGTTTCCGCGGTCTACGCCTTGGAAAGCTTATAAAACTTGGGAACATTTTCAGATTGGGTATTAATTACTATTCCGGTGGTTTAGATGGCCAGGCCAAGAAGGGGTAACAGGGCTGACTTTGGGAAAATATTCACTGCTGACCTTAACGGACGTATCAGGGGCCTCCAGGTGAACGCAGATAACCTTGAGAATATCATTTCTGACGGCATAGGTTTCGACGGGAGCTCCATCGCCGGGCTTGGCACGGTTGATGAAAGCGACAGGATTCTCATGCCGGTCCCGGAAAGCCAGTACATGCTTCACATCGACAACGACAAGATACAGGCCTTCGTGGGCAAGATATACGAGAAGCACGGAAGGAGAGCGATGTCGGATTCGAGGGCCGTCCTGGAGAGGGTGGTTAACGATGCCAGGTCCCAGGGGTTCACCTTCTCTGTAGGCCCTGAGCATGAGTTCTTCCTGCTCAACTCAGAGGAATTCAGCAAGTACATGCACACGGACATGTCGGACTACTTCCATCTGGATCCCTATGGCAGCGGGGACATCGTAAGAAAGGAGATAATTAGAACGCTTACGAAGTGCGGCATAGGGTTCGAGAAGGCCCATCACGAGGTGACACCATCCCAGCACGAGATAAACATAGCTCCGGCGGACCCCCTAACAGCAGCTGACACGACACTTCTCGTCAGATACATCATAAAGAGCATAGCGAGGAGCAACGGACTCTACGCCACATTCATGCCCAAGCCTTTCGAGGGGGAGAACAGGAATGCATTCCACATCCATCTCTCCATGCACGACGAGAACGGAAAGAACCTCTTCTATAACAAAAGAGCAAAATATAATCTGAGCAGGCTTGCAAGGCAGTTCATGGGCGGGGTGCTCAAGTACGCCAGAGAGACTTCGATCATAATGGCCTCAAGCTGCAACTCCTACAAGGCTTACGTCATGGACCGTGAAGCTCCCATAAGCATAGGCTGGGGGATCAAAAACAGAAGCTCCATGATAAGGATACCATATTCTGCGGGCCCTGGCAATATGAGGATAGAGATCCGTAATCCCGATCCTTCCGGGAATGTTTACCTGCAGCTTTCAGCACTCATAGCTTCAGGACTGCGGGGCATAAAAGATGGGCTAGACTGCGGTGAACCGGACATGGGAAGCACCTACAGGAGGAAGCAGGGGAAGGTCTTTGACAGGGGCCTTCTGCCGAAGACCACGTTTGAGGCCCTAGTGGATGCTCAGGAAAGCATCTTCCTCAAAGAACTTCTGGGCGACTACATATACAACAAGTATCTCACACTCAAGATAGACGAGTGGGAGGAGCACAGGACCCAGCTCACGCTGCTCGAGCACAAGAAGTACCTGAGCATTTGAGGTTATACCTGAATAGAAAGAAAAAAGAAGTAGAAACCAAAAACGCTGAAAAAATGAACCTGCCTGTTTTGGTGTTTTTACTGTTGTCTCCTCTTCTGGAAACAGTCCCTGCAGTAAACCGGCCTGCCTTCGGTGGGCTTGAATGGTACTTCACATTCGTTTCCACAATCAGAGCAGACTGCTTTGTGCATTTCCCTAGGACCGAAATCCCTTCTCGGGCCTCCGCGTCCTCGGTTAAAATCTCCCATACCTATCTTCTCCTATTTTAAAAGCGAAAAGAGAACTAACTCCAGTGCTTTCCCTTTATTTTTAACATTGCGGACTATTTATAGTTTTCCGCGTGTTCATCATACATGTTTTAAATTTTTAAAACAGCAATGACAAAACTATATAATGAAGCATTTATTGCTCTGTCTACTGATAATAGGCTTCTCCCTATTACCAGCCACCCCCGCATCCGCCCAGGTATTTGAAGATGAGGATGTTAACCAAGACAGCGTCGTAGACATGCTCGACTTAGTTTTAGTTGCCAATAACCTTGGAGGAACCAATTCCACTTTTGATGTGAATGACGACGGCAGCATTAACATCTTCGACATGGTGCGTGTTGTTATTAGAATG
>CP070804.1:151762-155541 GCA_020343635.1 Candidatus Aenigmatarchaeota archaeon | reverse complement strand
ATCGCCGCTTTTCGAGTTCATGGGCGCTACAGGAGCACTGCTTGACATGACGACCTCATACGCTAATCTCATATTCATAGGCTTCATATTCCTTTTCCTGGGTTTCCTTTCCCAGGGAATAATACAGGCCGGGGGAGACACAGTAACGCCCACCAGGAACCTGGCGATTTCCGTTGTTGCGAACATCATACTCGACCCCATATTCATATTCGGTTTTGGTCCCGTACCTGCGATGGGGCTTGTTGGTGCTGGTTGGGCAACCGTCATCGGAAGATCTATCGGCGCGTTCCTGAACATATTCCATCTCCTGGCAGGCAGGGCCGTGGTGAAGATACAGCCGAAGTGCTTCAGGCTGGACCTGTCCATAATGAGAAGAATATTCCTCATAGGATGGCCTTCATCTCTGAGCCACTCGATAAACAGCATCGGCATGATACTGCTGATGAGCATCGTGGGCGTATTCGGAACTGCGGCTCTCGCGGCCTTTGGCGTGGGCATAAGGCTTGAATCCCTGGCAATAATGCCCATAGTTGGAATGTCCAGTGCTGTGATACCGTTCATAGGTCAGAATCTGGGCGCAGGCAAGACCGACAGGGTGAACAAGTCCGTTTCGCTGGCATCCTACAGTGTGCTTCTATTCATGCTGCTTATAGCGGCATTCTGGTCCTTTGTTCCAGAGGTCCTGTACTCCCCCTTCAGCTCTGATCCTGAGGTGCTTGCAATAGGTGCGAACTATTTCAGGATAATAGCCGTTGGTTATGTGTTCCTGGGCCTTGACTTCATATTGGGTGGGGCTTTGCAGGCTGCAGGAAGGACTACGCTGCAGATGTTTATGAACCTCTTCAGGTGGGCTGTGACCGTGATTGCCGCCTACGCTCTGGTATCGTCAATAGGTTTAAACGGCGTATGGTGGGGCTTCCCCATAGGCAACTTCCTCGGGTTCCTGCTTCTGGTTTTGGTATTCAAGAGCGGATTCTGGCTAAGGAAGTGGGAAGGTGGTAAGCATGGGACTTCCTGAGTATCCGGAATCGAGAGAGATACTTATCGAAGACCAGAAGCTTTTCGAGGAGAAATTCTCATCTATGAAGACGCTAGCATCCGATTACAAGTTCACCAACCTCTTCTTGTGGGGAAAGGCACGCGGCTATTCAGCGAGCATGCTCGACGGCCACATACTGGTATTCTACGAGAAAGAGGGAAAGAAGTTCTTCTTCCAGCCCATGGGTCCGGAAGCCTGGAAGGTCATAAAGTCCGTTCTGGATAAGGAGCCGGAAGCGACCTTCGTTCGCGTTACAGAGGAAGGGGTAAAGAATCTGGAAGGACTCAGGGTAGAGGAGGACAGGGACAACTTCGATTACGTCTACGAAAGGGAGAAGCTCGTGAAACTGGACGGAGCGAAGTTCTACCCTAAGCGCTCGTTCGCGGAGAAGGCTATGAAATACAATCCCGAGATAAGGGAGACATGTGAGGAAGGCTGCCTTGAGCTACAGGACGAATGGTGCAGGGAGAGGGAGTGCAAACTCAAACCAGAGCTTAACGAGGAGAACACCGCCGTATACACGCTTTTCATGGAGAAGAAGGACCTTTGGGTTTCTTTCGTTTCCATAGTCATCGACGGTAAAGTCGCTGCCTTCGCTGCAGGGGAAGAGCTGAACAAGGACACGTTCGTAGTGTGGTTTGAGAAGGGAAACACGAAATACAAGGGCATATACCAGCTCATAAACAGGGAGTTCGCCAAGCGCATACCTGAGAAGTACAAGTACATAAACCGTGAGCAGGACCTCGGTATAGAAGGTCTGAGAAAGGCCAAGCTAAGCTACTATCCCGCATGCATGGTGAAGAAGTACACGGTCAGGAAATGATTCGCCGTTTCCCGAACAAAAACGAAAGCGTCCTTAATAAATGAAACCAATTTGAAGTATGAAGAGGAAAGGCTACGCCATGCTGTCGGTATATATTTTAATCGTAGTGCTATTCATATACTTGATAGGAAGCAGGTTTACGGGTGCATTGTGATGGAAGACGAGAAGATAACTCTTGGCAGGGAATCGTTCAGGGCCCTCGCCTCGGACACTCGGATCGCTATTCTGAAGAGCCTGGACAAGAGAAGGAAGATGCTTACCGAGCTTTCAAAGCAGCTTGACATGTCGCCTTCCACAGTCAAGGAGCACATGGAGAGGCTCACCAAGGCCGGCCTCGTCGTGATGATAGATGACGGCCACAAGTGGAAGTATTACGAACTCACGAACAAGGGCAGGAACGTGCTTCATCCCGCTGACGTCAGGATCTGGATACTGCTTTCCGTCTCCATCTTCGCGGTTCTGGTGGCTGCCGGGGACATGGTGAGGATGAGCCTCCAGTCAAATGCTGTGGCGCTTGCGTCCAGGTTAGAGTCATTCGACATGATAAGGGCGCCTGCTGCAGGAGACGCTGCTAGTGAAGCTCTGCCTGCTCTGCAGACCACCACAGAAACCGCGATGCAGGTTCCCTACTTCCACATAGCTGCGCTCATAATCTTCGGAGCCCTGGCTTTAGTGTCTGTGCTGTACATAGTCAGAAAGAGAAGTAGCTGATCCCTTTCTACTTCTTGCCGAATCTCGTTGCCAGGACGTCCGTTATGATGCCGTAGATGATCCCTGCCAATATGAAGACCCCGGCGCCGCCGTAGAACGATATGACAACCGTTACTATGGCTCCAAGGATTCCTCCCCTGACGGCTGCGTTCTTCATCTCGCCTGCAACTAGCTTGACATGCTCTGCGAGGCCTATCACGAGACCTACCAGGAGGCGGCCGTAGAATATTGTCAGCAAGTACGGCATCGTCATCTCGAAACCCGGTATCTCGACGTTCGAGGTTCCCCAGGCGCAGAAGAATCCGAAGATTCCGGCAAGAGTGAGTGCGATACCCATCCTCTTCCAGTTTATACCTTCCATAATCTTATTTCGATTTGGCCTTCTTAAGCTTTTGGTATTCCTTCTCTATCCGGCCTTCCGCAGTGCCAAAGTGGGCATCCCTCCAGTGGAAGGCGAGTCCGAGTCCCCAGAAGACCAGTATGAACGGGAACCAGAGGAAGAAGGGGGAAAACCAGAGATTGATTGCGATCAAAAACGCGTTGATGATTACAAAAATTACCAAATGATCTCTGAACTCCACCCTTTTCTTGGCCATCTCACGAAGTTCGCGGTCTTTCATGTTCAAATCTTATATCTGTTGTTTAAATAGGAAAGTTATTTATGTTAATTGAGAAGAAAGTTTAAGAGGTGATTTATCCTCGTTTCATGTTTTTAAAACTTACTATTTGACGATTAGATGGTTGTGATTAGATGTTATACGGGGAATTGAAGGATAAAATATGGGAAATGGAAGGGTATAGAAATTCATGGCCTGTACCCCAAGAATTTACTGACCGAATGGCAAGATTAGAGTACTATTTAGCACTTATTCTCGAACCTGGAGAAAGAGTTGATGATTCTTTTTTCGAAAGAGAAGTCGCTGATCATCTTCTGGTTATGTATAATGAAGCTGAAAGGGTATATAGAAAACTCAAAAAAAGAACAGCTTGACGCCTAAATCCGAATAATAACACTTCATTTCTCCAAAACTCATAAATTCCGGTTTACACTGCCAGGAACAACATCAATTCGTAAACAAGAAAAGCTGGCCACACGAGGGCTTTGAAGAAGCCTATGACTCCTTCCAAGAATGTTGTAGAGGTGCTCCAGAAATATATCAACGCGCCAATGAAGCCCAGAAAATAAAAAACTCCTCCGCATCCGCT
>CP070804.1:148422-151662 GCA_020343635.1 Candidatus Aenigmatarchaeota archaeon | reverse complement strand
TCAGCTTCATAGTCGTGCCCATTAATATCATTACAGCTATGAACGGAACGGTGGCCAGCCATTTCGCCATCGCACCAAGCCATGTCGCAGGAGCCACCAGTGTTATCACCAGGGCCGATACGACTGAGACGACCAGGGCGGTTCTCCCGCCATAGAGCAGATATGCCACTATCCAGGAGACTGCGACAACATCCACCCACATCCCCCAGGGTGACGCCCAGCCCACATGCACGATCTGCAGCGCTGCGGATATGGCCACCAAGGCGGCCGCGGCCGTTATCTCATAATTCTTCATAACCAAGCTTCACCTCTACCTGTACATCGTCCCCGTCTCTGAGCTTAAGCTTTTCCCTGAGATCGTCTGGTGCCACTATTTCCAGGGTGTCCGAGCCGTAATGGCTTCTCTCGGGTATGACGACTCCGCATTCATTGCCTTTTATAGTGCATGGGAAGCACTTGAGCGACCCGAATGTCCTTCCTTCATCCTCGAATCTGGGAATGACCATGCCCCGGGTCGATGCCAGCTTCTCTTTATAACCGCGGTCATCCATCGTTATAAGCCTTAAGTTTAGCGTCCCGGCAAACGGCAGGAAGCCCATCATGGACTTTATCTTGTTTCCGTAGCCCTTCTTGCCTATGTAGTACCTGCCCTCCTGCATTCCTGTGAACACCCTGCCCTTGATTATCAGCTTGTCGCTTTCCGTCAGTGCGTCGCTGAGCCTGTTCCTCATCTCAAGCATGAATCTCCTGCCAGCGGGGGTTATCTGGACGAGATATCCCCTTATGCCAGTCTTCCTGGTCGTGTAGTTCCTCTTCTCGAGGGAAATCAGCCACCTGCTCACGCTCTGCTGGGATATATCAAGCTCTTTCCCCACCTGGCTGGTCTTGATGGCAACAGGCCTGTAAAGGGCACCCTTCTTTGCGAGGTGGATGAGAATATTCAGCAATTCCATGCACTATATTGTTCTACTCGTATTTAAGTAATTTACTCAGAACAGTTACGTCAATCTATTTAATCATTCGTGTAATAATTCCTGTATGGTTCTCTATTCCCATTCGAGGATATCCGCCTTCCGGCAGTGCCCGTACAAATTCAGGCTGAAGTACATAGACAAGGTAAGGCCTGAGATAGAGCAGACGATAGAGAGCTTTCTGGGGATGCTTGTACACGATACGCTGGAGAGGCTCTACAGGGACCTCCGGTTCCAGAAGATGAACACAGTCAAGGATCTCCTGAAATACTACAACGAGCAGTGGGAGAAGAACTGGAACACAGCGATACTGATAGTGAGGAAGGGCTACACGCCCGAGAACTACCGCATGATGGGCGAGAAGTTCATAGCCGACTATTACGAGAAGCACAAGCCCTTCGACCAGGCCAAGACAGTGGGGCTTGAGCAGAGGATAATGATAGACCTCAGCGGTGACGGCAAATACAAGCTGCAGGGCTACATAGACCGCCTGGCACTCAGAAGCGACGGCACCTACGAGGTACACGACTACAAGACGAACTCGAACCTGCCCCTGAACGAATACCTGAACAATGACAGGCAGCTGGCCATATACGCCATGGCGGTCAGGAAGAATTATCCTGACGCTGAGAAGATAAAGCTCATCTGGCACTTCCTGTCCTTCAACAAGGACACCGTACTCGAGAAGACCGACGAGGAGCTCGAGCAACTCAGGAAGGACGTTATTTCGGACATTAAGGAAATCGAGTCGACCGCAAAGTTCCCCACAAACAAGACCAAGCTCTGCGAATGGTGCGAATTCAGGCCCATGTGCCCGGAATGGTCGCACATAGCCAAGACCGAAGCCATGACCATCAAGGAGTTCCTGAAGGATTCGGGTGTGGTTCTGGTGAACAGGTACGCAGACCTGACAGAGAAGAAGAAGGCCGTCGAGGACGAGATGAACAGGGTCAGGGAAGCGATAGTCAGGTACGCCAGGGAGCACAATGTCAGGACCCTCGGGGGATCGGGATACGACGCGAAGGTCTGGAGCGCTGAGAAGTTCAAATTTCCTGGAAAGAACGAAGAAGGCAGGCAGGATCTTGAGGCGTTCCTGCAGAAGAGCGGGCTGATAAAAGATGTATCCGCGCTCGATGTTTTCCTCCTCTCTCAGAAGATGGACGAGCCCGACTGGCCGCATGACATCAAGAAGGCCCTCAGGAAGTTCGGCCGCAGGGAGCTTATAGAGAAGATATACCTGAAGAAGAAGGATTCCGGCGAATAACTAGCGCACTGAGTGAGGATGACAAAATGAATCCCGGGATGAGCGCCTTCTACCTGTGAACAGTAACCTGGTCGGGCACGAGAAGAAGCCAGTCCTGCTCCACGCCGACTATGTCTCCGTTCTGCGCAAGGACGGTCCTCTTGAACCTCTCGACGACCCTCTTCAGCTCGCCGAGGTCTTTCTCTTTCAGGGCCTTCACCTTCATGAGAACAACATTGCCCTCTCTGACGTGCTTAAGGACCCTCTCAGTGTCGCCGAATTCCGCAACGCTCTCTATCACTATTCCGATCTTTCCTGCGCCAAGGGTGGGCTCTGCTCCTGCCGGGACACCGCCGATGTCTACCTCTATGTAGTCTTCTCCTGCATCAAAAGTTTCCTGATCTGTCGCTGATAAATTCCTTCTCATCCTTCTAAGTCTTTTCAGTACCATACTATTCTCCTTATATCCTTGATTTAAAAATTTTTAAACTTTACTTCAGTGCCTCAAGCTTTGATATCGCATCCCAGAGCACAGTTCTTCCGTAAACCGAAAGATTGGGATCATTCGAGACCTCATCAAGTATCGAGGCGGCCTCTGCTATCTGGACCCCGCTCACATCATTCCTCTTCAGGATGGTAAGCCCCTCTTCTACGCTTTCCTTGACGTTTTTAGGGACTCCCCGGTCATTAAGAACGCTCTCCAGCAGGTCTATGACAGCTTGCATTCCTTCCACCCTAAACACCTGCCTTGCTGAGCTTTTCCCTGAGGTCCTCCAGTTTCTCCTTGAGCCCGGCCTCGCTCTTCTCGATTGTCTTGAGCCTGAGCGCCGCAAGCTCTTTCTTGGACTTGAGGTCCTTCACGGCCTCTGCACTGCTGACCTTTATAAGGACAGGGCCTGATATCTTGTAGACTTCTCCCTTTCCCTGCCCGGAAAGTTCTTCCAGAGCCTTGCTAATCTCTGCCGTCTGCATATTCAGCGCCTCCTTCTGGCCCGAGACCAGCTGCAACTGCTGCTGGTAGGCCTG
>CP070804.1:139142-148322 GCA_020343635.1 Candidatus Aenigmatarchaeota archaeon | reverse complement strand
CATCAGGTGAACCCGATACACGGCGGGGGAATGAAGGAGGCCACGATAGCCGGCAGGATCGCTGCCGAGGTTATCTCGAAGTGCATAAAGAAGGGGGACGTTTCGGCGAAGGCACTCTCCGAATACAACAAAATATGGTGGAAGGAAAGGGGACACAAGCTGAAGAAGGTCGAGAAGCTGAGAGAGGTTGTTGAGAAGCTCTCGGACAGCGACTTCAACATGATCTCTGAGTCGCTGACGAGCGAGACAGCGATAGGCCTCAGCAGGGGGGAAAAGATGAAGTCGCTCGCCAAGATACTGATGAAGAAGCCATCATTGCTGAAGCTCGCGAGACATCTTATTTGACACAGTAATTAAGAATATCCTATTCGAAGAGATCAAGCTGCATAGTCTCTTCTCTTCTGCCACCTTTATACATTGCTCCACCGAATGCTAGGCCAAGAATAAGACCCCCAAGTGCGCCCATTTTACCTTGTTCATTATTCAACGCGCCACTTCTTGTTGATTGACATGTAAAATCGCAAACTCCGTATCTTTCTTCTGTTTCGAACGTTTCCCTTAATCTACTATGATCCATAGCTGTACCTCCTCCATAAAAAGCTCCAGCAGAACCCACCGCTATTAATGCTACTCTACCTATAGCTCTGGCATTCCTTCGCAAATAGTCTTCAGTTCCAGAGACCCAACTATCTAATGTTTTCAATCCACTTACTATTGAAGGTCTTATACCACGATAAATCGGGGCATTTGTATTTTCCATGTAATATAGAATATACGAACCTTTTTAAAACTTTTTCACCTTTTGGTTATTTTTTGGTAGTAAATTATTTTATTGGCTTGAAAACCAATTAAAAATAACAAACCAAAAACATCGTATGATAAACCCCATATTCATTCTCAGCGGCATAGGGATGATGCTCGTGGGCATCGTGCCCGTGCTGTGGTGGAGGTACAGGACCCTGGTTCCCTGGCGCTATTTCGCCACCGGCGCGCTTGTGTGGCTGATTGCTATCACGGTCAAAGTGGCCATGGACCTCACCGTAACGATATTCTTCGTGAACTGGCTGACGGGCATATACACGGCCCTGGGAATAGCCATAATATCGGGCGCCTATGTCGGGCTAAGGACAGGGCTGCTCGAATCAGGATTCGGCTATCTGGCTGTGCTCAGGGGTAAGCTGAAGGACATGACATTCCGACAGGCATTCGCGTTCGGCATGGGCTTCGGCGCATCCGAAGCCTTTGTCCTTGGAATGCTGTCCTTCCTCAACATCGCTGTTTTACTGGCGTTCCCCCAGGTGCTGGACTTGCTGACACCGATACAGAGAGCGGGTCTTCTCGAGCAGCTGACCCTGCCGCCCATACTCGTGCTTGCTCCCATAATAGAGAGGGCGTTCACCCTTGCCGTGCACATATTCTGCATGGTTCTTGTCGTGCAGTCCGTGAAAACAGGCAAGGCTTCGTACTTCATAGTCTCATTCCTCTTCAAGACTGCCCTGGACGGTGCACTGCCCTTTCTCACCATGAATTTCGACCTGACCAGCGTGCTTGGTGTGTATTACATAGAGTCCTTCGTGGCCGTCATGGGGCTCATAAGCGCAGTAGGCCTTTTCTGGCTGAAGTCACGGTACGGAGAAAGGCATAAGAAGAGGACCAGAAGACCTCTTTTCTTAGCCTATGTCGCGGCCATATCCGTCATCATAACTGTAGCCGCATTCCTGCTGGCCCAGAGCAGCGTGGCTTCCAAGATAGAAAGGAGGAACATCGCATTTGACGGCCTTGAAGGCAGTTACGACTTCATTCTGAACGGAACCGGCATAGGCACCAGTGAATTCGAATTTGCAGGCGGGACTGAATACAAGGGACAGAACGCCTTCATAATAAACGAGCATGTCAACCTCTCAAGCGGGACCTACAGCATGTTCATAGAGAGCGAGCTCTACGTAACTGTTGACGCCAGGCCCCTGTTCTACAACACCACCATACACAAGAACGGTGAAAGCAAGAACATCGTCTCCGAGTTCCGCAATGGTCTCGTAGAGCAGACGTCAGTCCTGAACAACCGGACGCAGACCTCAACGATACCTTACAACGAGGACGCTTTCATAATAGCCAACAACATGATATCCCACTGGGTGCTCCTTTTCAGGGCGGCTGACCTGCAGCCGGAGAACACGTATGTTGCCCGCCTTTACAGCCCGGACATAGGCGCGGAAGTCGTCAGGTCCTTCGAAGTAGCCGATGTAAGGGAGATTGAGATAAGGGGAAGAATCTATGAGTCATACGTGTTCAAGGAGAACACAGGCAGCCTGAACTATGTAACCCCTGCCGGAGACCTCCTGAAGATAGAGAGCGGTGTGCTGGAGATAGTGATAAGCGATGGCGAGCCGCCCGAAGAGGGCGGGATATTCATGTGATAATTTAAACCACACCCGCCTATAAAGACTATGGATTTTCTGGAAGCTGTCGTCCTGGCTGTCGTGCAGGGTTTAACCGAGTGGCTGCCGATAAGCAGCGAGGGCGTGGCGTCACTGCTGATGTTAAACTTCTTCGGGAAGAGTCTCACCGAGGCCATATACATCTCGGCGTGGCTGCACACAGGAACCCTGCTTGCGGCTATCGTGTACTTCTGGGGCGACATAAAGGCCATACTGAAGAACCTTCCCAACTACGTGCGCAATCCCAACGAGACAGAAGGCTATTCAGGGCTTACGAGGTTCCTTCTTGTCTCAACAATCACCACTGTAATCATCGCAGCGCCTATTGTCTTTTTCATGCTTGAGAGCTTCAACTTTTCAGGCGGGGCCGCCATGGGTCTCATAGGGCTTCTGCTCATAATAACCGGTCTTCTTCAGAAATTCGTGAAGCGCTCGGCAGTCATCTCCGAAAGGCCCGGCTTCCTTGATGCACTGATAGCCGGAGGCGTCCAGGCTTTTGCTGTATTCCCTGGCCTCAGCAGATCCGGCCTTACGACATCGGCGCTCCTGCTGAGAAAGCATGATCCTGAATTTGCGCTCAAGCTCAGCTTCCTGATGAGCATACCTGCCGTTCTCATAGCCGAGATAGGGCTGATTCTGACGCACCGGATAGCGTTCGACGTATTCTCGCTGACAGCAATAGGCGTGTCATTCCTGCTGGGCCTGCTTACGCTCAGTTCCCTGCTCAGGATAGCAGAAAGGGTCAACTTCGGCTACTTCTGCATTTTCCTTGGCATGCTTAGCCTCAGCGCCTTTTTCATCTGATTCACTTGAACGGCATACAAGCAGAAATATAAGCAAGGGTGTGATAAGAATACTCATGGACAGGATAAGCACGGGCGTTGACGGCCTTGATGCCAAGATGGAGGGGGGTTTCTTCCCCGGAAGCAGCAATCTGCTTGTAGGTAAAACGGGAACAGGAAAGACCATCTTCGCGTCATCTTTCCTGTACAAGGGCTCCCTGCAGGGTGAACCGGGCGTCTATGTCGCCACGGAGCAGAGAGAGGACGACGTCAAGAGCGACGTGCAGGCGATGTTCGGATGGGACTTTAGGGGTCTCGAGGCCAAGAAGCTGCTGAAATTCGTCTCCATAAAGCCCAGTCTGCCCACGAAAGGAATATCGCAGGATGAGATGGCAAGGCTCGTCAAGTCATACATATACAACATAACCGACAGCCTGATAAATGCCGTTAACGAAGTGCGCGCGAAAAGGATAGTTCTCGATTCTGTTTCATTCATAGAGATGTTCGTAAAGGATGAGTACCTCGTCAGGGCTGCGCTCATGCAGATGGTGGAGACTCTCAAAGAGGCAGGAGTCACTGCAGTTTTCACCGGAATGGTCCCGGAGGAGAGCGAAGCTCTTTCAGGGGGCGGCATAGTGGAGTACTTGGTGGACACCGTCATAAAGATGGAGTTCGTGCCGGTTGCAGAGGAATTCAAGAGGACCCTCACCATAAGGAAGATGAGGAGGACCAATCACTCAACCCTGATACATCCCATAGACATCACCAAGGACGGTTTGAGGGTCATAGAGATAAAATGAGTCCCTTCAAGCGGTATGATGTAGAAGGATATTGCGTAGCCTGCAGGGAAAGGGTCCAGATGGAGAATATCGAAGAGGTCGAGATGCGGAACAAAAAGAAGGCCTGGAAGGGAACGTGTTCTCAGTGCGGGAGGCCTTTATTCAGGATAAAGCCCGCACCCAGGGAAGGTATGTGGTAATTGCCCTTATTTATAAAGAAATACCGTGAATAAGCGTTTCATTTATATACCCTGAAGCGAATATTCAACCAAATACAAATCACGGAGGTTTTCAAATGGCAGAGGCTTATTGTGTTAAGTGCAAGAAAAAGGTTACAGTTTCCAACCCGCAGAAAGTGAAGCTCAAGAACGGGAAGCCGGCAACAAAGGGTAGCTGTCCAAACTGCGGAACAAAAGTCTTCCGAATCGGGGGATAAATCCGCTAAATAGGGCCTCTTGGCCCGCTTTATTTTTATTTCATTAGATTTTCTTCTATTTTGCTCCTGGCATCGATTCGACCTCTTTTCAACAAACGTTCTGTTCTCGGTTATTTCCGCACTCACCGGATAGTTTTTGGTAACTGGTATTTCAGATACACATTTATATTTCTAACTTGAAAAATAATATTAAAAACCTATGGAAGGGCTAAGATGAATGGAAAATTAATTGTGATATCAAGTGTGTTACTTGTTCTTGTAATAAGCGTTGTTTCAATAGGCTCGGCTGCAAAGCCTCCAAAGGGCGATCCCGGTATCGAATCGGGACCTGGGATTATAAAAGCAGACTCAGGTGACGGGTTCATAAAGTACAGGAAGGGCACCTTCAACAGCGTAGATACAACCAGCGATATACAATCAGGCTACGATGATGTAGGCGGACCTAACTATGACTGGTACAGGGCGTATGTCCAGTTTGATGTCTCAAGCCTGTCAAACGCCACCTCGATAGATAGTGCGACACTCTACTTCAGGGTTGCCTCTGACAACATCAACACGGCCAACATCCTGGAACTGCAATACCTGTCCTGGGACGGAAACCTGGACTCAAGCGACTGGGGCATAACTGAAAGGGAAACGATAACCGGCAACTTCCCGGGCGAGGAAACGCCCGGCAACTGGGAAGCAATAGACGTCACTTCCCAGCTATCAGATGCTGTCATCACCAGAGAAGAAAGCACCTTCAGCGTGAGGATTAAGCACGACACGGAACCGGGCGATGGGAGCACGGACAACTACATGACCTGGTACTCTAGCGAAGACAGCGGGAGCGAACCATACATAAGAGTGACGTACACGGAAGCACCGCCTGTTTACGGGACCCTGCAAGTAGACCTGACCGCCCCAGGCGATAACTTCGAGGTTTCCCGGTTTGATGTTTTCAACCTGAACGTGACCGTTTCATGCGTAGGGGAAGAGGGAGCCATATGCGGAACCGTTGACGCCAGCGCCATGTACAACGAATCAAGCACCGACCTTGACACACTGATTAGCACCACCGAAGGGGCGGCCCCCTTCTACCTGGTGGGCACGGGCAGCGGTGAATTTGTCAATTTCACTGACGGCTTTAGCCAACCTCCTGGGGCCCAGAATGTTATGGGCTGTGCTTACGACCCCACCGATGACACTTTCTGGCTCACGGATACGACCGATGACTACGCCTACCACGTCAACAAGACAGGTGATGATTTGGGTGACGGTCATGATCTGGGTGCTGACGGGCTTGATGTCCCCGCAGGCATAACCTTTGATTCCTCGGATGATTCTTACTGGGTCGCGAATCAGGACTATCCTCAGGCCACTTTGCATCATTACAATTCTTCATGGGGCGACCTGACTGACGATATTGACCTGGACGCCGCCGGTTCCGACGGTCCCGAGGGTGTAGCCTATGATCCCACCGATGACACCCTGTGGGTCGTGGATATACTTGACGATTTCGTCTACCACTTCAACGCGAGCAACGGGGCTAAGCTGACTGACGGCTTTGACGTATCCGCCGCCGGAGTGAGCTGGCCTTCAGGCATAGGTTACGACCCAAGCGACGACACCCTGTGGATTACGGACGCAACTGATAACTTCATGTACCATTTCGATAAGGAAGGCAACAACCTGACTGACGGGTTTGATTTACTGAACCTGGCAGGCAGCGACCTGCCTGAAGCCGTGGGTTTTGACACCACGGACAACACCTTCTGGGTTCCTGACGACGAGGATTTCTTTGTCTATCACGTGGGCCCAGGGGGTGCGGAAGCGGAAAACC
The DNA here is from genome assembly GCA_020343635.1 of Candidatus Aenigmatarchaeota archaeon. Classification (GTDB taxonomy): domain Archaea; phylum Aenigmatarchaeota; class Aenigmatarchaeia; order QMZP01; family JAFGSV01; genus JAFGFG01. The sequence continues at coordinate 142,065 of CP070804.1, read as the reverse complement.
CCATCTCGCAAACGCTGAGCCAAGGGCAAGACTTCAAGGTGAGCTGGACGGTTAACGCCACAGGGTTAAGCGGCACGCAATACGAAATAGGAGTTAAAGCAAGCTCAAGTATAAGCGGGGTTTCTGAGAATTCATCGAGCGTGACCGTGTGTATAGGAACCTGCTGACCCTGATAAAATTGTTTCTAACTCCTTAGTTGTAAAATGTTTAAACATATGTTTAAACATTTATATGTCCGTTATCTTAAAATTATATCTAAGAGGTTTTTTAACCTAGATAAAAAAGATAGGGGGGTGAAGATATGAAGGTTTTGGCGCTTGTCTTCGCGTTAGCGGCTATCGGTCTTGTGGCTGGTGCAGTTTCTCCAGTAGTAGCATCAATAGACTGTTCAGGTTGTGATTATTGTGCCGACGTATGTGCGGATCTGGGATCAACAGGACAGTGTATCGAGTGTTGTCATGAACACAGCCCTAACTGTAATCCACAGGCGGTTACCGCCATTTGCTCACATGGTGGAGAGGCATGCATGGACTAAAATATTTTCTATAAGCAAAGCATGACCAAAATATTTACTTTTTCTTTTTTTTATTCCAGGCCATGAAGTCTATATCTTTCAACAACGGGACAATTATCTCGGTGAATATCCCCCCTGAAAAAAACCATATTTCCCTCTCTATCCATTCCAGCAAAGTTCGACCCAACCTCCAGATCCAGAGGGACTCTCTGTTCATGGGTCCCGGTTTCCATATCAAAAACATCCATAAAGTATTGGGGACTGTCCCACTCTGTTCGTGTCTTATAAACACTATATAGCTTTCTGCCATCAGCGGATAACCCCATGCTCTCTTCCCCGAAATAATGAAGTCTCTGAACATCATTGTTAACTCGAAATGTATGAAAGGACATCTCAGGTTCGTTAAGACGTTCCATAGGATTCAGATCCGATTCTCGGATGATGTAAAAAGGCACGTTTTCATCAATATTCCTTTCTATAATTCTCGAAATACGTCCGTCTTTTGCAGAACGAAAAACAATCCTTGATGGAAGCGCTCTTGCAGAAGAACAAACGATTTCAGCTTCTGTATCCAAAAACATATTTTCATAAGAAAGTTCGATATCGAAGAATGCATCATAATCCATATAGCCACCAGTCGGTGCTGCCCCTTTCAGAGATTCCATAGCTTCTTTAAATCTTGTAACTCCCATGTTCGGATTCTGTCCGAATGAGAACGAGGGATTTTCCTCAGTTGCATTTAGTCTAAGTCTATAAAATAGGTCTTCCTTTGTATTATCATACCCTTGCACTGCAACTCTGAATGCACAATGATGAAGGTAATCTTCAGGATCAAAGGAAGCGAAATCAGGAATGTCAATGAGCCCTTCGACTAATGACTTTATGTTACGTCTCCTCCCCAGAGGATCATAATTGTTATCGAATATACTGAGAGTGCCATTTTTTTCACAAACGTATAGTAATCCATCATTATCAACGTATAGACCAGTAATATCAGAAGAAAATTCTTTGGGTCCCTGACCCCTTCTACCAAAAGTTACTTGATGGCTCCCATCAAGGTCAAATACTCTTATGCTCCTTCCTCGATCAGCAACGTATATAGCACCGTCCCTTAAAAAAACATCTCTTAACCTATCAAAAATATAATTTTCATCTCCTCCTGTCAATGCGCACTCGCCTATTTCGACCTCCTTACTGATCCCGCCCCCTTCGTATAAAGGCCCAAGTGGGTTACTAATCACATCATAACTCGTTCCGGTTTTAGGATCAACTTCGCTCCTCAATTCATAAGGAGGCTCCGAGCAAGACATACCAAATGCCATTGCTCCGGCCGCTCCGGCCATTGTCTTCACAAAGTCCCGCCGTTTTATGTTCCTTCCTAGGTAAGAATTTGCGCTCAAATTTATTCCCTCCTTTGAATAGTTTTTATAGGGTAAAGATTTAAATGTTAACCACAAACTCCACCGGATAAAGAATTCTGGGTACCGGCACCGAGGGGTCCGAATCCGGGAAGTTCTATGTTCAGGTTCAGTGTTTCGCTGCATTCTTTGGGTGGGGAATTGAAAGCTGCGCATATTGCCTGTTTTATTGCTTCTGCTGATCTTCTAACAGTGACACTCTGACCGTTTATACCAAACGATGGTGAACCTCTGACGTTATAAACCTGGGCCAGTTCTGCGTCAATTGGGTATGGTGTAACTGTTTTGTTACTACTCTTAAAACTTTCCGTTACCTTGAAATCTTCTTCAACCTGCTGTAGGCATGTGCTGTGCGAAGCTCCGTCAATCCCCACATCACCCACGCATTGTTCATGGCTCCCGTTGTTCTCTATGAAACATCTCAAATAGTTCGTAAACTTGTCTTTCTGTTCTTTCTGTACACAATAGAAGTTGTTGTTGTCAATCAATTCGTTCTCTCCGTGCATTATGTATGGAACGAAATTCACCTCGATATCCGCTTTGTCGCCAAGAAGTTCGATCACAGGTATGTATGCCTTCAGGAATTGAAGTCCGTAAGGGCAGTAAGACATTATAAAAGCGTGTACTTCAGGTCTGTCGCTCTTTGGGATATCAAGGGGTTCGAAAGGTGGCTGAAAAGATAATATTATTGGTCTCAAAACAAAAAAACCTATTGAAAAGAATGCCAATATTACAACAATAGACAAAACGGAATACAAAATTATATCCTTCCTTTTACTCCCCCTTGACATAGAAATAATTACGTGGGGGTGTTTAAATAATTAAATTGGTTATTGTTCAGTGCTCCATCCACCAGCCAAAGACTGACGAGGGGGCCTGACCGTGTGTATAGGAACCTGCTGACCCTGATAAAATTGTTTCTAACTCCTTAGTTGTAAAATGTTTAAACATATGTTTAAACATTTATATGTCCGTTATCTTAAAATTATAT
>CP070804.1:133635-139042 GCA_020343635.1 Candidatus Aenigmatarchaeota archaeon | reverse complement strand
TCTTCGCCGTGATCCGGCCGTACATCTCGGGATAAGTGGGTGACACCGCCATGTGCTCATCGACCTTGAAGAGGTTGTAATGGAGCTTCGGCATCGTGTAGGTTACCATCATGTAAATCAGGTTCCCGTGTCCATAAGGAGTCGTGGCGTTCATCATGACGTGCTGGTCCTTAGGCTGATTGCAGATGGCCTCGCCCCCGTTGACAACCCCCTTGTGGTCCGCACTCCACTCTTTGAACCAGTCCGGGCTAAGAAGCTTAGGCTCCTCTATTTCGTGCAATAATTTTACATCCACTTCGGTTTCTCCTGCCATAATACTCTATTGGTGGAAAGTAATAAAATATTTTGCAAAATCAGAAGAAAATCAGTACTCCGCCCACTATGAGAGCTATGACCCCCAGGAAAACCCCGCCCATTTGGAGTTCCTCTTCCTGCGTCTTGATTGATCCCGGGAAGAAGAAGACCATGAATATGCCGAAAATAATCGATAGTATTCCGATACCAAGACCCCAAAGCCCGAACATATATTTAATAATCTATTCACAAATTAATAAAAATAGGGGGCTAGATTCAGTATGCCTATACTCGCAAGAATGAAAATGGTGATCGAGGAGGAGATATATCCTCCCAAGGGGCCCGCCAAGGGTTCCCCCCGTTCTATTCACACTTATATGGGGCCAAATCCTGCAAAACTCTATCCCAAGGCGAGGGAACTCGCAAAGGCTATCTTCAATGCCACCGACGCTGACACGCATGAGGAGATATACGACTGGGGGGTATCCGGGGATAAAGAGAAGTTCCGGGTAAGATTCTTCCTTCACAGGGACCTTGACAAGTTCACATACTACCTAATCAGGATGGATGTCAAGGGTGAGGGCAGTGAAAAGGCAGGGAAGGCTTCCGTAACCATAAGGCCTCTTCTCAGGACAGAGTATCCCCAGGACACTTTGTGGCAGAGGACCATATTCTACGAGATGCTGAGGGTCTTCTGGCACAGGCTGTTTTACCACAACAAAAGAAGGGAGTACATACTCGAAGGAAGAAACCTTTTGGTCATGTTGCAGCAGCAGCTGGAACAATACTTCAGAGATTTAAGGGAACAGTATGGGTAAGCTGGTTATAGTGGACGAGTGCCTCGTCCCTAGAAGATACGTTTGGATATATTACAAAGGTGAGGATCCTATCGGCTTTCTTAAGAATTTCAGGGAGACCCTGAGGTTCCAGTTCGACGTCTCCAGCACGAGATGCTGGGAGAGGAAGCTTCTGTGGGACTACACTGGGGACCCCATAAGGTTTTACAACGAGTGGAAAACCAAGAAGGAATTAAGCAGGTTCTCGACCATGTGGACAGACCTCAGGGCTCTTGGTTTTGTTTCAAAGGGAAAGAAGGACGGGGACTTCAGCCTGGAAATCTATGGAGAGGTGAAGCATGAATTCGAACCCAGCAACTGGTTCACCAAGTACATCTGGGTGCTTTACAACTATTTGTTCTACAACAAGATCAGAGAAATGCAGATAAAGTTGTGCAGGGACTATCTGGAGAAGTTCATGAACTGGTGCAAGGAGAACTACGGCATGAAGACCGTGACAACTCCTGAGGCGGTCATAGAGGAGCTCAAGGAAGATGAACTGATGGAGGGCCTGATGAGAAGAACAGGAATGGCCCCCGGAACTAAAAGGGAGAGTGAACCTGAGAAAGAGCCTGAAACTGCAGAATCTTCACCAGAGGTGAAGCAGAAGGCGGGAGAAGAATCGGCAGAGCCGGGGGCCGAAGAGCCTAAAGAAGAGAAATGATCTTTTTGTAAGGGGCGTTTGTCTTTAAGCCCGTACCTGAAAAGCGTGTTCTGGAGACGACAAAACCGCTATCCTCCAATGTGTTCATGATATCTTCCATCCTTTTTGGTGACCTCCTGCGTGCCCTGAATAACCTGTGAAGATCATAGTAGAAAGGTTCATCTATCTCATCAATGGCTGTCCTGAGTTCCTTTGTCTTCCTGTACCCGGCCATTTCCAGTTCTTTCAGCATTTCCATGCAGAATTTACTGTCCTTTATCTTCCCTGACCATAGGGGCCCCATGATATGCATCCTCCTCCCGCAGCCGGGACACTCCCTGTTCGTCTCGCTTGAACGGTACAGGCATGAGGGGCAGTAAAACACGAACCTTATTTCCCTGAACTGCTCTGTTACGGCACTCTTGCTCTTGCGGACCTGCCCTATTGTCCTGAAGTAATGGTTTGCATGCGCATACGCAGGCGTGAATGCCATGCCGTGCTTTGACAACTCGAGCATGACAGATGTCGTCAGCACGCGCACGCCCAGCTCCTTGTAGAAATCCGTCTTATACGCCCTTATCCCGTACCTGCTGAAGCACGTCGAGGGAAACGCCCCGCATAAAGCGCCCGTGTCCGTTGCCGTGCAGGCGAGCATGGACCTGGATTTTAGCGCATATCCAGAGTTGAAGACGTAGTTTATCGGAGATCCGAAAGGGTCTATGTCGATAAAATCGAAACCCCTTGGATGTTCCAGGAAAAGGTCGTTCGCGTTCCGGTTCCTGATGTCTATAAGTCTGCCAAGTCTCTGGGCATGCACGTTTTTCTTCAGCACCCTGACAGCAAGGGGGTTCAGGTCGTTCGCCACGATGCTCCCGATGCCGGGAACTTCCTTGGCGATGCGGATGCTCCTGACGCCCGTGCCTGCCAAGGGATCACATACAGCAAGAGGGCCCGCTCTCTTCTGGAAGACGCGCAGAGCTGACATGGTGATGTCCCTCTGGTATTCCATCTCCGGATTGTAGAACGCCTCCGCCCTCTTCGTCATCGGCTGCCTCGGTACGTATATCGAGGCGCTGCCTTCGTTAATAATAGTCATACCTTCTTTTTGTTGTCAAGAAAGAAATTTATTCGCTTATTTCCACTTCTTTTCCGATAGCCTCGCCGGAGATGCCTCTAGAGAACCTTGCCCTGAGAACTCCGTTGTTTCCGTGGGGAGACGCGATCTTCCCAGCGATTACCTTTCCTGACCTGGTCTTCCAGATCACCTTCTTTCCGGTGAGCTTGGAGGCGGCCGCCCTGCTGTCAACGTCCTTGACCGAAAGCAGCAACTGGTTGGTCTTCTGTGTATGCCTGCCCTGCCTGAAGTTAAGTACCTTTGCTTGCATGTTATTCGCCTTGACAAGTATAATTGCCCGGGTTATTTTTAAATGTTTTAAATAGGGGGCTGTTATTAAGATTATGAAAGGAATTAAGGAATTGCTGCTCGTGTTTCTGCGCGGCATTTTCATGGGCATGGCCGACATAGTGCCGGGTGTCTCCGGGGGCACCATAGCGCTCATAACAGGGATATATGAGAGGCTCATCTTCGCGATAAACGCCATAACCCCTCGCTCGCTGAAGGAACTGTTCCTGGCGAAAAACAAGAGGGAAGTGCTTGAGAGGATGGATTCTCTCTTCCTTGTTACCGTGCTTGTGGGCGTGGCTATAGCATTCCTTGCGATGTCGTGGGTCATCAGGTTCTTCATGGGGACGTACCCTGCGAACACGTATGCATTCTTCTTCGGCCTCATCCTGGCATCGGCGGGCTTCGTGTACAGGTATGTAGGCAGGATAAGCCCGGTCATAATCGTATCAGGGATTATTGGATTTGCATTCGCATTCATTTTCGTGGGTCTTGGAACGCTGCAGTCATCCCACTCACTGCCGGTCATATTCTTCTCAGGATTCATAGCCATATGCGCTATGATGCTGCCGGGAATATCGGGCGCTTTCATACTCTTCTTCCTGGGGCAGTACGAATACATGCTGGGAGTCCTGCACTCTGTAAACGTACCCCTGATCACGGTATTCCTGATCGGCGCAATTACGGGCCTTTTCGTCATGTCAAAGGTTCTCGGATATCTGCTGCGCAACTACAAGGCCGTGACCATGTCGTGCTTGCTGGGACTTATGCTTGGGGCGCTGAGGCTACCTTATGAGAACGTAATCTCCAATGCGTACACGCTTCCGGTCGTCATCGCTTCCGCACTGACGGGGTTCTTTACCGTAGTGATGCTGGAGAAAGTGGCAGGAAAAGTCGGAAAGTCCTAACGCCTTGTAATGACATGCACGTCATTGGCTCTCAGGTCGAATATCCTTGATGGGTTCCCCTCTATCGTTCCGGAGTCTATAGCGATGTCCACGAAGCCCTTCATGCTTCCGGGAATGTCAGATATCTTTGTAACCGGGGGTTCGCCTCTTAGGTTCACTGAAGTGGTCACGAAAGGCACGCCGGCCTCCATCACTATGTCCGTGAACGGATGCCTCGGAATCCTTACGCCAAGTGACTTCTCAGGGGAGATCACGGGCTTTGGCGACTTTGTATTGGCATCGAGTATCAGTGTGTAGGGACCGGGAAGCAGTTTGTCTATCAGGCCCATATTTACCTTCCCGACTTTCGCATGTTTCCGTATCCATTCCTTTCCGGGCGCTATGACAGAGAACATCTTGGTCTCTTCCCTGCCCTTGGCCAGCCTTATCCTTTCGACAGCCTTTGCATCTTCAGCGTTGCATCCTGTCCCGTATATTGTGTCGGTCGGATACACGAAAATCCTGCCTGACCTTATGCCTGCCAAAACCTTCTTACGGGTATCGGATTTTTTCAGAACATCATAAAGTTTCAGTATTTCCATGAGAACCATAAATTCTTTAGAATTGTAACTGTTGTCCTGCCTGAAAAAGCAGGACTAAAGAGGATTTAAGCAGCTTATGCTGCTTCTGGACCGGATTCAGGCAGCGATGTCGTCTCTTCGGCAGTCGGCGCGGATATGTGCTTTATCAGTATTATGTCACCAACCGCGTGCACCATGGGGAACGGGATAACGACTCCCTTCTTGTCACCGAGCATCTTGCTCAGATATGAGCCCTTTATGGCCCTTATCACAAGAGACCTTATCTTGAACCTCTTAAGGTCGCACTCGACGTCCTCAACCTTTCCGCAGAAGAAACCCCTGTCTGTGAAGACATCCTTTGAGTAAGTGTCCGAAATGCTTGAAACCTGTATAGCCATAGTAAACCTCCTCTGATTATCAGTCAATTGTTATTGAGATTAAAGGTTTTTATAATTATAATAATCGGATTTAAAAATGCAATGGAGGTTTAAGGTTTTAAAGGATATAAAACCACAAAATAACAAGTTGCAAAGATTCGAAGATGTGCTGAGGTGGCCGAGTCGGGTTCAAGGCGCAAAATCTTCATAGGTTTATGGAGGTGCGTAAGGTTGCTAACCTTGTGTGCTTCGGCACTCGAGGGTTCAAAGGAACCCTTTAGCATATGTAAACATGCTAAAGCGTTCGCGGAAAATACGCTTCCGCGCGGTTCTGGGATTCCCTCCCTCAGCGCTCTTTTATTTTTGCGACTGTAGTCTAGTCTGGTT
>CP070804.1:121773-133535 GCA_020343635.1 Candidatus Aenigmatarchaeota archaeon | reverse complement strand
CCGTAAAGCTTGTTGGCCTTGGTGCCCTTGTTTATTATCAAGTCCTGGCCGCCCAGCCTCATCGTCCCGCCCTTCTTGTAGACGTTCTTCTGGCTGGGCAACAGGTCTATGACCGGATTCGGGGTGTTATCATCGATCTCCGTGCTGTTGGCCTTTTTGAGGCCGCACATGTGCCTGGCGATCTCAATGGATGCCAGCTGGAAGCCGTAGCATAATCCAAGGAAGGGGATGCCGTGCTCCCTCGCGTACTTTATGCATTCGATCTTGCCCTCTGTGCCCCTGGAGCCGAAACCTCCCGGAACTATGATGCCGTCGACGCCTTTGAGTGCCTCCTTCGCCTTTAGCCTGCCCTTCTCCACGTCCGTGGTCTCTATCCACCTGATGTCGACGTGGCAGCCCAGCATGCCTGCCGCGTGCTTCAGCGACTGCTCTATAGAAACGTAGGAATCATGAAGCGCGGTGTACTTGCCGGTCATCGCGATGGTCACGTTCTTCCTGGAACCTTTCATTTTCCTGACAACCGCCTTCCAGTCGTCAAGGTCCTTGTCGGGGGTCTTCCCCATCCCTAACATCTCGATTATCTTGTTATGGACGTCCTGCTTTTCCAGCTCTACCGGGAGTTCGTAGATGTTCTTCAGGTCATGGCCGCGTATTATGTAGCCCTCGCAGACCCCCGTGAAAAGCGCTATCTTCTCAATCATATTATTGGACACTGGTGTCTCCGAGCGCAAGAACACGAAATCCGGGTTTATCCCTATCTCCCTCAGCTTCTGCACGGACTGCTGCGTCGGCTTGCTCTTCTGCTCGCCAACTACCTTTACCACAGGGACGAGCGTGCAGTGTATGAATATGACATCCTCCTCCATGGAAAGCTGACGCAGGGCCTCCAGAAATATGAGATTCTCTATGTCCCCGACCGTGCCGCCGACTTCTATGAGCTGTATATCCGCCTTCGCAACTTCCGCCACCTTCCTGAACCACTTCTTCAGCTCGTCAGTTATGTGCGGTATGAGCTGCACGGTCTTGCCGAGATACTCCCCCTTTCTCTCCCGGTCTATCACCTTCTTGTAAATCTTGCCGGTCGTTATGTTTGAATAGCCTGTGAGGTCAAGGTTCAGGAACCTTTCATAGTTCCCGAGATCCATGTCCACCTCGCTGCCGTCGTCAAGGACGAATACCTCACCGTGCTCTATGGGGTTCATGGTCCCCGCATCCACGTTCATATAGGGGTCTATCTTTATGGGAACAACGCTGAGACCCTTTGACTGGAGAAGCTTACCGAGAGAAGCGGTGAATATACCCTTTCCGAGGCCTGAGATAACCCCGCCTGTCACAACAACGAATCTTGCCTTGCTCCTTTTTGCCCAGCACCTCTTTTGCATACTAGAATATGCGAAATGTGTATAAAAAATTAATCCTCAGGCTGATCGGCGTATTTCACGCCTGGCTTTGCATCGGTAGTCACATTGAGTCCCAGCTTCCTCAATCCTGCTTCGTCTCCTTCGGTAGGCATATGGGTGGTGTGCATCTCGCACCCCCGCAGTTTCTTCAGCATTTCGAGGCACGTCTCTGCCACGTGGTTGCTGGACGCGCCTATTGATAATGCTATGAGGGTCTCGTTCAGGTTAAGGCTCTCTGATTTATCTCCCAGGGTCTCGGTCTTCAGTTTCCTTATGTCCCCGATTACAGCTGGCGGCAGCAGGTGAATCTTGTCGGGTATGTTAGACATCTCTTTCAGCGCGTTCAGTATGAGAGCAGATTCCGCGTGCAGAAGGGGGGAATTCTTGCCCGTGACTATACGGCCGTCCGGCATCTCGAGTGCGGCACCGCAGAAGACGCCCTTATTGCCTTTACCCCCTTTCTTGGCGTCAATAGCTGCCTTTCTCGCGGGCCCGACAACGTTCCTGTCCTCTTCCTTGACCCCAGCCTTCTCCATTATATCATTTATCCTCTGCAGGGTTTGGGGGGTCTCTATGCCTGTGAATACTTCCTTCCTGTACCTGAAGTACCTTCTTATGATCTCCTGCCTTGAGGCTTCCCTGACGGCATCGTCATTGATTATACCCGATCCTGCCGTGTTGACTCCCATCCCCGTGGGCGACCTGTAAGGCACGTCTCCGTCTCCTGCTATTCTCTTCAGTATCTTCAGCAGTATCCCGAAGTTCTCGATGTCGCGGTTGTAGTTAACGGCCTTCTTCCTGTACGCCTTCAGGTGGAAGGGATCCACCATGTTGAAATCGCCCAGGTCGGCAGTCGCTGCCTCGTATGCTATGTTGACAGGGTGGTTGAGGGGAAGGTTCCATATCGGGAACGTTTCGAACTTGGCAAACCCGGATTCTAGTCCCCGCTTGTGATCATGATACATCTGCGTAAGGCAGAAGGACATCTTCCCGCTGCCTGGTCCCGGACCTGTTACGACGACTATGGGTTTCTTCACGTCTACGTAAGGCTGGGCCCCGTATCCCCTGTCGCTGACCGCCAGATCGATGTCGTTCGGGTAGCCCTTTATCTCCGTGTGGACGTAAACCTTTATGCCGAGATTCTCAAGCCTTCTCCTGAATTTCACGGCCCTCTCTTCTCCCTCAAACCTCGTGATGACAACGCCATGTACCGGTATGTCCCTCTCCCGGATGTCGCTTATGTCCTTCAGGGTCTGCTGATCATATGTAAGCCCGAAATCGAACCGCACCTTCCCTTTCTCGATGTCCTTTGCGCCGACGCAGTAGACTATGGCCATGTCCTTCCTGAGCCTCTGGAACATCTTCACCTTGGCCTCGGGATCATAACCCGGCAGGACCCTGGCTGCGTGATAATCGTAGCAGAGCTTCCCTCCGAATTCCAGATAAAGCTTATTGCCGGACTTTTCGACCCTGCTCATGATGGCCCTGGTCTGCGCGTCCAGATACTTCTGCGTATCGAAACCGAGAACCTGTCCTTTCTTCTTTCTGGGCGAATGCATAATAACTTATGCAGAATATGTTATAAAAATTTTCAAAGCTAAGGCCCTATCGGTTTCACGCTCAGGCCGAGTTCCTCTAGCTTTTCCTTGAAGTTGCCCAGTGCCAAGTGTATGTCGTCCTCGTTCCTGGAGCCAGTGCAGATTATCTTCCCTGTGCCGAAAAGCAGGAATGCGACACGCGGCTCAGGCAGCCTGAACACCAGGCCGGGGAATGACTCAGGCTCGTACTCGCTGTTCTCAAGCATGAGCGCGATCTCATCGAGCGCAAGCTTCTCCTTTGCCTCTATCTGGGTTGAAGCCACTATGTTCTCGACCCTTAGGTCGTACTTTTCTGGTATATCTATGCCCAGGTTACGCAGGTCAACTATAACCTTCTGAACTGCCGTCTTGGCGGTGTCTATGCTCCTTGCGCCCGTGCACACGATCTTGCCTGAGGAGAATATGAGGGCTGCCACCATCGGGTCCTTTATCCTGTAGATAACACCCGGGAATGACTCCGGGGAATACTCTGCCGCTTCCAGTTCATGTGAGATCTTCTCCAGTGGTATGTTATTGCCCAGTGTAGCGAAAACGACCACATTCTCAACCTTGACATCAAAACCTGACATGCTCATCGCCTTTTTATTTCTGCTACGTAAGTTTTATAAAGAGAAAAGCAGGCGAAGGTTATGGCAAAAGCGCTATTGGTGGGGAGATTCCAGCCCTTCCACAAGGGGCATCTAAAAGTGGTGGAGAGCCTGGCGAAAAGATACGACATACTCTACATAGTGATAGGCTCTGCCAATGAAAGCGGCACCGTGAAAAATCCGTTCACGGTTGAAGAGAGGATAGAGATGATCAAGCGCTCCCTCGAACCGAGGGGTATAACGAACTTCGAGCTCCATTCGATTCAGGACTTCCACGACGACAAGATGTGGACCACCCTCATAAAGAAGTCGGTCGATTTCGACGTTGTCTACTCGCGCAACTCCTGGACCCTGGACTGCTTCAGGAAGGAGGGCACGAAGGCGAGGAAGCACAAGTTCTACCAGCAGAGGAAGTACAGCGGGCATGAGATAAGGAGACGAATCCTGCACGGCATCTCGTGGAGGGACCTGGTGCCTTTGGAAGTATATGATTACCTCAGGAGCATAAAGGGAGAGGAGCGCATAAAGAAGCTTTGAAGAAAACATGAGAATACTAGTCCTTTTACTGGTTCTGCTTGCGGTGCCTTCAACAGAAGCTGCGTCTGTCGAGACCTTCGTCTCTCCGGACTCCTCTTTTGAGGCGCTGTCAGGATTCCTGCTAGGCGCCGAGGAGTCCCTCTTTTTGGCAACATATACCTTGAGTTCCCCTGAGATGGTGGAAATCCTCATAGAGAAGCGCTCGGAGGGGGTCGAAATAGGGCTGATCGCCGAGAAGAGCCCCGCAGGGGGCATGTCCAAGAATGAACTCGTTGCATTATGCGCCTTGCAGGCGAACAACATAACCCCTATGCTCTATGACGGTCCGCTCAGGTACATGCATGCCAAGTACGTCATAAGGGATGGCAGGGATGTTCTGATAACGAGCGAGAACTTTGGCTATTCGGGGTTCATGCCTGAAGCTGATTACGGGAACAGGGGGTGGGGCGTGATAGTCTATGACGGCCTTGCGGACCAGCTGCTGGATATCTACACAGAGGACAGCCTCGACTCCGTTCCCTTCGAATGCCCGGCCGGGGATTACGTGCTGAGCAGGTGGAATCCTCCAGGCGCATACGAGCCGCGCTTCCCCATTAAGGTTTTCCGTGACCAGGAAGTCGAACTGGTCTATTCGCCCGATTCACTCGACGAGCTGCTGGGCCTGATAGGCTCTGCCAGGGAATCCGTCATAGTCCAGCAGTTCTACATATACACCCACTGGGGATCCCCGTCAAGGGATACGATAGAGAGCGCTCCGAGTCCTGTTCTCGAGGCGCTCATAGACAAGGCAGGGAAAGGCGTCCCTGTCAGGGTCATGATTGCTACGACCTACTACCAGATGGACGAGGACAGGAGTACGAGCAACTACAACACCATCATGTACCTGAATTCGACAGCCTCCGTTGAAGGGATTCCCATAGAAGTGAGGGGCATGGGGGACGAGAGCCCGGTCAGGCTGCACAACAAGGGTGTCATAATAGATGATCGTAAGGTACTGGTTTCGAGCATAAACTGGAACGAGAACAGCATAATGAATAACAGGGAAGTCGGAATCATAATAACCGGGGAAGCCGCGCAATATTATTCGCAAGTATTCGGTTTCGACTGGGGTGCCGAACCTGAAGAATACGGGCTGGGTTTCGCTCCCGCCATGTTCTCGCTGGCGGTTCTCGTGATCGTAATTTTATATTTCTCAATGAGAAAAAGCAGGAACGCTTTTTATTGGGAAAGAAACAAGAATTAATTAATGTTAGATTTTATGGTCCCTCTGATGGATAATTTCTATATGAGGATAATAGTCTTCATAATATTCTTCCTAACCCTTTTACTGGCTCTGCTTGTTTTACAGAAGATACTAAAGAAGAGGCATCCTCTTAAGCACTTGACCAACGTCATATGGAAGATGACTGTAAAGATGGAAAAGGTAAACGTTAAAACCATCGACGAAGTTTATAATGAAGTTTCGCAAAGTCTGAGAAACGAGGGCGTTTTCCTGAAGGAGGATAAGGGCAGGTTTATGTCCAGGAAAAAGGTCCTCGAAGAAATGCCCGAGAGTCCAAAAAAGGAGCTGCTGAAAGAGCTTTTCTATCTTTACGAAGCCAAGCATTATGGCAAAAGGAGGATGACGAATGAAGCCCGGGTTGCTTCTGATCTCCTTGACCGTTACGCTCATGTTTAATCAGGGATGCGTGGCGGGAGCAGAATATCCTCAGGAGATCCTTTATCCATTCTGGGAAACTGGTGAAACTAAGCTTCTTGTCAATCCCTACCTTGACCAGTCTTTTATCGATTACCTTGTTAGTAATGATGTATATCCCGTTATAGATCGTGATGGTTCGACCCTGTTTTATTTCTCGGAGAATGAGGAATTTGGCTGCGTGGGAATATGCGACCGGATCGTTCTGGGCGAGTATGTAATGGCTTCGAACAGTATGGAAACCGAAGCGTTTCCCGCATTACCGCAACTGGAAAATCAGGTTGTCGTAGGCGATGATAATCTTAAGAGGCATATAGAAAGTGTGAACACCCTCAGAGAAATACTGTCACATGATGATGTCGCTCTGGACGAGTTTGAAAAGATACTGCTTGAGAACAACCAGGATCCCCTGAAAAGGCTGTATTACGAAAATGCGTATGATGATGTTTTCGATTATGCCATAGAGGAGATGAGAAACATCGATCCCGGGGCATACAATTCGATCGCAAACAGTATTGATGAGGGGGATCTCGATGGTGCTGTAAACTCCTTTGAGAATTTCATGAATGAAAGCTATAACATTGACAGCGCCTTCGATGCGTCGGACCTTTACTCCGCTCTCGAAAACGGGAACATCGGAACAAAGCAGTTCGAAGAGTTGCTGGAAAATGTGATTGACAGGATGGCAGAAAACGAGGGTTTCGATATCGATCCGCAGGACCTTGACAGGCTTTCTGAGCTCCTCAACAGTGAGGAGTTCGGTGACATAACGGACAAGATTTCGGAGAACATAGAGAACAATCCTGAGATTTTTGATAAAATCAAAGACCTTTCCGGGAACATACTGGACAGTCCTCAGAGCAGAGAGCTTTTCGAGGAAGCCATCAGGGAAATGATGGAGAACGTCAAATGGGAACACATACAGAGGCTTATCGACCTGTTCAACAAGATAGACAACAAAGAAGAGCTCATGCAGACTCTGATGGAGGGGTTCAGCAAGCATATGAGGGAACTGCTGAGGACAGGAAAGGCCGACGAGATAAAGAGTTTCATGGATGATGAAAAGCTCATGCAACTGACGAATCAGGCCATGCAGAGTTTCTCCACCGGATTCCTTGACCAGCTGAGAGAACTGATCAGTAATATTCCCATAGAATTCGCTTATGTACTGGCATTGGTTGTGACGATAACAACTTTAATCATGCTGGCGAAAATAAAGATGTAGGTGCTTAAATGGTATTCGATCTGAGCAAGAAATTACAGGATTACCAAAAAATAATAGGAACCAGGCTCGTGAATTTTGAAACCGTGGCGGAATGCCTGCTGATCTCGCTCATCGTGAAGGGCCATGTACTCCTTGAAGGTCCTCCGGGGGTGGCGAAGACCGTTCTTGCGAAGACCTTCGCCTCACTTGTGGATGCCAAATTCAAGAGGGTGCAGTTCACTCCCGACCTTCTCCCGACTGACATAGTAGGAACCGTGATCTATGACCCCTCGTCCAGTAAATTCAGAACCAGGCCGGGACCAATATTCACCAATATACTGCTTGCGGATGAGATAAACAGGGCTTCTCCGAAGACACAGGCTGCGCTACTGGAGGCCATGGAGGAGAGGCAGGTAACGATAGAGGGTGAGACCTACAAGCTTGAGGAGCCTTTCATGGTAATAGCTACAGAGAACCCGGTCGAGCAGGAGGGGACCTATCCGCTGCCAGAAGCCCAGCTCGACAGGTTCCTCTTCAAGATCAAGATAGATTATCCGAACCGCCAGGATGAGGTAAGGATACTGCAGACCAAGTTCGGGGGCAGCTGGTCGGCCAGGATACCAAAGATATTCTACAGGACCGACATCGCCAGTGCAGAGAAGGCCCTCTCGGCTGTCACTGTATCGGATAACATCATGAATTTCGTTTCAGACATGATTGGTAACCTGAGGGAGAATCCCAGTATCGTGTGGGGCCCCAGCCCCAGGGCCAGCATTTCAAGCGTTAACGTGGGGAAGGTGCTGGCCATGCTCAGCAAGAGGGATTTCGTGGTCCCCGGCGACATAATAAAACACTGCAGATTCATTCTCGGTCACAGGATAGGACTTGGCCCGGAATATGAACTAGAGGGAATGACGAAATCTGACATAATCGAGAAATCCCTCGGACAAGTAGATACGGTATGATCTGTTCAGTCCCGAAAAGGAAATTGTTATGCGAAGGGTAATTTTGAACAAGATTATAAAGAGAATTGTCATAGGTGCTGTTCTGATACTCTTTGCCTACTTATTGAGCATCAGTGGGATCCAGTCCCTGCTGATGAACATAAAATTCGACATAGTCTTTCTGGATTTCATTTACGTGCTCTTTGTCTTCTTCCTGCCGGAGATAGTGACATGGACCGGATACGGAATAATATTCTCGGTCTTATGGCTTGCTATCAAGTACAAGATCTATCCTTCTCACAGGCTGGAGAGGAACTACCTGGGTATCAAAAAGGTCAGCAAAACAAAGTACATATTCCTTTTCATAGCCATCATCTTCTTCATTTTTGTACTGCCTTACACAATGCGCCAGCCCGTTATGCTCGGCACCATGATATCAAACGCTGACCAGTTAATTGGAAACGTTACAAGAACTGCCCCTCCCATGGAAAATCTTCTTTTTTTGTTACTGTATTTTACAGCATTTACATTTTTCACGGCTGTCAGGGTTTTCATAATATCACCGCTATATGTCTTTTCTTCCATCAGGCTTGACGCCTTTCTGGGGGCGCTCTTCCTGGCACCCCTATTCTATCACGCCTTGATGATCAACCTGGTAGACAGGCATGTAAGGGTCCGCAGAAGCACAACGAAACGCCTTTGTCAGGAAGGCGAGAAGGTAACGGTCAAGACCGAGATCTCGACCCCTTTCCCCTGCCCCAACATGTCACTCCCGTCTCCTCCCCTGAGAAGGGGCAGCGAGATTAAGAGGAGGCAGCATTCGGACAGGGGGCTCGGATTCAACCGCATAAAGAATGACGACGAACTGACACTCAAAGAAGGCTATTACAATTTTGACATTGCCCGCGTCAACATATTTACCCTGCCATTCCTGAGAACGTCTCTGTTCAAGGTGTGCGCCGACAATTCGGATTTATCGGTGATACCCCCGCTTCACTATAAGACGAGAGTGTACATCAGAAAGCCATCCGTCTACAAGGAGACCGGGGACCTGATCAGGAAACAGCTGGGGTCAAGCATGGACTTCGCGGGCATAAGGGACTATGCCCCCGGGGACCCCCTCAGCAGGGTGTGGTGGAAGGGCGTCGCCAAAAGCGGTGAGATGTCCGTAAAGGAGTTCCATTCCTTCTCCGAGGACAGATGGATGCTCGTGCTTGATTTCACGAATGAAAATCTCAAAAAGGAGACCACCCTCAACATGCTGAAGTTCTCAAGGATATTCATAGAACTCTGCACAAGGAAGGATATCTCCATAGGCCTGTCGACATTCGCCCCGAGCTTCTATTATATCGGCTATGACGTCAACAAAAAGAGGCTGCTTTCAGCCCTTACCAAGGTGACTATTCCTCTTTACGAGATTTCCACCAAGGGGGTGGAACTGATTATGAAGGATGCGCTCGGGGGAGACCTTGAGAGGCTAAAGAAGAAGTGCAGGGAAAAGAACATGACCCTGACGATGGTCTACTCCTATTCCGGACTGGGTAAGCAGAAGACCTTATTCTCATGGAAGGGCCAGAACATATTCAAAAATAGCATGGAAAAGTTCTTCACGAACATGAAGAAAAGCGGCAAGATCGTGGTTCTCAGTGACGGAAACCCGAATAACATGGAGATGTACAGAAGGTTCAAGTCCCTTTGCGAAAACAAAAGATACAGGTATCTCTTTTTGCTAACTACCGACTACCGGAAAGAGACGGCAGAGAGGCTGAATAGACTGAGGATAAATCATATCTACGTGCCCGAAGAAAGGCTTGCCGAGCCGGGATTCGTTATGGGATTAGTCAGGATGGTGTGAAATATGTCGAGGGGTTCAAGAGCGAAGTGGATGTTCAATGAGGTAGGAGGATTATACCTTCAGTTCCTTATCATATTGGCACTTATGGTGATCTTCGCGTTCTTCCTTAACAGCATATTCTCGATTGACGATAACGAGTTAAGGATCATTTTTTCTTCTTTCTTCCTGGCCGGTTTTACCGGAATTATCGCAGTGTTCAGAAAGATATGATTAAAAAAGCCAGGAAAGTTATATAGAACATTGTGTGATTCAATGGCAGCCAGAAAGGGAGGAGGAGAGATGACGGACAAGGACAGCCTCGTGGAGAACCTGCAGAGCCTAGTTAAGATACCCAGTTTCAGGGACTCGATAGCGATATCCAGATGGATAAAGAATGCTTTGGAGGGTATCGGTTACAAGGTCTGGTCCGATGAGGACGGGAACATGATGGCAGAGATAGGAGCCGGCCCCGGATTCTTGCTGAATGCGCACATGGACACCGTGGATGCGGGAGATGGGTGGAAGCATGATCCTTTCGGCGGCGAGATAGATAAAGGCAGGGTATACGGCTGCGGCAGCTCAGACTGCAAGGCCGGAATCGCTTCTATGCTTGAGATTGCCCGCATAATGAAAGAGAACCCTCCGAAGAAGAGGGTCGTATTTGCTTTTACTGCTTTCGAGGAATCATACCCCCTCGAGCGGAACGGTGTATACAGGATATTGCCGAGGTTGGAGGATATCGAAAAGGGCCTGATACTGGAACCCACTACCCATGGTAAGACCATTGGAATCGCAGTTGGATGCAGGGGCAACGGATTCTATGAGCTTGATGTGCTTGGAAAGAAAGGTCACAGCGGCTATCCGCAGCATGCAGACAACGCAATCTACAAGGTTCCAAAACTGCTGCTAAAGATCGATAAGTTCCCGAAAAGGAAGATGAAAGTTTCTATTACCGGAGAAGAGATAGAGAACAGCCTTGTTGTGACAGAGATATGCGCAAAGGAGGGCGGCAATGTCGTGCCTGGGAAATGCACGATGACGCTCAACACCCGCCTGTTACCTGATGACAAACCGGAGGAGGTTCTCAAGAAGCTGCATTATCTGTGCAGGGATTCATTTGGAAAGTACTATGCTCTGCAAGAGAAAGTAGTCATCGGCGGTTACCTCTTCGAGGACAGGGAATTCCTGGAAATGTGCAAAGAGGCCATAACCTCTATCAACTGCGAACCGAAGCCTTATTTCAAGACCGCCAGGGTTGACGGCGGCATATTGCATAATTTCGCGGGAATAGGAACGTTCGTGCTTGGTCCGGGAGACATAGCAAACGCGCACCAGAAGGACGAGTACTGCGCGATAGAAGACCTGCACAGGGGAACTGAAGCCATCCTCGGTGTGATAAAACGCTGGGACAGGTCATAGATTCATTTTTTAATCACAAACAGCGAATTTACAGTTATGGAAAGGACAGTTATAGAAGATATCGGGAAGAAGGTAGGAAAGGCCGTGCTGCTGAAGGGATGGATATACAGGACCAGGTCCGGAAAGGACATCACTTTTGTCGTTCTCAGGGACTACTCAGGCATAGTGCAGTGCGTAGTGAAGGAAAAGTCCAAGGGATTCAGGGATGCGCAGAAGGCGCTCATGGAATCCTCGGTCGAGCTTAAGGGAAGGGTGAAGAAGGATGCCCGGGCCCCCGGAGGTTACGAAGTGCACGTCAGCGACTTCAGGGTAATCGGGTTTGCAGACGACTTCCCCATCAAGGCGCAGCAGAGCCCTGAACTGCTGCTTGACTGGAGGCACCTGTGGGTCCGGAGCCAGAAGCTGAACAGGATATTCAAGGTAAGGTCCACGATACTTGGCGCCATCCATGAATACTACAGGTCCCTGGGATACTTCGAGATACAGTCCCCGTCCATAACAACGATGGCATGCGAGGGCGGTTCAACCCTCTTCGAGATGAAT
>CP070804.1:103117-121673 GCA_020343635.1 Candidatus Aenigmatarchaeota archaeon | reverse complement strand
CGATCGAACCGGCCAGCATGCCCCCAAGGGCCTCGGCGCCAAGCACCAGACCCACCACTATCGGGGAGAGTACGGCGAGCAACGAGGGGACTATCATCTGATGGAGCGCAGCAACCGTGGATATCTCGATGCATCTCCTGTAGTCGGGCTTTCCCTTGCCGCTCATTATGCCTTTTATGGTCCTGAACTGCCTTCTGACCTCCTGCACCATCTTCTGCGCGGCATTGCCGACCGCGTTCATGGTGAATGAGGTGAAGAGGAAGGGGAGCAACGCTCCTATGAAAAGGCCGGCGACAACAGAGGGGTTCATCAGGCTTATCGCTGTCAGGTTCACGACCTGCCCGTACACCGCAAACAGCGCCAGGGCCGTCAGCGCGGCCGAACCTATGGCGAATCCCTTTCCTATGGCTGCAGTGGTGTTGCCCACGGCGTCAAGAGATTCCGCCCGCTCCCTCACAGTCTTTCCAAGGTCAGCCATCTCTGCGATCCCGGCAGCGTTGTCGGCCACTGGACCATACGTGTCTGTGGCGAGCGTTATGCCGAGGGTCGATAACAGCCCCACTGCGGCAATGGCTATCCCGTAGAGTCCTGCAAACTGATATGAAAGGATGATGGTAGCCGAGACCACAAGGACGGGTATAAGAGTAGATTTTAAACCCACAGACAAGCCCGCTATTATGTTGGTCGCGGGGCCTGTCTGGGAGGCATTCGCTATGGATATCGCGGGGGATTTGCTCTCAGAGGTGTAGTATTCCGTTGTCAGGCCAATTATTATGCCCGACACAAGACCGGCCACGGCTGCATACCACACCATGACCTCACCTGTAACATAAACAACCAGGAAATAGGAGAGAACGAACATTATTCCGGCGGCTGCAAATACACCCCTGTTGAGCGCGCCCTGGGGGTTCTTGCCCTCTCCCGTGCGCACGAAAAGCGTTCCTATAATTGAAACAATTATTCCAAGACCTGCCAGCAGCATAGGAAGCATGACGGCATTGGCGAACGCCGTTATAAGCACCCCTATAGCCATGGCAGCGATTATGGAGTCAACGTAGCTTTCAAAGAGGTCAGCGCCCATTCCTGCAACGTCTCCAACATTATCCCCGACATTGTCTGATATTGTGGCGGGGTTTCTCGGGTCATCCTCAGGTATCCCCTTCTCGACCTTGCCCACGAGGTCGGCGCCAACATCTGCGGCTTTTGTGTATATGCCCCCGCCGACCCTCGCGAAGAGCGCTATGGAGCTCGCGCCAAACCCGAAACCGTAGATTATCTCAGGATCACCGAAGATGAAGAAGAGGACGGACACCCCAATAAGACCGATACCGACGACGCTCATTCCCATGACGCTTCCCGAGGAAAAGGCGACCTGCAAGCCGTCATTAAGGCTCTTTTCACATTTCTCCGCGGCCCTGGCGTTCGCGATCGTCGCTATCCTCATGCCCACGTTGCCAGTGAGTGCGGAAAAGAAGGCACCCACGATGAACGCCAGTGCAGTCTGGTAGTTGATCACGAGGACCAGTATGACCGTAACCGCCGCAACAAATATCAGCAGATACCTGTACTGCTTGTTCAGGTAGGCTAACGCCCCGCTCTTTATGTGCCCGCTTATTTCCTCGACCTTTTTGTCCTTCAGTTCTGTTCCCTTTATCCTGAATGCGAGCGCCAGTGCGAACAGCAGCGCGACCACTCCGGCGAGTGGTGGGAAAAATTCCATGTACATTCTACATATTTTGAATTTCTTTTTAAAAAATCAAGCGCCCCACAAGGAGATGGAAACTATGGCTATTTCGTTTATCGGTGCCGGCAGGTACCCGAATCTGGTCACCTCTGCGGTTTCTGTGCCCTCTGGCGCGGACCGGCCGCAGTCAACATAGACAACGCTGTCAAGGTCTATTACGGTCAGTTTCATGTGCGTATACCTGGCGTATGGCAGTTCTTCCCTGAGACCAAGATCATCGAGAGTTTCTATATAATCAGCAGCACATGAGGCATCTAGCGCGCCCATCTTTACCGTGCTTAAGTCGGGCCAGCTGGACACTATACCTACGCTCGGACTCATGACCAAATCAGAAACTCTTAGGGCATTTCCCTCAAGATGATCAGTCAGGAAACGCTCATGCCGCATCCCGAAGTCCACAGAAACGAAGTTGATGGTGTAGAATATCACAGCGAAGAGTATCAGAGATGCTACTACGAACTCGAATACAGCCTGACCCTTCTTAAATCGCCTCATGTTGGGAATACACCAATCTTTGCCAGCAGTATAAAGACGAAGATTGCCACAGAAGCCATTATCATGGAGTGCTTTGCTCCGGCAACAGCAGAGTTTTCCCCGAGCTGTCCCGCGATAAGTCCTGAGGAGAGACCCTGTATTACCAGCACGAAGAAGAACAGTGAAACATAGTAACAGCTTACCTCAACAGGGTCCACATCCAGCATAGTACACGTAGCAGCGAAAAGGCCGCACGGAAAAGCTATTTCAAAACCGGAACACGGATTCATGAAAGATGTGGCGAATGGATCCGAGACCTCGAATTCGCCACCAATGGACACTGTGGTCATCATCGGAACGAATATGTATATTATGACAATCACTATTCCAAGGAAAAGAAGGAATATACCATAAGTCACCATTACGTGCTGGCTCGTGACGCTCCTCCTTTCTTCCTCAGCTTCTCTCAGCATGTTCATGTTGGCCGCGGCAGAATCGAGTGTCGCGATCACATTACCCCCCGATTTGTAGACTTCCTTCAGTATATTCAGAACCTCGGTTATGGCAGTTGAGTCACTTACCTTTTTCTCAAAGATGTCGATTACCCTGAGAAAGGGGACTCCCCACGACAGCTTGTTTGACATGGTTTTTATCTCTGAAGTGAGCTTCCCGTAATTGGTCTTAGCTGTCATATTTATCGAAGTCTCAAGCGTCATTCCCGAACGTTTCGAATCGGCAAGGTCACGTATGAAGTTGGGGAACTGTCTTTCGATACCCTTCAGCCAGGCGTATTTCGAGTACCTGTAAAGGAAATAGGGTATCACGGCCACGAACATGGATATTATGAACATGTTACCTATGACTGCAGCGTCTCCGATAATCAATATACTTGTGATTATAATAGCGACGCTAATAACCACCGGGAAGATGATCACCCTTTCCCTTATTCCCAATTCCATAATCACACCTTATCTCAACGGCGAAAGCCCCTTAAGCAATACTATGAAGCCCACGGAGGTTAATGGCACAAAGAAAAACACAAGGAAGGTCTGTACCAGTAATATGTTCCCCCCGACAAGAGGGGACATCACAGATGAAAGCACTATGAAGAACAGCGTTCCCACTATGATCAGTGTTATGTATATCTCGGTGTAGAAGTTTATCTGCCTTGAATACGCTTCCAGCATCCTCCTGTACTGCTGCATGCTGTCTCTGGTCTTCTCGGACAAGAATCTGTACATATCTCCTCCTGTTGTTATCACTGAAACCAGTCCCCAGAGAAGTTCCGACCATGCAAGGGAAGGAGTCCTGTTGGCGACTTTTACCATTGCCGATGATATGTCGGTACCGAACATCTTTGCGTCCCTGAATATCCTCTTGCAGTCTTCGCCGATAATCCCCCTTCTTATGGACATCATCTTGAATATCTCGGTGGGGTGTGTCCCGGAGCTCGCAGATGCCGTCATGGAAGCAACTGCGAATGGAATATCCCTTTCGATACGAGTCCGTATGCTGTTGGATTTTATGCTCGGATACCAGTAAAAGAATATAAAAATGCAGCCTGAAGCGAGTACCGACATCACAATGGAAAACGTGTACGAGAAGACGGCCCTTTCCGTGAACAGCGAGACCACGGTCGAGCCGGAAAGCATGGACACGATGAATGCTATCAGCGTGAATAGAAACGAGACGGACAGGTATTCCTTCAGCGTGTACGAAAGCCTGGAGCTCTTAATCTTGGCTTCGAGGGGGTCAAACGAATCAAGATAAGGAGAAACTAGAGACCCAAATAGCTTGACTGACCACTCCTTAAGCATGATTTATTCACCAGATCCCTCTATCAGCGTCATGACCCTCTCAGGATTGAGATAATACTCGGCTATAGTCCTTCCAACCTCATTGAAGTCATACACGTTATTGTCCTTGAGCCATTCGATGACCTTCTTCCTCCTCAAAATCTCGAGCTGTATGGTCTCCTCCGTAAGTCCGGTCATGCGGGCTATACCATCGAGCATCTTTGACTTACTCTTCGTGACAAATTCATCGTTCTCCGCAGTCCATTCGAATATCTTAGAGCTTACAGGCCTGTCATTCTTTATGCCTGTTATTTCAAGCAGTTCACTTGTCCTCCTGGCGGTCGCTCCCTTTATCTTCATATTCTGCAAAAAGACTATGATGTCTATGTTCTCTATAAGCGCGGGCGGAAGAGATATCGGCGGTGTGACAAGCCTGTCTATGAGCTGCGTAAGTGAAGCTGCATGTATTGTAGCGAGGCTGGGGTGCCCAGTAGCCATTTGCTGGAACAGGACGAAAGCCTCCTTGCCCCTCACCTCCCCTACCACGATATAGTCAGGCCTCTGCCTCAGGCTGGACTTCAGCAAATCGAAAAGCGTCACTTCCCCGGTCTTTCCCTTCACGGAAAGGGGGGACCTGGCGACCTCAGGCACCCAGTGTATGTGCGGCAGCCTCAGCTCAGGGGTATCCTCTATGGACAGTATCTTCAGATTGGGCCGGATGAAAAGCGAAAGCGCATTAAGAAGCGAGGTCTTTCCTGTGGCTGTTCCTCCTGATATGAGTATAGACCTTCCGTGTTCTATCGCCAGCCACAGGTATGCCAGCATGAGGCTGTCAACCGTCTTGTAGTGAAGCATGTGCGTCGGCGTGAGCGGATACGAGGTGAACTTCCTTATTGTGAAGTTGGACCCCCTTCTTGCAATATCCGTTCCCATGGTACACTGCACCCTGCTGCCGTCCGGCAACGATGCATCAAGGAGAGGATCTGCTATCGAAACAGATTTACCCGATTTTTGTGCCAGTTTCAGGATGAAGCCGTCGAGGTTTGTACTGGTATCGAATAAGAGATTAGTCCTCATGGGACCCAGTTTCGGGTTCCTGTGGTATATGTAGAGGGGTATCTTCACACCATCGCATGAGATGTCCTCTATCTCTGGATCCTGCATCAGCGGCTCTATGATACCAAGCCCGAATATGTCCTTCTCTATGTTGTACTGTATTACAGGAACCTTTGACTGATCCACAGTCGGGATTTCCTTTATGGACTTAATTACCTCCTTTCTCAGCAATTCTTTGGCCCGTATCTCTCCAATTTTCGAGAAATCCACATCAAGGCGCTCCTCTACGTCCTTCTTTATATTTTCAACGAGCTCGGCATCCTCAGGGGTGAGAGCAGGCTCAATCACAGTATACACGAGTGAACCAATCTTCTCGTCCCATTTTATATGAACGTATGCCAGGACCTTTTCCCCGGATTTGGGATCCGGGGGTATGAGCGGATATTTTATGTCAACGGTGTGCATCTCCTCGGTATCAGTGGGCATTCTGAACCTGGCAGAAAGCGATTCTTCCATTTCTGTGGGTATCGTTATCCCGATCTCTGATATCTCTTCGTCTATAAGCCCCTTTTTTTCCTTCTCCTTAAGTTCCACGTCAATCTTTGGTTTTATTGTTAGTGGAGGGGGAACGGCATAAACACCGGGACCAGAAGGCAGATACCCATAATCAGCGGTATCGTAGGGAACAAGTTTATCAGGCACACCCACCCTCATACCTCTTCTGCTCCGGTACTTGATACCCATTTTCATTCTTTTTACAATGTTTTTCGTTCTGGGCTTGGAAACACGCGTCTTTACCTTCACCCTGGGAAGTTTTAGTTTCATAAAAACCCCGCGGCACTGGAATTTCCATGCCTCTATTAATCTATTATAATATTATAACCTCTCTTATAAATTATAATTTCACCCATGCGGCTTGCCGTTTCTCCGGAAAAACTGTAAGTGCTGCTCATCGATTCTATGCTATAAGATGCAG
Organism: Candidatus Aenigmatarchaeota archaeon; assembly: GCA_020343635.1. Taxonomy (GTDB): domain Archaea; phylum Aenigmatarchaeota; class Aenigmatarchaeia; order QMZP01; family JAFGSV01; genus JAFGFG01. Next base: position 115,627 of record CP070804.1, on the reverse strand, counting down.
TCGTTTTTGTCTCGTCAGTGATAACCCAAAAGTTCGTATTGTTTATGTAGATGTGATAATATTCTCCCGACATTTCTCTTGGAATCCTGAGAGTGAGGCTTGCATTCAGATCACCTATTCGTGTAAGCTCAACTACATGACCGAGGACCATATCCCTTACGGACCTGGTATGATCTGAGAGTGAATTTGAGGAGAAGTTCATCTGATACATCTGGAAGATCGTGAATGCGACGATGAATATGGCGACAGAGATACCGAAGAGAAGCACCTCCTCGAAGATTATACTCTGCCCTTTCATAAGAATATATTCAACGGGAACATTATATGCTTTAGGATATGCTCACATTTATCACTGTGTCAGTCCTTTCACCCATTCCGCTACAGCAGCCGGCAGGGTCGGTCTCCCTTCTGAGAAAATTCGCTATGACCCTGCTGCTGGCCTGACCTGGATTAATATATCCCCCGTCGAGAAGCACTATCCTGTAGCCCCTGAGCGGGGCAGTATCAGTTTGAAGGGTCCTGTATTTCAGTCTCAGAGTCATCAGATACAGGTTATTTTCCTGTGGCTCTCCCTCGAGCAGTATTATCCTCGGAGAACTTCCATAAGAACCCTCAGGGCTCACATCATACGTGTCCACAGGAACGGATGTGCTGCTCCCGTCCATCTCCATCATGGCCTCGGGGGCGAGGAAACGGAAAAGAATCTCGTTTCCGGTCTCGTTCACATCAATTGAGGATCCAGATATCCTAGGCACGTTAATGGTTTTGGTCCCCCCACTTCTTGATACCTCGACTATCTGCCTGTCCAGTTCTATCATGAAGGATTTTGCAGTTGATACGTCGGTTACTGTGGTTCTCTTGTCAAGCAGGGGCTTTCCCCAGAAATAGGCACTCCCTGCTAGTAAGAGTATTATGGCGGCTACAAGAACCATCGATATTGGCTGCACCTGACCTCTTTGCATCATAAACACCAGATATACTATAATAAGAATTAGACGAAGTAGGTAAAAAAGTTAACTTAGCAAACAGTCCATTCAGCGCACCCGGACTTAAGCTGCTGATGAGCATAAAGATTAGAAATGGATGAGGGACATTCCCGCACCCACCAAACTTCATGCATTTCAGCAGAACACCCTTGCTTGCTGTGCCCTCGCAGTACCGCCTGTTACCCTGAACGTGCACTCGTCGACAGATGCGCAGGTTGTTTGCGCTGTCCAAGTACCAGTTTTACCCACTCCTATCTCTGAGATGGGGTTACCACCTGCGTCGGCCCAGTTACCATCTGTTATACTTCCGTCACTCATGTTGATTATGCTTATATCGCCTACTGGCATGTCAACAGTACCGGTATTCCTTACTAATATCACGGCAGTGTCACTGTTTATGCAGAAGTAGTCCTGCAGTTCGACACTCGCCCCTGTCAGACCGGTCATGTATACGCTCAGGTATGTCCACGCAGCGCCTGCAAGCGCTACAGTGATAAGTAACAGCACAATTATTGCGATAATTGGCGTAATACCTTTTCTCATTACATTTCCTCCTTTTTTTGAGATAACATTATCTCCTTGCAGCGTATGTTCCCGTCAGTCCCATGTAAAGCCTTTTGAGCCTCTTGTCTATCGTTTCAAGTGCTGCAAGCATGGTATGGTTGGTCTCAAGGGACTGCTTGTTCTGTTCAACCATCTCGGACATCTTGTCGATCATGGGCTTGAACGCTTCAGGACCGGATCCTAGTCTTTCCTCCTCCTCTGAAGCCACCTTGAGAAGTTCCATGAACTCATTCATGGTATCAAGCAGTTTGTCCACCTTGCCGGGAACCCTGCTCAGTTCATCGCGCAGTTCCGTGTTGGCCTTGACGACATCATCTATTATCCTCTGGTTGCTCTTTATGAGCTCTATAACCTGTTCCATCAGCTTCTGCACCTGGGACGTAGAAGAAGTGTCCTCCACCTTTTCTACCCTTTTTTCAAGTCTTCTGATGGGCGATGTGGGTATTACCTCGTACTCTTCAGTGCTCATGTATATTATTTGTTAGACGACCAATATAAATATTTTACAGAAAATGGAAACAGACGGGTCTACATCATCCCAGGCATGCCACCAGACGGCATCGGTGGTGCGCCACCGGGCACCCCGCCTTCAGAACCACCGCTTGACGCTATTATGTCGTCTATCCTGAGTATCATCTCAGCGGCTTCTGTTGCCGATTTTATCGCCTGCAACTTTATCTTAAGCGGCTCAACAACGCCCTCTCTCGTTATGTCCAGAACCTTCCCGCTGAAGACGTTTAAACCACTTGTTTTCTTGCCCTTGTCGTGTTCTGACCTCATAAGCGCCATCTTGTCTATCGGGTCAAGCCCCGCGTTCTCTGCGAGTACCCATGGGATGACCTCTATGGCATCCGCGAAGGCCTGAACTGCCAGCTGCTCCCGGCCGCTCAAGGAGCCGGCATACTTCCTCACGGCCCTGGAAACCACCATCTCGGAAGCCCCCCCGCCGGGCACAATCTTACCAAGCTCAAGCGCAGCAGCGACATCCTTTATGGCGTCTTCAATAGCCCTTTCAACCTCGTCAACCACATGCTCGGTTCCGCCCCTTATGAGCATGGTAACGGCTTTGGGCTGCCTGCATTGCTCAACGAATATCATTTTGTCGGTTCCGACTCTTCGCTCTTCAACGTTGCCTGCATATCCGAGGTCATGGGCTGAAAGCTCGTCAATGTTGCTAACGATATTCGCTCCAGTTGCCATAGCAAGCTTCTCCATGTCGGATTTCTTTATCCTTCTTGCAGCCAAAGCGCCTTTCTTGGCGAGGAAGTGCTGGGCAACATCATCTATGCCCTTCTGGCACAGCAACACCGTAGCACCCGATTTGACAACGGTGTCGACCATTTTGTGCAGCATCTTTTCCTCCTCATCAAGGAATGCCTGCATCTTCTCAGGAGAATCTATGCTTATCTTCGCGTCCCCTTCTAACTCCTTCACCTCAAGAGCGGCATCTATGAGCGCGATCTTGGCCTCCTTCACGGTTTTCGGCATCGCACTGTGAACAACTTCCTTGTCTATAAGTATACCCTCTATCAGGCTCGTGTCGGATATGGAACCCCCATGCTTCTTCTCTAACTTTATGTTTTCGGTATCCACTGAGGCATTCTTTCCGCTGACGTCCGCAATCTTCCTCACGGCCTTGACAGATACCTTTGAAAGGTAATCCGAGGCCCTTTCAGCAGATTTCCCGGTCATGGCGGTGTTTGCTATGTCTTCAAGCGTCTTCTCATCCTTAAGGCTTACATCCATGCCGAACTTCTCGAGGACCTCAAGCGCCTTCAGTTTCGCCAGTTTGAACCCCTTTGTTATCATTATCGGATGTATATCCTGTTCAAGCAGGTCACCTGCCTTCTTCAGCAGCTCCCCGGCGAGAACAACAGCAGTCGTGGTTCCGTCACCAACGGCCTCGTTCTGCGCCTTGGCGACCTCGACCATCATCTTCGCTGCCGGGTGCTCTATCTGCATCTCCTCTAGAATCGTTACACCATCATTTGTTATGGTTATGTCACCAAGAGAATCAACAAGCATCTTGTCCATACCCTTTGGACCAAGAGTGGTTTTTACGGTATCAGCAACCACCTTTGCCGCTGCTATATTGTTAGTCTGCGCGTCCTTCCCTTTCGACCTGGTCGTACCTTCCGGTAATATCAGGATTGGCTGAACGCCTCCCTGCCCTACATTCCCATTCATTCCTTCACCTTCCTTCGTAGCTCGTAAAAGTAATATTCAGAGCTAATTTATAAGTTTTTGCCCATTTCCGGCCATATCTTTAAAAAAAGCCAAACAATTTAATTCTACAGCGACAATAACAATGAGCATGGGCCTGTAGCTCAGAACCCTTTTCTGGGCACTGCGCTGAAAAAGCGTTCACGGAAAAGGTGAGTACAGGCTTTTGCAGGATATGGGCCTGTAGCTCAGTTTGGCTAGAGCGCCAGTCTTATAAGGCCGCCAGGCAACCCTTTCCACTCACGTGCAAATCGTTGACGGAAAACAGCCTGGGCGTAAAAGCTGAAGGTCCTGGGTTCAAATGCACCCTTTTCCACACGTATACGTGGAAAAGCGCGCGCCGGAAAGTAAGCTGACGCGGATGAGTAGTGTGCAGAGAAGCGTCCGTGGAAGGATAAGCTAACGCGAGGTGCTGGGAATCCCAGCAGGCCCATTTGTTCTTAAAATATTCAGGATAAAATTACACCATGAGAATATTCGCTGATCTGCACATACACGGCCCCTATTCCATGGCCACGAGCAGGGCCATCACTATCGAAAATCTTGAGAAGTATGGCCGCATGAAGGGGCTTAATCTGCTTGGAACAGGCGATTTTACCCACCCGACCTGGTTCCATACACTGAAAAACAGCCTCAAAGAGGACGGCACCGGCATACTGAAGACAGATAGCGGCTTTTCATTTATGCTTTCCACAGAAGTGTCGAATGTTTACGAGCAGGACGGCAGTACCAGAAAGGTACATAATGTGCTGCATGTTCCTGATTTCGATACGGCAGCTCAGGTAAATGACTTCCTCTCCAAGCGCGGCAATCTTATTATAGACGGCAGGCCCACGTTCAACGGCATGACCTGTCCAGAATTAGTGGAAGGGATCATGTCGATTTCGAAAGACATTATGATCATTCCTGCACACGCATGGACTCCCTGGTTCGGTGTTTTCGGCTCCAAATCAGGATTCGATTCCGTGAAAGAATGCTTCAAGGACCAGACAAAACACATATTTGCCCTTGAAACGGGCATGTCGAGCGATCCTGAGATGAACTGGCGCCTCTCCTCTCTGGACAGATATGCCCTAGTTTCGAACTCAGACGCCCATTCCTGCTGGCCCTGGAGGATAGGAAGGGAGGCTAACGTGTTCGAGCTGAATGAAATGACCTACAACGGCATTATGAGTGCAATAAGGAAGAAAGATAACAGGCACTTCCTGTTTACCATCGAAGTCGATCCAGGGTATGGCAAGTACCATTACGACGGTCACAGGGAATGCAATGTATGCCTGGACCCCAGGGAAAGTGCCAAAGCAGGCAATATATGTCCTGTCTGCCGGAAACCGCTTACCATAGGCGTACTCAACAGAGTGGAAGGGCTCGCGGACAGGCCCGAAGGGCATCTACCAAGGGACGCCGTGCCCTTCAAAAGACTGCTTCCCCTCTCGGAAATCATAGCAGCCGTGTTAGGCACTGACCAGCTTTACTCCAAGAAGATATGGGCCCAGTATGAAAAGCTCCTGGAGAGGTTCGGGAGCGAACTGCACGTGTTGCTTTCTGCCGGAGAATCAGAGATGAGGTCCGTGAGCAATGAGAAGATAGCCAAGCTTGTTATCGATTCCAGGCAAGGCAGGACAAAGGTGCTCCCCGGTTATGACGGGGTCTACGGCAGGCTCTCGCTTGAAGAAAAGCACCCCGAGAAGAACAGAAACCCCCAGAGCAGCCTGAGCTCCTTTTTTGGTTAGAACGGCAGGCGGTCAACGCCAACGTCGCCTATGACTTCTATGTGGGTGGTCGCCATGACACTGTAGTCGTATTCAGCTGTTACCACGATTCTTGCCTGGGTCATCGCAGGGACGTTGTTGGCGCTCATCTTGCATGTTATTGTCTGCGAAGTACCCCTCCACAGGTTCATAGCCTCACCATTGTCATAGCATTCCTGTGTATGAAGGACATCCAGTCCCTCGACATCTATGTCCATTCTGACTATACTGCCCTCAACTATACCCCCGCCGACATTGTTGACCTTTATGGTAACAGGGAATTCTACGCTGTTCGTGTCTTCCCGCAATCTGATAGGGGCGTTCACCTGTACGTCTATGCTTACAGGGGACTGGCTGGCTGACTCCATCTCTGACGGCAGCGAGTTTCCTGAATTCCTGAGGGCGATCAGTTCAGCTGTCGGAAGCAAGGTGACAGATTGAGATGTGATGGTTTTGTAGGCGTATTTGACTACAGCTCTTGGATTATAGGGAATATGCAGGCCCTCTTCTATGCCTGGAGCAGAGCAGCGCCATGAGAATACCCTCTCCTCGCCCTCTGTCCCTCTTTCCGGGTCAGGGGCCAGCAGGTCCGTGAATTCCTTTGTTTGCCTGGTCATGCATTCTTCTCCCCACTCCCCCAGGTCCATCCTCACCTCACCATCGGCGATGAATGAGCCCATGTTCTTTATTTTAACCAGGAAATTGGTGGATTCTTCCGAATACAGGGTGTTCAGCTCAGGCTCGAAGTCAACTATTACCACCCCATTGCCTGTTGCGGGTGCAGGAGTAGGAAAGTACGGGATTGTGCAGCCTGATATAAAGACTACGAGAAATAAGGAAAGCAGTGCCGGTAATGCATGTTTCATGATTATATTTGGAACTCTAAGTTTTAATAACTAAGTCCGGGAACCCTTTAGAATTCCCGGGTTCCAACGACATTCAGTTGCAATTCCGCATCCTGGTAATAGACATAACTCAGTGTAACCTTGAGGTCCCTCGTGTCCCTGAACTGAGGCGGGTTTATGACATTGAGCTCACAGGTTATTGTTATGTCCCTGCCGTTCCACATGTTAATCGTGTTCAACGCGGGAGGGAATGTTATGCCAGCCGGCAGGTTCATGTCGAATGCAGGATACTCAAGCTGTGACTCCCTCGGGCAGATTCCTCCCCTGAAAGCGGTTCCGGCAGGCGCCTCCACATCGATTCCTATCGGATAGTTCCTTCCGGCAATAAGACCACCGCCCGTGTTCTGTATGGTGATTTCCACAGGGAAGTAGGACATTTGCCAGTCGTCCCGGGTCCTCACGAATTCACCAGTCCTCACATTCACAGAAAGGGGACCAGCGCTGACTATTGCAGGTTCGCTCGGCAGAGCTTCCCCTGCCTGTACAGCCCTTCTGGTCTCTTCTGATGTCAGGAATGTTATAGGCTTGATGATCCTTGTTTCATACTCGTAGAACATTCTTACCATGGGCTTGTATGTACGCCTGTCACCTCTGTTGAGAACAGGTGACACAAGCATCCAGTCAGCCCGGCCTGTCTGACCAAGTGTTCCTGCTTCTTTGTCTGCCGGAAGCAGCTCGCCTATGTCATAGTCTGCGAAGGCGAACCCTCCCCATGCAGTTGGGTCGATGTTTATGAGCTGTGCTGCTGCGTAACCTATGACGTCTCCCTGGTTCTGGACTTCGAGGTGAAGACCCACATCCTCTTCTGACTCAACTTCGGTAAGATCCGATTGGAAAGAGGTTATGACGATCCCGTTACCACTAGGGCCTGCCCCCCCTCCTAAGAAATCCGTACAACCGGAAGTCAGAAGTACGACTGCAGGCAGAATTAACAGAATTGCTAGACTTTTGCCTGTTTTAGTAGCAGCCATTGTTATCCTTTATTAGTTGGTTCAATAACTTTATAAAATTTCACAGACCTTTTCCGGCACCATTTAGCGCATTTTTAGGTTTCAGGCAGCAATCTTCGGGTTAACCGTGAGTAAGACACTTTTCGTGATTACGTAGTCATAATCCTTTACATTGACCCTCAGCAGCCTTGTAGTTTCCATAGAAACCTGGCCTCTCAGTGGGGACAGATCTATCTGACAGTGGAACGGAGAGGACTCATCACCAACAAACCTGATGACCTTATTATTCCAGTTTTCACTAGATTGAGGACCGATGCCGGCGTCACCCGGGTCGAAAATACACGTTATATCATCCCCTTCGGCTTTAACAGGCTGCAGATCATCACCAGGCTCACCTATTCCAATCACCTCTATCTGACTTCCCAGTATCCCTATCACAGGTTGTGAATATCCTTCTCCCCTCACCTTCGTGTCAAGCTGCCCTGATCCAAGATTCTTCAGCTGCAGTTTCAGAACGGTCCTTGCATTCAGGACATTCGGATCTGTACCGGACGTGACGCGTCCTTCTGGATCTGTTATCTCATGACCAGGCATTATGTCGAAAACAGGGACAGGCTGCATGTCTTCCACAGTAAGGTAAGGCTTTATGGGACCGGTTCCTACAGATATGTAGGAGTTAGTAGGCCTGTATGTTCTTTCTATCATCTGTCTCTGCATCTCACTGAGACTTATAAGAGACACAGTGGTAACACTGTTTGTATCATATTTGTATCTCACAAGGACCTTCATACCATTCTCCGGGCACACCGTTCTCACCTTTACAGGGTCTGCTCTGTTCTGGCACACTGTCCACATCACCGGCACTATTTCACCAGGCAGTATTTTGTCGAGAATGCACACGGTGCTTTCCTGCTCACCCAATATCATCTGCCGTTCTGCCCTTCCCTCTACACTTCCGCCGGGGCATGCAATTACCTTTGGAGTGAAAAGCCCCTCACAGTAGTCGAAGAGTTCTACGCGGACACCCTCTTCACCCCCGATTATCCTATTGCCAACATTTTCAATACCGGCAACTATCCTTGAAACCCCGCCTGAATCCACTTCGTTGGGAATGGCTTCAAGGCTCCTTATGACTATCACATCATTGACGTCCTGTTCTACTACATCTCCGCCGAGGAAGGGTATGGGAATATCAATCCCGAGTATCGGCACTGTACACCCGGAAGTCAGGACAACGACAAAAAGCGCTAACGGAACGAGCCTGTTCATTATTAAATAATAGTCTTGAAACAAATATAAATTTGCCATCAGTGTATGTAATATGGATTTCATTCACGAGTATTTCTTGATTCCGCTGATGCGGAACGGCTGGTTCAATCCCGTTAACAGCCTCGTGTACGGCATAGGCCTGATCATAGGCATATGGCTGGTTTACAACCTTCTGAAGAGGGTAAAGGTGCCCATAGACGGCGGCCTTTTCATAGCCACGCTGCCCTTCATAGCATTTGCGGGCGTAACGAGGGCACTGAGGGATTACATTTACTTCACGACATCTTCACAGCAGGGCTTCCTCTCTTCATTTTCAGCCAACATGTCTGCCATGCAGGAGGGCGCCTATGACTACATACTAAGAATGACAGGGAACAACTTCCTCGCATACGTTGATTCCTACATAGTTGCATGGTTTCCGACCCCCGGTTCATACTTCATCACCTTTTTAATGGCGCTGTTATCGCTGTTCGTGGCGCTTGGAGTGAGGAAATACACAAAAATTGCATGTTGGAAGACCATGTTCGTGATAGGATCAGTACTATTTGCGATGAATGCATCCCTTCTGACAGTCACAACGATTGTGCCCCTTTTGTACATAGGATCGGTTGCTCTTGCGTGGACCCTGATTTTCTTCGGACTGACGGAAAAGAAAATCCAGGGACACATCAAAAAGATGAACAAGAAACTCTTCCATTATGTGAAAGAGATATTCACCACCATCAATGCGTCCATACTCTCGGCGCATTTCTTCGACGCGACTGCAACCTTTTTTGCAATCGCGGTTTTCAGTACCATAGGCGGCTATGGTTACACGGAGCAGCACTTCCTCTCAAGAAGCCTGATACCATTCCTGGGTCCCCAGGTAATGTTCTTGCTGAAGTTTGTGGTGATTGTTCCCGTATTGTATTACATAGACAGATACACAGAAGATCGCGAACTGTCGAACTTCCTCAAACTCGTTATACTTATTCTGGGACTGGCACCGGCGGCAAGGAACCTGACTAGACTTCTAGTAGGTGTGTAATTATTATTTTAGAGTAACTAAAACATCCCTTTAAAAAACTTTCTGTCGTATTATGTAAAAGGAGTATTATTATGAGTATACTTACAAACATCCCAAGAAAAGCACGTTACGGCGCAGCATTGGTAGGAGCTTTAGGTGCTGCAGGCTTATGGTGGCTCACTACGAGAGGCCCTGAACCTCCCCCAACTCTCGATATTGGTAAATATGAAGTAGTTGGCACAAGATATGACGGTGGTTCTGACCCTATAACAGGCAAGGAGAGGCCATATTGGGTCATCATGGAAGTTGAAGGCCCGAGTCCTGACGTCGGTCAGCTTGTATTCCTTCCAAGGTGCGAGCAGCAGGAATATTCACACCGTGGAGGGCGCAGACGAAGGGCACATTCACACCGTACAGAGTGCAAAGATACTGCAGAATCACTTGCAGATTCACTCAATGGAAAGACAATTGAAGTTCATCGAACTAAACCAGGAAGATGTTATTACACTAGAGATTTAATTGGAAGTTGTGTTGTACATCCAAGCGAAATTGAGATAGACGATTCGGCACCAATCGCAGCAACAAACCCACCCGGCTTCGAACAGTGATTTTAATACTCTAATTACCTTTGAAGGCACATTGCTTCAGTTGCATCGGGTGGACTTGTCCACAAGCAGTCCTCCCGTGCGTCACATTCTTCGTCAGTTGTTAAGGTTTCGCAGTCCGGAATGCACACTTCTGTGAATGCGAACAGCGTATCCTTGGTCTCGGTTTTCCTAAATCTGAAGGTGGAATTCGCCCTGATGTAATACGTTGTTGAGGGGACCCCCTCAGGAAGTTGTATAGAATATGCCGTGCAGTAGACCGCCTTACCACCAAGCGTATCTCCATTCCATTTGTATTCCCACACTTCATTCCCTTCAACTTTATCATCCCACCTGGGGTTGCACTCTCGCAGCTGACTTGCCAAATCAATTGGCAATTGCAGGGTTACAATAGTTTCTTTCTTTGTCGTCCCAGGCTCGTCCCAGATTATCTCCGAGTTTCTTCCTTCAGCGGATGTCAGGTTCAGACCTATGTAGAATGGTCTGTTACCTGCGATTATAGGCTGGTCGAAAGAACCTATGGAAAGCTTCGCTGGAGAAGTCGATATGTGGGAAATCACCGTTTTTTCGACGAATGTACCTCTTGCTACTCTTTCTCTCCACTCGTTCTCACTTATTATTTCCAGCGGCATCCATGAGTCCACTTCGTACGTGTACTCCAGTTCTATTGTTGCTCTTATGTATTCATTCCTCTTGGAAAGTCTTGAAATCCCTTCCTGTTGATTTATCTGTTCACAGTCAGCCGCATCGATTTCGAAGATTAGCGGAACTTTAAATCCCGGCTGCATGCTTTCAAAGTCCTTTATGTAACCGAGCTCGGTGAGTCCCTGAATCAAGGGACGGCCGTAATATACTTCTGGTATCAGTTCCAAAAACGGCATGTCCTCCAGGGTCATTCTCACTATCACATCTTTTGCAACCCTTGGGCCCACATTCTCAATGTTGAGCGTAGCCAATGACATTGTTCCTGGATGTATGGCAGGTATGTTTACATCTTTAATCTCCACACCAAAGGCACCGGTTGGACCGGTAGGGCTCTGCTCGTATGTGCCCTCGACAATCTGTTGCGCATATCCTACCGGATTTGTAAGCAGAAGGAAGGTCTGGCCGAACGTATTCCCGAGAGCTCCGAATCCCTCACTTATGGGTTCTACAAATGACATTAAACCGTTATGAACTGTCGGCCACCACGCGCCGAAGAATGCCTGACCTACTATTTGCTCACCAGTGCCTGCCGTGAAGAAGATAAACACCATCAACAGAATAATCACACCGGTGTAAGGTCTTACATTGGCAGGTGACGTAAGTCCCCCTATGAAAGCGATTATCCAGAACGGTAAGAATATGTTACCGAAAGTTGTACCCCAATCAATGTCCATGGTACCGGCACCTATCCAGCCCATGACAGCGGCTCCTCCCAAAAGCATGAGAATAACAAAGATGATCTTGTCTACGGTCTCGTAATTCGCCGCAGCTCCGCTTGCTGCCTGCCCTATGGCTTCTGCGAGATTTCCACCCCTTTCCCTGGCTATGGGGAAGGTACCGAAGAAAGCGAGACACAACCACATCAGTTCTGGAGACTGGAATATGCCTCCAAAAACGTAGAAGGCCAAAACAACTGCCACGACTGGCCTCCATATACCTTCCATGAACTCATAGGGGCTGCTCGGGCTGTATTCTCCGGGTAGGCTGAAATAAGCCATGAAGAAGAACGCCAGCAGAAGGATGCCCCTGAAAGGAAGATCTGTTGCGAAGAAACCCCATCCAAGGAAGAAGAGTATCACCAGCTTCAGGAGACTCTTTGTAACGGCTATACCAGTATCATATCTGTTACCTTTCCTATTCCATAAATGTCCACCCCTGTATTCAGGTGTCGGCAGTATATTCCTTGCGCCCCATGCGGCAAAAGCGACAGTGAAAGGCCACCCAAGTATAGCACCAATGACCAGACCAATCACAAGAAGAATTAAGCTGAAGGTGCTCTTTGTACCAGTACGTCCAAGCTTCTTACCGATGCCGGCAAACCCGGTCTCGCGCCTCTTGACGTCAAATTTCTCATCTTCCTCTTTATGCTTTTCGGCATCTTTCTTAAGCTTCTTCTTCAGCCACTCATCATGCTCCTCTTTGCTTGTCAGAGAGGCTTCATACGCTTTAGCTTCTTCAGTGGTTTCAAACTTCTTATAATTTACAGCAACAAGCTCGTTCCCCATTTTTACAAATTCCACTCCACAGTTATCACATACATATGATG
>CP070804.1:100312-103017 GCA_020343635.1 Candidatus Aenigmatarchaeota archaeon | reverse complement strand
TGATAGACTTCGATGTCCTGAGAAAGCTGGCGCTCGAATGCAAGCCGGTGTTGATACTTTCAGGGCTTACAGCCTATCCGAGGAAGCTCGACTTCAAGGCCTTCCAGGAGATCGCGGATGAGGTTGGCGCTTATCACTTCTCTGACATCGCCCATATAGCAGGCCTTGTCGTCGCGGGGCTGCATGATAACCCGATGGATGTGTGCGACGTCGTGACCACAACGACGCACAAGACACTCCGGGGACCGAGAGGGGCGATAATACTGTGCAGGCTAGAGGACAGGCTGCATGACAAGTACCATCCCGACAGCAAGAAGAACCTGGCACAGCTGATAGACAGCGCCGTGTTCCCGGGGCAGCAGGGAGGCCCGCATGACCACATGCAGGCAGCCAAGGCAGTAGCTTTCAAGGAGTGCCTAGAACCAGAGTTCAAGGACTATTCTGCAAAGATACTGGCCAATGCCAAGGCCATAGCCGACGAGCTGCTGGCTCAGGGCTTCCGCCTTGTTACCGGAGGTACGGACAACCATCTTGTTGTCGCAGACGTCTGGGAGAAGGGAATCACGGGAAAGGAGGCGCAGGGAATTCTGGAATCGGTCGGGATATTCCTGAACAAGAACACTGTACCTTATGATAAGCGGTCGCCGTTCGACCCGAGCGGCATAAGGCTCGGAACGCCAGCACTTACCACAAGGGGGATGGGCACCAGCGAGATGAAAGAGATAGGAGCTTTGATAGCCAAGACCCTGCTCAACAGGGAGAAGCCGGATGTTCTCGACAGGGTGAAGGGAGGCGTGAGAGCGCTCTGCGATCAGTTCCCTCTTTACCCGGAATTCCAGGATGGCTATTTTAAAGCATGATTCTTAACTTTCCAACAGGGAGAGATATGGTCGGAGAAATCATAGACGGGAAGGCAATTGCAAAGGGCATAAGGCAGGAGCTGGCCGGGAAGGTGGCTGCGTTCAAGAAGAAGCGCGGCACAGTCCCAGCTCTGCACGTCGTTATCGTCGGGCATGACCCGGCATCCAAGCTCTACGTAAGGCTGAAGCAGACCGGAGCCGAGGAGGTCGGCATAAAGAGCGTCAAGCACGAATTCGACACCATTACCGAGAAGAAGCTGCTCGAACTGATAGATAAGCTCAACAAAGACAAAGCTGTTCACGGTATACTTGTCCAGCTGCCTCTTCCCAAGGACATAGACGAGAAGAAGGTCATCATGAAGATATCGCCTGAGAAGGATGTCGACGGCTTCCACGTCATCAACATGGGGAAGCTCTTCACAGGGGATGAGAACCTGCTACCATGCACCCCCCTTGGCGTAATCAGGATGCTGGAGAAGGAGAAGGTCGAGATAAGGGGCAAGGACGCTGTCATAGTCGGCAGGAGCAACATCGTTGGCAAGCCCCTCGCGCTGATGCTGCTGAAAAGGCACGCGACGGTCACATTATGCCATACCAAAACCAAGGACCTGGCTAGCCACACGAGAAGGGCGGACCTGCTTATAGCCGCGGCGTGGGCCCCGAAGATGATAGAGGCCCATATGGTCAAGAACGGGGCTGTCGTCATAGACATCGGCATTACTGATGTGAACGGGAAGGCCGTGGGCGACGTGGACTTCAAGAAGGTCAAGGAGAGGGCTTCCAAGATAACGCCCGTACCTGGTGGAGTCGGTCCCATGACAGTTGCGATGGTCCTCAGCAACACCCTGGAAGCTGCTGAGAAGCAGTTAGGAGGATATGCATGATAAAGAGGGCTTTGATAAGCGTATCCGATAAGACCGGGATAGCAGATTTCGGCAGCGAGCTGGAGGCCATGGGAGTCGAGATAATCTCTACAGGAGGGACCAAGAAGGTTCTGGAGAAAGCCGGGATAAAGGTCATGGACATCGCTGATTTCACGGGTTTACCCGAGATGATGGACGGAAGGCTGAAGACGCTGCACCCGAAGGTGCACGGAGGCGTCCTGGCCATTAGGGACAACCCAAAGCATGTGAAGGCCATGGAAAAGCACGGCATAAAACCCATAGACATGGTCGTTGTTAATCTTTACCCTTTCGAGCAGACCGTGAAGGAGAACCCGGGGGACCTCGAAACTGCTATAGAGAACATAGACATAGGCGGCCCCACCATGATAAGGAGCGCTGCCAAGAACTACAAGTACATCACTGTCATAGTCGACCCTGAAGATTATGCAAGCATCCTGAAAGAGCTGAAAGGCGAGAAGCGGATCTCGCTGGAAACGAGGCAGCGCCTCGCGCTGAAGGCCTTCCGCAGGGCCGCTGATTACAACTCCGAGATAGATGCCTACCTGAGCAATAGGTTCCTGGAGGAGGACGTCCTGAGGATTTCCATGAATCAGGGAAAGAAGCTCAGATACGGGGAGAATCCGCATCAGACCGCTACCTGGTTCAGCGACCCCAAGTCCGATTTCAGGCTCGAGCAGTTGCACGGCAGGGAGCTTTCATTCAACAACCTCATAGACATAAACGCATCGATTGCAATAGCCGCAGAATTCGAGGAGCCGTTCTGCGCCATCATAAAGCACACCAACCCCTGCGGGGAGGCAGTTGGCAAGAATCCAGCTGTTGCTTTCCTGTAGGCGAATTCTACGGATCCCGTATCCAGTTTCGGATGCATAATATCCTTCAACAGGGAGGTGGATCTCGCAGTGGCGAAGGAGATCAACAAGTTCTTCGTCGAGGTCGT
>CP070804.1:95383-100212 GCA_020343635.1 Candidatus Aenigmatarchaeota archaeon | reverse complement strand
TATGTCCACCTTGAAGTCAGAGTTTTCCACTTTGGCGCTGAGTATCTTTATAATGGGGCTTCCCCTTACAGGGATACCCAGGGCTCTGGTGACGCTCGCGTCGTTACCGGCCTCGTCCTGGTAGTCTATCTCAAGGGACGCGCTGTAGCTCTTGTACTCGGCTTCGTTGTCTATGTCCAGCCTGAACAGGGCTTCCTTCTCCTGACCAGGTTTCAGACTGTCTATGTAGAAGCTCCCGCCGGAAAGAACAGGGACTATCAGGCTCTCGCCCGTTTCAGTGTCGGCCTCAGCTTCGAGGTTCAGTTCTATGTGGGTTGCCTCTCCCGAACCTGCGTTCTTCAGCGTTATGTGAAACTCAGCTTCATGGCCCGGTTCTATTTCTTCCGGTACGGTTGTTATACTATCTATGATAATCTTCGGCGTTCCCTGAACGAGTATAGGAATCAGCTCTTCTATGTATGAGTCTCTGTTCCCGGGAGTGTAGTACCTGAACTCCATGTCGTATGTCGATGAAATCGCGTCATCCGATACCCTCAGCTTGTACGAGTGCGTAACGCTGCCAACCGCCGGTACCGTGCCGAATGTTTTCACAGGTTCCTCGCCCGGCAGCAGTGTGAAGGGATCTGACGGCACGATTTCCAGGGTAATGCTCCCCGAAGACGAGCCGGCATTCTGCAGGGCAACCTCCACGTTTACTATCTCACCAGGTTCTACGGGATATGGCGTCTGTTTGCTCAGTATCAGTGAGATGTCTGTTGGGCTGGTCTGTGCCGTTCCGTAAGGTGCAAAAAGTAACACCACCATAGCGACCGTGATTGCATATCTTTTCATATTAAATCTCCTTATAACACTTTCTTTGTATCTTCTGGAATAAAAAAATGATTGTTGGTTTGCGCCGGCACTCTTTAAAAATTTTAAGTATGAAAGTAGGCATATATTTAAGCTATAACGTTAACAGTAAGCAGTTAACTGATACGTGATAAAATGGCGGAAGAGAAAAAGGAAGAGAAGGAAGAGAAGGCAGGACAGGAGGAGCCTCAGCCTGAAGAGAAAGCAGAGGAGAAGCCAGAACCTGCAGAATCTCCACCTGAAAAATCGGATGAAGTGGAGCGGAAGGCAGGTAAGAAGCACGAGAAGAAAAAGGACGTGCGAAAAAACATAGTCAGGGTCGGGGGAAAGGACCTCGACGGCGACAAGCCAGTCAAGCTGGAGATCAGCAACATACGCGGAGTGAGCTTCACCCTTGCCAACGCTGCAGCAAAGGTCTCAGGTCTGGGAGAGAAGAAAATCGGTGAACTGAAGGAAGATGAGATCAAGCATATCGAGGATATCTTGCAGAATCCCGGAAAGCACGGCATACCGTCATGGATGTTCAACAGGAGGGCGGATCCGGAAGAAGGGAGCGACAAGCATGTGATATCCGCCCCCCTCGAGCTCAGGCATAAAATGGACATAAACGAGCTCAAGAAGAGGAAAACCTACAGGGGAATAAGGCACATACAGGGGCTTCCTGTAAGGGGTCAGAGAACGAGGAGTTCTTTCAGGAAGGCTGCCACTGTGGGCGTCAGCAGGGCAAAGAGCAGGCCGGCAAGCAGGGAAAAGAAGTGATTTTTATGAGAAGGATAGGAAAAAGATTCAAGAAACCAAGGATGTCATGGGAATCGGATGACATAAAAGAAAGGCACACCATAATGAAGAACTACGGACTGAGAAGGAGAAGGGAGGTTCTCATAGCCCAGGAGATTCTCAGGAATTACAGGAGAAGGGCAAGGGAGCTTATCGCCGAACAGGACGAGGCCAAGGTCAATATTCTCGTGGACAAGCTTGTCAAGCTAGGTCTTCTTAGGAAAGGCCAGGGACTCGACGATGTCCTGGCGCTTAACGTCAATGACATTCTTGAGAGGAGATTGCAGACCATAGTATGGAAGAAGGTTTACGCCAGCACCCCGCTTCATTCAAGGCAGAGCATAACCCACGGTCATGTAACCATAGATTCAAAGAGGGTGAAGTCCCCCGCCTATATGGTTCCTGTGGAGGAGGAGTCCAAGATAGTTGTCAGCGGCGCCTCAAACGAGAAGGGTGGTAAATGATGACAAAGGAAGAGAGGTGGGGAGTGGCGCACATATACTCGAGCGAGAACAACACTATTATACACATTACTGACATGAGCGGTGCCGAGACCATTTCGAGAGTTTCCGGAGGGATGGCCACGGACAAGGACAAGGACAAAGGCAAGGCCTTCCCTGCCATGAGGGCAGCCAGGAGAGCCGGCGAAGAGACCCTTGAAAAGGGCATAACGGGCATCCATCTGAGGATCCGGGCCCCGGGGGGCCACATGAAGAAGATACCGGGAGAAGGCGCCCAGCCCGCCATAAGAGGGCTCGTCAGGGCAGGACTCAAGATAGGAAGGATAAAGGATGTCACGCCCGTGCCCCATGACACCACAAGGAAGCCCGGCGGAAGACGTGGAAGGCGTATGTAGGTGATATCATGGCAAAAGGTCACAAGCCCGTCGCTGGAAGTCGTGGATTCTGGCCAAGGAAAAGGGCCAAGAGAATATATCCCGCAGTAAAGGCGGTCAGCAAGGATACGGGAGACAAGGTCATACCACTGGCCTTTGCCGGTTACAAGGCAGGCATGACGCAGGTAAGTTACACTGACACGAGGAAGGGTTCCGCGACCAGCGGCCAGGAGATAGTGGAAGCCGCCACAGTGATGGACTGTCCGCCCCTTGTCGTGGTGGGAATAAAGCTTTACAGGGAAGAGAACGGAAGGCTCGTCAGCGAGGGAACGGTCTGGGAAGAGAATCTTCCGAAGGACCTCAGCAGGAAGCTTTATGTTCCGAAAAAACCGCAAACGAAGAAGGACGTGGCGGAGAAGAAGCTCGAACACCTGCATGAAGTCAGGATCATTGCCAGCACCAAGCCCAGGGAGGCAGGATTCTTCAAGAAGAAGCCGGAGATATTCGAAATCCCAGTCTCGGGCGATGTGGAGAAGCAGTGGGCATACGCGGTCGAGAAGCTGGGAAAGGAGATAAGGTTCTCGGATGTTTTCGCTCCCGGAGAGATGGTGGATGCAAGCGCTGTGACCAAGGGCAAAGGCTTTGCCGGGGTGGTCAAGAGGTTCGGGGTCAAGATAAGGGACAGGAAGAGCGGCGGAAAGAGAAGGCACGTCGGCAACATAGGCGCAGTAACCCCCGGAAGGGTCTTGCCGGGCGCTATCGCGATGGCCGGCCAGCTCGGGTTCCAGACCAGGACGGAGTACAAAAAGAGGATACTCAAGGTAGGCGACGAAGGGATAGAAGCCAGGGGAGGATTCGTCAACTACGGGAGAGTGCCCAAGGATTACGCCATCATAGAAGGTTCAGTACCGGGCCCGAAGAAGCGCCTCGTCATCATGCGCAGGGCGGCAAGGTGGACAGGCGGACCGCAGCCGGTAGAGCTTAACCATGTTTCTCTCGAACAGCAACAGTGATGTTGCAGCACGGAAATATTTTTATTGCAAGAGCTGCAATTCATAGACTAATATGACCAGGCACCTTCTGAAAGATTCGGACCTCACTGCTGAGGAGAAGCGAGAAATCCTGCAGCTGGCGCTCAAAATGAAGAAGAACCCTGACAAGTACAGGGAAGCGCTGAAGGGCAAGACCCTCATAATGTACTTCGAGAAGACCTCTACCAGGACGAGGCTGAGCTTCGAGGCAGGCATGACAAGGCTTGGCGGCCACGGCATATTCCTGGACAAGAGGACAAGCCAGGTTGGCATTTCAGAGCTCAAGGACGAGATACGCGCCATAGAGCGCTATGCCGACATCATGATGGCCAGGACCAGGAAGCATGCGACGCTCAAGGAGATGGCCGAGAACATGAAGATACCCCTGATAAACGGATGCTGCGAAAGATACCATCCCTGCCAGGGGCTCGGTGACGCGCTCACCATGATAGAGCACGGCGGAGACCTGAAGGGCAAGAAAATCGTGTGGCTGGGAATAGCCAACAACGTGAGCAACAGCCTGGTGCAGACATGCACGCAGCTCGGAGCCAAGGTGACTCTCTGCATACCCGAGAAGGACCCTGGTGCCGTCGATAAGGATATGGAAGATGAAGCCCGTAAAAACGGACTTTATGCTGAGACGCAGGATATGAGCTGCCTGAAGGACGCCGATTTCGTGCACACGGACACATGGGTGAACATGGAGTTCATAAACGATCCCAAGTTCGCTGACGAGAAGGAGAGGCGCATCAAGGCGTTCATGCCTTACCAGCTGAACAAGGCGTTGCTGGACAAGCACGGCAGCAAAGCAAAGATTATGCACTGCATGCCATGCCACGTAGGTTATGAAATAAGCCGCGACGCCATAGACCATCCCAATTCTCTTATTTTCGACCAGGCCGAGAATCGCATGCATATACAGAACGCGATAATGGTCTGGCTTCTGCAAAATTCCTAGATTCTATTCGTGCTCATACGAGAACTGGTCTATCAGGAATATGGCGAACGGTACGAATATTATGAGCAGCACCACAAGAATGCCTATAATTATGGGATTCGTCAGGTCTATCTCTATATTGCTGTAGACAGCCGCAGATAGCGCCAGAATAAGAACCACGACTAAAATAACGGTAACCACAAGGATGTATATGTTGGTCAATGCCCCCCACATGAAGTTCAGTATCGCTGAAATTATCTCCACTTTTATCAGTACCAGTACAATCACCACTATAATAATTATAACTGTGCTTGCTACCGATACCGTGAAAACGGCCTCAGGATTGTTGCGTATGCCTTCCCCCATGAGATAGAATATCGATGAAAGGAGGGTGAGGACT
>CP070804.1:77950-95283 GCA_020343635.1 Candidatus Aenigmatarchaeota archaeon | reverse complement strand
CTTATCTTTACCAAAGGGACCTTTTGGAATACAGCAAGAGGCGCGGCATAGTTATAACGGCCTACTGTCCCGTTGCCAGGGGGAGGATAACCGAAGACCAATTGCTGATTAAGATAGCCAGAAATCATGCCAAGACTCCCGCGCAGGTCAGCCTTAAATGGCTTATACAGCACGGGACTACCGTCATACCGAAATCTACCGGAAGGCATCTGCAAGAGAACATGGACATATTCGGCTGGCGCCTGACAGAAAAGGAAATGGAGGCTATCGATTCCATAAAGGTCCATGAAAGAATAGTCAACCCCACTTTCACTAACATGCCATTCTTCGACAAGATACCGAGAAGCGTGATCAGAGCATTCTCAGGCCTTATAAGATGAGAACATTCTCACGCCTTCCACATTAAGGGATATGCATCAGGAAAAAAGTCAAGTTTGAACTCCTTGGAGACTATAGCGAATTCATACTTCTGCATTATATCTGAGAATTTTTCCTTTATTTCGAACATTATATCCTGAAACCTGTCATAGCTTTCTATTTCGAAATCCAGTTCGAAGTCCCATGTACCCATAACTCTCTGTGGCCACACTGCTTGCGGAAGCGATGAGCAGTAATTTACAAAGTGATCGATTTTCTCTTTCGTGGAACTTGTAAGATATATTATGGCCTTACAGAATACATTTCCCATCTTCTTTGGATCAAGAAGCACCTTGTAAGCAAGTATAACTCCAGACTTTTCCATTCTTTTCATCCTGTATTGCACAGTTCTTGGAGTTGTCTTAAGCCTTTCAGCTATCTCTCTCACGGACATCCTGGCGTTGTTAGCCAGAATCTTCAGTATTTCCCTGTCCATATTATCGATTTTTTCGCGTGGATCCGCAGACGTGTGGTATACAAGGGGTTTCCTTTCTTTTGATTCAGACTGACTGAGATATTCCCTCAGATGGTGAACAAGATGAAGCGTTGTTGTAACTGCCTTCTCCTGTATATGTGATGAGAATTTGTTCATCATATTCTGTATTCCCACGTCAAACTCGTTGACATTTTTTACTAGAAAACCCACTATCATGTCCCATCTCCCTGTACACGTAACAACCCATTCGGTATTCCTTTGTTCAATGAAATACTGCCCTATTTCATCTAGTTTCTTCTTATCAATGTCCTTAAGTCGCAGGTAAAGCTTGTGCTTGTAGATTCCCAGCTTGAAGTAGTTGGAAATTGTATGAAACTTAATAATAACTCCACTTTCTAACATCCTGTCTATCCTGTACTTCACCACTTCCTTACTCAGTCTTACCTTCTTTCCTATTTCGGAATTCGACTGACGCGAATTCCTGTCGAGCTCGTAGAGTATCTTCCAGTCTCTCAAATCAAGTTTATAGTTATTTTTACTCATATTTAACAATATTACTTAATATTTATATATTTTTGTAATTTTGTTAAAAAAATAAATGATTAATTTTATATTAACTATAATATAATCTACAACTGAAAGGTGGATATTATGAATAAATTAGAACATCTCGTAGAGGAACTCAGGAAGAATTCCTTAGCTAATCCTGCAACTGAAACAGAAAAAACCTTTGAAGAATCCTGCATGTCTCTCGGAACTGCGTTTAGGGAGTCCTGCCTGTCTATGGGGGATGCATTTAGACAATCCTGCCTGTCACTTGGAGACTCGTTCAAAGAAATATGTCAGAATGTTGACAGGAATAAAAAATAAATGGCTCGCCATTTAGGTGGTTAGTGTGATTAGTCCGAATTTTGCCTTTCTTAACCTTACATATGCCTGCAACAACAGATGTAGATGGTGCTATGTTTCGCCAGCCGATTTCAAAAAAGATATGATGAAACCGGAAGATGCCAAGAGATACCTGAAAGTATGCAAATCCATGAAAATAAGCGATATAGGATTTATTGGAGGAGAACCCACAATGCATCCAGATTTATTCGAACTTATAAGATTTACATCCCATCTAGGCCTGAAAGTCAGTCTTTATACAAATGGACGCAGACTGGCAGATCCAGAATTCATAAAAGAACTCGAAAAAACTGGAGTACATATAGTGCAGTTCAATATACAGAGCGCTGAAAGAGAAACGCATGATGAGATTAGCCGTGTCTGCGGCAGCTTTGAAGAGACACTAAAAGGCATAGAGAACTGGCACAAAACAGGTATGAACATGAGACTTTTGGTAGTGATGTGTCATAAAGATTTCGAGATATACCAGAAAATGATAGACAGGTTCGCCCACCTCAAAGTAATGATGGTATTTTTCAGAGAAATACCCCCTGTGGACAGAGATCATGATTATAATGTGTTATCTAACAGAGATACAGCGAAACTCGTGGAGAGGATATTCAGGTATTCGAAGAGAAAAGGCGTTAGAGCGTACTTCTATCTTAGAATGCCCCTCTGCTGGTACGACAAAACGCTTGCAGGACAAATGCTAGCTGAAAATACTTTCGCCAATCTTTGTCACATCACGAAAGGCAGTTCTTTTTCCATAGATGTTGAAGGGAATATACTACCATGCGTCTATTTCGTCGGATATCCGATGTTTGGCATAAACGAAAAGGGAAAAATAAGCTCGAAAGATGAAATCCTGAAGAAATGGAATAGTATAAGAATAGGAAAACTTAGAGCAAAGCTCAGAAGAACTCCAAACAAGGAGTGCACCAACTGCAGTCAGTACGGCATCAATTGCGTCGGAGGCTGCCCTCTCCTGAAATTCGAGCTCGGACCCTACGCATCTGAACATCAGAATCCTATGGTATCAGCCTCTCCGGGGTCCTCGGGAAGAGGATAGCTTCCTTTATGTCAGGCAGGTCCAAAAGCTTTTCAACCATCCTCTCTGCGCCAAAACCTATTCCTCCGTGCGGCGGGATTCCGTATCTGAAGGGTTCGAGGAAGAACTCGAAGTTCTTGGGGTCCAGGCCTTTCTCTTTCATGACCTTCTTCAGGACGTCATGCCTGTGCTCCCTCTGTCCGCCGGAGGCAATTTCCATGCCCTTGAAATCGAGATCAATGCCCCTTGAAGATTTTCCCTCAAGCATGATGTAGAACGGCTTTATCTTGGAAGGGAAGTTAGTTATGAAGTACCATTCGATGCCTTTCTTGGCCATTATTTCGCCGAACTTCCTCTCCTGGGCGTCCTCTATGTCATCGCCCCATTTTAGCTTCACTCCCACCTTTTTGAGGGCCTTTAAAACATAATCATACGTGAACCTTTTGAAAGGCAGCTTGGGGACGTTCACCCTCTTTCCAAGCATCTTCAGCTCCTTTTTGCAGTCCCTAGCTACTGCGCTGACGGAGTAATGAACCATTCCCTCCAAGGTACGCATTATGTCCTCCTCGGATTCTATCCATCCCTGCTCGAAGTCCACAGAGAGAAACTCGGATACATGCCTGACTGTGTGGAACTTTTCAGCCCTGAAGGCCTGCCCTATCTCGAACACCTTGTCCATGCCGGACGCCATCATCATCTGCTTGTACAGCTGCGGGCTCTGCCTCAAATACGCCTTCTTGTCGTAGTACTGTACAGGGAACATGGTTGCTCCCCCTTCGGCGCCCGCGGCCTGGATTACGGGAGTGAATATCTCGATGAAGCCCTCTTTAATGAAATACTCGCGGATCGCCTGGACGGTCCTGGCCTTTATCCTGAATATGGCCTGCATTTCCGGCTCCCTCACGTCAAGGAACCTGTAGTCAAAGCGCTTGTCCTTCCCTGACTCTATCTTGCCGAACACGTCTATGGGCAGTTCCGGCTCGGATTTTGATATTATCTCCAGTTTCGAGGGTACGAGCTCAACACCTGCGCTGGTCTGCTTGGCCACTTTCACTTTTCCCTCGACGGATACGCAGTACTCCTTCATTATATCCGAGAACTTTTTGAACACGCTATCAGGGACATTCCCTTTCTTTGCCGTCACCTGGATGGTTCCCTGCCTGTCCCTCAGAAGGAAGAACTTGAGGCCCCCGAGGTCCCTGGTCTTGGCCACCCATCCCTTCATGACGACTTTGTCCCCCGGCTTCACTTCGTCAGAATATTTCCTTTCCATAATCACCATTAGGAATAATTACTTTTATTTGCCTATCATCCCCCTGAACCAGTCAGCAAGGCTCCTCTGCTCTTTTTCGCCTTTCAGCACATCGTGCGTGATCCAGGTCCTCCTTACCAGATGCTCTGGGAACTCCTTGTTATTCTTGAGCCACTCTCGCAGCCAGTTAATGGTATTCTCATCAGAAGTATAGCCAGTTCCGAAATCACCGTACTGGTCCTTCAGCTTCGTTATCTCGTTTTCTCTCTCGACCTTTGCTATGATGCTTGCGGCTGAAACCACAGGATGGTCCCTGTCGGCCTTGTGCTTGGCGACAATCTCGACCCCATCGCCGACCAGTTTGCGCATGAAGGCGCTGAATTTCGGAACGTTCGTGTCGGGCGCGTCTATGTAGGCAAGATCCGGGTTGAGCATGCGTATGATGTCAGCGAACTTCATGGATTCGACCCTGTTAAGATTTACGCCCTGCTTTTTGAACGTGTCTATCTTGCATGGACCCACCTTGAAGACAACGACATCCTTTGCTATCTTCTCTATCTTCTCGGCCAGCTTCTCGCGCTTGTGGTGCGGCAGATCCTTCGAATCCCTTACGCCTATCCTCTTCAGCTTCTTTTCCTGCTCGGGCGTCACTGAGATTCCTACAACGACAAGCGGGCCTATGATGCAACCGCGTCCCGACTCATCCGCCCCTGCTATCAATTTTTCTGTC
This sequence comes from Candidatus Aenigmatarchaeota archaeon, assembly GCA_020343635.1. Taxonomy (GTDB): domain Archaea; phylum Aenigmatarchaeota; class Aenigmatarchaeia; order QMZP01; family JAFGSV01; genus JAFGFG01. The sequence goes on along the minus strand of CP070804.1, from coordinate 90,512 downwards.
ACAATAAGCACCCAAATAATATAATCTTGCGTAAATTAAACTTTTAAAACGCTCCGGTTAATTATAGCACACGAAGCGGGGTAGAGCAGCCTGGAGTGCTCGTTGTAACCCTTTACGCTGCGCGCACAGCGTTAACGGAAAAGGTTGCGAAAGGCTCATATTGGCTTCAGGTAGTCATCGGGAGACCCAAAGGTCAGTGGTTCAAATCCACTCCCCGCTATCAACCTTTTTCTGTTCGAGTCATGCAAAAACGTTGACGAAAAATGCTATTTTAAAGCTGAAATCCAAATTATCCTTATGCTGTATTCGAAGCTTGTTGAGGTCTACGAGGAGCTGGAGAAGACATCCGCCAGGCTGGGAAAGATAGACGCGATTGCACGTATACTCAAGGAGACGGAAACCGAGAGCCTGCCCAAGGTCGTGCTGCTTCTCCAGGGGAAGGTGTTCCCGAACTGGAGCGAGTTCGAGACTGGAATCGCCGACAAGATGATAGTGAAAATAGTCTCGACTGCGACCGGTTTCAGTGATAAGGAAGTCATGAAGCACTTCAACGAGACAGGTGACCTAGGGCTTACCGTTGAGAAGCTTTTAACAGGGAAAAAACAGCAGACACTGGGATTCAAGCAGATAGACATCACGAAGGTCTTCGAGAACCTTCAAAAGCTGGCCACGGTAGAGGGAAAGGGCAGCCAGGAAGTCAAGATAAACATCGTCAAGGAGCTGGTGATGCATTCGAATCCCAAGGAAGCGAAGTACATAGTCAGGACAGCTCTCGGCCAGCTGAGGGTGGGGGTTGCTGAAGGCGTGGTACGTGATGCGATTGCTGCGGCATTCTTTCCGGATAAAGAAGGGGACGAAAAGAGGGCCGTGATTCGGGCTATCGAATGGGCATGGTTCATGAGACCTGATTACGGGGAGGTGGCCTGCATTGCGAAGCAGAAGGGCCTTGAGGGCCTCAAAAAGGCGGGACTTGAGCTCGGAAAGCCGTTCCAGGTCTTGCTCGCCGAGAAATCTCCATCGCTTAAGGAAGCTCTGGAATCCTATGAGAACGCGCAGATAGAGGTGAAATTCGACGGTGCCAGGATACAGGCGCACAAGGACGATGAAAAGGTCTGGCTTTTCACCAGGAGGCTTGAAAATGTCACGAGGCAGTTCCCGGACATCGTGAAGATGATAAAGGGCGGAGTCAAAGCAGGGAGATGCGTCCTTGAAGGCGAGGCCATGGCATTGGGCAGTGGCGGGAAACCTGCCCCATTCCAGCTCCTTTCGCAGAGGATCCACCGCAAATATGACATAGACAAGATGGTAAAGGAGATACCCATACAGATGAACTGGTTCGACATAGTCTTTCTGGAGGGAAATCCCCTTTTCGATAAAGCCTTCAAGGAAAGGAGAAAGATGCTTGAAAGTGTCATAAAGGTAAGTCCGGGGAAGTTCCAGCTTGCCGAGCCCCTTCTTTCAAAGGATTTGCAGAAGGCCGAGAAGTTCTATCAGGATGCGCTATACGCCGGCCAGGAAGGCGTCATGGTAAAGAACCTAGACGCGACATACCAGCCCGGGAGGCGTGTCGCAGGAGGCTGGCTGAAAGTCAAGCCCATAATGGAGACCCTGGACCTCGTCATAACGGGCGCCCAGTGGGGAACAGGGAAGAGAGCAGGATGGATGGGATCATTCGTTCTTGCATGCAGGGATCAGGAGAGTGGCGAGTTCCTCGAATGCGGAATGATGGGTACAGGAGTAAAGGAAAAGAAGACCAACGAAAGGGACATCACCTTCAGGGAACTTACGGAAATGTTGAAGCCTTCCGTTGTCGGCGAAAAGGGAAACATGGTCAGGATAAAGCCGATGATTGTTATTGAAATAGCATACGAGGAGATACAGAAGAGCCCCAATTATGATTCTGGTTACGCTTTAAGATTCCCCCGCCTTGTAAGTATAAGGCCGGACAAGAGCCCGGAAGAATGCGATGATATAGAGAGGATGTCAAAACTGTATGCGCAGCAGAAAGGCAGGAAATAAATTAAATACTTAAGACAATAATATAACATCTATCTGTTGGTAGGAGTCTTAATGTCGCTCGATACAAAAACTTTCAGAAAGGAATGCGCTGTTATTACGGCAATCGTAATAGGACTCTCATTCATTCTACCTGCTATGGCTCTTCCCAGTATGGTGAGTTATGACAACATCAACATCATGCTTGTAACAGAAGATAACGAAAACTGGACAACAAGTGGTGGAACGGAATACTTCAATTTCACACTCAGTAATACTAACGCAACTCTTGAAATCAACCAAATAAACATATCAATGCCCATTTCTGGAGTAAATGCGGTTTTCGATGTTGATAACACAACAATTGCCACTAACAGGGGTGACTGGAACTGCTACAACAGAACCAGTGATGGTGTCGGAAACATAACCCTTATAGAGTGTAACACGCTTACTGGCAACCTGACAAATGCAACAGGGATTTACATAAACTTCAGTGCGACAGCTTCATCGATATCAACCGAAAACATATACAACTGGAATGTTACAGTTTTGAATGTCTCCAATGGTTACACAGTTTCTCAGAACATAACAAGTGGTATTGATGGCCAGGCACCTAGGTTTTCAGTTTTCGGCAGGAATGCCACATACTTCAGTAATGATATAAAGATGTGGGTAAAAGTTAATGACAGATCTCTGGTCAGTTCTAAGACAGTCATGACCATTGTAAACGCTTCAAATGTGGCTGAATCTATATATGGCCTAACCGAAAACTGCTCACAGATTTCAGCCATTGAGTGGAACTGCACTGCAGTGTGGTCGCCATCAACTGACGGAAACTACACATTCAACATAAGTGCCAATGACTCAGTAGGTTATTCAAATATGACTACTTTCAGCGAATGGTTCTTCTATGACGCAATAGCACCTACTGTGACGCTGAATTACCCTGCCAATAACAGTTGGGACGCTGACGGTGATGTGGAATTCAATTTCACGCCTTATGACACGTCAGGTTCTTTCGCTTACTGTAGTGTATGGGTAGGAAATTCAACCGGTGGAGATTGGCAGCTCAACGATACAGACAGCAACGCGGTCAATAACCAGATGAACAACATAACAGTTTATGGGTTCAGCACAGACAGCGACCAGCAGGTCCAGTACATATGGAATGTGCGGTGCTGGGACTCCGTCGCCAACTCGTCTTTCGCTACCCAGAACTTTACTGTCAACGTGGGTAACAGGTCAAATATCCTTGTCAGCAGCGTGACCTTCGACGAAACTGAGGCTCCGTATGCATACGCGATGGTGACGGTAAATGTCACACTTCAAAACAACGGAACAGCCAATGTTGAGAACAATACAGCAGTAACCGTTTATTTCGATGACGACTCAGACCCTGCGGCTTCGCCACTGACCAGCAACTCGAGTGTTGTGGTTCAGAATACAAGTCTTCCGAATGGAAGCTATTATTCGATAATCTATGAATTCAATGCCAGCGCAGGGGATGCACAATATTACGTGCTTGCAGCAGCAGATTCCGGAACCGGAGAGAACGAACAATATGAAAACGACAATTCAAAGCAGGATTCGTTCTCCACATTGCTAAATGTCACAATCAACGATGTGACAGGGTCTCCTAATCCCGGCGAAAACGTGACTGTTAACGTCACAGTCAGTTACAACAACGGAACCGGGGTGACAGGCTTAAGCATTGACGACTTCACACTGCTCGACAAGTGGAACGCCCTGAACATGCAAAGGACGGAGACGAACGCCGTCGAGAACAGGACTGGGGATTTCAGCGAAACAGGCGGTGGAGTCTATACGTTCAACTACACGGTTCCGGATCCGCAGATATATTCAAAGGCGATAGACGTGGATGAAGAATGGTATACCACTAGATACGCCGAATACGGACTGCACGCTATCAACGTTATTGCATCAGCGACAGATAACACAGGAAGCACAGGTAATTACACAGGAAACAGCTCTTACACAGGTTCCTATAACCTTACAGCGCCCTTCCTCAGGTTGGTAATCACATCGCTCAGCAATTCTCTTGAGGTTGATGACTCCGACACCAACAACAAGCATATATTCTACAACGACGGTGTCGTTGCCATAACATCGGATATCGCAGTCGATGCAGAAGACGACCCCAATGCGATATTCGATTTCGACTTCTTTGCCGACGGTGAACCAGATACTTACACCATAGCGGGAGGACTGACTCCGGGAAGCAACAACGAGACGCTTGGCCATCTGTACGCTGAAGCCGCAGGAACGGCAAATCTGACATCGAATGGATCCTATACTTATGATGGAGGGCATTATTATTATGTGGTTATAAACGAAATCACAGTCAGTGCCGCTGGCGACGGAGACGGCAACGGAGACGGCAACGGAGACACCGGGATCGGCGGTGTTCAGTATGAGTGCTTAACTAACGCAAGCTGCGATTCGGATGAATACTGTGCCACTGGTTTTGTATGCGAGGAGATAGAATGTGAGGAAGGTTATTATGCAACAGGACACACGTGCAAGGTCAAACCTGTCTACGAGGTATTGATAACCGAATATGAAAGTTCCATAAACCTCACGCAGGGAGAATCCACAGAGATCGTGGTTTTCGTGAAAAACACGGGGAACAAGAACATTGCAGTCAGCCTTGCCGCGGTACTCGAACTTGAGGGACTGACGATCAATATCACCCCTCCGATGCAGGGCTTGGATGCAAACGAGACCGGAAATTATACAGTGGACATTTCAAGCACCGAGGAAGTTAAGGTGGGAAAATACGAGGGGACTTTCAGTGCTACCACGAGCTCAATCGCCAAGAGTGAGAAGAAGTTCACGCTTATAGTTAATCCGCTTCCTGAAACCATAGTAGAGATTGAGAGTGACTACCAGAACCTGACGGCCATAGTCAACGCTCTTCTGGCAGATTTCAACGCAGGAAAGGGGGCACTTTCAGGAGACAACCTCACGGCACTTGAAAACAAAGTGAATGAAACCGAGGAGCTTTTCAACAGCCTCAGGGATGCCATCGAAGATGAGGATTACGCACAGGCTTCTGTTTACATAGACGAGCTTAACTCACTGATATCCAGCACAAGGGACCTCATGGAAGAGTTCGGCATATCAGGATTGGGTTCTTCATTCTGGAACGCTATAATAATATGGATAATAGTTGCCGTGGTCGCGGTCGGAGCTGTCGGACTGCTCATATACATGATGGTCCCGCCTCAGGGATATACCATGGGGAAGGGATATTCTCCCAAGGGAAAGGGCTCGATAGGAGACAAGCTCAAGAATGCAGTTCTTGCTGTAAGACGCATACTTCCGGGGAAGAAACCGAAAAAAGCCGGCGAGATAGTAACAAAGCACAGACCAGCCTATTCAGGAAGTTACAGGAAGGTTTCAGATTCTTATCAACAAGGACAGCGGCCCGCCAGCCTTGCTGACAGGATGAGAAGCAGAATGAAAAGATCAAGGCAATAGTTCTAACCGCATGAAGCGCTCGAGTCACTGCCTGTACCGCCGCCTATTCCCGGAGAAGCAGGAACCGCGCTGAGTATCTGGTTACATTCTGCAGGCGGATTGGTGAATGCACAGCATACAGCCTGCTTGACGTCTTCGGGTGACCTGTTGACTCTCACCACCTTGCCGTTTATTACAAGTGTCGGTGAACCCTGGACGCCATACTGGGCGTTCTCGGCCGCATGAACAGGATACTGGGGATATCTTCCCCCGCTCCACGTGCTCTTGTCGTCATAAAGTGATGTTATCCCGAATTCCGAGTCTAGGTCAGCTATGCAGGCATCAATGACAGTCTTGTCTATTCCCTTAAGCGTCACGCAGTTGTCTGTTTCCCCGGTAGTGGTATAGCACGTGGCATATGACGTGTACTTGTCGGGGTATTCCCTCTGTATGCATTCCTGCACGTTGTTCTCGTCTATCTCTGGCTTCCCGTGCATTATGTATGAAACCCATTTCACGTCGAAATCAGCATAGTCACCAAGAAGGTCCATGGCAGGCAAGAATGCCTTCTGCATCTGCAGTCCGTAAGGACACAGCGACATTATGAACAGCTCGACATTCGGCCTGGCAGATTTCGTCAGTCCGAGCTGCGGGCATACATCGCCATCAGCCACAGTTGACACTGAACTGGCTGCCGCCGGCTTGCTGACATTCAGTACCTTCACAGTGAAAGTAAGGGATTCTCCTGCAAGCGGTTGATTGAAGTCGATGGTCATGCTCTCCTCATCAGCGGACACGATCTTAAGCGGGCCGTACAAAGTCATGATCTCAGCACCGACTGTCGGCGTGAGTGTCATCTCAATGACGTCACCTTCTATGTGAGCAGTCTCGAATCCATAATCATAATCCATCGTGTCACCTTCTTCGACCAGGTATTCAATTATGACAGTTTCGCTGGAGACAGAAAGTACCTTCACGGGCCATGTCATCGTTTCAGTGGAGAATGTTTCCCCCTCTACGGGGACCTCGCCGATAACCTGTTCGAACTGGTCAGGCGTCACTTCGATGGTCTTGTTAATAGTTCTCAGCAGAGAAACCACCTGTGTCTTGGCGGGATCTTTCGGCCCGTAGGCCTTCTCAGGAGGTATGGTGAATGTCTTCTCCTCGCCTTCCTGCATTCCCAATACGCCTTCCTCGAACCCCTCTATCATCTGTCCGGCGCCCACCTCGAATTCCAGATCACCGGAGTCAAATTCCTCGCCGTTGTCCAAGACGCCTGTGTATTCAACAGTAACAGTGTCACCGCTGACTATTCCGGTTCCCGAAGCCTGCTGGGCTGTACCGGCTGTCGCAGATCCCGGCAAGGTCATAGTGCTTACCCTCCATCCGGCGGTAACTATTGCAACGACAACTATTACAGCAACCGCAGTGTAAAGAAAGGGTCTGCCCCTGAAAAAATCAGCAGAAAAGGACTTCTTTGCCTTCTTTCTGCGCTTTGCCTCCTTCTTTCTGGCTATTAGTACCACCTAATAACATCTTACATTGACAGTATGACTTAAATATCTTAACCTTTTTGTACCCATCAGTCCTCATAAATCCTGCAGAACCTGCACATCTCCTCATCCATGTTTTCCCTTTTCAGGCTGCCTTGCGCGATTCTCTTTGCTATATCGTTTGATATCTCCACAAACTTCTGGTTCTCCATCAGTGATTTGGCCTTGTTGCCCCTGAGGTTCTTCTTGTACTGGGAAATCGCAGGCTGCGAGAGTCCCAGATTTTCCGCTGCCTTGGTCTGGGAGAACTTGTAGACGTCTATCAATTTTTTTGCTATCATGGCTCTTGCTACCGGAAAAATGTCATGGACGGCCCTTTCGCATTTCATGTTAATCTGTGAATATATAACATACTAATAATTAAATATTATAATGAATTTCCCAAGGCTTACCAGGAGGCAGCAGAAGCAGTGGGAAGTGCTTCAGTTCCTTATACGTTTCCTCACGCTAGCAGTCCCCCTCTACCTGATACTTTGGCTTAACCCGAGCCTGCTACCCGTGCAGGAGGCCGTTACAGACCATTCCCATATCCTGCTAAAGGCCATGGGTCTCGAAGTGGACAAGAGCAACCTCATGCTGATGATAGGAACATGCAGACCTTTCGTCATATACATAGGGCCTGACTGCACGGGATGGAAATCCATGGTGGCCTACTTTGCGCTCATATTCGCCACACTCGGAGCAAGTATGAGGAAGCGGGTGCTGGGCCTTCTTATAGGCATACCCCTGATATACGCCGGAAACCTTGCCAGGATAGTCACGGCGATAGTGATCGAGCAGACACTGGGAAGGGAAGCGGTCATGTTTTTCCATGATTTCATGTGGCAGGTTGGGCTCACGGCGCTGATCATAGTTCTGTGGCTGGCATGGCTGAAATGGGATTTTATTAAAAAACATATAATCGCGCTCAGAGAAAAATTAAAGTATGCGCATTGATTGGATAATCTCGGTCGTAATATTTCTCATGTTCGTCACATGGGGTTTCGCCCACTACTCGCTTCTGGGTTCATCACAGACTGTTTCCAGATCGGATACCGCTCTCAGTGCAGCAGAAAAAATATCTGACTACATGTCTGCCGAACTTTTGATAACTCCGGTCAACATTACCTCAGACGCGGACGCGAATGGTGTTACTGTATGGACATACATGGACTGGACAGCGGGGCAGAGGAACTCCACACTGGTAGTCCTGGACAGGCTCTCCGGCACCAGCCTCGACTGTTCCACCACAGACCAGAAGCTCTACTGGGAAGCCAACCTGACAACAGGAGACAACTACTTTTTCATCAAGAATATTGACTGGGAAGTGCCTATTAACTGTAACCAGTCAATAACAATAGGCGATGACAACCAGACAAGCATGTGGGGAACTGAAAGTTTGGAAATATTCTCTTCTGACAAGAACAGCCAGATCTGCACTCAGATTAACCAGAGCTATCAGACCGTTAAGAGAACGATAGGCGTCACCTTTGATTTCAACGTACTTGTCGAGCAAGGCGGACTCGAATACGAATGCGGGACAATAGTCCCTGCTTCCGGAAGAGACGTGTTCGTCTTTCCCTTCTCCGGCAGCCTCTGGGAAGGCGGAGATGTAAACATAAGCGTGAGGTTGTGGTGATGAAAGGACAGTGGAAAACAGTGGAGTCGATAATGGCCGGAATGGTGATACTGCTGTTCGTAGCCCTGCTGATTTCGACGAGCGTCCAGTTTACCCCATCCGTGCAGACTCAGGGCTACAAGAGTCTGAACATCCTCTATGACAGAGGGACGCTCAGGGCGTATGCTGCAGACATGAATACAACTGCCATAAATTCAGACATAGACACGACGGGCTATCTTTTCGGCCTGAATCATTCTGTTACAATATGCAACGCGAGCACGTGCATAGGCTCTGTCCCGGACAGTGAGAACATTTGGGCATCGAACCTGCTCATATCCGGGGATGAGCAGTATGAGCCAGTGGAGGTGATTCTCTATATCTTCACAGAATAGGATGAAGGGGCAGTTCTTCATAATAGGCGCGATTTTCATATGCGTGCTGCTGTTCTTCGGCATTTCACCGACCATACAGATAACCGGTTCGCCGTCAACTGACATGGAAATGATTGCCGAGAATCTTAGGAAGGAGTTCCCCCCTGCACTTAACATAGGCATAAACAGCTCAGCGCCGCTCATGACCCTTCAGAATTTCACCACATTCGCAAAGAATAGAGTCCTTGACAGGGGGGTAGATCTGGACGTTTTACATGTCGTTTTCATCCCTTCCAACGGCAGCACCAACGTAAGCGTTTACAACTCCATGGATGTTGCAAAGGTGATAGGGGTAAACGTCTCCGGAACGCACAGGGATATTGAGGCGAATCTCGATACACTCAACTATTCGATTTTCACAGTTCCTGTATACGGATTCAACCTCACACTTAACATAGACGGAGATGAGACGTACAGTTTCCTGCTTTCCAACAAAACCAGCATTTATTCACTGATTTCCCTCGAAAGGGGAGATGACGTAGTCAGGAAAGAGTTATTAGCCTGAAAAACCAAATTAAAACAGGATCTTATGAAAGGGATTACAATAAGCATGGAGGTGATATTCCTCGCCATAATAATTACAATAGTCTTCCTTGTCTATACAATGGCATCACCCGTGATATATTCCATGCAGGCGGCTTCCGTTTTCGAACAGACGCAGTCATTCATGCTCGACCTTGACGAAGCCATACAGGAAGTGGCATCGCAGGGAAAGGGCAGCAGAAAGAGCCTTCATGTTACCATGGGGGCAGGGGACCTGAAACTCCATGAGGATATTGACACCGTAAAGTGGACACTTGAGACAGATTCCATGATAGTTTCTCCCAGGAGCATGCAGAGGATAGGCAACCTCGTGGTTGGTTCGAACCTTGACGTGAGGGCCTACGAGAACCAGAGCCTGTCAGCGTATGTGCTCGAAAACCAGCATCTGATAATATACCTGAAGAAGATAGGCTCCGAAGGCTCTCCCGCTGCATATAACACGAGCGAGATCCTGCTAGACATCTACAACAAGGATCTGGGCATATGGCTGGACCTGGAGAGGCTTGAGATATCCATAGACAACAACCCCCAGTCCGCGAGCGGGACCGGATACACAGAGATTGTCACGAAAGGAAACGCGCTCGCAAGGGGTCAGGTAAAGGCGCACATGAACACGGATTATGTTTTCCTGAATAACTACACAGTGACATTCACCCTTGAATCGGGCGCAGATTTCATGATAATCGAGGGCGAAGAACAATTTTAAGTGATAGAGTCAAATAATAAACATGAAAGCTTTGTCTCCTATCGTTTCGGTCGTCATACTGATAGTACTTTCGCTGACCATAGCCTCTCTTGTAGCTCCGTGGATTTACGATCTCGTACTCACCACCGCCAACGAGACCGGAATCAGCACAGAGCAGCAGGTCAGATGCCGCCAGGCCGGATTGGACTTTGACAGCAGCTACGGCAATTACGGCATAAAGTACAACTTCAGCCTCAACGTCAGCGCCAACGAGTCCGACTGGATAAGGGTGAGGGTGGTTAACACAGGGAACGTGAACCTTTACGACATTTCATTCGAGGTGCTGATAGAGAACGCGACACACGAGAACATAATCCATTATGATGCCACGGATTCAAGCCAGTTCACTTCGTCCTACCCCCTGAGACCTGGCTCGTCTTCCCTGTTAACGGCCAATATAAGCGAGGACTGGAACGAGAGCATAGCTTTACTGAAGGAGGTAAAGGTTATCAATTCGGTGTGCCCGGGAGTGTCTGCAGAGGCCGAATTATAGATTTATAGCAGAAAATCATAAATTATAGTTGATAACGATGGCAGAGGAAAAGGAAAATACAGACTCGGATGTCCTGAAATCGATAAAGGACAAGCTTGCAGAATTGGAGGACTTGCAGCTCGTTAACAAACTGGATATAATAAACGTGAAGAATGAGCTCGACAAGGCCAGCCTCACAGGCTTTCCTAGGCCGGAAGCGGCCGGAAAGGAGAAAGAGCTTGAAGAGAAGGCCGAAGACCTGAAGAAGGCAGAAAAGCTGGTAAAGGACCTAGAAGTGCTCAAAGCATCGCTCAGCAAGGCCCCTCCTGCAGACACCAGCAAAGTGCAGGCAGACCTGGGTGCCATAACCAGTGAAATGGAAGCACTCAAGATGAAGGTGGGCACGCTGGAAAAGGCCGGGCCCCCTGCACCGCCAAAGGTGGACGAGAGCGTAATCAATGAGCTGAAGAAGAGGATAGACCAGCTGGAAGCTGCAAAGCCCCCTGAGATAGAAGCGGATGTCCCTGCCGCTATACGCGATCAGCTTTCCGGAATAAGGCAAAAGCTTTCCGACCTCGAGAAACTTCCCAGGGAAACGCCCAGCGATGTGATCCAGAAGATAGATAAAATAGAGAAGATATCCGCAGAGATGGAAACACTCAAAAGTCAGCTGAAGGAGCAGACCCTCAAATCAGCAGAGATGGCTGCAAAGGCCCCGGCAGGAGCGCCTGACGATCTTCTGGAAAGGGTCAAGATGCTTGAGGCGGCTGTCGCCGCTGATGCTAGAAAACAGCCCCCAAAGGAGGGGGAAAAGCCGGCAACGGAGGTCCTTGACAGGATAGACAAGCTGGAGCAGAAGGTTTCCGGGCTGGATGTCGCTAAAGCAGCTGCCGTAAAAGGAAAGGAGAGGCCAGAAAGAGAGGCCTCCAAGAATGTTGAAGAGATTGAAAACATGCTGACGAGCATAAAGGAAACGGTCCTAAACCAAGGCAAGGATATAGCAGACCTGAAGGACGCGAAGGGCGCGGCAGCCACCCAGCTTAAGCTGGATGATGTGAAGAAGGAGCTCGATTCCATAAAGTCGAATATCGGGGAGATAGAGGACAAGTCGGCCAAGATAGGCATGGCCCCGGATGCGCTTGAAGAGCTCAAGAAGTTCAAGGGTCAGTTCCCGGTTGAGGAATACCATGAAATCAAGAAGAAGATGACGGCAATAGAGAAGAAGATGCAGGATCTGGCAGTACTTGCGTCCGGGCTGAAGCCCATCAGGCTTCCGGGCGAGGGAAAAGAGGAAGAGCTCTTAAACCAGCTGAAAGCGAGGATCAAGGAACTGGAAAAGGTGGCCCCAGACGTAGTGAAAATTGACATGTTCAGAGAGCTTGAGAAGAGGATAGAGCAGACCCGCGAATGGCTTCCCAAGCACATTTCTGATAACACAAGCAAGAAGATTGAAGAGTTCAGGAAAGAGCTTAAGAACAAGATGGGTGAGGTCCTTGAGATAAAGGAGGACATAGTTAACCATACCATAGATCAGCTTCTTGCGCAGCCAGGCCATGTCAACAGGCTTGTCGGGGATGCCATCAAAAAGGAGATAGAGGGCATCAGCACCAGGGTATCCAAGATGGACAGCGCCATAAAGCCCTCTGACGCCAAGCTGACGGCCCTTCTCAGGGACGTTGAGCAGGCGCAAAAGGATCTGGAGAAGGCGAGGGAAGACCTCAAGAAGACGCATGAGACCAGCAG
>CP070804.1:69247-77850 GCA_020343635.1 Candidatus Aenigmatarchaeota archaeon | reverse complement strand
TGATATTATGCCCACTGTTTACAGGGCACTGCTGGAAAACCAACCTTTTATAACTGATATAAGAAAGTTAGAGTCAGTTGTTGAGTGGCGAGACAGAGTGATAAAGTGGATAGGAGAGGAGCTTGCTGAAGAAAACGGGGCAGAAAGCAGAGACGCCGCATGAATCAATTAAGAATTTATTCTTCCTACTCCAATGATTCTGAATGAGCGCGATCAAAGTCGGCATAATCGGATGCGGAGCGATAGGCACAGAGCTTGCGCAGTACATGGACAGGGACAAAAGATTTCAATTGCTTTACATCCTGGACGAGAAGAAGGAAGCCAGCGAAAAGCTTTTAGCTAAGCTCAAAAACAAGCCAGCGGAGGTCATAAGTGTAACTGATATGGAGGAGGCTGATCTCATAATAGAGGCGGCCTCACAGGAGTGCGTCAGGGAGAGGATGCCCGGGGCGCTGGAGAAGGCCGACGTCATGATAATGAGCGTAGGCGCCTTCTCGGACACTAAGTTCTTCAGGGAGTTCAGGGATAAGGCCGAGAAGCTTGGGCGTAGCATACATATCCCGTCTGGGGCCATAGCAGGGCTGGATGCACTCAAGGCGGCAGCACAGGGAGGACTGGACAGCGTCACTCTGACTACCAGGAAGCACCCCTCGGCTTTCGAGGGCGCTCCATGGGTAAAGAAGACCGAAGTGCCTCTACATGCGATAAAGAAGCCGACCGTCATCTTCGAGGGCACTGCCAACCGGGCGATAGCAGGATTCCCTAAGAACATAAACGTCGCTATAACCCTGGCCCTGGCAGGCGTAGGCCCGGAGCAGACGAAGGTGAAGATAATAGCCGACCCCTTCGCTGTCAGGAACGCGCACGAGATAGACGTCGTCGGGAAGTTCGGCACCATGAACATCAAGCTGGAGAGCAATCCCTCGCCGTACAACAAGAAGACCTCGCGCCTCGCAGCGTTTTCAGCGATAGCGACGCTCAGGAAGCTCGCCGAAAGCCTGCAGATAGGAACTTAAATCCCAGCCCGCCTAAAAACATATGGAGATAGACTTCATAGTTCGGGAGATGCGCAGGCACACAGGGGGCAGGGCAGTAGTGTGGAACGAAGACCCATTCCGGGTCCTGATATCCACTGTGCTTTCGCAGAGGACGAAGGACGAGAACACGCGCAGGGCTTCTGAAAGGCTGTTTTCTGTCTATAGCACACCGCAAGAGATAGCGAATGCGCCTAATGAGAATCTGGAAGAGCTGATAAAATCCAGCGGATTCTACAAGGTCAAGGCAGAGAGGATAAAGACCATAAGCAGGCAGCTCGTCGATGAATTTGGCGGCAGTGTCCCGAGGAACAGGGCCGACATACTTAAGCTCAAGGGAGTAGGCCCGAAAACTGCCGGATGCGTCCAAGTTTACGGCTTCGACGATGATGCGCTCCCTGTAGACACGCATGTGCACAGGATCTCCAACAGGCTGGGCCTCGTGAGGACTAAGACACCCGAGGAGACGGAGCCGGCTCTCATGAGAGCTGTTCCAAAAAAGGAGTGGAAGGAAATCAACCATCTTATGGTCCGCTATGGACAGAGTGTATGCTTGCCGAGGAGTCCCAAGTGCAGCATATGCGGCCTGAAGAAGATATGCAGGTACTACAAGGGCACCGTCACTTCGTGAAGCCTTCTTTTCTTATCATTTTTATCCCTGTTATCAGCACGAACAGGGACATTGATGTTGTCGTGATCATTTCTATTACAGCATTGGTCCCCCAGGGCCTTGCTACAAAGAAGAATGGAAAGCTCGCCGCCGATATGGTTCCCAGAAAGAGCACGAAATAGCCGTAGTTCCTGTTTCCGGACCTGAGTATGACCTTTCCCAGTATTATCAGGGTGAGTATGGAGAACAGGAAGAAAAGGAACGATGCCAGCGTGTGGGGCATCCCGAAGTCTACGGGAAGGAAGCCCACGAAGAACAGGAAGAATGATGAGAGGAAAAGTGTTGAAAGCCCGAACTCGCCTTCATCCCCCCTGAATATCCTGTTCTTCCAGAGCCCGTAAGCAAAAATTATCCCGGCGAGGGCGCCTATCATAAGGCCGCTGTTCATTATCGGAGCCGATGCCCTCGTGCTTCCTCCCAGGTCACTAAGCCAGCTGTCAGTCCAGGTGAACCAGGGAGATATGGATATCGCAGTGAAAATTGCTACAAGTGGGATGACAGCCGCAAGAATGCCGATGATTCCTGTATGTATGGGGTTCATTTCTTCACCTTAAGTCTCATCACTGAGCTCCCGGATTTCATTCATTATTTTAGTACCGATATAATTATATTTATGGCAGAAGTAAACTGGACAAGGCTCGTTGCGGCAGTAGTCATATGCAACCTTGCGGGTTTCGCTGGCTCACTATTCACAACACCGAACATAGCCACGTGGTACGCCTCTATAAACAAGCCTGCTTTCACGCCGCCAAACTGGGTTTTCGGTCCTGTCTGGACCACGCTGTTCATACTGATGGGAATATCCCTCTACCTCATATGGCAGAAGACAAACCTCAATTCTCAGGGCAAAAAGGCAGCAGGAATCTTCGGAGTCCAGCTTTTCCTGAACATAATGTGGTCGGTGCTTTTCTTCGGTCTGCAGAATCCCATGGCGGCATTCGCTGAGATAATAATCCTCTGGGCCTTCATTGCCGCAACAATCTGGCTTTTCTGGAGGATTGACAGAAAGGCGGCTTATCTGCTTATTCCCTACATAGCGTGGGTCAGTTTCGCGGCTTTCCTGAACTATTCCGTTTGGATGCTGAACTGAGGTATATTTTTAGATACCCAGTTCTTTATATAGGAGGTCGGGTCAATTATAACAATGTTATATTTTTGCAGTTTTTGTCGGTATAAATCCATAAGGAGTTGGTAGTATGGTACCCGAAAGGGGAACAGAGGCGCCCGACTTTTGCCTCAGGGACAGCGAAAATAAGGAGGTCTGCCTGAGAGACATGAACGGTAAGAACATCGTTCTCTATTTCTATCCGAAGGACAACACGCCCGCATGCACCATTGAGGCCAGGGATTTCAGCAAACTCAGGGAAGAGTTCGAAAAATTCAACACGAGTGTGATTGGAGTCAGCAGGGACAGTGCCGAAACCCATCAGAAGTTCATAGACAGGAAGGGTCTTTCGATAAAGCTTCTGTCAGATCCTGCCGCCGTGGTGCAGAAACGATTTGGCGTATGGAGGCCGAAGAAGTTCATGGGCAGGGAGTTCAATGGAACCGTGAGAAGCACATTCCTTATAGATTCCGTGGGAAGGATAGCGGAACACTGGGACGGCGTCAAGGTGAAAAACCATGCCGAGCATGTCCTGGAAGCCGTGAAAGCCCTTCCTACTTAGCTTTCTTCTTTTCCAGCTTCAGCCTCTTCTTCTCGAGCTTCAGCCTCTTCTTCTCGAGCTCGTAACCCATGTCCTGCTTTGCCGGCTTTTCTGGGGCGGTCTTCTGCTTTCCGGGCTTCTTCCTCTTCAGTCTCGCTATGATAAGCTCGCTGAGATACCTGCCGAAATACCCTATGAAGCCTATTATAAAGATTACCGCGGCCCACTTGAGAACCTCTATCATGTCTATATCCATGAAAATAATTACTAAGAAAGAGAATAAAAAATAAAGGGTGAAGGCCTAGGCCTTCACTACCAGAGTCTTTGCGGCCATATCACCCAGTCTCTGTTTGTCCTTGCTTACAACTATTATTATCAGTCCGACCAGGTAGAAGAAGATGCCATCGATGATTCTCAGTATGGTCCTTATCAGAGCGTCCATGTATGTCATGGGTTTTCCGTCCATTCTGACTACCTTGATGTTTGCTATTCTCTTTCCGATGGTCTGTCCTGTAGTTCCTTCAAAATAGATGAAATAACCAAGGCTAATCAGGGCTCCCAGTACAACAACAATCATGGCCCCTCCGGCCAGCTGTGCTGCTGCAAGCGGGTCACTGACCGTGCCCATCATCATAGTAAATGCCCCGAAAGGCAACGCGATGATAAGCATAACAACCCAGAGAATTATCGAGTCTATTATGATTGCCACAACTCTGTTGATTACAACATCAGTGTCGTTAGCCACTAAAACACCTCCAGTTTTAAATTGGGTTTCCTTTAATAAATATGGAACGGTTATAATGCCTAGGTGATTATCATGGCTTCACGCAGCGTCCACGGATACGCAATGGTGACAATACTGCTCGTCGCGTCAAACTTCCTGATATTCTTTCTCCAGGCACTTATACAACCACTGACGAGCATCATAGCGCTTACCCCCACCCTGGCCTTTTCAGGCTACTACTGGCAGTTCTTCACCTACATGTTCGCCCATGGAGGCATAGGCCACGTGGGATTCAACATGCTGGCGCTCTTCCTTTTCGGAGGCGTGATGGAGAGACTGCTCGGCTGGAGGAAGTTCCTGTTCCTGTACATAGCTTCGGGACTCGCATCTGCCGGTCTTCACATAGCGCTTATGGGCATCTCCAATGTGCCTCTTCTGGGTGCAAGCGGCGCGGTCTTCGCAGTTCTGGCTGCATACGCCTACAAGTACCCCAAGAACATACTGTTCGTATTCCCCGGAATACCCGTGCCCGCAGCCTTGCTGGTGGCGTTCTTCGTCGTTTTCGAATTCACCTCCGGGATCTTCGGATTCCAGCCCGGGATAGCCAATTTCGGACACCTCGGAGGCATCATTTCAGGGCTTGCCATTATGTTCTACTGGAGCCGCACGAAAAGGAAGTCTCCGATCGGCGAGGTCGTCGAATACGTCTGGGAGAACTGGTAGCATGAAAGAAGTGCTCTTCATCAGCGGAAACAGGAACAAGGCAAGAGAAGTCAATGAAATGCTCGGCGCCTGGGGCATATCAGTGAAGCAGAAGCCGCTCGAGATTGAAGAGATACAGGACAAGGACGTGGAAAAGGTTGCCGGGAAAAAGGCAGAAGCCGCTTTCAGTGCACTGAGAGTCCCTGTGCTCGTAGAGGACACGGGCCTTCATATCGAGGCCATGAACGGTTACCCCGGATCCCTTATCAGGCACTTTATTGACTCAATAGAGATTGAAGGAATATTGGGTTTTCTGAAAGGGAAAAAGAGGAGCGCAAGTGCAGTAACGGCGTTCGCATACTGTGATCATGACGGGGTTCATACGTTCAGGGGAGAGAAGCCCGGCCGCATAGCAGATGAGATAAAGACCAGGACGGATTTCGACTGGGACTGCATATTCATCCCTGAGGGTCACGAAGTGACTTATTCGCAGTTAAGCTCTGATGTCAAGAACAGCATCTCTCAGAGAAGGTTGGCACTGGAAAGGTTCGCAGACTGGTTCCAAAAGCAGTAGTCATTCTTTCTTTTCTTCAGGCTGCGCTTCGTTCTTGATATCATCTTTCTCTGGAGGCTTCTCTTCTTCAGGCTCCTCGGCAGGTGGTTCTTCCTCTTTCTTATCTTCAGGAGCAGATTCGGGTTTCTCTTCAGCAGGGGCTTCTTCCTTAGGCTCTTCAGAGGGCTTCTCCACCTTCTCGCCGCCGAATATCTTGCCGAGCTTGTCCTTACCTTCCTTGACGACCTTGGCGTTTACCTGCGCCATGTCCTCAGAAACGGTGTTCCCTCTTATGAACTTCCTCTTCCTCTGACCTTCCAGCCTCGGATGGAAGCCCGGAGGACCCGAAAGCAGGATTCTCTTCCGGCCCCCGCCATCTACATCCTTTCGCATGGGGAATCCGTCCTTGTCGGAACCGCCTGTTATCTGCAACTCATATCCGTCCAGACCGGCAGCTGATCCTGAGAACTTGTCTCCTATCTTCTTGCCGATTATGCCCTCTCCGGAAACCTCCTTCTGGTAGGATTTCCTGGACTTGGGATCTGATACGACCAACTTGAATGCCATTAATTCACCTCTTCCCAGATCGCGGAACGGCTCTTCGTCCGACTCATATCCGGGTTGATATCACAGTTATTGTCAAGAAGTATTTAAATTAGATGTAGGATATCTCGAGCCACTTGTGCACGATCTTTCTCGGCTCCATGAAATAGAACTTCGTAAGGCACGTCAGGTCGTCCCTCTTCTGCGGACTTTTCTTTGTTATCCTGAAGTGGTAGGCTGCCTTTTCCTTTCCGCCGAGGATGTCTATATCCCTGCTGAATGTCGCGGTCTTCTTGGTGAAGAAGTTGCTGTAGATGAGATAGTTTGACGTATCAAGCTTGTTTATGGCCTCTTCGATCTCATCCGATGCGTTGGTGACTTCCGAGTCTATGCTGTCAAGCTCTTCGTGCTGGGTCGAATTGCACTCGAAGGTGTACCTTATGTTCCTCATGCCGCTGATGCCGGCAGTAATGTTCAGGAAGAACTCCCTCTCCTGCGATTCGGCCGAACCCGTGTGTATGAATACGAACGTGTCTTCATCAATGTAGTCGGGGGTGCCTGCAAACTGGAAGTCGGTTATATCCAGGACCTCACAGTCATCATCGCATACGTTCTCCCACTCTTCATTTTTTTCGCAGACCCCATTGCCGCAGCATGGCGATATCACCTCATGAAGGCACTTGAAATCGGTATCGGCTGAGCAGGAGTCGTCTGTGCATGCGTTGTCATCGTCACAGGAGTCGGGGCAGCCCGCCTCTTCCATGTCACAGATGTCATTGCTGTTCTGGTCGTAACAGCATATCTCCCCTATCATCTTTTTCGGTGCCAGGCACTGACCGCCGGTAGGTGGGGGAGCAGTATCTTCAGCTATACAACCGCTAGTAGTAATAGCAACGATCATTAGTAAGGGCACGGCAAGCAGGGTTTTTCTATCCATTGTTTAATAGATTGTCTTAACTAGAATAAAAATATAATTCTTTCCCCTATCTATTTATCAATGAAATTCGCAATATTCTCCCTCATTACAGCGCTTGTAGGCCTGTCCTTCCTGGTGCCCGGGGTCCAGATAACGGGCGCATACTACGCCGAACCGTCAGGCTACGGATTCTATCACATATGGTTCGGAAACCTGTACCTTTCGGTTTCCATGACACTCTTCGGAATAATTGCGTTAATCTTTGTCACGAGAAGGGCCAGCCGGATGCTGTTTTGATCACATCTTCCCTGGCGCTTCTATTCCCAGCAGGTTCAGCGCATTCCTTACGGTTATGCTCACCGCTTTCACGAGGGCAAGCCTCGTTCCCCTTTCCTTCCCGGAATTCAGGACAGGAACGTGCTGGTAGAATTCGTTGAAGGTGTCGCAGAGCTCGTATGCGTATGTAGCTATGTAGTGAGGTCTCATCTCAGCTCCTGATTTCTCGACTATCTCAGGGAACTCGGATACCTTCCTTAGCACGGCGAACTCCTTGCCGTCCCTGAGCACTGAGGCATTACGCTTGCCTGTCTTCTTCCCCGCCTTCCTGAGTATGGAGCAGCACCTTGCATGGGTATACTGCAGGTAGGGCGCATTGTTGCCCTCGAACCTCAGGGCCCTGTCCCAGTCGAACACTATGGTCTTCTCAGGCGAGATCTTTATCATGTCGTATTTCAGTGCCCCCATGCCAACGGCATAAGCTGTCTTATCCAGGTCCTTTTTGGACAGGTCCTTGTTCTTCTCCTTTGAAATCTTCCTTGCGGCCGCTATGACCTTCTCCTTCAGGTCCTCATAAAGCACCACATCTCCTTCCCTGGACTTCATCTTCCCGGACTCGAGGTTCACAAGACCGTATGACAGGTGGTACTTCTTTCCGGCAACCGGGGACTTAATCAGTTGCAGGCTCTTGAACAGCTGCCTGAAGTGCAGCTCCTGTTCCGCGCTGACCACGTGTATTATCCTGTCGGGCCTGTATTCCTTATGCTGCAGGTCCGCGAGCACGAAGTCCTTTATAGAATAGAGAGGAGTACCGTCCTGAGTCAGCAGCACGTAAATCCCGAGGCCGTATTTCTCAAGGTCCATGACTATTGCACCATCGCTCTCCTTCGCCTTCCCTCCCAGCTTCAGCTTCCTGGCGAGCTTCACCGAAGGACCCTCCACTTCGCTCTCGAAGTAGTACCTGTCGAACTTTATGCCGAAGTCCCTGTAGATATCCTCGAAATAGCCCAGGCTCCAGCGCCTGGTCTTTTTCCACAGTTTAACCAGTTCAGGCTTCCCTGCATAAAGGTCCTTGTTTATCTGGCGTATCTGCATCTCCACGTCGTACTTGCTGGCCTCCCTGCTGCCCTTTGCATAAACAATTCCCAGCCATCTTCCCTTGCCGTCCTTTGGCTCATGAAGACCCAGGTTAAGAATCCCCCACAGGCATCTAGCCACATGAGGGCCTATGTCGCCCTGGTAATTGACCCTCTTGACATCATGCCCTGCAAAACACATTATCTTCGAGAGCGCTTCACCCAGCGTGAAGTTCCTGGCATGGCCTATGTGTATGGCCTTGTGCGTGTTGGGATGCGCGAACTCTATTATGACCCTTCCCTTCTTCTTTCCGCACCCGTAGCGTGCATCTTCCTTCAGCGTCCTGTCAAGCACGTGCTGCCCGAGCTTCTTCCAGTCAGCGAAGAAGTTGACGTAAGGGCCCATGGCCTTTATGGACTTCACGGAACCGGAAGCGTGCAGCCTCCCGGAGATTTCCCCAGC
>CP070804.1:65138-69147 GCA_020343635.1 Candidatus Aenigmatarchaeota archaeon | reverse complement strand
TAACGTGGGGGTCGTGAGTTCAATAGCCGTCTCCTGTCAGAAAAAGCGTTAAAGGAGATGGTTGGATACATCTCACCGGGCCCATGCAGATGCCCCCGTAGTCTAGCCCGGTCAATTTCCGTGGAATACGGAAAGCCGCGAGGATACCGGCCTCTCGTGACCCTTTAGTGCAGGATGAACGCACTAAAGCCTCAACGGAAAGTACGCTAACGCGTCGCGATTGGAGAAAGCCGGGGACCCGGGTTCAAAAGGCGCATGAAGCAGATTAAATCTGCTTCCGTCTGAAATTCCCGGCGGGGGCATACCTGCAATCACAACAAACCCTTCAGTTCCGGGATGTACCTGAGATTCTCGGGGGGCCTTGCGCCGAACTGCTCGACTACCTTCCCTGCGATTATAGAACCTATTGTACCGCACGTCTTAATGTCTTTTTTCCTGGAAAGTCCGTAAAGGAAGCCAGCAGCGTAGAAGTCTCCGGCCCCTGTGGTGTCGACGGCGTTGGCTTTCAACGCGTCGATCCTGATTATATCGTCGCTGTCCTTCGGCTTGATCAGCGAGCCGCTGGCGCCCAGCTTGACGACCGCGATGCCGCATAACTTCGATATCTCCCTCAAGGCCTCTTCTGGACCCAGGCCCGTAAAGATCTTCGCCTCATCCTCGTTGAAGAACACGATATCGGCATAATCCTTCACTATCTTCTTAAGGTCCTCGAGGTTCCTCTCGATGACTCCGGGATCAGAGAGGTCCAGGGAAATCCTCACGCCGTTCTTCTTCGCCTCATCCATAAGATGCAGGGCAGATTCCCTTAAGAGCGGATTCTCAATAACGTATGCCTCTGTGTGCATGAACTTCGAATCCGTCAGGTCATCAAGGACGTCATGCAACTCGTCCCTGTTAAGAGTTACAGAAGCTCCCAGATCCACGACAAAGGTCCTCTCACCGTCAGGCGTGACCAGGTTTATAACCGTGCCTGTACCTTTGACGTCAGACCTCTTGATCCTTGATCTTATGCGGTTCTCCAGGACTATGTCCTCGTACATCTTTCCGTGGGGGTCTTCCCCTATCTTGCCGCACAGCACGACGTCAGAGCCAAGCGATGACAGAGCGAAAATGGTGTTGGCGCTCGAACCCGCAGGGACGATCTTCTTCTCCTGGTGATCGAAGTGCTCAAGAAGGCCCCTTATCTTTCCAGGACCAGCTAGGTGAAAGTTCCCTTTCTTCAGGTCTAGCTCCGCTATATGACTGTCATCGATCTGGATGAGGATGTCGACCAGCACATTGCCGAACCCGAATACATCGAACGCCATAAGAACTATTTCAATGCCTCATATTTAACTTTGCCGGCGGATATTGCATTTGTCGTTGGCCCCCGGAGAATCTTTAAATAGGTGGACAGACAATACCCTTTATGCTAGAAAAGTGCAGCAACTGCGGGAGGCGCCTTCGCCTGAAGGTCAAATGCCTTGAGAGGGGCGGGCATCTCTGCAAGAAGTGCTGCGAGCTCAAAGAAGACCACTGCCAGTATCATCTTTTCTGCTGGAACAACCTTCTCTAAGAAATCTCCAGCATCCTTTCTATAGCCTTTCTTGCCTTCTTTCTGATATCTTCAGGAAGAACCACTTTGTGCTTCATGTCTCTGAGGGAAATCAGGACACTGTGCAAGTTGATCTTTTTCATGTTGGGGCATAAAGCTAGTTCGGTCGCGGGATAGAATTCCTTCCCCGGATTATCCTTCTTCAGTCTGTAGAGCATTCCCACCTCTGTCGCTACGATGAACTCCTTTGCCTCGGATATCTTCGCGTACCTCACCATGCCGCTCGTGCTTGTCACCTCGTCCGCGAGCTCTATCACGTCCAGCCTGCATTCAGGGTGCACCAGAACTTTTGCCTCAGGATGCCTTTTCTTCTGCTCCATTACATGCTGAGGCAGGATTTTCGCATGTGTCGGGCAGTAGCCATTCCACGGGATTATCCTCTTCTTTACCCGGGTCTGCAGGTAGTTGGCAAGATGCTTGTCCGGAGTTACGATAATCTCGTCGGAATCAATCGAATTGGCTATCTTCAGAAGGTTTGCGGAAGTGCAGCATATGTCCGATTCCGCCTTGACCTCGGCGGATGTGTTGACGTATGATAAGACAGGAACCCCCGGATGCTCTGCCTTCAATTTCCTCAGCTGCTCTGCCGTGATCATCGCCGCCATCGGACACTCAGCTTCTTTCTCGGGTATGAGAACCGTCTTCTGAGGAGACATTATCTTGGCTGTCTCTGCCATGAAATCCACTCCGCAGAATACTATGACGTCTGCATCGGTGTCTGCGGCCTTCCTGCTGAGCTCAAGGGAATCCCCATAGAAGTCAGCGATGTCCTGCACTTCTCCCGGCTGGTAGTTGTGCGCAAGGATAACCGCTTTCCTTTTCTCCTTCAAAACCTCTATCTCCCTGACAATATCATTAGCCATCTTCAATATTCTTGGTCAGCATTTAAACTTTTTTCCCTCTTTTGGCCGTCTTTCGACTATGATCACCCCAAAATTAAAAACAAACGGAACCAATAGATAGTTATGATAGTCGCGATATCAGGCACCCCCGGAACAGGTAAGACGTCCTCAGCCAGGATGCTGTCAGAAATAACAGGAATGGAACTGATAAGCCTCAACGAGCTGGCCGATAGGAAGGGTCTGCATAAGGGCTATGACGACGAAAGGTACTGCAAGATCGTAGACCTGAAGGGGATAGTGACAGAAATAAAGAAGCTGAAGGATGCAGGCAGGAATGTGCTGATAGAAGCCCATTACGCGCATGAGATGCCCGCAGACCTCGTTATAGTCCTGAGAACCAATCCCGGCGAGATGAGGAAAAGAGGCAGGGAGAAGGGCTGGGGTTTCGAAAAGACCGAAGAGAACGTCCTCGCGGAGATAATGGAGGAGTGCAAGATAGAATCACTTGTGAAGGGACGGAACACGCGGGAACTGGATACCACAGGCAAAACAGCGAAGGAGAGTGCCGAGATGATGGCCAGGCTGCTTCAGCACGAAGGCCTCTTCGTTTATGACAGGATGAAAATACCGGATAAAATGCGGGAAGAGCTCAGGCAACCTTACGGGAAGCTCTTTGAGGGCATTAAGCAGGCCTCAGCGCATATGAAGGGCGGTGACATAATCGCTGTGGGGGATGAGGCCGGCTTCACTCTGCACTCTTCGGGCACAACGCCTGCCATAATGATAGTGGACGGGAAGATCAGGCGGAAGCGAACGGAAAAGAGGATAGATGTCGAGTGCGAGACCATAAGGGCGAAGAACGAAACTGGATACGTTACAAGGGACATGTGGGTGGCCGTTGGAAAGGCTATAAAGACCGAGAAGCCCGTTAAGGTGGAAATAGAGGGAGAAGAGGACATGGCCGTTCTGCCTGCGGTTCTGCTAGGGAAAGATTCTGATTTTGTGGTTTATGGCCTGTTCGACAGGGGCTTATGCGTTGTTAAAATCAATGAAGAGACCAGAAAAACCTTCAGAAATACCGCCAAAAAGATAGCCTCATCCCAATAAAAAGCCATTTTGCATATTATTAACTATGATAAGGACGTTCACGCTGCTGGTGGCCCTTACGATCCTCTTCCTGGGCGTCGGCTTCGTTCTGGGCGGAATATTCGGAATGACCGTAGCCTTGGTGCTGGTCTTCGTAATGAACTTCTTTACCTACTGGTATTCCGACAGGATCATACTGAGGATGTACAAAGCGTACCTGACTGAGGACGAAGGCCTAAGGGAGATGGTCAGGAAGCTCGCTAATGAGGCTAGTATACCCGTTCCCAAGCTGTACGTTGTGCCCAGCGATATCCCGAACGCATTCGCCACCGGAAGGAACCCCGAACACGGGGCTGTCGCTGTTACGCGCGGGCTGATGAAGCTCACCAGGAGCGAGATGGAGAGCGTGATCGCGCATGAGATCACCCACATAAAGAACAGGGATACCCTCATACAGAGCATAGCTGCAACTATAGCCGGGGCTATC
>CP070804.1:57728-65038 GCA_020343635.1 Candidatus Aenigmatarchaeota archaeon | reverse complement strand
GACAGGAGGGGTAAAGCTTATCATAGTGGATTCCGTTTCCTCTTCATTCAGGTCAGACTACACGGGCCGTGGCACTTTGGCCGACAGGCAGCAGAAGCTCAACAGGCACTTGCACCACCTGCAGAAGATGGCGGACATCTACAACGCGGCTATCTACATAACCAACCAGGTGATGTCGAGGCCCGACATACTTTTCGGTGACCCGACAGCGCCGATAGGTGGTCACATACTGGGCCACCAGGCGACGTTCAGGGTCTATCTCAGGAAGTCCAAGGGAGACAAGAGGATAGCAAGGCTCATCGACTCTCCTTCGCTTCCCGAGGGCGAATCAGTCTTCAGGGTCATAACAGAAGGCGTCAGGGATTAGGCTTTTTCTTGTATAGGTCCCATGCTTCAGGTAACCAAGATGTTGTCTTTTCATTTTTTATCAGTTCATCAGCTTTATCTGAATCATAAAAGGTATGACTGATTGCTTCTTCGGGGTCAAGTTTCAACCTTTCATCAGTAACTGTGCTAAAAACTGCCACTATCATATGGTCAGGGTCTTCATCAAGCAGGAACTTACCTAGATACTCTGGCTTTGCTTTGATCCCCGTTTCCTCGAATAATTCTTCCTTAACAGCCTCAAGATACGTTTGCCCGTATTTAACATGAAAGCTGCACACTGAATCTATGCAGCTGGGAAAAATCTCTTTTAAGGGGCTCCTGATTGCCAAACATATGTTCTGTTTAGAATCAAAAACTAATACGACCCCTGATCTGTGAAGCAACTTATTTGAATGAGCGTGGTTTCTTTCAACTTTGTCAATAACATTATCCTCTTTATCAACGTGATAGAGGTATTCGGTCATTTCGACTCCCTTAATAGTTAAAGCGGAGAAGGGGATTTCCCCAATCCTTTTGCGTTAGCTTACTTTCCGTCAACGCTTTTGTGCGTCCACCTGCGCAAAAGGGTTGCATCGAACCCCTCTGAATCGGTATCTATCGGTCATCGGCAGAAGCCTACCAATACCGACTGCAGCCGATCGCCTGAGCCACTCGGCCATCTCCGCTTGGTATCCTAATTTAATAGAAAGAGTTTTAAATTAATTATATGAGCGAATTCGAGAGTATCTGCCGGAAGATAAAGAACGTGGAGATACAGGGAGCGCAGAACGTCGCCATGGCTGCGGTGAAAGCGCTGATGATCAGGAACGATGAGAAGTCTGTCAGGAAGCTCATTTCTCTCAGGGCCACGGAACCTGCCCTAAGAAATGCCGTGGAATTAGTCAAAGGCGACCCCAAAAGGCTTGGCCCTAAGGCCCTCGAGCATTTCAGGAAAGCCAATGACAAGATCGCGGAGTATGGTGCCAAGAAGATAGAGGACGGCACGACCGTGTTCACGCACTGCCATGCATCAAGCGTCATGACTGTTCTCAAAAAAGCGAAGCAAGAAGGGAAGAAGTTCGAGGTCAGGTGCACCGAGACCAGGCCCCTCCTCCAGGGACGCAAGACCGCCAGAGAGCTTGCGGCGCTCAAAATCCCTGTGACGATGTTCGTCGATTCGGGGGCGAGGATAGCATTGAAGGACAGCGATGTCTTTCTTTTTGGAGCCGACGCGATAACCAGCGAGGGGAAGGTTATCAACAAGATAGGCACCGAGATGTTCGCTGAGATTGCGGATAAATATGACACTGACACCTACTGCTGCACGAACTCATGGAAGTACGATCCCATGACGGTCTTCGGAGTGAAGGAGCCCATCGAAAGGCGCGATTCGAAAGAGGTATGGGATAAGGCGCCCAGGGGAGTTAAGATTACGAATCCTGCCTTCGAAAGGGTGCGGCCCGAAATGATAACCGCGATAATCTCTGAGCTGGGCGTCCATCCTCCCGCAGTTTTCGTGCAGGAAGTGAGGAAGGCCTATCCGTGGCTGGGGTGATTCCTTGTCAGAGCTACACGGTCCCAGGCAGGTAGTCCTCGTCTCCTGCAGGCACGAAGGCAAGGATGACATCATAGCCGTGGCATGGCACATGCCGACGTCTTTCAAGCCGCCCCTGTATGCCATATCCATAGGGTTGCCGAGATTCTCGCATGACGTGATAAAGAATTCGGGCGCTTTCTGCGTGAACTTCATCGCTGACGAGCAAAGGGAAATGGTGATTAAATGCGGGACCAGTTCCGGGAGAAACGTTGACAAGTTCAGGGAGTTTAAGATAGCTAAGGAAGAATGCGAAACCATCGAGTGCCCGAAGATAAAGAAGGTGGTTGGTTTTCTTGAATGCAGGGTCGTGGAAAGTGTTGAAACAGGTGACCACACGATATTCATAGGCGAAGTTTTGAAATCAAACCTGCAGGGTCACGGAAAGAGAATCTACCATATAGATGGCACCAGATTTGCCACGGTTTCTGACTAGCTTTTATTTCAGGGGAACGATATAGAAATACATGGGATACATACAGCTGAACTACAGACCAGACGACAAGGACGTCGTCTGCGATTTCTACCTGGAACCGGGAAGGGGCCTGACTGTGAAGAAGGCTGCAGAGCACGTAGCTGCGGAATCAAGCATAGGTACCTGGACGGATGTTTCAACCATGAGCCCGAGGATAATGAGGATGTCCGCCAAGGTGTTCAGCATAAAGGGTAACAATATCAAGATAGCATATCCTGAAGAACTCTTCGAAAGGGGCAACGTCCCCCAGATAATGAGCTCCGTAGGCGGGAATGTTTTCGGGATGAAGCCCGTCAAGAATCTGAGGCTCAACGACATCATGTTCACAAAAGGTCTGGTCAGATCATTCCCAGGACCGCATCACGGGATCGGGGGTATAAGGAAGATGCTGAAGGTGCGGAGAAGGCCGTTGCTGGGAACGATAGTAAAGCCGAAGCTGGGCCTGATGGAGAAGCAGCACGCCAGAGTCGCCTATGATGCGTGGGTGGGAGGCCTTGACATAGTGAAGGATGACGAGAATCTCTCAAGCATGAGGTTCAACGATTTCGATAAGAGGGTGAGAGAGACGCTGAAGCTGAGGGACAGGGCCGAGCATGAGACAGGGGAGAAGAAGATATACATGCCGAACATAACCGCGGAGACCAACGAGATGATAAGGAGAGCCAGGCTTGTGAAGGAGAGTGGCGGCGAATACATAATGGTCGACATACTTACACTTGGCTGGGCAGCGCTGCAGACTGTGAGGGAATCCAACAAGGACCTGAAGATGGTGATACATGGACACAGGGCCGGTCACGCTGCACTTGACCGGAATCCTAGGCACGGCATATCTATGATGGTTATAGCTAGGCTTTCGAGGATGATAGGAATGGACCAGCTGCATGTGGGTACCGCTTCCATCGGCAAGATGGTCCAGGAGGATCCTGTCAGGGGGCTTGAGGATGCGCTCACATGCGACTGGCACGGGCTGAAGAAGACGTTCCCGGTTGCTTCTGGGGGTCTACATCCCGGGATGATTCCGGAACTTGTAAAGAAGATGGGTTCCGATATAATAGCCCAGTTCGGTGGAGGATGCCACGGCCATCCGGGTGGCACAAGGAAGGGCGCCGCTGCAATAAGACAGGCTGCGGACGCCACTGTACGTGGAATTGATTTAAAGGATTACGCCAAAACTAATTATGAACTCGGTGAAGCGCTGAGGATGTGGGGTCGATGATAAAGCTGACCGCCAGGATTTTGGGTCTCGAGGCCGAGAAGCCCGTAGTACTTCTCAACAAGGAGGATGCTGAAGATATAGACGTCAGGCCTTTGGACAGGGTAGAGCTTGTTCTTGGCAGAAGAAAGGGGACCGCGATAGTGAACACGGCTGCGCACTTCGTGAAGCCGGGAGAGGCAGGGCTTTATGGAGAGATAGCTGATCATATGAGGGCCATTAATGGTGATGTTATCCAGGTTTTTCCCGCATCTCCTCCCGAATCACTTATTCATATAAGGGAAAAACTCGCCGGTAAGAGGCTGAATGAAAAGGAAATCCGGATGATAGTCGAGGATACCGTGCACAGGAAATTGTCCGATATAGAGATGACTGCATTCGTGACAGCCTTATACAAAGACGGTGTAACTTCAGCAGAGGTTGTCGCTCTGTCAAAGGCCATGGCTCTGACTGGTAAGAGTCTTAACCTGGGTAAAAAAGAGATTTACGACAAGCACAGCATCGGCGGGGTTCCGGGAGACAAGACGTCAATGCTGCTTGTACCCATAGTAGGCGCCGCCGGCCTAACGATCCCCAAAACATCCAGCAGGGCCATAACGTCCCCCGCAGGAACTGCAGACAGGTTCGAATGTTTGGCTCCTGTCGACCTGGAGCTTGAAGAGATAAAGAGGATTGTGAACAAGATAAACTGCTGCCTTGTGTGGGGCGGGGCCGTGGATCTTGCTCCTGCTGATGATCTCTTCATACAGATAGAATACCCGCTGTCTATAGACCCGCTGCTGCTGCCGTCGGTGATGTCAATGAAGAAGGCCGTCGGGGCTAAATACCTCGTAATAGACATCCCCACCGGAGACGAGGCAAAGGTCAAAACCACAAAAGAGGCAGAAACACTGGCGGAAAGGTTCATAGACCTGGGAAAGAAGCTCGGCATAAAAACTGTGGGCGCTTCCACATTCGGGGAGCAGCCAATAGGCAGGGCCATAGGACCTGCCCTAGAGGCAAGGGAGGCGCTTGAAATACTCATGACAGGAAAAGGTCCTGAAGACACCATAGACAAAGTGACTCATATAGCAGGGATACTTATGGACTTCAAGATGAAGAAAGGTGGCAAGAGGGAAGCTCTCAGGATAATAAATAGCGGAAAGGCGTATGATAAACTCAAACAGTTAATAGATGAGCAGGGCGGCAATCCGCACGCAAAACCCGATGATCTGAATATAGGACCTGAGAGCGTCAGGATAAAATCCAGCATAAGGGGGACGGTATCCTGGATAGACAACCATTCCATAGTCGAGATATCCAGGGCTGCCGGGACGCCGAAAGACAAAGGCGCCGGTATGCTACTTCACAAGAAAATGGGGGATAGAGTCAGGAAAGGCGATACGCTGTTCGAGATATTCGCAAACAAGAAGTACAAACTTGAGAGGGCGCTGAAGATAGCAAACAGTATTCATGTGATGGGCGTGGGCAAGAAGATGGACATGCTCCTCGAGAAGATACCCAGAAAAGTGGAGCATCCAAAATACTTTATACTCGAAAGGTAATCTATAATTATGAAGCTTTTGCTGAAGGCAATGTTCGGTTCCATAGATCCGGACGGAAATTTGCTGGCCAGAGAGGTCAAGGATGACGACACGGAATACCTTGCCGAGGTCCTTGACTGGACAGAAATCGATGGCGTGAAGTTCGATGTCAAATTTCGTGACGGAAACCTGGAGATAACAATGGAGGGTAGCGATTTGTCACCGAATGTCACACTGAATTACACTACCAAAATAAACGTCGTAAAACAGATAGTTCACAAGATTCCTGAGGCGAAATTCACATCAAGCGTGCTCAACAAGTTCATACGGAAGGGAAACAAGATTCTCAGCAGCGAGCCGTGCAACAGGGAAAAGCGCATACCTCCAAACATAGTCCTGATAAAGGAGATAGAAGGAATTGACTAGAATTTCAGAGTCTTCCTGACAATGTTCATGAAATCTTTTCCCCTGACAATTCCGAACTTTCCTTTCTCACAGTCAGCTTCTCCGAATTTCTTAACATTGTCCGCATCAATATACTTTGAATTTATCAGGAATGGAACGGGGTCGTCCGAGTGCGATTTCAGTTCGCAGGGTGTCGAATGGTCGGACGTGATCACTATGGCGGCGTCCGTGTCCATCAGGACATCGAGCTCTCTGTCTATCTTTTCTATGAACTCTGTCTTGCCCTTGACGTTGCCATCCTCACTCAGACTGTCGGCAGGTTTCACGTGGACAAAGACGAAATCGTAATCCTCCAAAGCCTTTTTGGCAGCTTTGAACTTAGCACGAACATTGGTATTCGGCATTCCCGTGGCACCCTTTACTTCAATCACTTTCATGCCCATTGTGCGCCCAATCCCCTTGTACAGTCCGGCCCCGGCTATGCAGCAAGCTTTCAGACCGTACATCTCTTTGAAGCTGGGGATCTTCTTATGGTAACCGAATCCCCTGACGAGAAGGTAGTTCCCCTCCAGCTTCCCCTCCTTTTTTATTTTCTGATTATTGGGGTTTGCTTTCAGTATCTTATGGGATTTTTCAATGAACTTTGTAAGCATGGCTGCCGTAAACCTTGCCTCCTTTGATCTGTCTTTGGGGTGTATCCCCAGCACCTTTCTGCCTTTAATTTTCGGGTCGTTCTGAGTGATCTTATCGCTCAATCCCTTTCCCCTCATTATAACAATCATCCTATAGGCAGTTCCTGGCTTGACTATGAATCTGACGCCGTCTATCATCATGCCATCGAGATCTTTTGCAAATGGGGCCGTGGATTCTATCCTTCCAGTCCTTCTGTCCACGACCGTGAAATTCTTGTCTACAGTGGCGAGATTCGTCCTCATGGCAACGTCGCCATGCATTAGTTTTATTCCGATACCTGCCGCTTCTATAGGACCTCTTCCGGGGTAATGCTTTTTCAGATCGTACCCGAAAATCGTCAGGTGTGCGTCGTCGCTGTGAGGTTCTACTCCTCTTCCAAGGACATCGATCCTGCCGCAAACACCTTCTCTTGCGAGTGTGTCCATGTTGGGAGTTTCGGCATGCTCCAAAGGTGTTTTATTTCCAAGACTGGCTATTTTTCTGTCTCCCATACCGTCGCATATTATAAAAACGATTTTCATTTTTTCGCCTGAATCTCTTCTTCTATCCTCAGGAGCCGGTTGTACTTGGCCAGCCTTTCGGATCTGCACGGAGCGCCTGACTTTATAAGACCGGCGCCGAGTCCCACGACAAGGTCAGCTATGAAGCTGTCCCCTGTCTCCCCGGATCTGTGAGAAACCATGACCCTCCATTTGTTTTCCATGGCGAACTTGGCCGCTTCTATGGCTTCGCTCACTGTCCCTATCTGGTTCACTTTGAGAAGGAGGCCGTTGCACGCGCCCATCCTGAGCGCCTTCCTTATCCTCTTAAGGTTGGTGACAAGCAGGTCGTCACCTATGATCGTCACCTTCTTCCCAAGCTTTTCTGTTATCGCGGCAAATCCGTGCCAGTCTTCCTCGTCGAAGGGGTCCTCGATGGATATTATCGGATATTTTGCTGAGAGTTCTGAATACAAATCCACAAGGCCATCCACATCGAACTTCTTGCCGTCCAGATGGTAGGTCCCTTTCCTGTAGAACTGTGAAGCGGCGGCGTCCAGAG
>CP070804.1:50914-57628 GCA_020343635.1 Candidatus Aenigmatarchaeota archaeon | reverse complement strand
CTGCTTGAACTGCCGCTTCTGGGAATAAACAAGCTCCTCGTAAGCCTTGGGGCTGAGTCCCCACTCCATCAATAGGAGATCGTTCATGGATTCGTTGAGGAATACGGTGTCGGTGAATGCCCTCTCATACACGCCGTAGTAGTCAGCGAGTACGGGCGGCTCGTCCATCAGCTTCTTCCCAGTCCTTCCGCTGAAAACCACGACCCTGCTGTGCTCTCCGTAAACATCTCCCCTGTCCCAGTCGGCAAAGTAGTTCATGTATCCTGCTATGTCGGCCTTCCCGTCACCGTTAAGGTCGGGTGTCACCTTCACCCCCGCCAGCCCGCCGCTGTGCAGGAAGACCTCTGTGTCCATCTCATAGGTCCAGGCGACATCCTTTGTCGAGCCGTCTATCACGAACAGGCTCCTGCTCTTCCCCTCATCGAAGGAATTCTCCCTGTCTGCACCGTCCCTGGTCTTGACAAGCATGTCTGGTGCCGAATCCCCTGTGAAGTCGGCCTTCAGTATAATGACATCGTTGGTCCTCGGGTACCTCCAGGTGTAGTCGTCGGGGTACTCTGCCAGTATGAGGTCGTCAGTAGCGGAGGCGAAAATGAACCTGTCCTCATCCCAGGATTTTATTATGTACGTGGCGGACCTGGTCTGTCCGGAGCTGGAGTTGATGCTCATGGTATCGAAGGTGGTGCCGTCGGACGGATCTATGAACCTTATCCTCTCCCTGTCTCCAGACTTGCCTGCGGGCACCGCTATGTACTCTTCTCCGAGATCCACGGTAACCGGCCTGCCGGTGAAGCTGAGCGCCGTGTTCTCGTTCTCCCATTCCATGTTTCCGTTCCCCGAGTTCAGCAGATACATCCCGGAGACCCCCTTGTACTCCCTGCCTCTCCTCACGCCAGGGAACGTGGACGCCACGAGGTCCGAACTCCCGTCCCCGGTCACGTCATTCACCGGAGTAAGGCGGAGATTGAAGAAGTTGTAGCCTGCGCTCGAGGTCGGTATCGGGGTGTCCCCGTAGTAGCCGTACAGCAGGGAGTCCACGTAGTCTATGACCTCCTTCTCCCACAGCACTTCGCCATTTGAGACGTCAAGCATGTAAACAAAGCCATCCTCGGCGCTGACGGCCGCCCTCAGCACGCCGCCCACTTCCAGGGGCAGAATGTCCCAGACAGACCTCTTCACGTTTCCAGCCACGGAGTTGGTGCTGGGGTTGACGACCGTGTAATCCCGGGATACGAGCTTCCTCCATATCTCCTTGCCCGAGCCGCTTTCAAGCAGAAAGACATAACCGTTCTGGTCCCCACCGATGACATCGCCGCTGACGATGTCCAGGTCCCACACGTTGTCCGTGTCCTGATACTTCCATATCTCGCCGCCGCTCGAGCCGTCGAGGGCATAAACCACGTATCCGGCGCTCGTCACTATGTCCCTGGACCCGTCTCCGTTTATGTCAGCCATGGACAGCAGATCGAAAACCCCCGTCTGTTTCATGGTCCATAGTATGTAGGTGTCGTAGACCTCTGTCCTAGGGGAGAAGTCCCACAACTTCTCTCCAGTAGCCGCATCGTAGCACTGGACGTTGGGGAAGTATAAATCAGACGTGCTGATGACTATCTCATGCGTGCCGTCTCCGTTGATATCGTCGATGGGGACGGCATTCGTAACGGCCGATGACGTCTGTATGTACCTGTAAAGGTGACCGTCAGAGCTGATTATGTAGAGCCCCGTGGAGGTTCCGATCAGCATCTCGTCATCCCCGCTGCCGTCGATGTCGGCCTTTGTGATGTCTTTGACTGTCACGCCACCCGATATGCCGCTCTGTATCATGGTCATGGACTCAGCGGCATGCACCAGAGCGGGAAGAATAAGTATCAGGAAAAATAGAGTGAAAGCTCCGATTCGCTGCATATGTTATATGTTTCGTTAATGCCGCTTATATTATTTCATAAGGAGATTGCGTGCATCACGAAAGAAACGGTCCTGAACACGAACATGAGGGCTATCAGGAACATTATGATAACCGCCGAAGAAGCCACGATCTTTATGTCCCTTCCTCCCTTTATCTTGTTCTGTATCCACATGAGCCAGTAGATTATGCTCATCGTAAGCGTAAGGGCCCAGCCAATGAAGGTGTGCAGCAGTGCAAGAAGAAGGCTGCCGAACACGTACATCGATGTGCTGAAGACCCCCACGGCCACGATTATGTTGAACAGCCAGCAGTATACAATCTTCCGGACTTCCAACCGCTTCTCGACACTTGTGCTGGTCAGATACTTCATAATCATTCACTCTCCGAAGCTCTTCCTGAAGCCCACGAGCTGCAGATGGCATCCGTACTTGGATACCTCGACTATGTCGCCCTTTTTCAGTCTATGCAGGTTGAGCTCGTTCCCGTCTATGCACACCTCTCCCTCTCCGCTGAGGTACTCTATCCTGACGGACCCCCTGTTAACTATGATCTCCCCCTCCTTGAGCGCGCCCCTGTAGGGGGCCAGGGCGGTCACTCCCATGACTCTCTTCCTGTAGTCTATCTTCCTGGCACCGGCCGAATGCGCGAATGCCGTAGAGCCCGTGGGGGTGTATATTATTATCCCGGAGTTCGTCTCCTCGCTGAGCTTCCCGCCCGCTTTCAGGACGGCCTTCAGTGCCCTCCTGACGTATATGGGGCTCACCAGCACGTCGTTCAGCGCCGTGGCCCTCATCTTCTTTCCGTTTACGCGAGTCTCCAGCCTCAGGAGATCGTAAACATAATAATCTTTACCTTTTTTTCCTTTTATAAGTTTGAGCAGCTTCTTCTCGTAATCGTCCCTGCATGCCCTCATGTAATGGCCTATGCTCTGGCCCGGATTCACGCCCAGAACAGGACATTTGATCTCTGCATTGAACCTGAACAGCGTCCCGTCCCCGCCTATTATAATGGCGAAGTCTGCACCCGCAGCAGTATCGCTGGTCCACTCGGCCCCCTTCTTCTCCAGGAAGTTCACGATCTTCTCCCTGATTTCGTATCCGCTTTCCTCCTTGTGCTTGACTATGAATTTCATAAGAATAACTTTGCCGGGTCGGCTTAAAAAATCAGTTCATTGTTTTTGGCTTCACGAAATCACCACCACGCTGCCGTTGTGCCTGAGATTGTTGTTCCCAATCTGCAAGGTGCCGCTCACGTTCTTTGTTATCAGGGCCCTGGTGTACCACTCGTCCCTGACTTTCAGAATGACGAAGTTCGAGGTGACGTTTATCTCATAGACTGTTCCTGTGAGCTTTTCCGGCAGGGTCAGGTTGGTGCTGAAGCCCCTACCTTCTATCCAGACCGTGTTTATCTTCTCAGTAACTGTTATCAGAAGATCCTCCACCTCCAGCTGCCTTTCATACGCGTTTATCTCAGCCGTCTTCGCCATGGATACAAATGCGGCAAAGGATACTGCAACGAGGAATAAACCGAATATGAATATGAACTCGAAGGCCCCCTGAGCCTTAAGAGGCCTGCTGGATGTTGATATCATAGTCCACATGATCGATCGCCTCTATCTCCAGCCAGTACGTGCCTCTTTTGGTCGGTATGGTGCCGTTAAGCCTGGCCCTTGAGAGAGCAAATATGCCGGTGACGCCCGCGCTGAAAGCGACCCTGAAGTTCACCGTCCTGTTCGTTATATTCACCTCCTCCACCCCATCCGGTATGAAGACCGTTATCCTGACCTTTGCGGGGGGGCCCTGGCTGTAAACGAGGTCCGCGGCGGATGTTATGCTTTCCACGGCGTTCTTGGCGTATGAAAGGGAGAGCTCGTCTGATGCCTCTTTGTTCACCGAGAGCATGTATGTCCACAGCGGGACAAGGAAGGCAAGAACGAGTATGACTACAAGCATGTACTCGAAGGCAGCCTGGGCTTTCATGTTAAATAATATATCAAACCCATAATATAAACGACCCTAACGAAGCATATCAGGATCTCTTTTCTCGACATTGCCGTAGATGGCCTCAAGCTGACGGTCTTCCATCGCTCCGAAACGTTCCTCCAGTATTGCCGCTACGTCGATACCCGCCGGCACAAGGCAGCCCTCATCAACGAGACGCGCATATGTGGGGCTGGTTTCTGGGTTAAGGCGATGTGTACGTCTCAAAGCTTCCAAGCTGAGACCGGTATCCCTTTCGGCATAAAATCCGGAAAGTTGACCAATAGCTGCATCCCGGTCAAGTTTTACGACATCAGTGTCCATTAAAAAGCCGCCGGATGTATTCTTTGCCAGAGTGAGTGAAACCCCGTGCTGTTTATCCGTCAGTTTTCTCTGTCTTCGTGCAGTATCTAATGGGCCCTTCAAAGCTTCTAACAATGCGTGTTTTCGTGTATCAGCATCGACAGTGACTTCCCCCGCGCCTTCCAGAATATTGTATATCCTATCACGTAGGTGATGCCTACCGACATAGCTATAAAACCTTTCAGATCCTATGACGGGACAGTTCTTTAACGCTGGAGCGAGTGCTTCAAGATTGACTATATATGGAGGCATATACATCACTACCTAATTTTTGTTACTATTTGGTATTTAAAAAGTTAATGTTCACTTTTCACCCCGAGTTTGGACCTGTATGAAATTAATATATTTAAAAATCTTTCCTATCAAATAATTAACCATGAGCAATGTACTGGTTTTCGTGTTAGGGATACTGTTCGTTCTTCTTATTTCCGGGTGTACCCAGACCGGGCAGGTCGTGGACGTTGATCCCGGCACAGGCGACGCTGTTGCGAAGGAATGCCCGGAATCATGCGATGACGGGAACGAGTGCACGGCCGACCTGTGCGACGAAAAATCGGACTTTGAGTGCAGGAACGTCCCCAGGTGGGGCGTAGAATGCGGTGAGAACGGTTTCTGCCAGGACGGCATCTGCATGGAGAAGACAGACAACTGCTCTGTCCTCACAGAACCTAAAGAGATGGAATCCTGCTACGAGAAGGAGTACATAGGGCCCGCTGTTATTAGCAGGAACGAGCTCGAATGCGACGGGATAACCACCCCGGAATACAAAAGCAGGTGCTACGCCTCGGTCGCTGCCGCCACCGATGACCCGAGTGTATGCGAGGGGCTTGAAAAAGTGCCCTCAAGGGATGCATGCGACTTCCAGTACGCCGAATCAAAGGCCCAGGAGTACATATTCGCCTCTGATGCGTGCGAGAGTATCGAGAATGATGATATGAGAGACGAATGCATGGAATTCGAGGCGTTCGTGACGGCACCCGCAGCGATGTTCGTGCAGGTCCGGGGAGACACGCAGGTGAACACCTACGTGGTCATAGTTCTTCTTGACAGGAAGGGAAGATCCACCACCGCGGAAGGCAACCTGACCGTAAGCCTTATACAGGAGGGCGAAGAGGACGTTGGCGAGGACATAGAGCTGATAACACTCTACTCAGAAATGATGGAGGTCGAAGAGAGCGACTTCAGGGTGGACACGATCGAATTCGGGCTGGTGGACCAGGGAATCTTCCTGACCATACTTGCCGGAGACTTGCAGACCCCTGCCGTCAGGAACGACGCCAGGCTGTACGTCACATTCGCTACGAAGGACGGGAAATACGTAAGCAAGCGCCAGGACTTCTCCTGGGACACGGGGCTGGGATAGTAGGCTTATTTTAAGAACCATGAGCAATATATAATACAGGTAAAAATGCCTGACTGGACTTGTACTAAATGCGGGGTGAGAATCGAGGGCTTCAGCTGGGATGACAAGCCCTGGAGCGGACACGTATGCAGCGACATACGGAAGGAAATAGAACTCGCACCTGCTCCTAACACGGAAGATAGCTTTCAGCCTAAGGAAAGGAGAACGAGTCTTACGGATTTCCTAATATAGGCTATTCATCAACCCTGACTACTCCTATTATGTTGTTGGCTCTCCATGCACTTGTGGGGGTGTTCACGACCCTCGATTCAGGGACCCTCAGTGCGTCCCTCCACACCTCAAGGCTTTCCCTGCATTCGGAAGAGCTCTCGAACCCAAGTTCATGCACCCCGGAAACGCTTATTATCTTGAGCTTGCTGACCACGGGCACCACCGGACAGGCCTTAATTAGTTCTATTCCGAGGTTAAAAAGATAATGCCGTTCTAGACATCTTCCCAGGCTTCCAGAACATCGCTGTGGCCGTTTTCACAAATTAAACCCTTCAGATCCCTTATCGAACGTTCAGGCAACCTTCCCTGCCGCACTGCTTTTTTAGCACTTTCTGCATCATCCTGCTCGATTATGGTCTCCACGAGATACGGCTTCAGCCTTGGATGGGTGAAAGGCATAACTTCAGCGGCCGTCTCAGAAGCGCCGTGCTCTCTTATGCGTCCCACTATTGGATACTGCATGGCACCCCTAGTGAGCTTCATCAAATCAGCATCACTCGTAAAATAATCATACGCGCCGCTGAGCATTTCACCGGCCACTTCCCCCGTCGATAAACGCGAGCTGCCGTCAAGAGGCATGACGCGCCTGTATAACCTCATTCCCTGACCTTTCTCGCAGACCAGCACGTCCGCCTGTCCGCCCGTGCATTTATCCTTGTATGATGACGCCTGCAGGGCACCGAGAAGAACACTTGTAGCGTCTTTTACCGTTGGCCTGGTCCCGGATTTCAGTAGCTCTGATTTTTTCCAAACGTCACATGCGTACTTTCTTCCGCTTCCGATTGCGACTCCTGTTTCTGCACGAACAGCTTCCCCGTTTTTGGCTACTGGAT
>CP070804.1:47142-50814 GCA_020343635.1 Candidatus Aenigmatarchaeota archaeon | reverse complement strand
GGGTGGGGAACATTACGATGATTTACTCGTGGATGTTCTGAAGAAGTTGGCGCTCCTGATGAACGCCAGGCATGAAAAACCTCCGGTGGTTATAGTTGAATCGACCCTGACCCCGGGAAGGAGTGACGAGATAGTTCTGCCGATACTGAAGGAAGCAGGGATAGAAATCGGCAAGGACATGCTTTATGGCGTGGCCCCGAGAAGGGACTGGTTCGTCTCTCCTGAGAAGAGCCTTAAGAGGTTGCCAAGGGTGTTCGGGGGGACCAACAGGGATACAACAGAGCTTATGAGAGAAGCGCTTTCTGTCGTGTGCGACAACCTTGTTCCTGCTCCTGATCATAAGCATGCGGAGATGGTGAAGAGCATCGAGAACGCCTACAGGCACATGGAGATAACCCTGGCGAACCAGCTCTCGCTCGCGTACCCGGATGTCAACATGACGGAGGTTCTCAGGCTTGTGGGAACCAAGTGGAACATCGGTACTTATCATCCGTCATTCGGTACAGGGGGTTACTGCATACCGCTCTCAAGTCAGTACGTACTTCTGGGCGCGAGGCATCCTGAAAAAATAACCATACTGAAGGAAACCATAGATGCAGACAGGAAGCAGCCTGAAATCGTGGCTGAGAGCCTGAACAAGCGCGGTTTCAAGAATGTGGGCATCTTGGGACTGGCATATAAGGGTGACATAAAGGTAGACATCCTATCCCCGACTATAAAGCTGGCAAAGAGGTTGAAGGAACTGGGAATAGATGTGAAGGTGAACGATCCTTACTACACGAAAGATGAAATAGCTAGGATAACAGGAACGGAGGCTTTCGATTTCCCTGCCGGCCTGGCTGAATTTGATGCCCTACTCATTGTGGCAGACCATCAGCAGTACAAGTTCACAA
Organism: Candidatus Aenigmatarchaeota archaeon; assembly: GCA_020343635.1. Lineage (GTDB taxonomy): Archaea > Aenigmatarchaeota > Aenigmatarchaeia > QMZP01 > JAFGSV01 > JAFGFG01. The sequence continues at coordinate 49,921 of CP070804.1, read as the reverse complement.
CTCATAATTCAATTCTCGATTCACTGAAAAAATGCAAGCTAATCCTTGACAACACAGAGGTCTGGAAGGACATAAATTTCAAGAAGAAGGGAATTGAATATCACATATCAGGTGATGCAGGATGGATAAAGATGTGAATGTTCTGAAAGAACAGATAGCAGAATGGATAAAGCAGAAGGTTAAGGAATATGGCGCCAAGGGGGCAGTCGTCGGGCTTAGCGGAGGCATAGACTCCTCTGTGGTTGCTTCTCTTGCCAAGAAAGCATTGGGTGAAAACGTACTTGGTGTCATAATGCCGTGTCATTCCCATGGTAAGGATGAGGAACATGCAAAGATGCTGGCAGAGAAGATGGGAATAAAAACAGAATACGTCGATCTTGGACCTGTATTCGATAAAATGAGGGAAAGTGTCCCTAGCTCTGAAGGAATTCCTACGGCCAACATCAAGCCGAGACTGAGAATGACCACTCTCTACTACTTCGCAAACATGCACAACTATATCGTGCTTGGTACTGACAACAAGGATGAGCTCATGGTGGGGTACTTCACGAAGTACGGAGAGGGCGGTGTTGACCTGCTTCCCATAGCCTCTTTGTACAAGAATGAAGTGAGGGAGCTGGGGAAGGCCCTTGGAGTGCCTGAGGAGATAATAAGCAAGTCTCCCTCTGCAGGACTCTGGTCAGGTCAGACTGATGAAGGCGAGCTAGGCATAACATACGACGAGCTTGATAAAATACTTCATGCCATAGAGAATAATCAAACGGAGGGTATCGATTCTGAAAAGTTAGAAAAGGTCAGGAAGATGATAAAAGACACCGAACATAAGAGAAGAATGCCTGAGGTGTTCGGGTCTTAGGGAAACAGCAGTTCCTTCAGCCCCTCTTCAAGGCTCACTGCCGGACTGTAACCGAGAACATCTTTTGCAAGTGTTATGTCAGCGCGTGAATGCCTGACGTCTCCATGCCTGGGTTTATCATAAACAACCTTTGTTTTCTTACCTGCCAGTTTCTCCAGAATCGATATCATCTCATTCAGTGAGACGGACTTTCCTGTACCTATGTTGAATGTTTTTCCTACACCTTTCCTCGATTCAGCTGCCAGCAGGTTGGCATTAACCACGTCCCTGACGCTGACGAAATCCCTTGTCTGCTCGCCATCTCCGAAGACCGTCAGGGGCTTTCCTGTCCTAATGTTCTTCGTGAAAATTGATATGACTCCTGAATACGGACTGTCGGGATACTGCCTGGGTCCGTAGACGTTGAAGTAACGGAGCGTAACGGTTTCGAGACCATATTTTTCGCTGTAAATTTTCATCCATTTCTCGCCTTCCAGTTTTGAGAGCGCATAGGGGGACAACGGACTCGGGTCCTGATCTTCGGTTACAGGAAGCTTTTCAGTATTACCGTAGATGGCCGATGAAGAAGCGAAAATCACGCGCTTGACGTCATGTTTCCTGCATGCCTCGAGAACATTCAAGGTACCTCCTACATTTATCTCTGAGTTCATTTTCGGGTCATCTATGGATGCCTGTATAATCACATTTGCCCCCTGATGGAACACCAGCTCTGCTCCTTTAACACCTTCAAATACTGCTTCTCTGTCCCTTATGTCCGCGTTGATAAACCTTATCCTGTCAGCAAACCCCTTCAGGTTTTTCATCTTTCCTGTATGGAGGTTGTCGATTACAGTGACCTTGTTTTCAGAGCTCAGTGTCTCGGCTATCCATGATCCTATGAAACCTGCTCCACCGGTAACTACGATATCCTTCCCGCTGATTTTCATAAACTTTATAATCAGCGTATGAAATAAATAAGTGATTGGTATGAAATTCGCCATTGATGAGTTCGAAAAGGTGGGGAAAATCGTTAAGCAGAGTGATGTTTACACTGTAATAGACGTCTCAAAGCTTGAGCATCTTAATGTGTCCCTTACTATCCTTCACCCCAGAAAGGAGACCGGGGGGCATTCACATGAAGGCGCCGAAGAGGTCTACAACTTTGCAGAAGGCGAGGGAAAAATGAAACTGGACGACAGGGAATTCGCTGTCAAGAGGGGTGATATAGTAATTATTCCTGACGGCATGTTTCACAAGGTATTCAACACTGGGAAAACCGATCTCAAGTTCGTATGCGTATTCGAGAAATATGGGGAAAGGAAGTAGTTACTCTTCGCTGTATATTCTGTTAGCTTCCTCATAGCTTTCTATAGAACCGATATCATACCATCTCATTTCTGGTGTCAGTACAAATCCCTGTACGGCCATCTGTTGGGAAAGCCATGAAATGAAATGACCTGGGGCATCGGGGTTTTCACCATTACTCAGGTAATCATGTATCATACTCACCGAATGCTTAGGGAAAAAGTAGCATCCTGTGCTTATGAGTGTTGAAAGTGGTTCATCCGGTTTCTCCTGGAAATTCGATATTATTCCGTCGGCATCAAGCGTGACCACTCCGTACTTGTTCCGTATGAAGTCCTTGTTCTGCATGTCATACAAGGCCACCATGGGGTTGTTGCCCCTCTGGCTCGAAAGGAAGTGCGAAACATCGAAATCGAAGAGGTTGTCCCCCGCTATTATAAGCAGATCATCGTTTATATCCTTCTGTTTAAGAAGGAAGCCAATCGCTCCAATGGCACCCAGTTTGTTCTCCTCTTCCGTGCTGCTTTCAACAACTATTTCTATGTTCTTGCTATTGGAGAACCCCCCTTTCCATTCATGAAAGCGATCTCCAAACTTGCTGTTTGAGGATATGTATATCGTGTCAAGGGCTGGTATGCC
>CP070804.1:29678-47042 GCA_020343635.1 Candidatus Aenigmatarchaeota archaeon | reverse complement strand
CTGAGTGACCTCAGCGAAGATGAGCAGAAGAAGCTGGCATCAGGCATAATAGCCGAGAGGGTCAACGGAGGCCATGCTGATGCTGAACAGATATTCGGGGACGTCTACGAGCTCCTGGACAAGAGCCCGGAGTGCAAGGATGCGAATGAGTTCGCAACCCTGCTTAATGCGTGCGGGAAGATGGGCCGCGGCTATCTGGGCCTCGAGCTCTGCCTGAACGTGGCCAAGGCGTTCCTTGAGGTGAAATGGATAAATGATAAATACAGGAAGGCCCTGGGAGCAGGCCTGAGGTGGCTGTACGAGCAGATAGAGAAGCAGAACACCGACGTTGTGAGGAAGACGAAGAACGCAATGTACGTCCTAGCAGGAAAGATGATAGACGAGCACATAATATCCAACGCCATAAGCATCGTAGAGAAATCAACCAGCACAAGGAAGCCATTCTTCGCCTTTGCGGACTCCGAGGATGGGGTCAAGGTTTCGGCAAGGGCACCGGAGAAGCTTGTGGAGGAAGGCCTGAACCTCAAGATGATATGCAAGAAGGCAGCCGAGGCAGCAGGAGGGCACGGAGGCGGGCACAGCGGCGCGGCGGGTGCCCACATACCGGCAGGTTCCGAAGAGAACTTCATCCGGACGGCAGAGGAGATGCTTTCAGCGCCAACACATAAAAGCACGAAGGAGGAAAAGAATATAAAACCTGAGCAGCAACCTAATAATTCATACCGGGAGGATGAAGATGGCAGAGGCAAAGAAGAGAGCAGGCAGGAAGACGGCGGAAAAAAAGTGGAAGGGCAAGGACTGGTTCAGTATATCGGCTCCTGACTGGCTTGGAGCTTCCAAAGTCGCAGTCACTCCGGCCACGGACGCAAAGAGCGTCAAGGGAAGGGTCATCGAGATTTCTGTTCCCGACATGACAGGCGACCAGTCGAAGTACTACATGAGGATAGGCCTGAAGACCCAGGAACCTGCCGAGAAGAACGTCAGCACGAGGTTTCACAGTTACTACTGCATAGACGAGTACGTCATGAGGATGGGCCGGAAGGGGTTAGGAAAGGTCGCTGTTTTCGTTGACGCTGTTACCAAGGACAACTGGAAATTCCAGGTGAGCGTCATGACCATCATGAACAGGAGATCCAACGCCAGCATAAAGGCACAGGTGCACGGCGTTGTCAGGGACATAATAACCTCGAAGGCCAGGGAACTCAGCCACGGAGAGTTCGTCAAGGCAACCATGGCGGGGGTCTTCCAGATGAAGATAAAGAAGACCGCCAGCAAGATATACCCCGTAAGGTTTACCGAGATAATCAAGATAGAGACTCTTAAGAGCGCCTGATTCTAAAGCTTCCAGTGACCCTTTGCCGCAGCCGCTACAGCTATCCAGCACAGTCCGCCCAGCAGGAACAGTATGAGAGCAGCAATGAGAGCCATGTAGTAGGAAACGCTGCTGACACCGATGTCCATCTCAAGGTTTCCTGTTATCAGGGAGCCCCCGAGCATAAGCAGGCCGCCAACGAACCAGACAACTACCAGTTTATGACTCATAAACAGAATTGGTGAGGAAACATTTAAATTTACACCTTTTCAAGCTTCTTCTTGAAGTCCCCGGCCCTTTCCTCGAGTATCTCAGCAGCCCTGCTCACTATGTAGCCCGGCTCTAATCCCGATATGGATTCGACGTTGAAAACAATCTTGCTTTCGTCGCCTTTCACTTCAATGCCTTTCGCCCCCCTAAGACAGGCGAGGGCAGAGTCGCTCCTTGTTAGATCCTTGACCTCTATCCTCTTTCCCTTCAGCGTGACAATGTCCTTCGGGCATAACTTCAGGGCTTTCTGTGCATCGGCCCGGCTGCCTGTGACGCTTATCACGGGATGATAATGATAGCTTGCATTGGCCGCGTGGTGCTTGGCATGAGCAAGTCCTGTCCCGAGCCTGGCCACTGCCTCCAGCTTGAGTGACTGTCCCTCAAGCAGCTCCACTATGGATATCCTGGGATCGGTCGGCGTGACCGTCTTGTCGCTTGACTTGAAGTCACCGGCCGTTACTATGCACGGCCCCTACTTGTCCAGTACAAGCACAACCTGGCAGAGGGGACATCCCTTGTTGCTGCATTTGCAGTCCTCTGTTGCAACGATCCTTTTGGGGTTGAACTTTAGGGGTATCATGCCTATCCTGTGGGAAACCACCTCATCGAAAAGTGCCGAGCCGTTTTCGTGTATGTCCAGCCATTCGACAGCGAGTGTGGGTATTTCCGTGATCATTATCCTTCTCAGACTGTTCGCGAACGCTGGATCGGTATCCTCTAACAAAAAATGCAGTACTTGCCCCTTTTTCTTCAGAACCTTCACTTTCATCATTTCACCTGGGAATAATGATATAAAAGCTTTAATTTAAAAAGATAGGGTAATAGCATATAAACGTTTGCGGGGGTATCCGAGTGGTCAAAGGAGCACGGCTAAGGACCGTGTGGCTTAGTGCCTTCGCAGGTTCGAATGCACCCTTTTCCACAAGTAGACGCGGAAAAGCGCGCACCGGAAAAATACGCTGACGCGGAAGGTGCCGAATATCCTGCCTCCCGCACTAATAGGATAAAAAATCAGGCAGGTATCTCGCTGGTTTCAGTGTTCCGTTTCCGAGAAGCCAGTCAATAACAGCTATATCTTCAAGCGCAATATTCCCTATATACAGCTTACTCAGGTCTCCCTTTCGCTCCACGTATTTCTGAACTGCCCAATCACCGAGCATATAAGCGGCATCTTTCGGGAATCCGCCACCCTTTGAAGTGTCACTGAGTCCCCTCTTCGCACGATATGCTATGTCTTTTGCATCCTTGTCAGTAAATCCGAAATTCTGTTCCATCATCTCTACAACGTCCATATAAGATGCCTCTCTGAGTGCGGCATCCACTGCAATAAGGCATGCGGCATATTTCCTGTTGTTGGGCTCATAACCTTCATTTCTTAATACAGTTCCTATGATTCCTTCGGATGTCATGACGCTTCTTCCATCAACCCCATGAAAGAATGTATTGGGTAATGGCTGTTCCAGACCGTTCTGCCATTGCATGACATGGCCATCAACTTCGTGAAGCTTGGAAATCCTGGCCACTCTATCAGGATTTTTGTAATCAACACATATCCTGATCCTTTTTGAAGCTTTGTCAGTACATAACATAGGAATCCTTTCTCCTTCTCTCGGATTAACTATTACAACATTCCATTTACTCTGACCCAGTAGACCCTTCCTTTTCAAAGATGCTTCCATTCTGTCACGGAGTCCAAAAGCATAAACCATTTTTGAACTCTCATCAGAAGTATCTTCGGCAGATGTTTCCATTATGATCCTTTTTGCTCTCCCAACATCTTCTTGCGTTGGAACTAAATTCTGAAAATAATCAATACTTCGTTCTGTAAAGTCTGGTGAGCCTATTGCATCGATAGCCCACAGTTTATCCATTGATGCCAACCATCTTTTCTCAAGAATTTTCCCCAGATAGGACTCGGCATCAAATGCGCCTCCCATTCTTTCAAGTTCTTTTAAGCGATGAGTATACTTCGGCTCTCTGTATCTTAATTGAGGATTACCAGAGCTATCATGGCCCACAACTTCGCTATCGAGATGGGTAAACAAATCTCCAACTAATCCCTCGATCTCACCGATTCGTCGGTCATATTCCTGCAAATGTAACAGGTCTGCATCTTCTGTCACCTATTTCACCACATAAGGCAATTATTGCATAATTTTATAAAGGGGAAACAGAGGAAAATCCCTTAATAACTCTCTAATATATTTAACAAAAACATTCCAATTAGATTTATGGACCTGGATTTTTATCTGATATCGGTTTTGGTATTCATAGCGATTCTTGCCGTTCTTGTCTACAGGGACAGAAGCAAGTTTAAACGTGAGTCTATCCTGCTTCTGAGAAGGACACAGAGAGGCAAGAAATTTTTGATAAAGATAGGCACGACCTTCCCGCGCTTCTGGAAAGTGGTGGGTTTCGTATCTGTGATCACGGGATTCGTGGCTTCCGTGATAGGCGTGAAGTTCATCTTTGACATGCTTATAATGAATCTCACAGCAGAGACCGCAGGCCCAGGCCTGGCACTTGTTATACCTTCACTCACAGCCACGCCTGTTTTCGGTTACGGATTCCTCGCGGTCCCGTTCTGGTACTACATAATATCCATCGCCCTTCTGGTCATCGTCCATGAGGGTTTCCACGGGATCTTTACTGCAAGGGAGAGGACCAAGATAAAATCACTCGGTGTCGGCCTTCTTGCCATAATACCCCTTGCCTTTGTCGAGCCCGACGAAGAACAGCTGGCGAAAAAAAGCACATGGGCCCAGCTGAGAGTCTTTTCTGCAGGCTCCTTTGCCAACTTCCTGCTTGCAGGACTTTCCCTGTTAATATTCGTGTGGATGATAAATGCCTTCTACACTCCGGCAGGAGTCAACTTCCAGACATATCCCTATGAACAGATAAGCGTTGCCTCTATCCAGAAGGTCAATGAAGTCGGGGTCGTCGGAGTTGCCGACATAAATGCCACCCTGGGTAACTTCCCAGAAAACGAAACGATAATGATAACAACTGCGGATGATGTCTTCTATATTCAGAATGCCCTTCTCATGGAACAGCTTGCGCCAGGACTCGGCGAGGTTCTTCTATTCCAGAACTACCCCGCTGTGAGAGTGGGCCTGGACCCGGATTCGGTAATAGTGGCGGTTGACGGTTACGAGGTAAACGACCATGTGGATCTCACGCTTGCACTTGAAGAGGCCGGAGAGGGTAAACTGATAGAGATCACAACCAAAAAGGGGGACATGATCGAAAAGGTATCCCTGGTGACTGCAGAGGCGCCCAGGGATGACGTTTACGTACCGGATTCCATGCTTTACATATTCGCACCGCTTGAGCACCTGATACCCGGCAGCATAGACTTCTACCAGGGATCGGCAGAATGGATTGCAGGCAATCTCGGGGTGAGGACCGATGTGACATGGAACAGCATAAGGCAGAAGATACTCATGTGGAATTGGATTTCCGAAAACTATCCGGGACTTGAGTTCACGGCCAAGATAAACACGGACAAATGGGAGAAAATGCTTCAGGAAAGGAACAGGCCGGGATTCATAGGCATAGTTGGAGTACTGCCTGCCCAGTACGAGATAAAGCCGGAATTCGCCTACTATGAGGACGCAGGGGAGTTCGCCCAGGGACTTCTCTTCTTTTTGTTCCTGATAAACCTCGGTGTGGGCATATTCAACCTGCTCCCGATAAAGCCTTTCGACGGGGGCAAGATGTGGGATATAGTCCTGGCGAAATACATGCCCAGGCATTCCAGGTGGATAATGAGACTGGTAATGTATGTAATACTTGCACTTCTTATCGCCAACTTCCTGCCTCTGGGGAATCTCGTTTAAATGGGACCTCGGCCAAAAACTTATTATGAACCTTCTGGTATCGCTGGGATTCTGCATAGTAATCGCACTGACTTTCGTTGCCCTGTTCAGAAGGTTCCGGCTGTCTTCGATTGCAGGCATGATGGTGGGCGGCATAATAGCGGGCCTGCCCGTATTCAGGCAGGCTTTCATCGAACCGAATGAATATGTAGTACTGAACCTCGGATATGCGGGTCTTCTGGGACTTATGTTCATAGCCGGAATGGAGGTTTCCTGGAGTGTGCTTTCAAAGGAGAAGAAAGACGCGGCGGTAATAGGCATTCTCGCTTCGGTGACACCATTCTTGCTGGGTTTTACAGCTTTTCTGCTCCTGGGATTCCCGCTCTCAGTCTCCCTGTTTGTCGGCATAGCCATGAGCATAACCGCGGAGGCCACGAAGGCGAAGGTACTCGTTGAGATGAAAAAGGTTAAGACCAAGATAGGTTCCCTCCTCCTGGGGGTGGGTATCATAGACGACCTCATAGGACTCTCGCTATTCATAGCAATAGGCTACCTGTTCTCTGCCAACATCGCCGTAACAGAGGCTGTGATCCTCTCTGCCGCGCTCTGGTCGTTCTTCCTTGGCGTACTGGTACACAAGGAGATAGGCAGGTATGAGAAGATGGTTCCTGAGCTTGAAAAAATCCTCCTTTACATCCTTTCCCCCTTCGACTTAGTTTCCAAGGGCTTATATTTCAGCACCCAGTCCCTGATACTGGAGCCGGTCCTTTTGCTGATAGTGATATCCCTGGCCGTAGTGGGAAAGATGCTTGGTACATGGCTGACTAAGCCTTTCACAAAACTGAGGGCGAACCAGCTGTACCTGATAGGGTGGGGAATGAACAGCAGGGGAGCCGTGGAGCTGGTGCTCGTTTTCATAGCTTTCAACATAGGACTCATCCCGGTCAACGTCTACTCTTCTCTCATAGTCATGGCAGTAGTAACCACCCTTGCTTTCCCGCTGTTCTTCACCCGGGCTGTGAGAAGGAACCCCAGGATCATGAACTGAGGCCGCGGCCGGGGGTCAAATAATTAAGAATTAGCTGAAAGTTCTGTGCTATAAGGGATTTACATGTCCTTAATGTGCTTCGATACAAATTCCCTTATCTGGGGATCGTCCGGTATAGCGATGTTCCTCTTGAACCTCTTGCTTCCGTCAGGAAGGTAGAAGCCCCTGGAAAGGGAGATGAACTCGTTGTCACCCTCTTCGGTAACCGCCTTTTTCCTTGCGATCTCAAGGAAGTTGTTCTTTCCGAACTTTACTTCCTCTGCTTTGACAGTCTGGAATTCCACCATTGTAAGACCTCCGTTGTGTTTGTATTTGCTCATTTAATTAATAGATATATAAAGTTAACTGTTTTCAAGTTACAATTAATGGACCCCTTCAACTAATTAAACTTTTCTACTGATAATTGTTATGAGCCCGGACAACATCGTCCAGAAGGTTCTTGAAGTTAACTGATGGTACCGGAAACTGATTGCTCCTTATTAATTCCCTCAAATGGTTGAGTTGGTGTCACGGATAACAATCTCCTGTGATTTGCCTGCTCCGCTGACAACAAAGAAGGTACATTCCTCAGTAGTATTGCACGTAAAATCAGAAGTCCACCTGGCCATCTCACCTATTTCTACAGCAGGGCCGGGAAGAGGGATTCCTGAAATGTCTGCCCACGTTCCCTGGGCTATCTGTCCGGTATCTTTACTGTAAATGCTTATCTCGGATACGGGCACGTCGTTATTGCCCATATTGGCAATCAGTATAACAGCATTCCTGCTCCCGATCATGAAATAGTCCCTGACTTCGATATTGTATTTTGTCAGGCCGCCTACATAAGTACTTGTATAAAACCAGCTGGCACCGGCCAGTGCCGCGGCAATCAGAAGAAGCACTACGACTGCAATAACAGGAGTGAGACCCTTTCTCATTGACATCATTAAATAATTAACTAAATATGCTTTAAGTGTTAATTTCCCAGTCTCATTAATAACTTTCGTCCAATAATGACTATTATGAGTCCGGCCAACATAGTGAATAAGGTCCTCGAGGTTTCCGGCTTTCCGGAGATCAACCCGGTCCAGAAGGCGGCATTAGATGCAGGTCTACTTGACGGCGAAAACATGGTTCTTGCAGCCGCGACTGCCTCGGGCAAGACGCTTGCCGCAGAGATGGCGATGCTTAAGGCCGTGAACCAGAAGAAGAAAACGCTCTACATAGTTCCCCTGAAGGCACTGGCCTCCGAGAAATACGCGGAGTTCAAGGAGAAGTACAAGCCGATGGGCATAAAGGTGGCGATGTCGGTCGGCGACAAAGACTCCTCTGACCCCTGGCTGGCAGGATTTGACGTCATCATCGTCACATCCGAAAAGCTCGACTCCCTTATACGCCACGGCGCAGAGTGGCTCGTTTCAGTAGGCCTGGTAGTTGCCGACGAGATACATCTTATAGACTCGCCTGACAGAGGTCCTACGCTGGAGGTCATCCTGACAAGACTGAGGCAGCTGATAAAGCCTCAGATACTCGCCCTTTCGGCGACCATAAGCAATTATAACGAGCTTGCCGACTGGCTTCAGGCAAAGCCTGTGAAATCGGACTACAGGCCAGTCAAGCTCTACAGCGGGGTCTTTCAAGGAAACGAAATCAGCTGGGATCCGAAAAAGCCCAAGCTTGTGCTGCCCGCGAATCTTCCCCCGGTATTTGAGATAGCAAAAGACACCATGAAGCGCGGCAAGCAGGCTCTGATTTTTGTCTACACGAGGAAGAACTCGGAGACACTCGCGGAAAAACTGGCTGATATCATAAGACCCACGCTTACGCCTGGGGAAAGGAAGGAGCTCGTCAAGCTCTCGCATGATGTTTCGCATGTACTGGAACATCCTACCAGGCAGTGCCAGAAGCTGGGCTACGTGCTCCAGAGGGGAGCGGTGTTCCATCACGCGGGACTGGTAGCAAAGCAGAGGCACCTGATAGAGGACGCCTTTCGGAAGGGGCTGATAAAGGTGATATGCGCGACCCCGACGCTCGCTGCGGGCGTCAATCTTCCAGCCTACAGGGTCGTTGTCAGGGATTTCAAGAGGTTCACAACATTCAGGGGAGGCATGGATTACATACCAGTCCTTGAGATACAGCAGATGTGCGGCCGGGCAGGCCGGCCTACCTATGACACCGAGGGTGAGGCAATACTCATTGCAAAGGATAATAATGAGGCCAAGAAACTGTGGAAGGAGTACATCAAGGGCGAGCCTGAAAAGATAGTATCCAAGCTGGGAGTTGAACCTGTACTCAGGACGCATGTACTGGCGCTCATTGCCGCTGCGGACGGCACGACCAAGGACGGTCTCATGGAATTCTTCTCGAAGACATTCTACGCCCACCAGTACAGGGACACAGCTGCGCTTGAGAGGGAGATAGACAACGTCCTGGAGAAGCTGCATGGATTCAGGTTCATAGAGAGGGAAGGTTCCGAATCGGGCGAATCATTCGGCGAGTTCGTTTCGGCGTCTTCCCTTGCTGGAAAGGCCGATGAAGTCATAAAGCCCACAAGGATAGGCAGGAGGGTCGCTGAACTCTACATAGATCCGCTTTCAGCGAATCACCTGCTAAATAGCATCGAGACCATCGAGAAGGAGAAGAAGCTCACAGGGCTTTCGATACTGCACGCGCTGTCGGGATGCGTGGAGATGCCCGGTGTCAACATCAGGAAGAAGGACATGGAGAATGAAGAAGGCGACACCCTTATGGATTTCGTCCTTCAGTTCAACCAGCACTTCTTAGGCAAAATCCCGAATGAGTGGGAACTCGAGTATGATGATTTCCTGCGCGAGGCCAAGCTGGTAAGACTGCTCAACGACTGGGCAGAAGAGAAGGGCGAGGACATTCTTATGGAGGAGTTCGGAGTAACCCCCGGCGAGCTGAGGGCACGCCTGGAGATTGCCGACTGGCTCTTCTATTCAGTGCAGGAACTCGGCATTCTACTTAACAAGCATGACATGATGAACACTATAAGGAAAACGAGACTGAGGGTGAAGCACGGCATAAAGGAGGAGCTTCTTCCGCTGGTCAAGCTGAAGAACGTGGGCCGCGCCAGGGCAAGGAAGTTGTTCAACAACGGCTACAGGTCCATCGAGAAGCTGAGGAGAGCGCCCGTGACGTCCATAACAAACCTTCTGGGACCGGGCATAGCGAAGGACATAAAGAGGCAGCTCAGCGGACCTGTGGCTGAAAAGCCCGAGGAGAGGCAGGAGAGCCTTGACCTATGATAGTCAGAAGCGCCAATGGAAAGATAGTGACAGAGGATACACAAGTTGCCAGGAACTTTTTCAGCAAGACCCTGGGACTCATGTTCCGAAGAAGACTTGATGAGAAGTCAGGGCTTCTGTTAGAGTTCGGGAAGGAGAGCAAGGATCTCTATTCCGTATGGATGCTGGGCATGTTCTTCCCCATAGATATAATCTTCATAAATGCTGAGAGGGAGATCACGGACATACATGAAAACGCGTCCCCGCTTTCCCTGAATCCCGTCACATGGAAAGTGTACAGGCCGACAAAGCCTGTCAAATGGATACTGGAAGTCGTGGCGGGAAGGGCCGGCAGAGCAGGAATATCCGCCGGAGAGAGATTAGAGTTCGTTTAACAGAAAAGTATTTTACTGGTCTATGCAAATTATAATTATGATAGAGACAATCATCATGTTGGTAAGCCTCATACTGCTGGGTTACGCTTTCTACATAAGCTCCAGGATGTTCTGGAGTTCACGCAAGACTCAGGGATTCTGGAAATGGGTCTACGTCATTATCTCTTTCTTCATTCTCGTCACATACTTCGTGTTCAGCATCGTGTTCTTTTTGTTCATCGTAGCCATAGTCTCAGCATTGTACATATTCGAACTCGTCAATATGTTCCTTGGCATAACCCTCCTCAGCGGTGCTGCTCTCACAGTGGCAGTGACGAAACATCACATCTCTCTGATGAGCTCAAAGTTCGGCAAAAAATAGTTGATAATATCATTTCTGAAAAATGTTTAGGCAATCTTTTTAAGTAACCCACACAAGAAATAGCTATGGAAAAGTTTTTAAACTTTTCGGTCGCGTTTGTTCTGGGTTTTTTCATACTGGCAGCCTCCGGACAGGCCCTCGGCATAAGTCTGACTGTCGACTCCTCCTACACATTAGGCGAAAACGTAACCATCTCCGGTATGCTGCTTGAAGATAACGGAACGGGAATCCCTAACAAGACAGTTTCCTACACCATTAAATACGGGTCGACCACGGTCTCGGACATTGCGAACACAAGCGAAGAGGCGGGGAACGGGAGCTTCTATATAAACTTCGAACCACCAGAAGTGAACGAATACACGGTAACGGCAACTGCAAGCCATGCAGGCTCAAGCACCATAGCGCAAACCAAATTCTCTGTTCTGGAAGAGTACAATTACAAGGTGACCACCAAGCATGTTTACTCTGTCGGAGAGCAAATAGCGGTGAAAACGGAAATCACAAATTCCACAGGCGACCCCGTTTCCGGCGAGGGTGTTGTAGCAAGCTTACTTGACGAGAACGGGACGGTCCTGAGCCAAGACAGTGACACAACCAATGCGAATGGTGAAGCGACAAGCACATTTTCTTCCCAGGGCGTGGGTAAATACTTCATCGATATCAATGGGGTCGTTTCCAGAATCATAAAGGTAAAATCATATGACATGATGGTGGACACGACAGATGCTCAGGGGCTTTCGAAAAAGGTTTTCAGCCCGGACGAGAATATACCCTTAGTCGTGAAACTTGTAGACTCGGATAAAAACCCCATCAATGAGACGGTTGCTGTTGTGGCTTACAGGATTGTCTACAGGAACGGGACGGTCATACAAAACTACACGATTATGAATGAAAGCGGACCTGACACGGGCGTTTACGAAACATCGGACATCCTGATGCCCGCTGGGAAATATACAATCGAAATGAAAGCGGATGCCATGGGGGTCACACAAAAAGAGAAAATCAAGTTCAGGGTGCAGGGTTATTTTATCCATACAGTCGCGGTTAGCGTGAAGGATGACAAATACCCTGAAAGACCGCACGACGTTTTCGGTCCAGGGAAGAATGTGACGATAGGCGTTGTCATTTATGATGTCGCCAACGATGAATTTGAAACGGCCTATGATGTGGATATCGTACTGAGAAAGTTCGGGGATTGGGTCTCCCGGCCTGTAACGCCAACCACACATGGTCCATTTGAGATTGAGAACATGAACGTAACGGTTCTGGAATTCCCGTCCCCAGAGAATGGGGAATACATAGCGGAACTGAAATTCAACATAAGCGATGTGGTTATCCATGAAGGAGTGTATTTTAGGATAGAGAGCCTCTTTGCGTACATGATGACAGCGGACGATAGCGGCAAATTCGTGTTCACCTTCTCTCCAGAGGGCAATGTTTTCTTGAATGTCAAACTGATTAACGCGAGCAGCGGGAACGAGACCAGCGTCACAGGCGTGACTCTGGAAGAGATGAGGGATGACAGCTGGAATGACATAACAAGTACAGCCTATTTTAATGCCACTAATTCACCATCGGTCTGGTGGCTGCAAGCCCCCAATGAAACAGGCCATTACTATGTAAGGGTCTTGGTAAACGGTGAGGCACACGCCGATTCCTGGTTCGAGGTCAGGGCGTATGAAATCTTTGCGGATTCCAGCCGGTGGTTTTACTCGCCAAGCGAATCCGTTATGCTGACGGTCACGGTCAAGGATTTCATGGGGAATCCCGTCTCAGGGACGAGCGTTGATGTAAACAGGATAAGGAACGAGGTCACGAATAAGGAATACGGGGTTGGAACGGATGTCACTG
Organism: Candidatus Aenigmatarchaeota archaeon; assembly: GCA_020343635.1. Lineage (GTDB taxonomy): Archaea > Aenigmatarchaeota > Aenigmatarchaeia > QMZP01 > JAFGSV01 > JAFGFG01. Next base: position 34,760 of record CP070804.1, on the reverse strand, counting down.
TCAAATCAGGATTCACGGATTCCAATGGTGAGGTGGAAATAGAGATATCCCCTCCCAGCGGCGGATGGTCTGTCGGTCATTATTCCGTCGAATTGGTATCAAGGGGGGAATACGGATGGACAGGGTTCGAGATCAAGCAGTTCGTTACGCATGTGGACCTCTTCAGCGGACCGAGCCTGGACGACCATCAGGATATATTCGGCTCCGACTCCAATCTCAGTCTGAGGGTTTTTGCCCATGACCTGAACAAGAAACCGATAAGCGTCAACTCAACGGTTATGGGGGTGATGTACCAGGGAACCGATAAAAATCCTTTGTGGCCGCCGAGGAAGGTAAATGTCACGCTGCCCGCTAAATTCGAAACAACCTCTACTCCTTACGGTGACGGCATTTCCGAATTGATAGACATAGAGCCTCCGGCAGGGGGTTGGAAACAGGGAAACTATTTCATAATGGTCCAATCCGAGTATTCTGGCCAGCAAGATTTTGCCCGGAGGCATTTCGGGATAAAGGCATATTACTTGAAACTGAAACCGGAACTGAACGATATAGTTCATGACCCGGTTTTCCAGTCGACCGAGACCTTCAACACGACAGTTGGACTGGTCAATGCAAGCGGCGGCACTTACGGGCTACCTGTCAACATTACTTTGGTAGGGATACACGACATAATGCTTGGCAGGAGATTGTACAGGGAGGACGAACTGACCTCATTTAATTGGACAGGAATAAATGACGGAGATAACATATCCATAGATTTGAGCACCCTCTCCGACCTGCATGCCGGCGAGTGCTGGTTTGATTTCAGGGCAGAATCGGTTGACGGGGAAATCTACTCGGGGATGTGGCTGGTTGTCACACCATTCATCCCGTTTGGATGGGACGATTTCGAAAACAGGCCGACAGACTACTTCGGGGATTTCCTGCCTAGCGAAAACGTGACGGGAGAGGTTTACGTAATGTACCCGAACGGGAGCGCGGTCTCAGGGGTTAATGTAACGGTCGTCAAATTGATGCATTTCACGAAGAAGGAGGTAAACATCACAGATGCCGAGGGCATGGTTATCGGCGGATATAACAGCACTGCAGCGGACGGCAAAACGACGATCACCCTGACTTCGCCAGGCGGCTGGAAGGGCGGATTCTACAAAGCGATTCTGCGGGTCTGGCTTGGGGATGACGAGGTAGTGCCTCCTGAATGGGCATCACCAGGTTTCAGCATCCGGTCATTCATGATTGACTGGAGTTTAAGGGATAACGAGCACCACATGCCGTATCTCCCGAACAAAACAATAACAGTCGACTTTGAGGTCAGATATCCCGACGGGTCAGACGCGACGAACGATATCTACATTTATTTACCTTTTATAATAGATGAAAAGGGCTGGATCCCCCAAAACGCAACGGGTTTTGGTCAGGTGAAGTATCTGCCCGACCCCGAGCACGAAAGATATTCCATCGAATTTGTCGCACCCCCAGATCCGGGATTCTACATAGCCCAGTTTTTCATTAACGGGGAGGAGGAATATCACGTATGGTTCGAGGTCATGAAAACACCGGAAGGCGACGACATCCTTGAATCATGGATGTGGCCAAGGGCCGTTTCGATGAAGGGACTGCACTACGGGCTGGGTATAGGAAACAAGGTCGGGAACGACTATCCGATATCGAACGCGAATGTTAGCCTGAAATATCCTGACATACTGAATGTTCCGAATGAATGGGAGATATTCCCAAGCCCGGATTATTTCAACAACACCGAGAAAATGATAGTCTGGACCGGGGTCAGCATAGGAAACGAATCACAAGATTTCCATTACTACGCAGAACCCGGAGGGGAGCCGCAGGGGATTTACAAGTTCGAGTGGAACGTGAGCTACGAATATGACAATTACAGCATCATCCATCAAAAAGCGAAATCCGTTCCCACGGACGTCCTGGCTTCGGAAGTTCTTCCAGGCCTTGTCGGGGAAAGCGTGACACAGGAATTCAATTTAACCCTGACGAACCTTGGCCAGAAGGGGAACGCGACCAATGCCAGAATCAGGTTATGGCTCAACAGGGAGTTTGCTGAGGTCAATTGCTCAACATGCATTGAGGTGGAGCAGCATCCATGGGGCGACTGGGAATTGATGTGGCTGGCAGGCAAAATCGAAAACGGCACATCAAAGGCCAAGACCTATTCGTTCACCGCAAAGACCCCCAGCAAGCATGACACCTGGATTGGCTGGAGCGTCGAGTACGAATACAGCAACTTTGAGGTTGAGCACGTTAACTGGAAGGACATATCAGTGGGTGATGCAATCGAGGTCAGGGTATGGCCAGGGGCGGCAACGCCCGGAAAAAGCGAATGGTTCTCGCTCGAATTAAGGAACAAGCTCAGGGACAGGAGCATGAAGTACCCAAGGATAGAGGTGTTCGGTTTAGACAAGATAAAGATCGAAGACCTTGAAGGAGTCTCGGTGAATGCGAACACGAACGGCTCGCTGATTCCCAACACAACGGCCTATGAAAGGATTGATTCATCGGCATCGGTGATAAGGGAAGGTTACATCACCCTGAGGAACGGGAAGGAAAAGCTGCTAATAGTGATATGGAACACCACGGGAGATGATAATTTCGTCAAACTTGGCATTGACTGGAACAAGGACGGTAAAATAGACGACATCATGACGAACGGGACAGAGAGGCACCCGTTCAGCCATTACCCGTACAAGGTCGTGGTGGCTCCGGACGGGTCTTCCGCAGGGTTCGAATCGGTCCTGGCGAAGGTCGATGCGGCCCCGCTTGCGGGGGCTGAGAGGAACATCTCTGTTGTGGACACGGACAGCGACGGCTGGTTCGATTCAGTTTACGTTGAGGATGACGGGACATCGGACTACAATTTCACAGGGGACGGTCCTTATGAATGGGGCAAGCTCGCCACCGTGAATACAACGGAATTCTGGGTAAAGGAATTGTGCAAATGGGAAGGGGATTGTGTCAGGTTTATCCAGAAGAGCAAATTCGACGCGGTTAACGTCAACGCGACCCTGACCTTGCCACAGGGGATACAGGTCTCCGAGCTTGAAGGCGGCGTGTACAACGAAACGTCAAACGAGATTGAATGGACGGATTCCATAGTCCCGAGCGATGACGAACAGAGATTTGAATTCGGGGCCGTCCTGCCCCTGACAGGCCTGGATTACTACAATTTCACCTACAACGTGACGTATTACACGAATGAAACGGGAACCCTGCAGCCAGCAACGCCCGTCAGCAGAACGATAAAGGTCTGGAGGGACGTTTTCGAATCGAAGGTCACCCCCGAATTCTGCGCTCTGGACGGTGTTTTGGTAAAGAACTGTACCTTCACCATCAACATCACGAATAAATATAACGGCAACATCACCGTGAAATTCCTTGATGTCCGGATGGATTCTGTATTCAACGTTTCCAAGGCTGACATAGTTCCCCCGTCAGGATTCAACATGAGTGAACCCTACTTCAGGGTAGAGACAAATGGCGACATCGCGTTCAGGTGGGAGTTATACGGGATGGGTGGAATGGGGGACAAATTTGTCAATTTCACGGCCAACGAGTCCAAGACGATGAACATAACGGTCCATACCAATCCAGCCCCCGGTGCAGCTGCACTGCTCGACCAAATTTATGAAGATGGAAGAAAGCATTACTGGATGAACTGGTACATCGACTACCAAAACCCGCAGGGATTTGATGTTGGGCATTTTAAACGGGAGGATTTGTACCTTGGCGATGTCCTCGATGATGAGGAAAGGGTTTCGTCCATGCAGCCGGGAAAGCCCCACAACATGTTCTTCTTTGATATGAGAAACAGTGCATGGACCCGTGAAGGGGAGAGGGCAGAAATGTCGGCTGAAGACAGGCAGACGGCATGCAGCGGTTTCACCGCAGCCGGAGTCGTGGTCAACGAGAAGATGGGGGAAATGATGGGAGATGCCGACCCGTCCCAGTGGATACACCCGCACATGTATCACCCGATGTACGGAAGCAGACTGGAGAACATAAGCTGCAACATGGGAGGATTCTACTGCGAGGAAAGTCCTCAGACAGTGGGTTACTCGCCAAAGCTCGCAAACTTCTCCATATGGGGCCACACCCTTTACGTGTACATATTCGATTCAAACAATAACGGACAGGCAGAGCACGATGCCGTCTTCTTCGGCAAAAAGAACGAGACATCAGGGGAATACCTGATACTGGAGGATATGGCTGATCTGGAAAATCTCGGGGGCATCTTCCACGCCCCTGACACGGAACTGAACATTACTACGTTGAGCGACACGGCATTCGGGCTGACAAGCCCGTACTGCCCCAACGGCAGTGAAACTATCGAGGAGGGGGAGTACAATTTCGTTATAGCCGATTCAGACAGCGACGGGTCATACGACACCGCTTATATCGACCTGGACGGGGACGGGTTCTACAACACCACGGATTTCGAGCGAAACCTGACTGCCGGGGACAAGACATACTTCGGAGGGAACCCGTATTACATAACGGACGTTACTAGCTGGGGCGACAGGGTATTCCTCGGGAAGGAAACACTAGCCGATGTCACGAACATGAACGTCAGTTTATTCGTTCCTGATGACCTGCGTATAATATACGCCACAGGAGGGACGGTAATGAGCGATACCCAGGCCGACTGGGAGAATCTGGTCATAACATCGGACGGATGGAAGGAATTCCCCGTTGTTCTGGAACTGGTGAACATCACGGTTTTCCCCTCTGTCCGCGAGATAAACTGGACCGTGAACTACACGTTCAAGAACATGACAGTGACCCACGAAGGATCCAAAGAGGTGGTCATCGACAAGGACAGGATATCCGTCGAACTGGTCCCGCTATACCTTGCGGCAGCCGACCAGCAAGAGCAGTTCGAATTGAAGTTCAAGGCTGACCAGGGTCTTGACGTGGACATAAGCAGGATAGAGATATATATCGGCGCCTGCCAGGAAATGCCCCAGCAGGGCTGCGACAAGGTGGATAACGGCTACACGATCAACTTCGTTTCGACGTCGGGTTGTGACGCCGTGGATGACAGCAAGAGGATAAAAT
>CP070804.1:6930-29578 GCA_020343635.1 Candidatus Aenigmatarchaeota archaeon | reverse complement strand
GGATTTGCTGTATATATCGTCTCCCATCATCACTATGAACCTGCCCTTAACCTCACCCCTGGCCTGCATCAGGGCGTGCCCGGTCCCAAGCTGTTCCTTCTGCTCGACGTAGCTGAGCTTTATGTTACCGAACCTGTCACCGAAATGCCTCTTTATCTCATGCCCCCTGTAGCCTATGACTATGACTGCACTTTCCACCAAACCTTCGAGGGATTCGAGGTTGTGCTGGAGAACGGGCTTGTTGGCCACGGGAAGCATGACCTTCGGCAAGGTGTCTGTAAATGGCCGCAACCGCTCTCCTTTTCCGGCTGCCAGGATGAGTGCCTGCATATCAAAAACCAAAATCTAGTTGTATTTCCACCAGGGCTTCAGACCCATAGCAGTATCGGTTTTCTTTATACTTGCCAGAGGATCGCTCTCCATTTCGAGCGCTGCTCTTATCGCATCAATGTTCTCGGGCACTATGTCACTTTCCTGGTGTATGGCCTGCATGTAGAATATTTCGCTTTTTTTTGCGTTCACGCTTTCTCTCCATACGGCTATCTCGTTCAGGTCAGACCTCGTTCTTCCGAGTTCCTTTGCCCATTCCATTATCTGAGCGGTAGACTTTATGCCTTCTTCCGCCTTCACCAGGACAACCCTCGGCGACTTGTTAAGCACGTCCAGAAGCCCCTCGGTAGTTGTCCCGTTGTTCACGGTTGCATTTATGGTGTGCATGTGCATCAGGGTCGTCGGAACCTTCAGGGCGACTGTCGTTATGTTAAGGTCGCGCATCACTGTATTGACGTCAGGTCCATGGTGTGACGGAACCGTTACAGGATCAGGGACTATCGCGTTCACAGGCCCCTTCTTAATGTTCGCAGGGTCCGGGCCCCTTCTTATCATCACGGCGCTGACCCTATTTATCCCGAAGTTGCTGTGTATGGGGAACAGCGTCCTGCAGAGTCCTGTCGTGTTGCATGACACCACCCTCAGGAAGTCATTTCCGTAACACTCCCTGTAGTTAGACGTCGAGTTGAATGATGCATCCGCAACAATCGGCTTCTCTCCGCCCTGGAATATGGCCTTCTTCTTCTTTGGCATGTACATTTCATGCTTGTTTTCCACGCCTATTCCGTCGGGAGATCCGTCAACGATGACGTCTGCATCTTCGATAAGCTCCTTTGCGGTGCCTTCAACCTTCAGTCCCGATTCCTCGAACGCCTTCATGTTCCCCTTTACGTTTACGTAAAGAGGGAACCCCTTCTCTATGGCCTGATGTGCCTCGAAAGTGGGCTTGGTCTTGACCACGCCTATCACCTTCATGTCGTCCTGTAGTGTCACTGCGTCTGCCACTCGCCTTCCTACTGTACCGTACCCGTTTATCGCTACTTTCACTGCCATTCTATCACCTCTTTTTTAAGATAACATCACTCCACCGTGACGGACTTGGCAAGGTTCCTGGGCTTGTCCACATCGAGTTCCTTGATATCCGCCACGTGATATGCCAGGAGCTGCAGGGGAATTACGTTCACAAGGGGGGTCAGCTCATCGGCTGTCCTGGGAACATAGATCACCCAGTCCGCCAGCCTCTTTATCTCATTGTCTCCCTCTGTGGCTATCGCTATTATCTTGCCGCGCCTGGCCTTTACCTCCTCCATGTTCGAAATAATCTTGTCATAACCTTTACCCCTGTTCGCTATGAAAACAACGGGCATGTTCTCGTCTATCAGGGCAATGGGACCATGCTTCATCTCTGCTGCGGGATAGCCTTCCGCATGTATGTATGAAATCTCCTTCAGCTTTAGAGCGCCTTCAAGCGCTGTGGGGTAGTTTATGCCCCTGCCAAGGTAAAGGAAGTTGTTATGGTCAGCCACTTCCCTGGCTATTGCGTGTATTCTCTTATCTTCCTGGAGTACTGATTCTATCTTCCCGGGAAGCGATTTTATTTCACTTATCATCTTCTCGTCAACGTCCCCGTCCTTGCTCTGCATCAGGTCAAGGGCAAGAAGCATGAGCGCAAGTATCTGATTGGTATAAGCCTTTGTGGAAGCCACGCCTATCTCGGGTCCTGCATGTATGTATATACCCGTCTCAGATTCCCTGGCTATGGTGGATCCTACGACATTGATTATCCCCATGGTCTTGGCTCCCTTCTTTTTGGCCTCCCTGAGGGCAGCAAGCGTGTCAGCGGTCTCCCCCGACTGGGATATGAATACAACAAGGTCACCAGGGCCCACAAGGGGATTCCTGTACCTGAATTCTGATGAACAGTCGACCTCTGTCGGTATCTTCGCTATCTTTTCAATCAGATACCTTCCTATCAGTGCCGCATGCCAAGAAGTTCCACAGGCAACGATCACAACCCTTCCGCAGCCTTTTATGTCACCCTTTATGCTCAGCTTTATTTTCTTGCCGAGTCTGCCTCTCATTACATTCTTAATGGATTCAGACTGCTCGAAGATCTCCTTCAGCATGAAGTGCTTGAAGCCAGCCTTCTCTATCTCCGCGAGGTCCCAGCCTATTGTCTCATGGTTCTTTTTCATCTCCTTGTCATGCAAGTCCCTGACCATGACTCTGCCTGGTCTGAGTGAAGCCACCTCTCCGTCTTCCAGATATATCATCTTCTTGGTGTGCTCAAGTATCGCAGAAGCATCAGAAGCAGTGAAAGTCTCGTCGCCCCTCACACCTATAATAAGGGGTGAACCATTCCTTGCGACAACTATCTCATCGTGGTTCTTGTGTACTATGGCAAGACCATATGTTCCCTGAACCTGCATCAGGGCCTTTCTAACGGAACCCAATAAGTCTCCAGTGTAGAACTTCTCTATAAGATGGGCTATTATCTCGCTGTCGGTGTCTGTAGTTAAACTGTGCCCCTCTCGTGCGAGCAGCTCCCTGAGGGTCATGTAGTTTTCTATTATACCGTTGTGCACTATCGCGACGTCCCCTGTGCAGTCTATATGCGGATGAGCGTTCTTCTGGTTGGGCTCTCCGTGTGTCGCCCACCTGGTGTGGGCTATACCCATTATGCCATCAAGCTCCTCGAAATTATGCCTGTTGTCTACCTGTTCTATCTTTCCTCTGTCTTTCCTCAGAATAAGAGTGCCGTCTATAACAGCCATTCCCGCGGAATCGTATCCCCTGTACTCGAGTCTCCTGAGACCTTTCAGGAGCAGGGGCGCGGCCCTTCTCTTTCCTATATATCCAACTATTCCACACATAGTTACCAATAAAATAAATAGAAAATTGGTTTCGGATATTTAAAGAAATTACTGAAAAAAATGTCTTAATAGATATCGGTTTTTAGGGCCTGAACGTTTAAAGGTATATAAAGGTTATGCATAAAAACTTTTAAATATTAAAACAAATTTTATAATGGTTATCATGCCAAAGTACTTCCTGCTCAAGAGCAATAAAAAGAAGGAAATAGCCCCGGCGCTGATCTTCAAGAATCCAAGGCTCCTCAAGGTCCTGACTTCCGAGCTTGGGTGGAAGATATTCACCATGCTTGCGGAGCCTGACTGTCCCATGGACCTGGCCAAGAGGCTGGGCATACACGAGCAGAAGGTTTACTACTACATAAAGAAGCTGAAGGAAAACGGCCTGATAAACGAACTGGGAACCGAGCAGAGACACGGCGCCCTTGCCAAGTTCTACCAGTCCGCCAAAGAGTCTTTCGTTCTGGCATCGGACAACGTATCTTTCAGCAGACTGAGCATCAAATCTCCTGAGGATTCGAGGCTTTTGCACCCATTCATAAAGAACGGGAAGCTGAATGCAACCATAGTGGTTGGTTCGCCTGACCCCCACGGTCCATGGAAGGCAAGGGCAAGCGACGCGTGCTGTGCCATAGATTTCGCGCTTTTCCTGGGAGCTTTCACTCAGGGAGAGCGGCTGCCCAACTACAGACTTGACACCGAGGTGAGGGACAAGACTCTGCAAGGGAATATGATACTGATAGGCGGGCCGACCGTTAACATGATAACCATGAAATATGACAGGGATTTCCCAATCTACATAGATTCTGATCATGAGAAGAACATAGTTTCGACCCTTTCAAAGAAGATATACACAGCGGATGACATCGGACTGGTGAGCATCATAGATAATCCAAAGCACCCTGAGTCCAAGCTGCTTCTTTTGGCCGGAAAGCGTTTCGCCGGAACAAGGGCAGCAGTACTGGCAGTCGTCAAGAGGCTAGGGGAGTTCCTAGAGGGCAACAAGTTCGACAGGAACGTCAAATCGCGTGTAGTCAAGGGATACGACATGGACGGGGACGGAATAATTGATACAGCCGAGTTCCTTGAGTGAATTTTTTAATAATCAATCAATTATAGTCCTTATGCTTTCTGAAGAAGAAGTGTCGAAATACAAAGAGGCCGGCAAGATAGTCGCCAGGCTCCGGGAGGACATGCTCAAGAGCATAAAGCCCGGGCAGCACCTCCTGGATATCGCGAATAAGATAGAGGATACCGTTTTCAAGGCCGGGGCGAGGCCTGCATTCCCAGTAAACATAGGTGTTAACGAGGCCGCCGCGCACTACACCCCCCAGATAGCGGACACGAAAGTTGTCAACGAAGGAGACCTGGTGAAGATAGACATGGGCGCCCATATAGACGGATACCTGGCTGACATGGCATTCACATACTGCTCGGAAAAGAGCCCGCTTATAGACGCCGCAGAGAAGGCACTGAAGGCAGGGATATCCGTTATAAGACCAGGAGTCAGCATATCCGAGATAAGCGCAGCCATACATGATGCTATAGAGACTAGCGGTTTTGGCCCCGTTGTAAACCTCAGCGGACACGGGATAGGACGCTACAACTTCCACGGGGATTTCTCGGTCCCGAACGTAAGGAACACGAACGAAAAAGCGCTTAAAGAAGGAGAAGTTCTGGCTCTGGAACCCTTCGTCTGCGAGAGCTCTGCGCACGTGGACGAGTCCGAGCCCGTGGAAATATTCCAGTTCGCCCAGAGCAAACCGGTACGCTCCATTGATGCCAGGAAGATACTCAGCCTTGCGGAGAAGGAGTACGGAGGCTTCCCCTTCCCCAGGCGCTGGCTCGTGAAGCACGTTTCCCCCTTCAAGATAAAGATGGCGCTGCTGGAGCTCGAGAAGGTAGGGGCGGTCACCAAATACCCCGTACTTAAGGACATGCAGGGAAGGAAGATAGCGCAGGCCGAGGACACCATAATAGTGGCTGACAAACCGATCGTGACGACAAGAATTTAGAACCTGTGGACGTATTTCTCCGGGACTCTGCCTTTGACGACTTCTATACCATGTCTCTCAAGAAGACGCAGCTTCCCCTTTATCCCGTCCTTTCCTGAGTATCCGCCGAGGGAACCGTCAGAAGAGATGACCCTGAAGCATGGTATGTTGACAGGGTCCTCGTTCGTCTTCATGTATACGGCAACGGCTCTGGGGTGCGTACCTGCCGCGCCTGCAAGCTCCTTGTAAGTAGTCACCCTGTCTTTCGGGACTTGCTTCAAAAAAGCGTAAACTTTCTCTCTGGACATCTCAGCTCCAGAAGTCTTCGGGCTCTTCATCTGTCTCGACAACAACGCCGAATTTTGAGAATATGGAATAGCAATTAGGGCACTGCCATATCTCCGGATCCTTGTTCCAGAGTCTTCCCTTAGTGCCGCACGTGTGGCATTTTTCCGAAAAGAGCATATTAAGCGCCTCTTTACCTGCCGGGTAATTTGACCCGGTAAGCGTTCTCTACCTTCACTTTCATGCTACTGGCTTCCGCTGCTATTTCCATTCTTTTTTTCTTGCCTACCCCTGATTTTATTACAGCTATTTCCTTATTGGGGTCAATTCCCTTTAAATCTTCCACGTTTGAAACATAAACTTTCCTTAAACCTTTGCTCGTAAGGCCTTTGACGGCCTTCGGTGAACTATAACCCGGTGAGGGTTTCTTCCCCCGTGCCTTCTCACCCATTCTCAGCTTGGAATGCCTGCCCCTGGGCCTTCTCCAGGCGTCGCCTAATCTCTTGTGCCTGTACCCTTCCTGCCTTCTGAACCCAGGCTTCCTGGCCTTCTTCTTCTTTCTTGCAGTCAGCATCTTCTTTTCCATTTTACTCTCCCTCCATCGGGACAGGCTTTCCTGAAAGGTATATTCCGTCCTGGAAAATCCTCCTGTCGTATCCCCTTACCTTGGTGGCATGCTCTATGTTGGCAGCACTCTGCCCGACCTTCTCCTTGTCAGCACCCGACAGCTTTATGGTGTCTCCCTCCAGCTTCATCTCAACTCCTTCAAGGACATCGGCGGTCCTGTCAGACCTGGCGCCTATGAAGTTCTTTATGAGGAGATGCCTGTCCTTCTGCTCCAGCTTTACAGGGAAGTGCGCGTAAACCAGCTTAAGGCTGCATGTCCAGCCCTTGGTAACGCCTGTAATCATGTTGTTCATGTGGGCTCTCCAGGTTCCCATCATGGACTTTACCCTCTTTCCTTCGTCTTCGGACTTTATGACTATCTTGGCGTCCTTCTTCTCGACCTTTATCTTCGGATGACTGAACTCCCTGCTGAGCTCCCCCTTGGCTCCTTTAAAAGTGACCTTGTCTCCATCGAGAGTCACCTCGGCACCTTCTTTAATTTCAACCTCGTATTCGAGCATATTTACACCTGATAAATAATCTAAATAGATTGCGGAGATACTTATAAATATATGCATTTTATGGACTGCTGAACACTATAATCAGTAGATTGAAAGCGAATCAGTAACTAATATCCGTCCATATTTTTTTCTGACTTTCTTACGAGCCATAAAAGCATCTACTGGGTCTGTTTCAACCCTTCCTTGAATTCGACCATAATATTGCTGAAACTGAAAATTAGGAACTGGTCCGAGTTCTTTTTCTATATGCACACCACCAGGTTCGCCTTTGTCAAACCATTTTAAATCTAAACTTAAACTTCTACCGTATTCAGCTAGAAGATTCATGCTTTCATCAACCTCAGATTTTAATCTAGGGCTCATTCGGAATTCGTAGAGACCTGTTTTGGCATTTTTGACTACATCTAATACCACGCAGCCAGGTACACTTTTTACACCTTCCACAAGAGCGTCCAGCATTTCTTCTGAAGTTACCAGGCCACTATGCACATATCTGCCGTGTGGTTTTTTTCTAATCCTGGATAAAAATGATAAACCCCCCGGTTTATCATCAACGTGTTCTATATCACTAAAAAGTCTTCCTTGTTCTCCAAGTAGAAAATCAAAAATGGACCCCTCTTGCGCGTCTTGCCCTGAATACAAATCGGGGTATGTTACCTTGAAGTAATGTGCTTTCTTTCCAGAAATTTCACTAACATCTGATACGCTTCCATCTATCTCTGCAGGAAGATCTGACTCTTCATTATCCGTCATAAAACCACTTTCAAGTAATATATATGCATAAATGAAAATTTTATAAACCTTTCGAGGCCCATTTTTAAATCCCTTCTCTTGTTAAGTATTATGAACGAGCTCTACGTTGAGAACCCGCTGGAATTCTGGTGCAATAACTACGGTGTCAGCTCTGCGGATGTCGTGTTCCTCGGGGTTCCCTTCGACGGCACGAGCACCGGCAGGGCTGGGAGCAGAGAGGCTCCAAACGCCATAAGATCCGCGTCATATAACCTGGAGACGAACAGTGCATACACCGAGGCAAACCTCGCGGATCTGAAAATGACGGATTACGGGAATCTCATAACCGTTCCCGGAGACACCGAGATGACACTGAAGAGATTAGAGGATACCGTTTTTGACATAAAGAACAAGTTCCCTGTCATCGTCGGAGGCGAGCATATAGTTACACTACCTGTAATCAGGTCCCTTATTCGAGAGCATCCAACGCTGAAGGTCCTGCAGTTTGATGCGCATCTGGATCTGAGAAATGAGTACATAGGAAACAGGTATTCTCACGTAACTGTGATGCGCCGGATCTTTGAAATCCTTGGAAAGAAAAGGATAATCCAGGTCGGAGCACGCTCCTTTTCGGACGATGAAAAGGATTTCGCCAAGAAGAATACAGTTCTCAAGACGCCTGAAAACCTGCTGAAATATGCCATCAAAGGCCCGGTGTACATCACCATAGACATGGACGTTTTTGATCCCTCAGTTGCCCCTGGCGTGTCCACACCGGCGCCCGCAGGGTTTGTCCCTGAGAGATTTTTCGACCTCATCCATGGACTGAAAAATAAATTAGAGGTTGTCGGTTTTGATGTAGTGGAAACCTGCCCCCCGCATGATGACGCCAACATGACTTCACTGCTGGCAGCAGAAATCATAAAGGAAATGATACTGGCATTCAGAAAGTAGTTACTTCTTTCCGGCTTTCTTTGACTTAGGAGGAGCCTTTTTAACCACTTTTGTTTTCTTCTTTTCGGCACCCCTCGTTGCCTTCTTGGAAGCCGGCTTTTTGACGGTCTTCTCTTTCTTCTGTGCAGCTGCGGGTTTTGCGGGACCCATTGGTATGTGGCCGTAAAGGTTGTAGGAACCCGTGCCTGCAGGTATCAGGCTGTTGATCATTATGTTCTCAACAATGCCTGAAAGGTCGTCGTAATCATTTCTTATTGACGCGGAGATCAGGTGCTTCTTTGTCTCCTCGAATGCTGCCCTGGCAAGTACCGAGGCCTTCTCTCCTGCGATACCATACCGGCCTATAGCCTTTATCTGGCCTGTAAATGTCATGAGATCTGCAAGAAGCATTATGTACCTCACATCCACATTCAGTCCCTGCTCATCAAGTGTGTACCTGGCCTGCCTTATGATGGCATTCCTCGCCGCCTCGATTCCGAGAACGTCCATGACCTCGAATATGTTGTTGCAGCTGCTCTTGTAAGGATTGACCCCCTCTATCTTCATGACCTTCTTCAGGTTCGATCCAAGAGTATTGATAATCCATTCTTCCCCCCTTTCCTTGCTTATTATGGCCTGCGTGACACCTTTGATACCCTTTATGTGCAGTTCAAGCAACTTGTACTTCAGCTTGTGAAGATTCTTGACATCAAGTGTTGTGCTGGCTACCCTGAGTTCATTGCCTTCACTTTCAACCTTCACCTTCTTGAGCTTTATGGCCTTCTTGATATAGTCCATGTCTATATCGAGTTGTTTCATCATTTTGGGGTCCAGCTTGCATATGATCTCAAGGTTCGTCAGGTCTATGACATCCGAAATCAGCAAATCCTTTAGCTTGACCTCTTTGATGTTCTCAGCGACCTTCTTAGCCTTCTCCGGGGTCTGGTGTTCCTTCAGCAGATGTATCTCCATTGTGGGCGTAGCCAGATCCTTCCTGGCATCGAATATCTCTATGATCCTCGGAAGCCCGAGAGTTACCTGTATACCAGCGGTACCTGCGAAGTGGTATGTACGCATCGTCATCTGTGTTGCGGGTTCCGAAAGTGACTGCGCTGCTATGACTCCTATAGCCTCTTCCGGGTTGTAAAGATGCCTGTTCCTGCTTATCTGTGAATCTGTCATCCTTTATCCCCCCATTCAGATTTCGAAGGATCGATTCCATCCTCCCCGGCTACGAACTGTATTATATGGCCATTGGAATTCTTGACTGAAAGTTTCGGGTTTATCCTGAGATCCTGCAAGGCGTTGACAAGCCTCCTCTGCATGTAACCGCTCTTCCTTGTTCTAAGCGACTTGTCCATAAGGCCCTCACGACCGTTCATTATGTTCCAGAACAGTTCGGTTGGACTGAGTTCCTGTTTGAAACCCCTTCTTACGAAACCGTGTCCCGCTGCAGACAGGTCACCCTTTTTGAAGTGAGGGAGGGTACGGTTGAAGTATCCCCTCTTTATCCTCTGGCCCAGTATGGCTTCCTGTCCCACGCATGCAGCCATCTGCGTTATGTTGATAAGGGAACCCTTTGCCCCCGAGTTGGCCATGACCAGCAGGTCACCATCACCTATCTTATCTTTGACTATCTCTGAGACGTCGTTCAGACCCTGAGCCAGAACGTTAAGTATCTGGGTCTCAAGAGACTGCACCGCAGTGAGTCCTGGAAGTATATCCAGCTCTCTCTTGTTGTACTTCTCTATGAGGTTATTTGAATTACTTTCAGCCCTGATGACCCTCTTCCTGACGTCGTGCATTATATCGTCAGAAAGGTCAAGATCAGAAATGCCTATCGAGAAACCCCTCTTGGCTATGTATGCAACCGCAAGCCTTCCGCAGTTATCTATGAATTCCCTTATTTCGTCCATATCTGATATGCCGTGCATCCTGCTTATTATCTTGCCCTTGAATGCCCCCACGGCAGCGGCATCGATAGTTCCCTGCACAAGTTCACCGTCCTTTATCTTCACCCAGCAGTCAAATTCACAGTCTTCCCTGATGCATTTTTCACACTGCTCGCAGCAGCTTGACTTGAACTCAAGGCTCAGTCCCTTTGGAAGCAGAAGGCTGAATATCTCCTTTCCTGTGAATGAGTCCTTTCCATCTGGAAGCTCAATCCTTATTCCGCCCCTGCTGAACAGTTCGAGGGTTTCCTTCTTGGTGAATTGCTGGTTGCCTTTCGTAAGCAGATAAATGCCCGATATCTGGTCAAGATCATTTCCTATGAGAGGCCCCCCGAATCTCGGGGATAATATGTTGTTCTTAACATCAATCAATTCTGCAGCTTCCACCCTTGATTCTTCTGTCTGCAGTGCGTGGAGGTTCATCTCGTCACCGTCGAAGTCTGCGTTGTATGGCGGACAAACCTGGGGTGATATCCTGAAGGTCTTGTAAGGCATTACCCGCACCCTGTGCGCCATTATTGAGGGCCTGTGAAGAGAGGGCTGTCTGTTGAAGAGAACCACGTCTCCGTCTCTCAGCTGCCTGTCGATTACCCAGTCTTCATTGATGTTATCTATTATTTCCTTCTTGTTCTCCGGGGAAATTTTTATCCTTCTTCCGTCGGGTCTCTTGGCATAGTTCGACTTGTCGCTTTTTATGATGTCCTTGACTTCTCGCTTGTTAAGCTTTGTGACAGGAACCTCTATGGTGAGTTCGTTTGCTATAATATCAGGCACCCCCACCTCGTTTATCGATATCCTCGGATCCGGGGATATGACAGTCCTTGCAGAGAAGTTTACCCTCTTTCCGAGCAGGTTTCCGCGAATCCTGCCTTCCTTACCCTTCATCCTCTGGATCATGCCCTTGAGGGGCCGGCCGCTCCTGTGCCTTGCCTGCGGTATGCCTGTAAGCTCGTTGTCGAAGTATGTGGTGATGTGATACTGGAGAAGCTCCCACAGGTCCTTTATGATGAAGTCGGGGGCGCCTATGTCTATGTTCTCCCTCAGTGACTGATTGATCCTGACGATGTCCACAAGCTTGTGTGTGAGATCGTCTTCTGACTTCTCACCGCTCTCAAGCGTGATACTCGGTCTTGTGGTAACGGGTGATACAGGGAATAATGTCAGCAGAAGCGATTCAGGCCGGCCTCCCCTGAAGCCCACTCTCTTAAGATTCTCCTCAGGTATCCTCTCAAACCATTCCCTTATTTCCTCGGGGCTCAGTTCTTCCTTGTCCATGTAGAATGTGCTGGGCTTAAGGAACTTTATCTTGCCCTGGTTCTCGTTGCAGTGAGGACACTTGCTTGGGGGGTTCCTGCCCAGTTCCTTCGAGCTCTTCTTGTCACCTTCCTTAGAGAGTACCCTTCCGCATTTCTTGCAGCTTATCTTGAGAAGCTTGTATATGGCCTTCGTGTAGAGTATGTTTACCACGGGCTTTGCAAGCTCGAGATAGCCGAAGTGGCCCGGACAGTCTCCGATTCCGCCGCCGCATGTCCTGCAGTGGAGCCCCGGGTCAACGACACCAAGCCTGGGATCCATGACGCCTCCCTCTACGGGATAACCATCAACATCGTAAAGGTCTGACGTGACTATCCTCACCGTGGCGATCGATTTTATCATCTCAGGCGACAGTATGCTGAAAGTGATGGTCTTTATCTTCGACACCATCAGGCATCACCAACCTCCAGATTCGGATATATGCCCATCGACTTAGCCTCGTCTATGAAAAGCTTGAATGCGTAGGACGTCTCTACCCATCTTATCTTGCTGTCCTTGCAGAACTGGCAGGTAGTCCTGTTGTTGGCCTTGTCGTATATCGCAACGAGGCCGCATCCCTGGCATACGGGTATCATGGCCTTGTCGGAGTCGAATCTTTCCTTCAGCGTAAGCGCAGAGCCGTGTGCAACCAGGCACTGCTGTTCCATCTCCCCAAGCCTCAGGCCGCCCCTCTTTGCACGCCCCTCCGTGGGCTGCCTTGTGAGAAGCGTAACAGGCCCTCTTGACCTGGCGTGAAGCTTGTTAGCGACCATGTGGTCGAGCTTCAGGTAGAAGCTCATTCCTGTGAATATCATGACCTCGTAGGCCTTTCCTGTCCTTCCGTCGTAAAGTATCTCCTTCCCGTCGTCCCTGAATCCCGCGGACACAAGAAGCTTCCTTATCTCGGTCTCTTTCAGGTGATCGAATGCGGTCCCCTTTAAGTGTTTCCCTGTCATGGCCCTCGTTTTGCCTGCCAGCGTCTCCAGCAGCTGGCCCATCGTCATCCTGCTCGGTACGCCATGGGGGTTGAACAGTATGTCAGGAACCACACCATCTGCTGTGAAAGGCATGTCCTCATGCGGGATCATGAGGCTTACGACGCCCTTCTGTCCGTGCCTTGATGCGAACTTGTCGCCCAGCTCGGGTATCCTCCTTTCCCTTACCCTCACCTTTATTATGTGGTTTCCGTTCGTGCTCTCGGAAATCAGGACCTTGTCGGCTATGCCGCCTTCTCCGTGCCTTACGGTTATGGAGGTTTCTCTCTGGTTCTCGACCCCCGCGGCGAATTCCTCGCCCGAAAGGAACCTCAGCGGAGAGCTCTTTCCGACGAGAACGGAATCTGATATTACCGGAGTTTCCGGGTTTATTATGCCGTCGTCGGCAAGGTCCCTGTATGCATCCTCACCCCTGTGACCCTTTATGCCGGGTTCGGGGATCGCCACCTCGTCCTCCTGGCCACCCCAGTACCTCTTCTTCTCTGTCTCATAGGTTCTGTAGTATATGGAACGGAGCATGCCTCTTTCGACAGAGGACTTGTTCATAACTATGGCGTCGTTGAGGTTGTATCCGTCCCAGCACATGACCGCCAGGACTACGTTCTGTCCCGAGGGATAATCCCTCAGGATCTTTGAAGTGGCAGTATCTATGATCGGGGACTGCGGATAAAGCAGCGTGTTGAACTTCGTGTCTGTCCTGACAAGATAATTCATGATTGGTATGCCTATGGACTGTCCCACCATCTTTGCACCATAATTAATCCTGTCGCCTCTGTTGTACCCGGGATAAGGTATCAGGGTAGCGGGGAGGCCAAGCAATGCCAGCGGAGTGACCTCGAGATGCGTATGCTGCGGTGTGAGGTTATCAGACTTCAGCACGACATAGGAATTCTCCTCTTCCTCTGCGTCCAGGTACTCGATTATACCATGCTTCACCAGGTAGGACGTGTCTATCTCATCCTTTCCAAGCTTCTTCATAATATCGTCACTAAGCTTCGTCTTACCGTTCTCGACGATAAGAAGGGGCCTTCTGCACCTTCCGGTGTCAGTGTTTATCCTTATCTCCCCGAATTCCCCGTAGTTGACTATGTTGAGCTGCTCGTGTATGAGCCCGGCCCTTCTCTTCTTCCTTATGTTGTCAGTCACCTTCTTGGGGGCGGCTGTCTTTCCCATGAAGTCCCCGTTGTAGTAAATGTCATAGGGTTTTGGGGTCTCCCTCTGTGCAGCCTTTTCAATCTCAGCCTTTACGGACTTGACTATGACTTCGTTGGCAGCCCTGCTCATCCCGGGGGTTATCTCCGAAAGCAGCGCGAGGTGCTTCCTCAGGCCGATCGAACTTCCTTCAGGGGTTTCTGCCGGGCAGAGCCTTCCCCATTCCGTGGGATGTATCTCCCTGGCGCTGAAGTGCTCCTGGGTTGTGGTAAGAGGAGAAACGACACTCCTTAAGTGAGAAACTGTCTTTATGTAACAACTCCTGTCAAGCCTCTGGCTGACCCCCGTTCTTCCGCCTATCCAGTTTCCAGTTGCCAGAGAAGAAAGTATCTGCTTCGTGACCGCATTTGCGTCAACTATACCCTGTACGCTGGGCTGCTGGCCCCTCTTTGTCAGCTTCTGGTAGTTGTAGGTCATCTTGGCTATAAGGCCCCATCTTCCCAGAAGAACGGATCTGAACAGCTGCGAGAGCAGCTCTCCTGCCGTCAGAAGCCTCTTGTTGGCATAGTGGTCTATGTCATCCTGGGGTATCATATACAGGGAAACTGCTATGACCTTGCTTATGATTCTTGAAAGATACATGGCTTTGGCCATCCTGTCGGACTTCTCCTGGCCTATGTGGGGGAGGAGGTACCTGTCCAGGATCTGGTTGACCCTTTCGGTCCTGTAGTCTTCAGAGACTTTCAGCTTCTTTCCTATGACATCTATGGCTTCATCCTCGTCAGTAGGCTCGGATTCGTAAAGCGAAATGTACAACTCGTTCAGAATCTTCGGGTTGCCGCTTACGTTGTCGCATATGTCCTTGTCCGTCGACATTCCCAGAGACTTGAGAAGCGTTACAATGGAGAGCCGCCTTATGTTGGCAAATGATATCGTCAGGTTCCCCTCGGGCCTTCTCTCTATCAGGTGCCTCTGCTTGAAGCCGCTTCTTTCAGAGTTGACCCTGACGGTCACGGCGTCGTCATCCTTCTCGAAAACAGGCTTGTTTCCTGCTATCTCTTCTATGAGAACCAGTGTCCTCTCGGTTCCGTTTACTATGAAGTATCCCTTGACGTCATCCGGGTCCTCTCCAGCAGCTATCAGTTCCTTCTTTGTCACCCCATGGGTTGAGCACAGCCTTGAACCCACCATGACGGGAAGATCGCCTATGTGCACCCTTTCTGTCTTCTCCTGCACCCCATTCACTATGGGTGTTATGTTCACCCACACCGGAGCTGAGTATGTGAGGTTTCTTATCCTGCACTCGTTCGGGAAAAGCGGGCTCTTCGTATCCTTGGAACGCTTGTAACCATCAGCTTCTATGAGGTAGGGGCTGCCCACTTCAACTTTACCAAAACTAAGCTTGACGTCGCCTACGTCAGGCATGAGGTCGATGGTGCCTATCTCGTTTATTATGCTCTGTAAGCTGTTCTCAACGAAATTGTCGAAGGAGTCTATCTGGAACTTCATCCAGCCCCCTTCCTTCTCAAGTGACTTGAACAGGTTAAGGAAGTTCATACCTTCCTCTAGCTGCTTTTTACTCTGCGGCTGCTTCATCCTTTCACGACCAATCTATAATAAACAGCTTCTTCCGCTGTTTCTGATCTTCTGGTTATTTTGACGACGTTACCGGGTTTTGCGCCAACGATTTCTATGACTGGGTCAGAAACAGGTATCTTAGGCAACTGGCTTTCGTTTACCTCGAATTTTTGCATGACCTCTTTCTTTTCTTTTTCCGTAAGAATTTCGTGTTTTGGTACTAACTCATGATTAACTATCTCGACTATAAAATCACCCAGGCGTGCGCAAATCCCCAATAACAGTGTAAATGGTTGAATTAACTAATAAATACAGCGCATCTATATAAACCTTTCGGTTTTTTAGCTTTGCACAAAGTTTATATTTTTACACTCTTTATCCCAATATTAATCCCAATTTTCTATATGCGGCTGTCATGTTTCCATGATATGCACCCAAAACAAGATTGCGGGCAGTAGATGTTATAATAGCAAGTGCTGGTCTCAAGAATGGTCCGTCGTAAAGTAAATCATCTTCAAGTGCTTTAACTCTAAGGTGTGTTTCTTCGGCTTTTCTTGCACACTCATGTAGCTTGTCATAGTGGTGATAATAACCATTTCTGGCCTTTTCAAGAAAATATCCCCTCATTGGTCTCATAGAAGATATTGTGACAACAACTTTAAATTTCAACATTAAAAATGGGCCCGGCAGGAGTTCCTCTCCTCCGCAGAGGCTGCGGAAGCGATTCGAACCCGCGACACCCAGGTTTATTCTGTCATCGGAACCCCTTGTTAACCCGCAGGATTCCTTTACACGCTTTTAATGACATTAAAAGCTTCACCTGAGGTGCTGCAAAAGCAACACGCCGTCTGGTGCTTTGGCCGCTGGAAGCAGGCGACCCCCGCTTCACACTCTAGCCAGACTGAGCTACGGGCCCATTGCATGAAAATATACTCTTTATTTTTTAAATTAGTTAGAAGCGAGAAAACGGGATAATAAGTACCCGAGCCCCGCCCGGATGGGGCACTGGGGGCGGGGACCCGGGGCCATCTGTTGGAGGAAATTAAGAGGTTCTCAGAGCAATCACCGCGTCGTAAGCATCATCGTCTTCCATGTGTCCTGAGCACAGACACACGGTCAAATCCTTTATTGTGCAGCGAAAGTCACTCTCTGAACCACACACTATACAGCTCATGATAGAACATTCACAGGTGTTTATAAAGACTTTTCCCGAGATGTTTCCAAGGTTATTCCCAAATCTCTTCCGAGTTCACTCCCAGGTGACGTAAAGCAGCACCAGAAGTCCAATCATCTCGAAGAACTTTACAACCAGGTTAAAGGTCGTTATGTATGTTATTCCCTGCATCAAAAGCGAGTTGTAGAAGAACAGGCTCAGAGCGTTCTCTATCAGGAACGCCAGGGCAAAGAACAGCATGCCGAGGGTCATCTTCGACTTGACAAGCTGGTGGTTCCTGAAGTACACGTATATCAGGAGCACAGTCAGGATGACATTTATCCCGATGATTCCCAGCACCATCTGATCGAACATCACTTTTCACCTACCTTATTCTTTATTTCAGCAAATATATCTTTTACACCGTCGAACATCGCTGACGGGAAGTAGATCGTGCCGTACTTCTTCTCCTCTGCTGTTATTACGCGGTTCTCCTCAAGGACCTTGATGTGATGCTGCACGGTCTTGTAGTCCAAATGCAATTTTTTGCTTATCTGGTGCATGTTATAGGGCCTGCTGTCCAGAAGGTTGACTATCTTTATCCTCGTGGGCCCACCCTTGCTCGTGGCGAACACGTACCACAGAATACGGCCAAAATTCCCGTTCATTGCTTTAATTTTGTCAGGAGGAATAAAAAAGAGAACGTCCTTGAAAGAATTCCAGTTCTGATCTCGAATGATCCTCTTCACTTTCTAATCTTCAAAGATGTCAGTAAAGGTACGATATAAATCTGCCCTGAAGCCCTGTGTACCGCCAAATGGATAATTTTCCACGTTTCTTTCCATGGCATATAGACCAAGGTTTTTATACATATCTCCATAAAGATTTCTTATTTTAATAGGCACATCTTCAGAATCGGCAGGTACCGAAAGGTCCCCCTCTTTAACTGATATTAAGTGGTATTTTCCATCTTTAAAAGCACGTAGCATAACCAATGATTGAAAGTATCTTAACCATGAATCATTTCTTATCGCATCCACAACACTTTGATACAAGTGTTCATATCTACTTCTGAATTTTCCAATATCCACTTCATCAGCGAATATGTTAGCTAATAACGACTCATCCATTTCCATTCCAGTCTCCATAAGATCACCTTAACAATATCAGTGGTTACATTTTGTCAATTAATTATATAAAATGAAAGCGCCCCGACCGGGATTTTCAGCACGCATTTCCACTTTTGCGCGCCTGCTTTTGTGCAAGCGGCAGCTGCCGGAAAAGCGGGCCTTTGAACCCGGGTCATGGCCGTGACAGGGCCATATGCTCGGCCGCTACACCATCGAGGCACTTGAAATAATTTAAAAAGGACACCTTTTAAAGGTTTTGGAAATGAGAATTGGCAGCGATCTGGGTTTCCCAGCCGAAACCAGTAATGCCCAGACCGTAGGAGAGCTTGACTTCCGTGTTCGAAATGGGAACGGGTAAACCTCTCCACTTTGGCCGCCAAGTATTATATTGCGGTTTCATTTATAAAGGTGTTACCGACATGATTCTGTATTGATAGAATATGATAAAGGCAGTTCTCTTTGACTTCGACGGAACGCTTGTAGACAACATGCCGACTCATTACGAATCCTTGATGAAAGCTCTAAAATGGGAAGTCAAGATAGAGCCAATGGATCTCTACCTTCAAGAAGGGCGTCATTCTCCCGACATAATAGCAGACCTTCTGAAAGACCTGAACCTTGATGAGTACGAGCTCAGAAGGTTTGTACAAAGAAAGAGCAATCTATACATGAAGATGGGAGAGAACCTCAGGATAAGACCTGAGGCAGTCAAGCTGATAAACAAGCTCAAGAAACTCAACTACAAGATAGGACTCGTGACAGGCAGCCCGATGAAGTACGTGAAACTTCACATAAAGCCAAGGCATTACGCGCTCTTCGACTACGTTCTCACTGGCGAAGAGACAGAGAAGTTCAAGCCGGACCCAGAACCCTATCTTAAGTGCGCCGAGAAGCTGGGAATGAAGCCCGAGGAATGCCTGGCAATAGACAATGCCCCTATTGGTGTGGAATCTGCAAAGAGCGCAGGGATGATATGCATAGGATTCGTGAGCACAGTATCTGAAGAGCAGCTAAAGAGGGCGGACTTCGTGATAAAGGAACTCTCAGAAGCCGAGGAGATAATAAAGAAGCTGTGATCATCTAAAATTTCTATCCTTTGCACGTTTAAGCACTCTTCTGATGACATCAAGCTTCAAAATTTTAAACCTTCTGTACTCCCTTTCAGCATCCTTGATGTAGTATCCAACTCCGTAAACGTCTTCGGATGAGATAGGTGGAATGGTGTCATCATCTTCGGATATGAAACTCGATCTTTTATTCCACTCATGGACCATTTTTACCACCCCACACGACTGGCTCAGACCACCAAAACTTACTTAACTTGAGGCGGTTAAAAAGGTGCCTGCATGAATTACAACAATCGACGTCAAAAAATAAGTCCCGAGGGGGAGATGCGGGTGTCATAGTTCAGATCCCGCCCTAATATTGTATTGTAATGATTTATCTTTAATAGAGATAGATTATAAATATGAAGAAATTATTTTTAATTGTATTTCTGTTAATTCTCATCAGCGGTTGCGTTCAGCAGGAAGAACAATATCAAGAAGAGCCGACTTCCGAACGCACTGTGGAGGTGCCGCAATATCAGATCAATCCATGTTCCCCTCATATGAAGAATTTGACACAGCAAGCGGATTTGATATTTCACAACGGGACGGTTTTAACCATAGATTCCAATTTTTCTCTGACCCAGGCTGTCGCGGTAAAGGATAAAAGAATCCTTGCAACGGACTGCAACGAGAACATCCTCTCCTTGAGAGGGAACGAGACAAAGGTTATTAATCTTGGGGGAAAGGCTCTCCTACCCGGTTTTATTGACGGCCACCAGCATCTGATTTTCAGTTCTTTAATTGAAGATAGATTCGATGGAGTGCAGGACATAGCACTGAGCAACGGTTACACTTCAATAGCGGAAATGGGGGTAAATCCGATGGAAATCGAAGAAATGTTGCAGATCGAGGAGGACGGACTGCTGCGTTTACGTGTAAACGTTTTCGAGAATTACAATCTCGGCCATTTTGACGAAGAAGGAAAACCGGCAGTGATGTATCATTTGGATTCCTGGTATTTGAAAAATGATCCCATTCTCGACCATGATAGGATGCTTCGCATTCCCGGCGTTAAGATATTTGCAGACGGGGCAGGCCTCCCGGAAAGGGGCTGTCCTGCCCTGATAGAACCCTATCCCGAAACCGCCAGATCGAAGACATTTTATGAAAGCTGCCGCAGCGAGTACGGGGACCTGTACTTTTCCCAAGATGAACTCAACCAGATCGTTGCGAAAGTCCATGATAGGGGATACCGTGCTGCTTTCCATGCAATGGGAGACAGGGCGATTGATACCGTGATAAACGCAATTGAGTTCGCCCTGGATGGCGAGCCGAACGAGCTTCACCGCCACCAGATCCAGCACAACAGCCTTATTGGGCCAGATTTGCTGAAGAGATATGCGGAACTTGACATCCTGGCCGCTCTTCGGGGTTACTTCAAGACCTGCGGCCTGGAGAGTTACATCGATTATTATGGTCCCGAACGTTACCAGTGGGCGGCCAACCGCTATGCACTGGTTCCGCTGGGGGTTCACGTCTACCTTGAAACGGATTCGGGATACATAAATCCCATGATAAACCTCTATGGCCTGGTTACGCGCCAATACGTAAATGAGGACGGTTCGGTCTGCAAACCGGAGCCCTGGGTAGCCAAGCACCAGATAAGCATCGAGGAGGCGTTACGAATTATGACGATAGAACCTGCCTACGCGGTATCCCAGGAAGATGTACTCGGTACTCTGGAGGCCGGAAAGTTCGCCGACATTGTCATCCTTTCGGAAAATCCGCTGGAAGTCGATCCGGACGAGATTAAGGACATTGAAGTCTGGATGACCATGGTTGGTGGCAAAACTGAGTACTGTGCTGAGGGACATGAAAACCTGTGTCCATGAATAATAATCTCGGTATTGGTTGCCGTTATCCTCGCCGCAGCACTCCGCTTCAGAAAGAAGCAACCATTGCCTCCACCGAGGCCGGGAGCCGTTTTGTAAGCGGAAGGCTTAATAATCAAGCATAAGGGGCTGTCCGGAATCATCGAGGCAATGTATTGTCACGTTCTCATCGATTTTATCGGACGCGTAGATTATGGCCTCGGTTATGATAGCACCATCTTTTAGTTCTCTAATGGGTTCCTGCAAAAGCCGTTCATAGAACTTTCGGAAAAATTCCTCATCTCCGTAATAGATCATAGATGCTTGTGCCGCCAAACAATCATAATAAGGACGTATATCAATAATATTCGGATCTTCAATAAAGGCGATTCGAGGTATTATACATCCCAGAATTCTGGAAAGATTGTACGTGCCTCCTTCACCAGGACATAATTTTTTTCGCACAACTTCTGCTAGTGCAACTGCTGTAACTTCTGTATTACCGCCCATCCCTCCAATACAATTATCAAATGCATGAACCAGTTCATGTGCATCAGTCTTACACCGAGAATCTACCGACACTTGAGCCATATATTGTATTTCTGCTGTACTCCTCCTCCCTAAAAACGACCCATGCATTTCCAGTCCTCCTAAACTTTGAAAACTTTCAGGATGTATCGTGTAGTTGATGGTGTCATAACACCACCTGAGGTCGATTCCCGTTATCCTTTCCAGCTCGGGGTAAACCAGGTTTTCCTGGTTGTGGATGAATTCCCGGCAGTCGTCCTGGAATTCGTTTTCCAGACGGGAGCAGTCGATCGTAAAATTAAGGGACGGGTAAGGGTTTTCCCTCCCCCGTGTCTCATAGTCAAGCGGCACACTTTCCTCTTCCACCCCCGTATTCGATAAAAGGTAAACGGAGACCGTTCCGACTGTAACCACAACCAGAACCAGCAAAACAACCAATCCATTCATCAATTAATATTTCTCTCCCTTGGATAAAAAAGCTAAACCCTCCCATGTGAAGCCGTGGAGGAGGCATAACCAAGACGATAATGGAATGGTCTTCATGAACGGCGAAAGATACCTTTCACCGTGAATTTGTATTTTTTATACGCGATTGGCCGAAATATTAATATGAAGAAGCTCTTCATTATCTTAATCCTTTTTATTCTCATCAGCGGGTGCGTCCAGGAGGTTGGCGATGTTCCATTACAGACTGGAGGCGATGAACCTTACGAGGGTCTCAGGGTCAATTTCATAGCGGTCCATGGTGATTCCATACTTATTGAATCGCCTGAAGGGCAGAAAGTGCTGATAGATGGCGGGAGCGAGGCGCACGCGCACAACTACCTGAAATCGAAGAATATTACGGTTATAGATCATGCAATAGCTACCCATCCGCACAGCGACCACATGCCTGGCATAGAATGGATAATGTCTGATGAGGATTTCAGGCTGAAAAAACTTTACGGCAACAAAGGTGCGGAAGCACACCTGTCTTCTCGCATGGCTAAGATAGGTCTGGTGAATGTACAGGTCCTCAAGGCCGGGGACTCGATCGACATCGGGGGAGCAAAGCTGGATGTTCTTTGGCCACCGCCCGATACCGGTGCTATACCCATTTTTTCCAATGACTTGTCCCTTGTAACCAGACTCGAATACGGCAACGTCTCCTTCCTCTTCATGGGAGATTGTGAGGCTTTCTGCGAGTATGGCATTATTAGCAGTGAAGCTGAAATAGATTCAACCATACTCAAGGCAGGTCACCATGGCCTTGAAACGTCTTCAAAACCGGAATTTCTGCAGGCGGTCTCGCCGGACGTCATAGTGACCACATCCTATTCATCATCTCAATATGAGCCCCCAGTTTACATAGAAAACAGGGACATAAACGAGTATGTAATGAATACGGACTCCTCGCACTTCGACACCCAGTGGAACGGGACCATCAGGATAACCACTGACGGGAACGCATACAACATTTCACTGGAGAAGGCACCCCGCGGAGAGCGGTGGTAATCTTTGTTCGCCATGAAATGATATCAATCGACGTCAAAAAATAAGTCCCGAGGGGGAGAGTTTCACCCTTCCACGAAGGGTCGTGGAAGTGATTTGAACTCCCGACCTATCGGTCTCTCTCGAGCGACTGCGTTTAACAAACACACTCATAAGACCGTGCATATATCACGGTGTGCTCGCCT
>CP070804.1:2800-6830 GCA_020343635.1 Candidatus Aenigmatarchaeota archaeon | reverse complement strand
TACAACAACCTGCTTGCCTGGATACCGTTGCTCATGGGAGAGCAGATAGCCGACATACCCATAGTAGCGGCGTCCATAGACCCGTGCATGTCATGCACCAACAGGGTCGTCAAGGCTGACGGCAACGAGACCATGTACACTCGCGAACAGCTTCACAGACTTTCCGTTGAGAAGACGAAACAGCTGAGGAGGATTCTCAAATGATAGACTTTACCCTAGCCCAGGTTTTGATGGTGATTCCCATGGCAGTGCTTGCTATAGTCCTTGGACTGCTGTACAAGGGCATCGACAGGAGGCTTGCTGCCCAGATGCAGTCCAGGATAGGCCCCCCGATCTCGCAGCCTTTCAGGGACATCAAGAAGCTGATGTTCAAGGAGAACATAGTCCCGAAGGCGGCCATTCCCTGGCTGTTCAACATGATGCCTGTCCTCGCGCTGGCTTCTTCGCTGATACTCTTCATGTATGTACCTGTACTCGGCTTTCCTGCCATCCTCGAGGGACACGGTGACCTCATACTCATAATATACCTGCTCATCGTCCCCTCGCTCGCGCTGGTGATAGGCGGTTTCTCTTCGGGGTCCCGCTACGCGACCGTCGGGGCGCAGAGGGAGATGGTAAACATGATCAGCTACGAGGTTCCGCTGGCGATAACAGTTGTATCCCTTGCATGGTTGGTTTCAGGCGCTGTCCCCGGGCTTGCAGCATTCTCGCTGGGGACCTTATCTTTCGCTCCTGTATGGACCACGGCAGGAATCATTGGCACGCTGGGCCTGGCGCTGCTTCTGGCCGTCATGATAATAGTCAGCACAGGAGAAATGGGCGTCATTCCATTCGACACAGCGGAAGCCGAGACGGAAATAGCAGCTGGCCTTCTGGCGGAATACTCAGGGAGGAATTTGGCGCTGTTCTACCTGGCAGACGCCGTAAAGATAGTGGTACTGGGTTCGCTGGTTATAGCTCTCTTCATACCCTTCGGCATTTCAGGATTCTTTGGACTCTCAGGTATAGCAGCCGATGGTGCGAATGCGCTGTTCTATCTGCTGAAGCTCTTCATAGTGATGTTCCTCAGCTCGACCTTCATACGCGTTGCCGTCCCCAGGCTCAGGATAACCCAGGTGGTCAAGGCCTACTGGGGGTACACGACCCTTGTAGCGCTCATAGGTCTTCTGCTGATAGGGGTGGATGTATTGCTTAAGGTGTTCTGATGTTAACGATGCAGATAGTGCTGCTGAAGCAGCTTTTCAAAAGGGCCTTCACCAACAAGTTCCCGGTGAAGCACGCGCCTGATTCAGTCACAAAGCTGCTCGGTGAAGTGGAGAAGGGGGAGAAGGAGCTGAACCCTCCTGTGCCCGTTGAAAAGGATTACAGGGGAAAGATAATGTACCACAGGGACAGGTGCATAGGCTGCCAGCTCTGCACGAAGGTGTGCCCGGCGGAAGCCGTCGTGTTCCAGCCGAGTACAAAGAAGATCACCTATCACGTGTTCCGCTGCACGTTCTGCGGGGAATGCGTAAAGATATGCCCGGTGAGGGCGCTGGAGTTCACCCCGGAGTTCCTGCTGGCGGACTACAAGAGGAAGTAAGTCCGTCAATACTCGAGCGAAAAGCATTAAACATCTTCGGTGCAATAATGAGAGATGATAAGGAGCTTTCTTAACCTGCTTACCGGAAGACCCACGCTCTGCGTATACGACCTCACCACCAGATGCAACTCCAGATGCGCCTTTTGCAGTATATGGAAGCGCAGGGAGAAGGAGATGAACCTGAAGGAGATAGAAAAGGTATTTACTGATCTCAAGAGGTTTGGCATACATACGATATTCCTTCAGGGCGGGGAGCCGCTGGTTCACAGTAACTTCCTGGAGGTCACGGACATGCTTGTAAGCATGGGTTTCCACGTCAATGTGATTTCGAACGGCATACTCATGTCCGAAAATATGATCTCGAAACTCGATGACATGAACATCAGGGGAAGGATAAAGGTAACGATAAGCCTTGATACGCTGGACAGGAAGAAGTACGAGAAGATAAGGGGGGTCGACAGGCTGGATGCGGTTCTGAAGAACATCAGATCACTGGCAGAGTGCAGGTCTCTCGAGGGTGGTGTCCATGCCACGGTGACGAGCATCAACTACACTGAGCTGGAAGACTTAAGGAAGCTCATCCATGATCTAGGTCTGGACTTCTCCTTCAACACATACAACGACGTGAAGAACTACGCCTCTGCAGGTGACAGGTCGCTGTCCCTTAAGAACAGCAGGAAGGTCGAGAAGATAATAGCCGAGATCGAGAAGCTGAAAGAGCGGATGCCCAGGCTGTACAGGCCTTTCATAAGCGACAACATCAGATACATGCGCGGGGAGGACGTCGGCCCGTGCGATGCTTTCATAGACTCCTTCAGGGTAACGTCAGAAGGTATGCTCACGCCCTGCCTGGAGCTTCCTCCGTTCTACGACCTGAAGAAGCAGGACATCAGCAGGGAGTGGAAGGATTTCAAGAAGAGGGCGCGCTGCCCGATCGAACGCTGTTATACTAGGACGCCCTGCTTCTACGGCTGCACGAGAGGTATGGGAAGCGTGAAGAGGAACCCGCCGACGGCTATAGTCGGATTCTTCAGCGTAATCAGCAACAGGGCATGACCGTGAAAGCTAAAGATGCTTTACCCCTGAAAAGTCCGCTTTTTTAAGCATCCCAAGAACGCGTTCCTTGGCTTTTGTTACTTCCGGGGAAAGCCCTTCTGCTATGTCCAAATTCTTGGGCTGTATGCCCATGAAGATAATCCTTTTTGCATGATTTCCGAGATGGGTAACGAAATGCCTGAGAGGGAGGCTGTGGGTGCCATGTGACTCTGTGTTAAGCCTGTCTTTGGATATTAAGCGCATCTCACCGGGTTCCAGGCCCATGTCTGTGGCATCGACCATTACGAGCAGTTCCGGCTTCTCCCTCTTTACCACAGCAGTGAAATTCTCAGGAACGGTTTCGCATGGTATGCTTTTCCAGCCCGGGGCCGAGAACTCCCTGGCTATCGCATTGCCAACGCCGTCGTCGCCCTTTATTTCATTGCCTATTCCCAACAGGATGTTCATGCTCTAAAATAAGGGTAAACTCTTTATTAATGGGTTCATCTATCTAGTGTATTGGAGGTAATTATGGTCTGCTATATTGTTCCGCTTATCGCGACATTGTTTGGTGTCGGCGGAAGAAAGGCGCTCGGAAAGCACGGGCAGAAGAGCCTGCTTCTGAACGTGATGCTGTTCGGTGGTGCGCTCTTCGGTTTCGTCGACCATCTCTGGCACGGCGGGCTTTTCGTGAGCGCCAACCTCGCAATGGACATGATGCTGGGAGGCACCATAACCTTGGCGATATTTGCCAGCTGGGGCGCTCTGGCGTACAGGCATCATCTCATGCAGCCTTTCAGGCAGCTGGGCAGGATTATCGGCTTCTTCGAGTAAGAGCAGGAGAAACTATGAGAAGCTGATCTTCTTCAGTACTATCTCGTTGCCCTGGACCAGGTTGTACTCGTCAGGGCTGCTGCACTTCGGGCATTTGAGGTCGAATATCCCGTTGTGCGCAAGGTCTTCATCCACAGGGATATCGTATACCTTTCCCTTGAATCCGCAGTCGCACTTTATAATGGCGTCGATTGTCCCAATGTTCGTGCTGACTTTCAGCTCCCTGCCGAACTCCTTCTGCAGGAGTTCCCTTATCCAGAAATCCACCTGCGTTGTATCGTGGAACTTCAGCGAACCGACGCTCATCACTATCTCTATCTTCTTCGGGCTCTTCCCCTCCAGCTTCTGCTTTACCTCTTCGGATACAGAGTACGCAACGGACCTGTCGTGCATGAAAACCCTATTATATTCAGAGAGGATGTATAAAAGCGTTTCTATTCCTTCAACAAATATAACACAGAGACTACAAGAAATTATATTGGGATTCTGATGGTGAAAAAAGCCAACTACACGATGGAGAAGAAAGACCTTCAGAAGTTCCTGGGTGCGCTGGCTTCCAAAATGGACGTTTATGCGCCC
>CP070804.1:0-2700 GCA_020343635.1 Candidatus Aenigmatarchaeota archaeon | reverse complement strand
GATTGAGAAGAAGTGGCAGGAGAAATGGGACAAAGCCAAGCTCTTCGCTGTCAGGAAATATCCGAAAAAGAAGTATTACGTTCTGGAGATGTTCCCTTATCCCAGCGCTGCGGGCCTGCACATGGGTCACATAAGGAACTACGCAATGGGCGACTGCGTTGCGAGGTATAAGCGCATGAGGGGTTTCAACATCCTTTATCCCATGGGTTATGACGCCTTCGGACTGCCGGCAGAGAATGCGGCAATCAGTGAGAAGACACATCCGAAGAAGTATACCGAAAATGCTATTCAGGGGATAAAGAAGAACCAGAAGGCTCTGGGCCTGTCATATGACTGGACCCGCGAGATTGCGACATGCTCCCCTGACTACTACAGATGGAACCAGTGGTTTTTCTTGCAGATGTACAAGAGGGGCCTCGCATACAAGAAGGAAGCCCCTGTCAACTGGTGTCCCAAGTGCGAGACCGTTCTCGCAAACGAGCAGGTTGAGGCCGGGAGATGCTGGAGATGCGAGAGCGTCGTGCTGGAAAAGGAGCTTGAGCAGTGGTTCCTTGCCACAACGAAATACGCTGACAGGCTTTTGGCAGGACTGAAGAAGATCGACTGGCCCGAGAATGTCAAGAAGATGCAGCACAACTGGATAGGCAGGAAGGAGTGGATCGATATCGATTATGAAATCTATGGGCTGGGCCGGAAGATCACGGTTTCTACCACAAGGCCGGATACGAATTACGGTGCGACATTCATAGTGATGGCTCCGGAGCATCCTGTGCTTTCAAGAGAGGAAGGGATTGTGCCGAAGGGGTACAGAAAAGCCGTGGATGATTACATTGAAGTATCGAAGATGAAGACTGAGGAAGAGAGAATCGAGGAAGGCAGAAAGAAGACAGGGGTCTTTACTGGACTTTACTGCGTGAACCCCTTGACTAAGAAGAAGATGCCGATCTGGGTTACCGACTTCGTTATGATGAGCGTGGGGACAGGGGCCGTTGTAGGTGTTCCCGGTCATGACATGAGGGATTTTGAATTTGCAAAGGAATTCGACCTTCCTGTCGTAAGAGTGATTGTCGGACCTGACGGGGACAGGTCTGAGATAAAAAGAAAGGAGCAGGTATTCGAAGGAGAAGGCACCGCGATAAATTCCGGGTTCCTGAACGGACTGGATACACACAGGGCCATCAAGAAGATAATGGAGCATATCGAAAAGAAGAAGTGGGGAAGAAGGACCCTCCGTTACCGCCTCAGGGACTGGGGGGTGTCGAGGCAGAGGTACTGGGGAACCCCGATTCCGATAATCTACTGCGACAGATGCGGGATGCAGCCGGTCCCGGAAAAGGACTTGCCTGTCATACTTCCAACGGACGTCAAGTTCACAGGTGAGGGCAACCCCCTTGCAGCTTCTGAGAAGTTCGTGAACACGAAGTGCCCTAAGTGCAAGGGCAAGGGCAAGAGGGAGACCGACACCATGGACACGTTCTTCGACTCCAGCTGGTACTTCCTGAGGTACTGCTCGCCGAAATCAAAGAAGATGTTTGATGACAAGGCCGTGAAGTACTGGATGCCGGTGGACCAGTACATAGGCGGTGTCGAACATGCCGTAATGCACCTTATGTACGCGAGATTCTTCACAATGGTAATGAAGGATATCGGTCTCGTGAACTTCAATGAGCCTTTCCACAAGCTGTTCAACCAGGGCATAGTCTACAAGGACGGGCACAAGATGAGCAAGTCCTACGGCAATGTCGTAACCCAGGAGGAGATGTCAAAGAAGTACGGCATAGATACGGCAAGGGTGTTCCTGCTTTTCGTGGCGAGTCCCGAGAGCCAGCTCGAGTGGACCGACAAGGGTGTGCAGGGAGCGCACAGGTTCCTTTCAAGACTGTTCAGGCTCGTCTCGGACAACACCAAAAAGATGGATTTCGGGCGCTATGAAGCCGGCAAAGTCGGTGACAGGATACTGGAAGCCAGGCTTGCATCAACTGTCAAGGGTGTGACAGAGCAGATAGAGGGGTTCCAGTTCAACCTCGCTGTAGGCAGCATAATGGAATTCGTGAATCATCTCAGCGAGTACGCCAAGGGTGATGTCAACGGCAAGCTGTTCGGCGAATCCGTCAAGACCCTG
This sequence comes from Candidatus Aenigmatarchaeota archaeon, assembly GCA_020343635.1. Classification (GTDB taxonomy): domain Archaea; phylum Aenigmatarchaeota; class Aenigmatarchaeia; order QMZP01; family JAFGSV01; genus JAFGFG01. The sequence continues at coordinate 578 of CP070804.1, read as the reverse complement.
GTGCAGCTGATATCCCCTTTCGCGCCTCACCTGGCTGAAGAGATGTGGGAGAAGATTGGAAAGAAGGGTCTCGTTTCCGCGTCTGAGTGGCCCAAGGCAGGGAAAGCTGACAAGTCCGCTGACGCGATGGAAGCCATGATAAACCAGCTCACCGCCGACATAGAGCAGGTAATAAGGCTTTCCAGGATGAAGCCCGGTAAGATATCACTTATAGTTTCCCCGGAATGGAAGTACGGCTTCCTGAAGAAGCTGAAGAAGGAAATGGAGAAGACCAGGAATATCGGGGAGATAATCAAATCCGTCATGCGCGACGCCAAGCTGAGACCTTATGGAAAGGACATAAGCAGACTGGTTCCGGCACTGGCAAAGAATCCCGACAAGATACCCGAGGTGCTCTTGGGTCAGAGGGGGGAATATGCGCTCCTTCAGGAGGTAAAGGGTATGCTGTCCGAGGAGTTCGGATGCACCGTAACAGTGGAGAGGGCTGAGAAATCAAAATCCTCCAAGGCTATGCATGCCATGCCCGGTAAGCCTGGAATAGAAGTCAGCTAATTATCTTTTCAGAGAATGCACCATCT